>JALHMT010000001.1 GCA_022843905.1 Rubrivivax sp.
GAGGCCAAGGAGCTGTTGAAGGCGCGCAAGCCCGGCGACGCCCACCCGCTGGTCGACCCGCGGGGCTTTCGCGAGCAGCTCGATGCGCTGCAGGCCGGGGCCGAGCAGCGCCTGGTGGCAGAGCGCGCCAAGAAGCCGAACTGAGCATGGGTCTGCCCGACCTGCGCGCCGCCTTCCCCGGCCGCTTGTTCGATGACGAGGCGGCCATGGCGCCCTTTCTCACCGACTGGCGGCGCAAGTGGACCGGCCGTGCGATCGCCGTGGCGCAGCCCGACACGGCCGAAGGCGTCGCGGCCGTGCTGCGCTGGTGTCGTGCCTACAGCGTGGCCGTCGTGCCCCAGGGCGGCAACACCGGCCTGTCGGGCGGCGCCACGCCCGCTGCAGAAGGCCGCAGCCTGGTGCTGTCCACGGCACGCCTGCAGCGCATCCGGGCGCTCGATGCGGTAGGCCAGACGGTCACCGCCGAGGCCGGCGTCACGCTGCAGCAGCTGCAGGACGCAGCCCGCGAGTCGGGCCGCCTGTTCCCGCTGAGCCTGGCTGCGCAGGGCAGCTGCACGATCGGCGGCAACCTGGCCACCAATGCCGGCGGCGTGCAGGTGCTGCGCTACGGCAACGCACGCGAGCTGTGCCTGGGCCTGGAAGTGGCGACGGCCGACGGCGAACTCTGGAACGGCCTGCGCCCGCTGCGCAAGGACAACACCGGCTACTCGCTGCGCGACCTGTTCATCGGCGGCGAAGGCACGCTGGGCGTGATCACCGCGGCGGTGCTGAAGCTGTTCCCGCTGCCGGCCGGGCAGGCGGTCGCCTTCGTCGCCGTGCCCACACCTGCCGCAGCACTGGGCCTGCTGTCGCTGGCGCAGCAGCGGCTGGCCTCCGAGCTCACGGCCTTCGAGCTGATCAGCGAGACCTGCCTGCAGCTGGTGGAGCGCCACGGGGCGGCCGCCCGCCGCCCCCTGGCCGCGCCATCGCCCTGGTACGTGCTGTTGGAGGTGAGCAGTGCGCAGGGCAAGCAGGCGGCGACCGCGGCCATCGAGTCCGTGCTCGAAGCGGCGCTGGAGGCTGGGCTGGCCGAGGATGCCGCGCTGTCCACCAGCGTCGCGCAGTGCCGCAGCCTGTGGGCCCTGCGCGAGGACATCTCGGAGTCGCAGGGTGCCGAGGGTCCGACCATCAAGCACGACATCGCCTTGCCGATCGCACGCATCCCCGACTTCATCGAGAGCACCGATGCGGCCCTGGCGCAGCACTTTCCGGGCCTGCGCCTGGTGGTGTTCGGGCACCTGGGTGACGGCAACCTGCACTACAACCTGTCGCCGCCGGCCACGGGTATGCCTCGTGCCGACTTCGCCGCGCTGGAAGCGCCGATCAATCGCCTGGTGCACGACGCCGTGGCCGACGCCGGTGGCTCGATCTCGGCCGAGCACGGCCTGGGCGTGCTGCGCCGCGACGAGTCGGCCCGCTACAAGCCTGCCGTCGAGCTGCGCCTGATGCAGGCCATCAAGCAGGCGCTCGATCCCTCGAACCTGATGAACCCGGGCAAGTTGCTCGTGTCGACTCTTTCCTGTTCCCAACCACAACACCGATCGGAGACCTGACCATGCAACGTCGACAATTCCTTCTGACTTCCACCGCCGCAGCCGGCCTCGGCCTGACCGGTGCCGGCAGCCTGGCCCAGGGGCTGCCCGAGACGGCGCGCATCTACGCCGGCTTCGCCGCCGGCGGCACCGTCGACGTCACGGCCAGGCGCATCGCCGAGAAGCTGCGCGACGTGCTGGCCAAGACCGTGGTGGTGGAGAACCGCACCGGTGCCGGGGGCCAGATCGCGCTGTCGGCGCTCAAGACGGCGGCACCCGATGGCCTGACCCTGCTGGTCACGCCGATGTCGATGCTGGGCATCTACCCGCACACCTACAAGAAGCTGACCTACGAGCCGGCGGTCGACTTCCAGCCCGTGTCGCAGGCCGTGCGATTCGACTTCGGGTTCGGCGTCGGGCCGATGGTGCCCGCCACCGTGAAGACGCTCGGCGACTTCGTCGCCTGGTGCAAGGCCAACCCCAAGGACGCCAACTTCGGCAGCCCCGCTGCGGGCTCGGTGCCGCACTTCGTGGCGGAACTGTTCGGCCGCGCCGCCGGCATCGACTTCAAGCACGCCCCGTATCGCGGCACGCAGCCGGCCATCGCCGACATGATGGGCGGGCAGGTCGCGTCCGTGTCCGGCCCGGTGGGCGAGTTCCTGCAGCATCTGCCCACCGGCAGGGCCCGGCTGCTGGCCACGTCCGGCGCCACCCGCAACCGCTTCGCCCCCGACGTGGCGACCTATGCAGAACAGGGCTTCAAGGACATCGTGTTCGACGAGTGGTTCGGCGTCTACATGCCGGCCAAGGCGTCGCCCGAGGTGCTGAACCGCACGTCGGCCGCCGTGCGGGCGGCGCTCTCGGCACCCGACGTGGTGGAGGCGCTGGCCAAGATGGGCCTGGAAGCGCGTCCCGGCTCGCCGGCCGATCTGGCCGCGCTGCTGAAGAAGGACAGCGATCGCTGGGCGCCGCTGATCAGGCAGATCGGGTTCACGGCCGAGTCCTGAGATGAGCTCTCCGCTGCTTCAGGTGCAGGGCGTCGACGTCTCGCCCGACCACTACATCGACGGCCGCCGGGTGGCGTCGGCGACCACCTTCGAGGTGTTCAGGCCCATCGATCAGCAACTGCTCGGCCGGGTCTGCGAAGGCGAGGCCGAACACGTCGAGTCGGCGATCCAGGCCGCCCGTCGCGCGTTCGGGGCCTGGGCCGCGCTGACGGCCGCCCAGCGCCAGCCTTTCCTCGACCGCTTTGCCGAGGAAATCGGCAAGCGTGCCGATGCCTTCAGCGTGCTGGAAAGCAACGACGCCGGCGTGCTGCAGTCGCGCATGCGCCACGGCGTCGTGCCGCGATCGATGCTCAACCTGACCTGGTTCGCACGGCATGCACTGGGCCTGCAGGACAGGCCGATCGAGACCGAGCAGGCCAGCCACCGGGTGCGCCACGACCCGGCCGGCGTGGTGGTGATCATCACGCCCTGGAACTCGCCCCTGCTGCTGTCCACCTGGAAGCTGGGGCCGGCGCTGGCTGCCGGCAACACCTGCATCCTGAAGCCGCCCGAGTGGGCACCGCTGACCTGCTCGCTGCTGGCCGACGCTGCTCATGCCGCCGGGCTGCCGCCGGGGGTGTTCAACGTCGTTCAGGGTGCCGGTGCCAGCACGGGCGCGAAGCTGGTGGCCGACCCGCGCATCGCGCGCGTGTCGTTCACCGGCAGCGTGCCCACGGCCCGGCTGATCGCGCAGGCGGCGGGGGCCAACCTGGTGCCCTGCAGCCTGGAACTGGGCGGCAAGAGCCCGTTCATCGTGCTGGCCGACGCCGACCTGGAAGGCGCCGCGGCCACCGGCGCGCTGATGTACAGGAATGCCGGACAGGTGTGCCTGGCGGGCACGCGCTTCCTGGTGCACGAGGCGGTGGCCGAACGCTTCGTCGCTGCCCTGCGTGCCCAGGTCGAACGCCTGCGTGTCGGCGACCCGCGCGAGCCTGACACCGAGGTCGGCCCGATCATCCACCCGCGCCAGGTGGAGCGTGTGCTGGGCTACGTGCAACGGGCCGTGGACGGTGGGGCCCGGCTGCTGTGGGGCGGCAGCGGGCATGCCTTCGGTGCGCAGTACGTGCAGCCCACCCTGCTGACGAACCTGAAGCAGGACGACGAGATCGTGCAGAACGAGGTCTTCGGCCCGGTGCTGACACTGCAGACCTTCGCCGACGACGACGAGGCCTTGCAGATGGCCAACGGCACCGACTACGGCCTGGGCGGCGTCTGCTACGGCGCGACCGAACACGCCATCGCGGTGGCCGAGCGCGTGCGCACCGGCTTCATCTGGGTCAACAGCTTCGGCATCCGCGACCTCGAGGCGCCCTTCGGCGGCATCAAGCGCAGCGGTATCGGCCGCGAGGGCGGCGACTGGAGCTTCGAGTTCTTCTGCGACGTGAAGGACGTGGTCGTGCCCAGGAAACCCTTCAAGGCCAGCTTCAGCCAGCGCTGAAAGGATGATGTCAATGAACGGACAGGTTGTCGGTGCAGCCCTGGTGTCGCACCACCCGGGGCTGATGCAGTGCGAGGAGTTCCGCGTGCTGCAGGGCGCGGGGGCGGACTCCGACCTCATCGCCGGTTATGCCAGGCTGCGTCACAAGATCACCGACGCGGCGCCGCAGGTGGTGGTGATCTTCGATTCGCACTGGTTCACCACCGGCTACCACCTGGTCGACGGCGGTGAACGCTACAGCGGCACCTACATCTCCGACGAGATGCCCTGGTACCTGCACGGCGTGCCCTACGACTACCGCGGGCATCCGGGACTGGCGTCGCTGGTGGAGGTCGTTTCGCGCGAGCGCGGCGGCTACAACCGCGTGATCTCGCACCCCGACCTCGGCCGCCAGTACGCCACCATCAACCTGGTCAAGCAACTCCGGCTCGAGCATGCCGGGCTGCCGGTGGTGACGGTCAGCTCCTGCCAGAACTGCGATTGGCGCCACTTCCTGGCCTCGGGCGAGGCCGTCGGCGAAGCCATCCGCCGCAGCGGGCTGCGTGTCGTCCTGCTGGCCTCGGGGGCGTTGAGCCACAAGTTCAATCCGATCGACTGGAAGCCCAACCATCCGCGCATCTTTCATGAGACCAACGTCTCGCGCCCCGAGAACATCCAAAGCGACAAGGGTGCCATCGAACTGTTCCGCCAGGGTCGGCACGCGCAGCTGCTCGAGCGCTGGGACGATGAATACCGCAAGCTGCCCTGGGAAGCCTTCGGCGCGCACTACCTGCAGATGCTGGGGGCCCTGGGCGGCGAGAGCTGCACGGCCCGTGGCGAGCCGATGTCGGCCTACGAAAACGCGCGCGGCACCGGCAACATCCACATCTGGTTCGACACCCAGCCGCATCTGCACCAAGGCCGCGTTGGCACGGGCAGCGAATTCGGGTTCAACGCACAGAAGGCACCGGCATGAACTTCGAGTTTCCGTTCAAGGAACTGCCGGCCGTGATGCGCGGCCCGCGCATCGAGCGCCGCCGGGTGCTGATCGGTGGCAGCGCGTTCTGGGGCACGATGCGCGACGAGGCCAGGCTGCTGCTGGACGACGGCCGCGAGGTCGATGCGGCCAACGCGTACTACCTGCCGCCGGTGAGTCCGAGCAAGATCATCGCGGTGCATATCTCTTACAGCTCGCGCAGCATCGAGACACGCAACAAGCCCAAGCCGACCGAGACGCCGACCTACTTCACCAAGCCGCCCACGTCGCTCAACGGCCACGGTGGGCAGATCCTCAAGCCCGCCGACTGCAAGTACCTCAACTACGAGGGTGAGTACGCGGTGGTCATCGGCCGCACCTGCCGCAACGTGACGCCCGACGAGGCCTGGGATTGCATCGAAGGCTTCTGCCCGGCGCTGGACATGGGCCTGCAGGACTTTCGCGACACAGACCAGGGCAGCATGCTGCGCGTGAAGGGCGCCGACACCCTGCTGCCCATCGGCCCGGGCATCGTGCGCGGCGTGAACCTGTTCGAGCAGACGCTGCGCACGTTCGTGGATGGTCGGGTGGTGCAGGAGGCGCACATCGGCGACGAGACGATCTGGGGCCCGCACTACGTGATCGCCGACCTGGCGCGCCACATCACGCTGCTGCCGGGCGACGTGATCCTGATGGGCACGCCCTGCCATTCGCGCAGCGTGGATCCCGGTCACTTCGTCGAGTGCGAGATCACCGGCATCGGCCGCGTGGGCGGCACGGTGGTGGCCATCCCGGCGCCGCGCGCCGCAGCCCTGGGCGTGGGTCATTCACCCACCGACACGCCCGAGGTGCGCCGGGTGGCGCTGGGCTTCGACGAGCGCGTGCCCGAACGATTGAAGGAAAACCTGCGCAGCGCGCGCGGGGTGTGAGGCCACGCCCGTGGTCGTGGCGCCATTGATCGTGCAACGACCGTGGCCAATCCTTGCGTGCGAGTTGGCCGCAGGCCTTGCGGCCCCTGGGTGATTTCCTGACCGACTGCCTGCCTCGTGGCGGGCGGGAACTTGCCTGAGCAGCTCTGCAGCCTCGTGAAGACGACGACCGTGGCGGCTTGAGAGACGCGGCCGTCCCGATCCCGGGTCACCGGTCTCCGGAGCAGGGGCTTTCAACGGCACCCGGGGCCAGCGCACGGTGAAGCGGCGCTGAAGCCACTGGGGGCGGCAGGCGTCGAACCCCTAGTTGTCGCCCGGCACGTACAACTGAGCCGCCGGCACCGCCGCCCACGCGCCGCCGGGGCGCAGCCAGCTCAGCTGCAGCACCGCGCCGCCGCCGAACTCCTGGAACTCCACGACGATGGACACGCGTTGCCCGGCCGCCAGCGTGATGCCGGCGGAGGTGTCGACGGTCGGCGCATGTGCGGTCCAGTTGTTGATGAGCTGCACGCCGTTGACCGAGACCCGCGCGCGGTCGCACCGCCATCGGGTGGAAGGCCGGGCCGGGGCCGCGTGGCCGGCATGCACTCGACTGCGGCGCGAATGCAGGCGACATGCCAAGAACGGAGCCGAAACGGATGCAAGCCAAGTCTCGAACCCGCCTAGGGCGTCGGACAGTGCCGCGCAGGACACCCTGGGCATCGAGGCCGCCCTTGACCCCGATGCCCGGCTTGCCCCACCCGCCGGGCCGCCTAGCGCGCCGCCTGGAACAGCGTGGTCACCTCGGCGGCGCTGAGCACGCGACCATAGGCCCGCACGCCGTCGATCGCCGCATAGGCCCGGTCGCGCAGATCGCCGCTGAACTTGGCGCGCCCCACCGCGAAGGCGCCGTTGGCCGCCCACTTGGTGCTGTTGGCCACAGTGCCGGCGAGACGGCCATTGACGTAGAGCGCCATCGTATTGGCCGTGGCATCGCGCACTGCCACCAGGTGGTACCAGGTGCCGGTGACGGTGGTCTGGGTGTCGATGATGCGGAAGTTGGTACCGGCGTCCGCGTCTGTCGACAGCATCGAAAACATGGCCCTTGGCAGACCGCCGTTGCAAGGCGGCACGATGCCCAGGTAGAAGCCCGACACCGTCACACCGTCCTGGCTGGCCAGCGTCTGGTTCCAGCATGTGGGCAGCTGGTCGAAGCGAATCCAGCCCGACACGCTGAAGCTGCCGGCCGTGTTGACCACCGGCGCGGCGGTCGTCGCACCCGCAACCGAGGTCGGGCCGGCGAACTGCAGCGCCGCACCGGCCCGGCCACTCGGGGTGAAGGTCACGCCGCTGCTCAGGGTGAGCGTGCGGCCATTGCCGCTGCTGTCCGGCGCGCTGGTGCCGCTGGCGGTGTCGAAGGTCCATTCGGCCAGCGCGCCGGCAGGCAGCGTGGTCGTGGCCGCCGTCACCGTCAGCGTCACGCCCGCACTGGTGGTCGCGGCGCCGGCGTTGTCGAAGGCGCGTGCAGTCACCGCGTAGGTGCCCGCGGTGGCCGGCGTCCAGCTGAAGGCGTAAGGTGCCGTGGTGTCGTTGCCCAGCAGCGTGCTGCCGGCGTAGAACTCCACCCGCGCCACCGTGCCGTCGGCGTCTGCGGCAGTGGCCGTCAAGGCCACGGCGCTGCCCAGCGTGACGCTGGCCGGCGCGCCGACGGTGACTGTCGGCGCCTGGTTCGGCGGCGGCGCCGACGTCAGCTCGTAACGGCAGGCCTTGAAGGTGCCGAAGATCGGATCGCCGAACACGGCGTTCGTGCAGGCGATGCTGCCGGTGACGCCAGTACGCGACACCCAACTGCTGCCCGCTCCATACCACACGCGTGCAGTGGCGCCGGCGGGCAGCGCGCAGGTGCCGCCTTCGGTGGCGCAGGCCACTGCCGTGGCAGGCGGCACGCTGGCTGGCGGGGCCGACACGGCCACCGTCACCGCCGCGCTCGTGGTGGCTGCACCGGCGTTGTCGAAGGCGCGTGCCGTCAGCGCATAGCTGCCCGCGGCGGCCGGCGTCCAACTGAAGGCATACGGCGCCGTGGTGTCGCTGCCCAACAGCGTGCTGCCAGCGTAGAACTCCACCCGCGCCACCGTGCCGTCGGCGTCTGCGGCAGTGGCCGTCAAGGCCACGGCGCTGCCCAGCGTGACGCTGGCCGGCGCGCCGACGGTGACTGTCGGCGCCTGGTTCGGCGGCGGCGCCGACGTCAGCTCGTAACGGCAGGCCTTGAAGGTGCCGAAGATCGGATCGCCGAACACGTCGTTCGTACAGGCGATGCTGCCGGTGACGCCTGTGCGCGACACCCAGCTGCTGCCGGCGCCGTACCACACGCGTGCAGTGGCGCCGGCGGGCAGCGCGCAGGTGCCGCCTTCGGTGGCGCAGGCCACTGCGGTAGCAGGCGGCACGCCGGCCGGTGGAACCGACACCGTCAGGTTCACCGCCGCACTGGTGGTGGCCGCACCGGCGTTGTCGAAGGCACGTGCGGTCAGCGCGTAGGCGCCGGCTGTGGTTGGCGTCCAGCTCAGCGAGTACGGCGCTGTGGTGTCCGTGCCCAGCAACGTGCTGCCGGCGTAGAACTCCACTCGCGCCACCGTGCCGTCGCTGTCGGCTGCGGTGGCCGTCAGCGTGACGGCAGTACCCACTGCGACGCTGCTGTTGTTGGCGGGCTCAGACAACGCCACAGACGGCGGCTGATTGGCCGGCGCAACGGCGCCCGAGCCGCCGCGCGCCTGGAACAGCATCGTGACTTCCGCCGCCGTCAGTGCACGGCCATAGGCGCGCACGGCATCGATCGCGGCATAGGCCGGATCGCGCAGGGCACCGCTGAACTTCGCGCGGCCCACCACGAACGGACCCGTGGCCGCCCACTTGGCCGGGTTGGCCAGGGTCCGCACCAGCACGCCGTTGACATACAGCGCCATGGTGTTGGCCGCGGCATCGCGCACGCCCACCAGATGCACCCACTGTCCGACGACCGGCGTTGGCCCGCCGACGATGCGGTAGGGCGCGGCGTCGACGTCGGCGCCCTGCATGTCGAAGTTGAACTGGAGAGCCTGTGCGCCGCAAGCCGGAACGATGCCCAGGTTGAAGCCGGAGACGGTCACGCCGTCCTGGCTGGCCAGCGCCTGGTTCCAGCAGGTCGGCAATTGGTCGAACCGGATCCATCCGGACACCGAGAAGCTGCCCGAGGTGTCCAGCACCGGCCCCGCTGTCGCCGCTCCTGAGATTGAGTTGGCACCCTCCGCCTGCAACGCGTTGCCGGATAGGCCGGCCGGGTTGACCGTCATGCCTGCACCCAGCGTCAGCGGCCGGTTGTTGCCGCTGGCATCGGGTGCCGACGTGGCCGTTGCCGTGTCGAAGTTCCAGGCACCCAGTGCACCGGTGGGGAGGCCCGTGACTCCGGGCCCGGCTTCGGCAGCATCGATCTGCTGCAAGTAGGCCACTAGGTTGGCGAGGTCGGCCCCGGCCACGGCGTTGCCCGCATGCGCCTGCACAGCGGCGGCCAGCGTGGGCGCGCTGCCGTCGTGAAGGTAGGGTGCGGTGGCCCACACGTCGCGCAGCGTGGGCACGTCGATGCCGATCAGCGTTGCGCCCAGGCGCCCGCCGCTGCTGGGCTTCAGGGTGCCGATGTTGCGCAGCGTGCTGGCGTCACCGCTGATGGTGAAGCCTGTGCCGGTGTGGCAACTGGCGCAGTTGGCGTTGGTGAACACCGTCCTGCCGGCGATGGCGGCGGCCGTGAGCGTGCCGTCGGCGTTGCGGTTGGGGCTGCGCTCGAAGGTGGTGAGCGAGCCGAGGTAGGCGGCCAGCGCATCGAGGTCGGCGCTGAGGCCGGCCTTGCGGTCGCCGAGCGGGGTGTTGCGCGAACCTGCGTTGAACTGCGCGTCCGGCATCAGGCCGGTGCCACCGGCAAAGGCGCGGATCTGGCCTTCGAAGTCCTGCACCTCGTCGAAGTTGGCGCTCCAGTGCACGAAGCCCTGCGCCATGCCGGCGCGGCCGGCCAGCGCCGGCGTGTTGCGCAGGCCTTCGCCGAAGTGCGTGAAGTCCCAGGTGCGGCCGTCGTGGCCGGCGTCGCTGTGGCAACTGGCGCAGCTCATGTAGCTGTCGCGCGCCAGGCGCGGGTCGCGGGCGTCGTAGAAGAGCCGCTTGCCAAGCAGCACCTGCGCACTCAGGCGCTCAACGCCCATCGTGCCCACGGTGGCGAGGGCAGGGAACTGCGGCAGGCCCTCCCTGACCAGCGGCCCCAGGTCGACCACGCTGGCCGTGCGGTCCATGAAGTTCTGCACGTACAGCCGCGTGCCGTCGACCGACACGGCCAGGGCCTGCGGCGCACGGCCGACGTCGAACTTGAGCAGTTCGCGGCCCCTGAAGGCGTCCACCACCGCCACCTGGCGGCTGGTCTCCAGGGCGACGAACAGGTAGGCGCCACTGGGGTGGTAGGCCGCGGCGGTGCCGAGGCTGGAGTTGTCGTGGTCGATGCGGCTGGCGTGGTCCTCGGCCAGCGTGGTCATGTCGATGCGCGAGCTGATCGCCCGCACCGTGTTCTGGAAGTCCAGCGGCTGGGACCCGCGCAAGCTGCCGCGCCGGATGTTGTCCTGCTTGGAAGGCACCCAGGCCCGGGTGCCGTCGGGCGAGATGGCAGCCGCCGCCAGGTAGTTCGGAATGCCCGCACCCTGGTTCTCGTTGTCGACCTTGTCGCTGTGGCGCAGCACGATGGTCCTGTTCAAGGTCATCGGGCCGGCATTGACCGCCACCACCTCGGCGCCGGCGGTGCTGGTGTCCACGGTGGCCGTGCCTTCGCCGGGCAGCGGGTTGGTGATGAAGCGCGAGACCAGCACGAGGGCGCCATTGGCCGAAGCCGACACGTGCCGCGGGTTGGCACCCACGGCCAGCGTGGCCTGCACGGCGCCGCTGGCCGGGTCGAGCTTGAGCAAGCGGCCGCTGGCCTCGAGTGCCACGAAGGCACTGCCGCCGGGCGCGAAGGCCAGGCCGTGTGGTTGCGCGGCCGCCGGCAGCGCCACCGTGGCCACCACCGCCAGCGTGGCGGGGCTCACGATGCTGATGGTCGACGAGCCCTTGTTGGCCACCCAGATGCGGCCATCGGGAGCGATGGCCACGGTGCGCGGCGAAGTGCCCACCGCGACTTCGGCCACGCGGGCGTTGCTGGCGGTGTCGATCACGGCGACGGTGTTGCTGTCGGGGTTGGCCACCCACAGCCGGGCCGGAAGGCCGCTGCGGGTTTCGAGCGCGACGGCCGACGAAGCCGAGGGCCTGCCAGGCGTGGCCGGCGTTCCCACCGCCTGCAGGAAGGTGCGCGTGGTGGTGCGACCGGCGCCGTCGCGCGCTGTCAGCGTGACGGCAAAGACCCCGGGAGTGGCGAAGCTGCGCGTGATGGACGCGGTGGCGCTGAAGGGCGTGGCGGGGGTGCCGTCGCCGAAGTCCCAGCTGTAGGTGACACCGGCCTGCGCCGCGACCGTGTAGCTCGCGCTGCCGCCGGCGTTGATGACCGGGGCGTTGATGACGTCGCTCACGGTGGGCGGCGTGTAGGGTGTCACCGGCACCTGCGGTGCGCCGACGCCCTGGCCCACGGCCACGATGGTGCCGCGCGACGGCACGCCGTTGGCGTCCACCGCCACCACCTGGTAGTAGCCGGGCGGCACCAGCGTGTTGCCCGGCACGGTGGCCGTGATGCGGAACTGCTCCTGCGTGAACGCCATCGGAATGCGGCGCTGGCCTGAATTGAACGAGTGCGTGCCCACGCTCAGGCCGATCAGCACCGCCTCGCGGATGGTGTCGGTCGAGGCCATGTCGAACTGCATCTGCGCGCCGTTGGCGTGACTGAGGCCGCTGATGCCCACCAGGCGGGGGCGGGGCGCCAGCTGCGCCGTGCCGTTCACCGTGCGGAACAGGTAGGGAGGGTAGAACACATCGCCCCGCAGCTGCACCGGCCCGGGCGTGCCGCCGCCGGTGACCAGCACGCCGCCGTTGGGCAGCAGGCTGGCCTGCGAGTGGTAGCCGCGGAACACCGTGGACGCCGCCATGCGCGTCCAGGTACCGGTGGCCGGGCTCCACATCTCGGCCGTGTAGGCGCCGAAGGCCGGGTCGTTGCTGGCGCGGGTTTCGCCGCCGGTGACCACCACCTTGCCGTCGGGCAGCACCACCACGCCGGCGTAGTGCCGGCCGAAAGCCATCAGCGGCTGTTCGGTGCGCACGGCGCCACCGCCGTTGAGGTCGATCACCGTGGCCTGGCGACTGCCCGCAAAGCCGAGACCGTTGTGGTAGGCGTTGCCGCCCACCATCAGCACCCGGCCGGGGGCGTACATCACACCCGTGGACGTCGGGCCGGAGTTCGGCGCATTGTCGTTGGTGAAGGCGCCACTGGGCGCTGCCTTCCAGACGCCGACGATGGTGGTCGTGCCCTGCCCGCCCGCGGCGTTGGCGTCCACGTACCACATCTGGTCGGTGCTGACGCCGAAGACACGGCCGTCCGGCGCCAGCCAGGCCTTGGGCATGGACGCGCGCAGGGCGTCGGGGCCCCAGGCCGTGCGGCTCTGGGCGTTGAGCAGGGTGCGCCAGGCGCCGTTTTCGTAGACCTCGGGCGTCATCGACGACAAGCCCTCGGTGAGCGCGCCGGCCACGTTGTTCCACTGGCCTTCGGTGTAGGGCGCGATGCCGCCCACGATGATGGGGCGGCCGTCGGCCAGCGTGATCATCGTGGCGTACCAGCGAGAATCGGCGACGTTGCCGGCCGAGGGCATGGCGCCGGTGCTGGGGTTGTAGGCCACGCTGGTGACGTTGCCGTTGCCGCCGGTGATGAGCAGCTGGCCGCTGGACAGGTAGGTTGCCGCCGCGCAGAAGCTGTCCTGCCGGGCAGGGTCGTAGGTGGTGACGTGTGCGCCGCCATCGAACAGACCGCGGTTGGGATCCCACACGTCGAAAAAGCGGCCGTTCTGCGCGTTGCCGTCGGGCGTGGTGCCCCAGGTCAGCACCTTGCCGTCGGGCAGGACGGCCTGGTGCAGGCCGTTCATCGGCCAGGGGCCGACGGCCGACCACATGCCTTGTGTGGGCGCGCTGGCCGGAATGGCCAGGCCCTGCAGCAGGGCGTCGGTGGGCGCCGGGACACTGACCCAGCCGGCCGGGTTCACCGTGACGGCCAGCGCACGGGCCCGCGGCTGCGCCGACTCGGCCTGCTGCGACTGCGCCGGCGCCGGCTCTTCGCCGCCGCAGGCGGCCAGCCCCGCGGCAATCGCCAGCGCCAGCCAGGCCGGACCGTGACGGGGCCCGCGAGGCAGGCTGCGATGCAGGAGCTCGGTCGTCGTGAACTTCATGATCCGTGATCGTTTCGTAGCGGTTTCGTGGCGACCGGCCGCCGTTCAGGCTCCGGCGCGGCGGGTCAGTTCGTCCAGCACCGGGATCTCGCGCAGAAGGCGCTTCACGTCCGGCGGGTTGCCGTCGTAGCGCAGACGCACCTGACCATGGCGGTCGATCAGCCACAGCCCCGTGGCGTGGTCTTCCGGTCGGCGCACCTCCGGGCCGGGCCGGAACAGGCGCAGCGCATCGGACACGCGCTCGATGTCGTTCGGCCGTCCGGTGACGAAGCTCCAGCCCGACAGGTCGACGCCCATGCGCAGTGCGAACGCCTTCAGCGCCTGCGGGGTGTCTCCCAGCGGATCCAGCGAGACCGACAGCAGGCGGACCTGCGACCGCACGGCGGGCGGGAGCTGCCGCTGCACCTGGGCCAGGGCATGGGTCTGAACCGGGCACACGGTGGAGCAGCCCGTGAAGACGAAGTTGACCAGGACCGTGCGGCCCATGAGTGCGGTGGGCTCGAACTTGCGACCGTCCTGGTCGAGCAACTGCGTGCCCCGGAAGTTGCCGTAGAAGCCCGCCGCCTGGCTTGGCTTGTCCTTGGACTTGCCGCCTGACTGGGCCAGGGCCTGAGCGATGCACAAGGCCGGCGACAGGAAGGCACCCGATCCGCTGGCCGCGCACACGAGCAGACGGCGTCGGGTGGCGTTGGCCTCGCATGCGTTGGGGTGTCGGGGGGCACCGGTGGGCGGCACGCCACAGGTCGAAGCGGGCGAGTCCGTCATCAATGCGTGGAGGCGTCATACACAAGAAACGATTTTTCACAACTTCGCGACGCCTGCCCAGCCTTGGAGCCGGGGTTGACAGTGTCCCAACCATGTGCTGGGCGTCGTGCAAGCCGTTCGACTGATGGGAGGTCACGACTCCCGATGACGCAGCCCGGGGACGGTGCAGCATCTGTCGCGTTGTCAAACCCGCGTTGAAAGTCGTCCACAAACCATTGCTTGTCCCGTCGGTTCTCCAGCGCAAGACTGACCCCTTTTCGCGGACAAATCGACACCATGCTGGAGACAAGCCAACACGCCGCGCTGGCGCGCGAACTCGACCAGGCCGAGCGCAGCCGGCAACAGATCGAGCAGTTCTCGCGCCGGTTTCCCGCGATGAAGATCGCCGACAGCTACGCCATCCAGCGCGAGTGGGTGCGCCTGCAGGTCGAAGGTGGGCGCCAGGTGGTGGGCCACAAGATCGGCCTGACATCGCGCGCCATGCAGATCGCTTCGCAGATCACGGAACCCGACTACGGCACCCTGCTCGACAGCATGCTGCTGCGCGACGGCAGCGAGGTCGAGGCGGCACGTTTCATCGTGCCGCGCTTCGAGGTCGAGTTCGCGTTCATCCTGGCCCGGCCGCTGGCGGGGCCGGGCGTCACGGTGTTCGACGTGCTCAACGCGACCGATCACGTGGTGCCGGCGCTGGAACTCATCGACGCCCGCATCGAGCAGTTCGACCGCCACACCAAGGCACCGCGAAAGGTGCTGGACACCATTGCCGACAACGCCGCCAACGCCGGCATCGTGCTGGGCGGGCGGCCGATGCGGCCCGACGCCGTCGACTGGCGCTGGGCCGGCGCCCTGCTGTTCAAGAACGGCGTGATCGAGGAGTCGGGCCTGGGTGCCGCAGTCCTGAATCATCCGGCCCACGGCGTGGCCTGGCTGGCCAACAAGCTGGCGCCGCACGGCCAGAGCCTGGCGGCCGGCGAGATCGTGCTGGGCGGCAGCTTCACCCGGCCGGTGGCCTGTGCGGCCGGCGACACCTTCCATGCCGACTACGGCCCGCTGGGGTCGATTTCCGTGAGGTTCGTCTGATGTCCACCCCTGCCAACCTCTTCAAGCAGGCGATCGCTTCGCCCGGGGCGCAGATCGGCCTGTGGCTCGGTCTGGCCGATCCCTACGCGGCGGAGCTTTGCGCGACGGCCGGCTTCGACTGGCTGCTGATCGACGGCGAGCACGGGCCGAACGACCTGCGTTCCATGCTGGGCGCGCTGCAGGCGGTGGCACCCTACCCGTTGCACCCGGTGCTGCGCATTCCGCAGGGCGACCTGCGCTGATCAAGCAGGTGCTGGAGATCGGCGCCATGACGCTGCTGGTGCCGATGGTCGAGAGCGCGGAGCAGGCGCGTGCGCTGGTGGCCGCCACGCGCTATCCACCGCGCGGCGTGCGGGGCGTGGGCAGCGGCCTGGCCCGGTCGTCGCGGTGGAGCGCGCACACGCGCTACCTGCAGGAAGCCGACGACGGCATCTGCCTGCTGGTGCAGGTGGAGACGGCCGCGGCGCTGGCGCAGCTCGACGCCATCGCCGCCGTCGACGGCGTGCACGGCGTCTTCATCGGGCCGGCCGACCTGTCGGCTTCGATGGGCCATCTGGGCAACCCCGGCCACCCCGAGGTGAGCCACGCCATCGACAGCGGCATCGCCCGCATCCTGGCCGCGGGCAAGGCGCCCGGCATCCTGGCCGTCGACGAGACGCTGGCCCGTCACTACATCGGCCTGGGCGCCGGCTTCGTGGCCGTCGGTGTCGAGGCCACGATGCTGCCGCGAGTCACCCGGGAACTCGCTGCCCGATTCAAGCCGAAGGCGGGTGATGCGCCTGATGCGGCAAGGGGCGGTGCGACGAGCTATTGAGGGGCGAGGGGCGAGGGGGGCAAGGAGGGGCCGGCAGCCCACGCGCGTGAACCCGGGGGCTTGACGCCAGGCCTTGGCAATGGAGCCGGCGACGAGGTCGGCAAAAGCGGGCGATGTCCATCACGACGTGGCATGGTTGTATTGTTGGTATAACAACATGCCGACCCGTTCCCTGATGCTGCCAACGTCCCAACCCCTTCCCTTGTATTACCAGGTGGCCCGTGACCTGGAGCGCCAGATCGCGTCGCGCCTGCTGCGTGCCGGCGATGCCGTGCCCACCGAGGCACGGCTGTGCGAGCTGTACGGCGTGAGCCGCATCACCGTGCGCAAGGCCATGGACGACCTGGTGTCCAAGGGGCTGGTGGTGCGCCACCGCGGTGTAGGCTCGTTCGTCGCGAAAGCGGGGTTCTCGAACAAGCTGGTCAGCCGGGTCGCGTCGCTGCACGATGCGGTGGCCTACTCCGAGACGCTGACGTTCAAGCAGTTGTCCCGCACCACCGTGGCCGCGCCGGCCGAGGTGGCCGCTGCACTCAAGCTGCCGGTGGACAGCCCGGTGCAACTCCTGGTGCGGCTGGGCTCGGTCGACGACGAACCGGTGTCGCTGACGGACGTCTACCTGCCGCCCGAGCTCGCGGCCCGATTGCCCCGCCACCAGACCCAGGCTGGTGGCTCGATCGTGCGCCAGCTCGAGCAGGCCACCGGCCTGCCGATGGTGAAGGTGGAGCAGACCGTGAGCCCCTCCGTCGCGACACCGGAGATGGTCCGGCATCTGGGCGTGAGGCCGCGCGCGCCCATCCTGCAGATCACGCGCCTGTACTACACCTCCACCGGGACTCCGGTGGAACTGGCGGTGGTGCGCTACCACCCGCAGCGCTACAGCTTCAAGATCGAGATCGTGCAGGCGCCTGGCGGCTGAGCCGTCGGCGTCAGGCCTCGGCGCCGGTCGAGAGCTGCACCACCAGCGGCCACGCCCCTTCGGCGCCAGCCAGCAGCGTCTGCCTGCCCAGTGCCAGTGCCCAGTCCCGCTCGGTTCCCCCTTCGCGACGCCACGACCAGAGCCGTCGGGTCAGGTGATGCAGCCGGTGTTCGTCGGTGAATCCGATCGCGCCGTGCACCTGATGGCCCACCGCGGCGGCGGTGCCGGCGGCCTGACCGGCTCGCACCTTGGCCACCGCGGCCGCACCTGTCGGTTCGGCGGTCTGAGCCGTGCTGCAGGCGACTTCCACCGCCATCGTGGCGGCGGCGATCTCGCAGGCCAACAGCGCCAGCGAATGCTGCAGCACCTGGAACTTGCCGATCGGACGGCCGAACTGCACGCGCTCTTCGGCGTACTTGAGCGAAAGCTCCAGCACGCGCTGGCTCGCGCCGACCATGGCGCAGGCGGTGGCCAGCGCAGCCCAGCCGCGCGCGTCGGAGCCGGGCGGCATCCGATGCCAAGCCGTGCTGACCCATGGCTCGGTGGCGACCAGGTCGCGCGGCTCGCCCGCCGTGTTCTGGCCAGGCCGCAGCGACGGCGCCGGATTGCGCAGCGGCAACACAGCGAGCACCGGCTCGCCTTCATGCATGCCGGCGACCACCGCGTGCAGGGCGGTGCGCGCCCAAGGCACCGTCAGCGCTCCGCCCGCCAGCCCCAGCTGTGCACCCCTTGTCTCGAACCGGACGCTGGTGCCGTCGAGGACGGCCAGGGTCAGCGGGCCCGGCAGGTCGGCGTCGGCGCCCGCCCGGCGCAACAGACCGCGTGCGACGGTCGATTCCCGCAGCGGCACGGCCAGGCCGTGGTAGCCCAAATGGCCGAACACCGAGGCCGCGCAGGGCCAGCCTTCGCCATCCGGGTCGTCGACCAGCAGACGATCGAAGCCGCAGTCCTCCAGCGGCTGCCAGTTCGCGCGATCTGCCGTCCGGTAGGCGCCGACTGCTTCCAGGTCTGCGAACAGGCGCCCGGCGGCGTCGCGCACCTGGGTGCGAAGGGATTGATGTTGCATCGTCGAGGCTCCTGGTCAGCGCAGCCCGAGCTCGCGGGCGATGATGCCGCGCAGCACCTCGCGCGTGCCGCCCCGCAGCGAGAAGGACGGCGCCACCTGCGTCAGGTAGTCGGCCACTTCGGCGAGGTCGGGGTGTGCCGCGTGGTCTGCTTCGTTGAACAGGTCGTGGGCGAGCTGGGGCAGCTTCTGCTCCAGGTCGTTGCCCAGCGCCTTCACGATGGCCGCCACCACGTTGGGCCGCTCGCCACGCGCCAGCATGCCGGCCACACCGAGGGACATCGCGCGCAGCGTGGCCAACTCGGCGGTCAGCCGGCCCAGGGCCTCCACCTGCGCCGCGTCGTGCGGTGAGGCGGCCTGCACCATCGCCAGCATCAGCTGCAGGCTGCTCAGGTAGCGTTCGGGGCCGCTGCGCTCCAGCGCCAGCTCGGCCGTCACCTGCTCCCAGCCGCGGCCCTCGGTGCCCAGCAGCGCCTGGTGCGGCACCACGGCATCCTGGAACACGACCTCGTTGAAGTCGGTCTCGCCGGCCAGGTTGCGGATGGGCCGGATCGTGATGCCGGGCGTGCGCAGGTCGATCAGCAGCTGTGACAGTCCGTCGTGCCGCTGCGCGGCGGCGTCGGTACGCACCAGAGCGATCATGAAGTGCGCGCGATGCGCGTTGGTCGTCCACAGCTTGGTGCCGTTGATGCGCCACCCGTCGGCAACTCGCTCGGCGCGTGTCCGAAGCGCGGCCACATCGGAGCCGGCGTCGGGCTCGCTCATGCCGATGCAGAAGTACAGCTCGCCCTGTGCCATGCGTGGCAGCAGCGCCTGCCGCTGCGCAGGGGTGCCGTAGCGCAGCAGCAGCGGGCCGCTCTGGCGGTCGGCGATCCAGTGCGCTCCGCAGGGCGCGCCGGCGGCCAGCAGTTCCTCCAGCACCACGTAGCGTTCCAGATCGGAGCGCTCGTGCCCGCCGAAGTCGCGAGGCCAGACCATGCCGATCCAGCCCCGGCGGCCCAGGGAACGGCTGAAGCCGGGATCGAAGGCGGTCCAGCTCTCGGCCTTGCGTCGGGCAGGCAGGCTGCTCACCTGCTCGTGAAGGAACTCGCGCACCTCCAGGCGCAGCGCCTCGCAGGCCGGCGTCAGGCTGCAGCGGGGGATCGACAGATCGGTCATCGCGAGCCGCCCTTGGCCAGGAAGGCCTGCACGGCGGCTGCGTGCTCGGGCCCCGCCTGGGCCAGTGACTGCAGGGCCGCGGACAGCTGGAGCACCGTCTCCAGCGGCGCCGTCTGTGCCTCGCGCATCAGGCGCTTGCTCAGGCGCAGCGTGGTGCCCGGGTTGACGGCGATGCGCGCAGCCAGCAGTTGGGCGCGCGGCAGCAGATCGTCGGGCTCGACGACCTCGCTGACCAGCCCCCAGGCCAGCGCCTGGGCCGCGCTGATCGGCTCGCCGGTGAACACCATCTCGGCGGCGCGCTGCCAGCCGATGGCTCGCTGCAGGAACCAGACGCCGCCGTCGCCCGAAATCAAGCCCATCTTCACGAAGCTCTGCGCAAAGCGCGCGCGCGTGGAGGCCAGGCGGATGTCGCACATGCAGGCCAGGTCGCAGCCCACGCCCATGGCAGCGCCGTTGACGGCCGCGATGGTGGGTATCTCCAGGGCATGCAGCGCGGCAGGGATGCGCTGAATGCCTTCGCGGTAGGCGAGCCGCGTGGCGGTCGCGGGCGGGCGCTCGGCGAGGGTCTGCGCCATGGCCTGGATGTCTCCGCCTGCACTGAAGGCGCTGCCGGCGCCCGTCAGCACGAGTGCGCGCACGGCCTGGTCGCGGCCGATGGCTTCGATCGTCGCGACGAACTCGTCGGCATCGGCGTGGCCGAAGGCGTTGCGGCTGTCAGGACGGTCCAGCGTGAGCAGCGCCACACCGTCGGCGACCTGCAATCGCAGCAGGCTCGCAGGGCTGCCTTCGCGATGCGCGCTTCCGAGCTCCCCCTTCGGGTGCCCTGGCGCGCTCATCGCCTGGCCCAGCCCTGGGTGGGCTGCGTGTCGATCTGTCTTGAGCGGCTGGGTGGGGTCATGGGTCGTCTCCTTCATCGGCTTCGAACACGGGCAGCCATTGGCCGCCAGGCGCTGCGGCCCAGGCCACGCGCACGCGTGCGCCCGAGGACCAGGCAGCATCACGCGGCGCCCGGCCCAGCTGCGTGAGCAGCGTCACGCCATCGTCCAGGCGCACGTAGGCCACGGTGTAGGGGCCGTTCCTGGTCTGCACTTCGGTCCAGGCGTACACGCTGCCGCGGCCTGCCGAGAACGCCAGCGACACGTCGTCGGCGTGGCAGTGCGGACAGAAGGCTCGCGGGTAGAAGTGGGCGCGCCCGCAGGTGCTGCACATACCGACGCGCAGTTCCCGCCGCAAACAGGCTTCCAGCCAGGGCGCGGAGGCCGGTGTGGGCTGGGGATCGAGCAGCGGAAAGGTCATGGGCAGTCCCGATTCATTCGCGCCGCAGGACCAGCACCGCGCTGCCATGACGCGAGCCCAGCAGGCCGCCGATGCCGCTGACCAGCGCATGCTCGAGGCCTGGCACCTGAACCGCAGAGTGCGCCTCGCCGCGCAGCTGCCGCACGGCTTCTATCAGCTTGACCATGCCGCCGCGGTTGGACGGATGGTTGTTGCACAGCCCGCCACCGTCGGTGTTCACCGCCAGCCGGCCGCTGCCTGCGACGAGGCCGCCGTCGTCCACGAAACGCCCGGCCTCTCCCTTGGTGCAGAAGCCCAGGTCCTCCAATTGCATCAGCACGGTGATCGTGAAGCTGTCGTAGATCGACGCGTAGCGGATCTCCTGCGGCCGCAGCCCGCATTGCGCGAAGGCGTCAGCGCCGGCCTGCCGCGTGGCCGACCACGTCAGATCGACATCGCCGCCCCGCAGGCCCTTGACCGACTCGCCACTGCCGACGATGCGCACCACCGGGCGCCGCAGCGACTTCATCACGGCGGGGTGCACCACCACCAGCGCAGCGCCGCCGTCGCTGATCACGCAGCAGTCCAGGCGACGCAGCGGGCTGGCCACCAGTGGCGAGGCCAGCACGTCGTCCGGGGTGACCACCTGTCGCAGCATGGCGTGCGGGTTGTGCTGCGCATGCTGCGAGAAGGCTGCCTTGATCCAGGCCAGTTGTCGGGGTGTGGTGCCGTACTGGTGCATGTGGCGCTGGGCGACCAGCGCATACATGGCGGCCACGCCGGCGTTGTAGGGCGCCTCGAAGGCGCTTTCGGGCGCCGCGGCAGCGCTGCGCACCGTGCTGGCGTGCAGCGCGGGCTGTGAGCGGGGCAGTCCGGCCATCGTGATCAGCGCCACGCGGCAGCGGCCGGCGGCGATGGCCATGGCGGCGTGCGCCGCATGGATCAACGGCGCCGAGCCGCCGGTATCGGTGCTGTCCACGTGGCGCACATTCAGGCCCAGGTGGTCGACCATGGAGTGCGGCCCCAGGCCGGGTGCATCGCCGGCGCAGAAATAGCCGTCCACGTCGGCCGCCGACAGGCCGGCGTCGGCCAGCGCGCCGTGCGCCGCCTCTGCATGCAGCTGCGCCAGGCCATGGGCGGGTGCCAGCCGCAGCGGGTGTTCATAGGCGCCGGCGATGCAGGCGGCGGGGTGAGGCACGCAGCGGGCTCCTGTCGTCAGTGCGCCTGCGCGGCGTGGCGCGCCAGGTGATGCTGCACGTCGCCGAACTGCAGCTCGATGGCCATGAGTCGGCGGAAGGCGTGGCTGACCACGCATTCGTCGGTGAGGCCGATCGCGCCGTGCAGCTGCACCGCCAGCTGCGCGGCCTGACGCGCGCAGCGCCCGACCATCACCTTCACGGCAGACATCGCCAGGCCGCGGGCGGCGGCGTCATCCCAGTCGGCCGCGCTGCTGGCATAGCAGGCCATGCTGCGCACCTGCTCGGTGGCGATGAGCATGTCCACCGCGGCATGCTGCAGCACCTGGAAACTCGCCAGCGGCTTGCCGAACTGCTGCCGCGTCTTCAGGTGTTCCACCGTGGTCTCCAACAGCAGCTCCATCAGGCCCCAGGCCTCGGCGGCCAGGGCGCCTATCGTGCGGTCCACGGCCTCGCGCAGAAGGGGCAGTCCCGCGTCGACGGGCCCGATCAGTGCGTGCCTGGGCAGCAGCATGCCGACCAGGGTCAGGTCCGATGCGGACAGGCCGTCGTGGGTGTCATAGTGGCGCCATTGCAGGCCGGGGGAGCGCGGGTCCAGCAGGAACAGCGACACGCCCGACTCGGCATCGACGTCGCCCGCAGTGCGAGCGCTGACGATCACGGCATCGGCGCCTCGGGCCTGCAGGACGAGCAGCTTGCGGCCGTCCAGTCGCCAGCCGCTGCTCTCGGCAGCGGCTCGGCACCCGACATGATTCAGCCGCCCGTGGGAGGACGCCTCCTCGCAGGCCAGGCTCGCTCGCGCCGTGCCCTCGGCGATGCGCGGCAGCCAGTGCGATGCAGCCTCGCCGCCGGCGGCGCGCAGCACGCTGCCGGCGAGCACCACCGTGGACAGCCACGGCTCCAGCAGCAGGGCGCGGCCCAGCGAGCGCGCCGCCAGCATGGTCTCCACTGGGCCGCCTCCCAGGCCACCCAGCGCTTGCGGGAAGGGCAGTGCCAGCAGGCCGAGTTCGGCCAGCTGGCGCCATGTGGCGGGGTCACCGTCCGGCAGATCGCGGCGCCGCCGCTCCCTGGCCAGGAAGCCGTATTCGCGCTGCACCCAGCGGTCCACGGCGTCCTGCAAGGCACGTTGTTCGGGAGTGAAGCAGCCATCCACCGTCACAGCCCCAGCACGGTCCTGGCGAGGATGTTCTTCTGCACTTCGGTGCTGCCACCATAGAGGGAAGCAGCGCGCAGCGAGAGGTAGACGGGAGCCACCGTCGGCGCCCAGTCCGCACCGGCCGGCGCATCATCGCCCGTGAAGTGTTCGAACTCTCCCGCCGCCGCCAGCGCCGGCGCGCCCGCCGCCCACAGCAGCAGTTCCGAAGCCTGCTGGCGCAGCTGGGTGCCACGTATCTTGAGGATGGACGAGCGCGGGTCCGGCGTGTCTGGATGGGCATCGGCGTCGGCCACGATGCGCATCTGCGTGATCTCCAGCGCCAGCAGCTCGATCTCCAGCGACGCTGCCTGCTGACGGAACACCGGATCGGCGGACAGCATGCCGCTCTCGGACGGCCGCAGTGCCGCCAGTTGCCGCGCGCGACGCAGGATGTGCCGCGACATGCCGATGCGGGCAATACCCGTGCGCTCGCTGCCGAGCAGGAACTTGGCGATGGCCCAGCCGCCGTTCTCTTCGCCCACGCAGCAGTCCAGCGGCACGCGCACGTCGTCCAGGAAGACGGCGTTCACCTCATGGCGACCGTCCATCGTGAGAATGGGCCGCACGGTGACGCCCGGCAGGCGCAGATCGATCAGCAGCAGCGTGATGCCGGCCTGCCGCGCCGCCGAGGCGTCGGTGCGTACGAGTGTGAACATCCAGTCGGCGTGCTGAGCCATGCCCTGCCAGATCTTGCTGCCGTTGACCCCGTAGTGGTCGCCGTCCCGACGCGCTGCGGTGGACAGCGCGGCCAGATCGGAGCCAGCGCCGGGTTCCGAGAAGCCCTGGCACCACCAGTCGTCCAGGTTGCGTATGCGCGGCAGGAAGCGCTCCTTCTGCGCCTGCGTGCCGAAGGTGGCGATCACGGGGCCGATCATCGCCACGTTGAACGACACCGGCTCGGGCGCCGGCGCCTGGTGCAGTTCGTCGAAGAAGATGCTGCGCTGCACCGCCGTGAAGCCGGGCCCGCCCCAACGTGCGGGCCAACCAGGCGTGGCCCAGTTGCGGCGGTTGAGGCGACGGTGCCAGTCCTGGATCTCGTGTCGCGTGAGCGAGCGGTGCTCGGCCAGCTTGTCGCGTACCCCGGACGGCAGCTCGGCATCGATGAAGGCGCGCACCTCGGCCCGGAAGCGCTGGTCGGCGACGCTGAGGCCGAAGTTCATCCGATCACCCCGCGCTGGCGCAGGCCGGCGATGGTCGCCTTGTCCAGCCCCAGCCGCTGCGACAGCACTTCGTCGGTGTGCTGACCCATCAGCGGCGGGGGCAGGGCGCTGCCCACCCGGCCCGACGACATCTTCAGCGGATTGGCCACCAGCGGCAGGCTGCCGGCCACGGGGTGCTGCACTTCCGTCCGCAGGCCGCGGTGCTGCACCTGCGGATCTGCGAAGGTCTCCGGCAATTCGTTGACCTGCGAGGCCGGTACGCCGGCGGCGTCCAGCCGAGCCAGCGCGTCGGCCGCGTCCATGCCTGCGAAGACCGCCGACAGGATCTCGACCAGCGGGTCGCGGTTGTGGATGCGTCCCGAGGTGCTGTCGAAGCGGGGGTCGGCAGGCAGTTCCGGCCGAGCGATGGCGCGGCACAGCGCGGCGAACTGCCGGTTGTTGGCAGCCACCAGGAAGATCGCGCGATCTCGGCAGTTGAAGGCCTGCGAAGGCACACCGCCGTAGCCCCCGTTGCCGCGCCGCAGAGGCGCTTGGCCGGAGACGAGGTAGCTCATCGCGTAGTGCGACAGCGTGGAGACACAGCAGTCCAGCAGGGCGACGTCGATGTACTGGCCTACCCCGGTGGTCTGGTCGCGCTGGCGCAGCGCCGCCTGTATGCCCATCGCGGCGAACAGGCTGGTCACCACGTCCACGATGCTCATGCCGACCTTCATCGGCTCGGCCGGGTGACCGCTGGTGGCCATCATGCCGCCCAGGGCCTGGAAGATGCCGTCATAACCCGGCCGGTGCGCGTAGGGTCCCGTCTGCCCGAAGCCGGTGACCGAGCAGTACACCAGGCGCGGATTCAGCGTGCGCAGGCTCTCCTGATCGAGGCCGTACTTCTTCAGCGTGCCGGTGCGGAAGTTCTCGATCAGCACGTCGCTTTCCGCGGCCAGCCCTCGCACCAGGTCCTGGCCCTCGGCCGAGGCCAGGTCCACCGTGATCGAACGCTTGCCCCGGTTGCAGCTGAGGTAGAAGGCTGCTGTGTCCGTCGGCAGGCCGTCCCGGTCCTTCATGAAGGGCGGACCGTAGGTGCGCGACTCGTCCCCGTCGCCGGGGCGTTCGACCTTGATGACCTCCGCGCCGAGGTCGGCCAGCCACTGCGCCGTCATCGGACCCGCGAGAATGCGGCTGAGGTCCAGGACCCGCACGCCCGCCAGCGGGCCGGGACTGTCGGTCTGGGGGGGCATGGTCAGACCCCCCTGAACGTCGGCTGGCGCTTCTCGGCGAAGGCCCGGATGCCTTCGCGGTAGTCGGCGCTCGCATAGCAGTCCTGGAAGTACTGCTCCGACTGTGCCAATTCCCGTTCCGCCGGGTCGCGCACGATCTGCGCGATGGCGTGCTTGACCTGCTTGAGCGTGAGCGGCGCACCGGCGGCGATTTTCTCGGCCTGGCGGCTGACCGCGTCGGCATGCTCCGCGCGGGGCACTACCTCGCCGACCAGTCCCTTGGCCAGGGCTTGCGCGGCATCGAAACTGCGCCCGCCGATGAGCAGTTCCTTGGTGGCTGCCGGCCCGATGAGATCAGTGACCCGGCGCAGGCTCTTGTAGCGGTAGCCGATGCCGTAGCGCATGGCTGGCTGGGCGAAGCTGGACTCGGGTGTTGCGATGCGCAGGTCGCAGCACACGGCCACCGAGATGCCGCCGCCGATGCAGTAACCGTCGATCGCGGCGATGGTCGCCTTCGACGTGTCGTACAGGGCCGCGAGCGCCTTCTCTCCGATGCGTGCGTAGTGCTCCTGGGCGTTGTCGCCCATCCGCTCTTTTTCGTACCTGGACACGTCGGCGCCTGCCACGAAG
This sequence comes from Rubrivivax sp., assembly GCA_022843905.1. Lineage (GTDB taxonomy): Bacteria > Pseudomonadota > Gammaproteobacteria > Burkholderiales > Burkholderiaceae_C > Rubrivivax. The sequence continues at coordinate 25,743 of JALHMT010000001.1, forward strand.
GCCTTGCCGCCTGCGCCGTCGAGCACGATCACCCGAACCTCGGGGTCGGCGTCGAAGGCCGCCACGGCCTCGCCCAGGCCTTCCCACATCTCCAGCGAGATGGCGTTCAGTCTGGCAGGGTTGTTGAAGGTGATCCAGGCCAGCGGGCCTGTTCTGCGGGTGAGGATGCGGTCGGTGGGCATCGGGTCTCCTGGTGGCGTCAGCGGCCCGTCCACCGGGCAGCGCGTTTTTCCAGGAAGGCGAGAGTGCCTTCCTTGAAGTCCTCGGAGGTGACGGATAGCGGCACCAGGCTCGCCTCGTGCTCCATGAATGCGTCGAACGAACAGGACGGGGCCAGGTCGAACATGCGCTTGCCGATGCCGAAGGCCACGGTGGGGCCCTGGGCGAGGTCCTGCGCCAGCGCCTGCGCGGTCTGCATCAGCAGGTCGTCGGGCAGCACGCGGCTCACCAGACCCATCGACAGCGCTTCGGAAGCCGGCACCATGCGGCCTGAAAGCACCAGTTCCTTGGCGCGCATCTGCCCCAGGTAGCGCGTGAGGAACCACACCGCCCCTGCATCCGGCGGCAGGGCGATCCTGCGCTGCACCTGGCCGAAGCGCGCCGACTCAGCGGCCAGGACCACGTCGCAGGCCAGCGCCATCGAGAAGCCCATGCCCACCGCGACCCCGCGCACGGCGCAGACCACCGGCTTCTGCAGCCTCACCATGGCCCGCATCAGTCGCTGCATGTGCCTGACGCGGTAGGTCGAGCCCAGCAGCCCGCCCTGGCCCATCTCGGAGATGTCGGCGCCGGCGCAGAAGTCGCTGCCGGCGCCCGACAGCAGGACGGCGCGCACTTCCGGCTGGTCGGCCAGCGATTCGAAGACCTCGGCCAGAGCGTCGCGCATGGCCAGCAGCATGGCGTTCTTCTTGTCCGGTCGGTCGATCTGAACGTGAGCCAGCCCGTGCTCGACGGAGGTGCGGATGTGGGGCGTGGAGATGGGTCTTGTGTCCGAGCTCATAAGGACAGCATAATGGCATGACAACATGTCTGCAAGTCTGGCATGCCGAGTCAGCAGCCTCTGTCGCCACCACACCATGCGTGACGCCCTCATCGTCTCGACTGCCCGAACGCCGATCGGAAAGGCCCGACGCGGCGCGCTGAACGACACGCACGGCGCAGAACTGGGCGCGCATGTGCTGAATGCCGCGCTGCGACGCGCCCGGGTCGACGATCCCGCCCGGGTCGAAGACGTGGTGCTGGGCTGCGCCTGGCAGGAAGGAGCCACCGGCAGCAACATCGCGCGCCAGGCCGTGCTGCGCGCAGGCTGGCCGGACGGCGTGGCTGCCGCCACGGTCGACCGCAAGTGCGCGTCGGGACTGCAGGCCGTGGCCCAGCAGGCCCTGCGAATCCGCGCCGGTGAGGCCGAGGTCCTTGCGGCCGGAGGGCTGGAGTCGGTTTCGCTGGTGCAGGACCATCGCGCTCGCCACCGCGCGCAGGACGGCTGGCTGCAGCGGCATGTGCCGGGCGTGTACCAGGCGATGATCGACACTGCCGAGAACGTCGCGAGCCGTCATCGCATCGGCCGCGCTGAGCAGGATGCCTATGCGCTGCGCAGCCAACGGGCCACCATCGCGGCGCAGCAGGCGGGCCTGTTCGACGAAGAGATCGTGCCCCTGCAGGTGACGCAACGGCTGCTGGGCCGGGACGGCAGCGATCTGGGCACGCAGTCCGTGCTGTTCGATCGTGACGAGGGTGCGCGCGCCGACGCCAGCGCCGAAGGACTGGCTCGACTTCAGCCGGTGGTCGGCGAGGCGGGCTGCATCACCGCAGGCAACGCCAGCCAGTTGTCCGACGGCGCTGCGGCGCTCATCCTGATGAGCGACCGCGCTGCTGCGGCCTGCGGTGCCCGTCCGCTGGGTCTCTACCGGGGCCTGGCGGTGGCCGGCTGCGCGCCCGACGAGATGGGGGTGGGGCCGGTAGCTGCGGTCCCGCTGCTGCTGCGACAGCACGGTCTGCGCGTCGAGGACATCGACCTGTGGGAGCTCAACGAGGCGTTCGCCGTGCAGGTCATCCACTGTCGCGACCGGCTGGGCCTCCCTGACGAGCGGCTCAACGTGAACGGGGGCGCGATCTCGATCGGCCATCCTTTCGGCATGAGCGGCGCCCGTCTGGTCGGCCATGCGCTGATCGAAGGGCGACGCCGTGCTGCACGTCTGGTGGTGGTGACGATGTGCGTGGGCGGCGGCATGGGCGCTGCCGGCTTGTTCGAAGTGGTCTGAAGGAGGCCTTGGGGTGACCACCGTACATGTTCGGCAGCACGGCGACATCGCCGTCATCGAGCTCGACCATCCGCCGATCAACGCGCTCAGCGCAGCGATGCGAACGGAACTCGTCGCTGTGCTGGAGCGATTCGCTCAGGACCCGGCGGCGCTGGCGGCGGTGCTGATCGGCGCCCACGGTCGCTTCGTGCCGGGCGCCGACATCCGCGAGTTCGGTCTGGACAAGCCGGCTCCGGGCATCAATGCCTCGGTGCAGCGCATCGCCGCGTCGGCCAAGCCGGTGGTCGCCGCGATCGCCGCGCACGCCCTGGGCGGTGGGCTGGAACTGGCCCTGGGCGCGCACTTCCGCGTGGCCACGCCGGACAGCCGGCTCGGCCTGCCTGAGGTGAACATCGGCTTGCTGCCGGGTGGGGGTGGCACGCAGCGCCTGCCCCGCATCGTCGGTGCCGAAAAGGCCCTCGAACTGATGTTGAGTGGCCGCTCGATCACCGCCGCGGAGGCACTGGCCCTGGGCCTGCTGGACGAAGTCGTCGAAGGCGACCTGCTGGCCGGCGCGCTGGCCTTCGCCCGGCGCGTGATGCAGCAGGGGCGTGCCCTGTCGACGGTGGACGCGCGTCGCGACCGCATCGAAGACACCGACCCGGCGCTGTTTGCTGCGCTGCGCGAGAAGCATCGGCGCAAGTGGCGCGGCCTGCTGTCGCCCGGCCTGATCGTGGACTGCGTCGAGAAAGCGGTCTCTGTACCCATCGAGGAAGGTCTGGCCTTCGAGTCCGACGCCTTCCGTCGATGCGTGGCCAGCCCGCAGCGCGCGGCGTTGATTCACCTGTTCCAGGCGGAGCGTGCGGCTGCCAAGATCCCCGGGCTGGAAGGTGTGGTGCCGATCGAGGTGCAACGTGCGGCGGTGGTGGGCGCAGGCACGATGGGCAGTGGCATCGCGATGTGCTTTGCCAGTGCCGGCATCCCGGTCCTGTTGCTCGACGCCCGGCCCGAAGGCCTGCAGCGCGGCCTGCAGGTGATCGGCCGCAACTATGAGACCTCCGTGCGGCGCGGCAGTCTCGACGCCGCGCGGGCCGCGCAGGCCCAGGCGTTGATTACCGGCAGCCTGGATCTCGCGGATGCGGCCCCCTGCGACTTCGTCGTCGAAGCCGTGTTCGAGGACATGGAGCTCAAGCAGCAGGTCTTCCGCCGGCTGGACGAGGTGATGAAGCCCGGGGCCGTGCTGGCCACCAACACGTCCACGCTGGACATCGACCGGATCGCGGCGGTGACCTCGCGCCCGGAGTCGGTGGTCGGCACGCACTTCTTCAGCCCCGCCAACGTGATGAAGCTGCAGGAGAACGTGCGTGCGGCCTGCACCTCGCCGCAGACCCTGGCGACTGTCACCGCGCTGGCGCGACGCATCGGCAAGGTGCCTGTGCTGGCGGGCAACCGAGACGGTTTCATCGGCAACCGCATCCTTGCGGTGTACGGCCGCGAGTGCGACTTCCTGCTGGAGGACGGTGCCACGCCGTGGCAGATCGACGGTGCGCTTCAGGCCTTCGGCTTCCCGATGGGCTTGTACCTGATGCGCGACATGTCTGGTCTCGACGTGGGCTGGCGCATCCGTCAGTACCGCGAGCAGTTCCGCGACAAGCGCCAGCGCTACTCGCCCATCGCCGACCGCCTGTGCGAGGCCGGCCGTTTCGGCCAGAAGACCGGCAAGGGCTACTACCTTTATGAAGGCAGCGGCGCCGATGCGAAGGCGCGTCCCGATCCCGAGGTGGAAGCTCTGATCGAGCGCACGGCGCGCGAGCTGGGCATCACCCGCCGGACCGTGGCGGACCAGGACGTCGTCCGTCGCGTGCTCGTCGCGATGGTCAACGAAGGTGCGCGCATCCTGGACGACGGGGTGGCGCTGCGCGCCAGCGACATCGACGTGACCTATGTCAACGGCTACGGCTTTCCGCGGCATGAGGGCGGCCCGATGTTCTGGGCGGCACGGCAGGGTCTGGCGGGCGTGCTCGAACAGGTGCGCGGACAGCACGCCATCGAGGGTGAGAGGTGGCTGCCGGCAAGTTCGCTCGAGGCAGCCGCGCGGCAGGGCCGCTGGCCCGATTGACCTGCCGGCCACCGGCGCACAAACAAACCAAGGAGACGAAAATGGCAGACTCGTTCGAATCCGATGCCGCCCGGCGCGGCACTCGTCGGCGACTCTTGAAGGCCGCAGCCGCGGGCAGCGTGCCGCTGGGCTGGGCAACAGCCGCGTTCGCCCAGGCCGACTTCCCGACCCGGCCCGTCCGCATCGTCGTGCCTTTCCCGCCCGGTGGCCCGACGGACTCGTCCACCCGGCTGCTGGCCACTGACATGCAGGCCACGCTGGGGCAGCAGGTGCTGGTAGAGAACAAGCCCGGCGCGGCCGGCGCCATCGGCGTCGACTTCGTCGCCAAGTCTGCGCCCGACGGCTACACCCTGGGCATCAGCGGGGTCGGGCCGACCATCCTGCTGTCGCGGCTGGACCCGCAGCTGCCGTACAAGCCGCTCACCGACCTGGCGTTCGTGGGCGGCACCGGCCTCACCGAGTTGATGTTCGTCGTGGCCAACCACGTCCCCGCCCGGAGTCTGCAGGAACTGCTGTCGCTCGCGCGCGAGCGGGCCAGCCAGGGCAAGCCGCTCACCTATGCCAGTACCGGGCAGGGTGGGCCGATCCACGTCTCCTTCGAGTACCTGAAGATGCTGGCCAAGGTGGACATGGTCCACGTGCCGTACAAGGGCGACCCGCAGCAGCTGCAGGACCTGGTGGGCGGTCAGGTGGACATCGGTCTGCTGTCGCCGACGGTTGCCTTGCCGCAGGTCGGCAGCCAGCGCATCCGTGCGATCGCGGCGGCGGGGGCCCGCCGCTCGAAGCTCACGCCCGACCTGCCTACGGCGGCCGAGAGCGGGCTGCCGGGGTACGAGTCCAACGTCTTCACGCTGCTGGTGGCGCCCGCGGGCACGCCGCAGCCTGTCGTGGACAAGCTCAATGCAGCCCTGAACGCCGCATTGAACCGCCCCGCCCTGCAGGAGCGCTATGCAGCGATGGGCATGGTGCCCCTGGTGCTGAGCCCCTCGCAGACGCGAGAGTTCGTGCAACGCGAAAGCCAGCGCTGGTCGGACGTGATTCGCGACGCCAAAGTCACCCGCAACAACTGACCGGAGACCACCATGCCTGTTCTGACCCGACGTCTAGCCCTGGGCCTGCTGGCCGCCGCCGCGTTGGCCGCTCCGCCCGCCTTCTCCCAAACCTGGCCGACCAGGCCGATCACGCTGGTGGTGGGTTTTCCCGCCGGCGGCACCACCGACGTGGTGGCCCGCATCATCGGCGCCGAGCTCTCGCGCCGCGTGGGACAGCCCGTGGTGATCGAAAACAAGGCCGGTGCTACCGGCACCATCGCGTTCACCGGTCTGCAGTCGGCCCCGACCGACGGGCACACGCTCATGATGCTGGTCATTCCCACCGTGAACTTCTTCCACTTCAGCGGCAAGAAGGTCGACTTCCAGCGCGACGTGGAGCCGGTGGCCGAGATCTACGACCAGTACAACGTCCTGGTCGTCAACCCCGCGGTCCCCGCCTTCGCCGATGTTCAGAACCTGCAGCAACTCGTGGGCGTGGCAAGGGCGGCGGCCGGGGGCATCAACTACGCCAGTTCGGGCATCGGCAGCCTGGGGCATCTGACCATGGAACGCATTGCTGCCGCCGCCGGTCTGAGCTGGCAGCACGTGGCCTACAAGGGGGCGGCGCCCGCCATGAGCGACCTGCTGGGGGGGCAGGTCGGGGTCATGTACGCCGACTCGCAGTCTGCACTGCCGCACATCCGCGCCGGCAAGCTGCGCGCGCTGGCGGTGAGCTCGGCGGGTCGACAGCCCGACCTTCCCGCGGTGCCCACCATGGCCGAGCAGGGACTTTCCGGCCTGGTGGCCGTGCCCTGGGGCGGGATGGTCGCGCCGCCGGGCACGCCCAAGGCGCTGGTCGAGCGCATCTCTGCCGAGATGAAGGCCGTACTCGAAACGCCCGACGTGGCCGGCAAGCTGCGCCAGGCCGGCGTGTTGCCTGCCTACAAGGCGGCAGCCGATTTCGGTGCGTTCGCCAACGCCGAGTCCGAAGCGTGGGGCAAGGTGATCGCCGAGCGTGGCATCAAGCTGCAGTGAGCCGCAGCGGCGCCCGCCTGTGGGGGCGCCGGTCCGGAACAGCGGCTGAGGCGGCGTTCCATGGCGATCGTCGGTGCGTCGCAGGAGGAGGCCGGCTTCACCTTCTCCACCCTGCACATCTGTGGCGCGGCCCTCGACGCCGTGTCCGGGGCCGCAGCCGGTGCTGGCGGCGCGCGTCCCTGAGTACGGACCGGCGAACTCACCCTGCGGCGTGACGGCGCAGGTGCTCAACGATCCGGCATCGCTGGCCGTCTGCGCCGGCTCGCTGTTGAGCGGCAAGGCCTGCGGCACGCTGGATCATCCCGCGCCGTGGGGTCGTGCCCAGTGCCTGCGCGCAGACGCAGGACGTAGGCACTGACCGCCGAGGCCGGCCGGTGCGGGCCGGTACTCAAGCCCGGCTTGTGATGGTCTCGCGCGCCGCACCACCCACGGACACCCTGGGGGATGTTCAGGTCGCGTGCTGCTGCGACGCCACGGACCCCCGTGATCGCGGGGTGCAGATCGTCCGTCTGGGGGCCCCGCCGCTAGCGTTTTGCTAACGGTCGCTGGCAAGACTTCGCTCCGTCACGTCACGGAGAACCCCGATGTCGTCACCGATCACCCCCCTCACCTGAAAGGAACACAGACATGAAGACCAGCCTGAAGTCCGCCGTTCGGTCCGCCCTGGGCCCTCTGGCGATGGCGGTCATCGCCGCCGCTGCCACGGTCGTGGTGACCACCCCGGCCCATGCAGCCGTGGTCGTCTACCAGAACGACTTCAACTCGCCCACCGGTTGGACCGACCAGAGCGGCAATGGCACCGGCATCAGCTTTGCCTCGGTCAACTCGCTGTTCGGCGCAGCGTTCCAGCAGACCTTCACGGTCGAGACCCTGCGGATTGCCGGCAATGCGAACTACAGCGATCCCTCCGGCACCGGTGGCGCCTACGCGCTCGGCATGTTGTCTTCAGTGCAGAACGACCTGCTGGCGCTGACCTTCAATGTCGGCAGCCTCGGCTTCGTCAACGTGATGATGGACTTCGCCGGCATCGGCCCGGTCGCCTGCCCTAGCTGCGGCGGCCCTTTCGGCTTTGCCGGCCAGACGCCGATCTTCGATGTGAGCCTGTACGACTCGCCGCTGGGCACCTTCAGCTTCGGCAACCCGGGCCTGCTGTTGTCGACCGCCGCGATGGAGGGAAATCCCATCGCCAGCACCACCACGCTGACCTGGAACAACCGCACCGTCTCGCTGTCCACCGCCAACAACACGAGTGGCTGGGTCACGCTGATGCTCGACCTGCGTGCCGGTGCAGGCCTGGCCGGCTACGCCGCCTTCGACAACCTCGTCGTGGCCAGTTCCGATACCGCAGGCGACCTCGGCAACGACCCCCAGCCCTCGCCGATGCCCGAACCCACGACACTGGCGCTGGCCGGCCTGGCGCTCGCCGCGCTGATGCGGCGGCCGCAAAGGCACCGCAGCGCCGGCAGTACCGGGCGCTCAGCGATGTAGGTGCAGGCGCACACCGACGAAGGCGCGAGCGCACACCGACGCAGGCGCGGGCCTACCGCGAAGGAACTGCAGGGCCCGTGTCCGCGCGCATCGCATAGATCGACAGGCCGGCTTGCGTCAGTACCGCCACGGCCCGCCCGCCGGGTGCTGTCACGAGCTGCAGCACCGGCGCCCCGACATCGAACGACGAGACCATCGCCTTCGAGTCGAGGTCGACGATGTGCACCTGTTGCCCGTTCTGCGAAGGCAGCAGGAGCCGGCGGCCCAGCCGGGCCGTGACGTCGAGATCGCGGGCACCGAGGCGGTGGTTGCTGAGGCCGGTCGCCACGCGCTCGGGCATCAGCGTGGCACCCTGGGCGACGTAGCGGTGCAGCACGCCACCGATGTGGGGTGTGTGGACCGCCCACAGTGCGGCGTCGCCCGCCTCGACGCTGGCCGCCGAGAGCCAGCGGTTGCGCGTGCCGATGAAGGGGCCTGCCGCAGCGATCTCCAGCGCCGAAGCCGCCTGTGTCGATGCGGCGACCACGGCCAGCTGTGCGCCCCGGGGCCCCGAACGCATCGTGACGAGGCCCAGACGTCCGTCGGGCAGTTTCCACGGCCGCAGCAGCCGGTCCTCGAACACCTCGGGCTCGGGCAGGTCCAGTGTGCGAAGGGGCTGCAGGCCGTGTCGTTCCAGCCACAACAGCCGCGTGGCTTCGACATCGTCGCCGAGCACGGCGTGCGGGTAGCGCTGCCGGTCGGGCCCGGCGAGCACGGCGACGTGTCCGCCGTCGCCCCGGCCGTCGAGGTCGACGATGACCGGCACGGCGTCGGGCAGCACGGCTTCTTCGCTGCGCGCCGCGACCTGCCATCGCCCCCGGGCGTCCGCCTCGAATCTCGCCACCCGCGTGCGCCCCTCCTGCTCGACGAGGCCGATCACGGCCAGGGGCAGACCGCACAAGCCGCCGTGGGGAGCCAGCACGGCGTCCGAATGCTGTGGTGCCGAAGGCGAGGCACCACCGGCACGCACCCACAGGCGCCCGTCGAGGGCCCGCCCGGCGATGCGTCCATGGCCGACGGCCAGCGATCCCTGGGGCGCCAGGCCGTCCCCGAGGGGGCGTGTGATGCCGTCTTCGGAGACCTGCCACAGACGGCCGCTGCGGTCGCGCGCCAGCCAGCCGCCGTCGCCCGCTGCATCGATGCGCGCGACATCCTGAAGCGACACGGCCTTCAAGAGGCCCGAGCCGGTCCGGGCGGCAGCCGGACCCCAGCCCAGGACGGCCAGCGCCGCGGACAGCTGCGTCAGCACGCGGCGCCGGGTCGGGCCGAGAGTGCCCTGCGCCGGGCCTGCCGGGGTCACCATCCGGCCATCAGGCCCGCGGCGATGCCCGCGCGGCGGGCCGGCAGGTCGATCCAGGTGTCGGTCTTCATCGGTGGGTTCCACGAAAGTGCAACTGCATGGCTCAGGGGGACTGTCGCACCAGGGCAGCCAGGCGATCGAGCCCCCGGTGCTCGTCCTGGTCGTCGCCCGGCGTCCTTTTCTTACGCCCGCGACCGACTCCCCACCCATCCGGCGCCGGCTGCGGACGTGTCAACATCCCGTCTCCAACAACGAGCAGGAGTAGACGATGAGCATGAAGCGACGAATGACCCTCGCCCTGACGGCCTTGCTGCTGGCCGGCTGTGGCGCGATGGGCGGCCACCACGGCGCGGGAGGCCATGGCGGCAACCAGGCCACTGCCACGCACGGCCTCATGGCGCTCAAGAGCCCGCACTCGCCCATGGAGACGATGAACCGGCTGGAAGCCGAAGTGAAGAAGCGCAACCTCGCCGTCGTGTCCCGCATCGACCACGCCGCCGCGGCCCAGCGCATCGGCCAGACCTTGCGGCCGACCGAACTGCTGGTCTTCGGCAATCCGCAGGCCGGCACGCCGCTGATGCGGTGTGCCCAGCTCGCCGGCATCGACCTGCCGATGAAGGCCCTGGTGTGGGCCGACGAAGCCGGCCAGACCTGGCTGGGCTACAACGACCCGAAGTGGCTGATCCACCGACACGGCGCCCGTGACTGCCCGGCCGCCGAGCAGGTGGGCAAGGCGCTCGAAGCCATTGCGGCGGCCACCGTGGCCAGGTGAGCAGGGGGCTCTTGACCGGGCGCGGGGCCGCACTGGCGCGTGACGGATACGCCCCGCAGCCGGGCAGGCGGCGCAGTCGAAGCAGCAGGAGGTCCGGCGTTTGCTGCTCGAGCCGTTCAAGGTGAAGGCGCTGCTGCAGTCCATCGAGGCACTGCGCGACCAGGTCAGCGACGGGCAGCCGGCCTGGTCGAGCCCGCGCCGGCCCGCAGGGTTTGGTCGTGGCGGTCGCGGCACAGCGGCCCGGCCGACCCCGCGGCCCCGCGACGCGACGGCCTTCAGCGCGAAGCGTCGGCGCTGCGCGAGAACAGCTGGATCACCACCGTGCCGACCAGGATCAGCGCGATGCCGGTCAGTTCGCCGCGGTTGAGCTGCTGGCCGAGCCACAGCCAGCCGATGCCCGACACCAGTGCGATGCCCACACCCGACCACACGGCGTAGGCGATGGAGATCGGGATCACCCGCAGCGCCCGCGTCAGCGCGATGAAGCACGTCAGGTAGCCGGCGACCATCACCGCCAGGGGCCCCGCCCGCGTGAAGCCGGCGCTGGCGGCGAGTGCCGAGGTGCCGATCGCCCCGCCCACGATGGCCACCGCCAGCATCAGCCAGGCCGCCCAGCGCCGTCGCGCGCGGCTGGCATCGTGCAGCCGGGCGCCGGCCTGGAGCGCCAGGTCGGCCAGCGGCTCGTGAGCGCCGGGCGCAACCTCGAAGACCTCGTCATCGGCCTTCGAGGCTGCACGTCGGTCCTGGTCGGGCACGCTGCTCAAGCCACGGCCTCCGACGACCAGCGCAGCACCGCGACGCCCGCAATGATCAGTCCGATGCCCAGCAGTGCAGGTGCATCCAGGCGCTGCTTGAAGACACGCCAGCCGATCAGCGTGACCAGGGCCACGCCCGCGCCCGACCAGATGGCGTAGGCCACCCCGAGCGGAATGCTCTGCAGCGCAAGCGACAGGAAGTAGAAGGCCACGCCATAACCGACCACCACCACCACCGAGGGCTTGGGCCGCGTGAAGCCGTCGGAAGCCTTCAGTGCCGAGGTGCCGATCACTTCGGCCAGGATGGCGATGGTCAGGTAGAGGTAGGGCATCGAAGTGAGGGGGCCGGCGCCGGCGCCAGTCTGCACCCATGCTCGACCGCTCTCCCACCGCAGGACGCAAGGATAGCGCTGCTCGAATGGCCGGGCTGTTTGCAGTTGTGCTGGTGCGCCGGGCCCGCGCCTTGCCGCAGCCAGTAGACTTGCGCCCCATCCGACAAATCGTCGCCGGCGCACATCGCAAGCTGTGGCGACACCAGGAGGAAATCCGGACATGGGCCACCCCGTACAAGAACGGCGTCGCGACAGCGTGCGCATTGCCAGCGCATCGACGCCAGCCGCGGCTCGGCCCGACGGATCCGGCCCGTCGTCGCCCTGGGCCGACAAGCGCGCCTTCCTGTCGGGCTTCCTGCAGCATCCGCGCGAGGTCGGCTCGGTGATCCCGAGTTCGCCCTGGATGGAACGCCGGCTGGTTCGCACGGCGGCGCTGGCCGAGGCGCGCACCGTGGTCGAGCTCGGCCCGGGCACCGGGGGCACCACGCGAGCCTTCCTGCGCGCGATGCATGCCGAAGCGAAGCTGCTGGCCATCGAGCTGTCGCCTGTCTTCCGCGACCACCTGGCGCAACAGCAGTCGGACCCCCGCCTGATCGTGCAATGCGGCAGTGCCGAGCAGATCGCCGAGTTTCTGCGGCTGCACAAGATGCCGGCGCCCGATGTCGTCATCTCGGGGATCCCGTTCTCGACCATGCCGGCGGCCGTCGCCGACCGCATCGCGGCGGCCGTGGCCGAGGTGCTGCCACCGGGCGGTCGCTTCGTCGCGTACCAGTTGCGCCCGCATGTGGCCCGGTTCACCACGCCTTACCTGGGCCAGCCGTCGCGCAGCCTGGAATTGCTGAACATTCCGCCGATGCAGGTCTTCTGCTGGACCAAGAGGCCGACCGCCGCCCCTGGGCCGCAGGGCTGACCGCGGGAACCGTCGCCGGCCCCGGCGAGACGGGTTCAGGCGCGCAGGCCCGATTCGGCGGGCTGCGCAGCCGACTCGGCGGCAGCGAGCAGATCATTGATCTGGTCCGCGCTTTTCGGTCGCGACAGAAGATAGCCCTGCCCCTCGTGAACACCGAGTTCACGCAGCATCGCCAGCTGATCCGCCGTCTCGACGCCTTCGGCGATCACCTTGTGTCCCAGCGTCCGGCCCAGGGTCAGCATCGCGCGCACGATCTCCAGGTTCTGCCTGCTCTCGTGCATGGCCATCACGAACGAGCGGTCGATCTTCAGGCTGTCGATCGGCAGCCGGCCCAGGTACGACAGTGACGAGTAACCGGTGCCGAAGTCGTCGATCGAGAACCGCACCCCGATGTCCTTCAGGCTGGCCATGGTGCGCAGAGCCACATCCAGCCGCCCCATCAGCATGGTCTCGGTCAGCTCCAGCGTCAGGCTTCCCGGCGTGGCCCGGTGGCGGGTCAGCACCTGCTGGACGTGGGACGACAGGCTGATGCGGGTGAGGTCGCGGCCGCAGATGTTGACGTGCATGCCCAGGTGCTGCCTGCCCGGCCTGTCGCCCTTCCAGTGCGCCAGATGAGCCATCGCCTGGTCGATGATCCAATCGGTGAGCACTTCGATGTGGCCCGACTCCTCGGCCAGTGCGATGAACACCGCCGGGCTGATGGGGCCGCGCTGCGGATGCACCCAGCGGGCGAGGGCCTCGAAGCCGCTCAGTCCGTAGGGTTCGAGCTGGTAGATCGGCTGGAAGTGCACGCTCATCTGACCATCGCCGATGGCGCGCCGCAGGTCGGTTTCGAGCGACAGCTTCTCGGCTACCTTGCTGTGCATGGATCGGTCGAAGCGCACGACGCAGCCGCGTCCCGCTGCCTTGGCCTCGTACATCGCCAGATCGGCGTCACGCATGATCTCTTCGGCCGTCCGGTCACCCAGGTCGCTGAAGGTGATGCCGACGCTCACGCCCGGAACGACCTCGGTGCCCAGCAGGGAGGCCGGGCGGCTCAGTTCGTCGAGCACACGCCCGGCCAGCTGCAAGGGCAAGTCCGGGTCGCTCGCCGCGTCGACCAGGGCAGCGAATTCGTCACCGCCCAGGCGCGCCACCAGGTCGACAGGGCGCAGGCTGGCGCGCAGCCTGGCCGCGACTTCGCGCAGCAACTGGTTGCCGGCGCCATGACCGAGGCTGTCATTGACCATCTTGAAGCGGTCGAGGTCCAGGTACAGCACTGCGAAACCCTGCGCGGGGTCCAGCCGGGCTTTCTCCACCGCGGTCTTCAGCGATTCATGGAAGCTGTGGCGGTTGGCCAGGCCGGTCAGGTCGTCGTGATGCGCCATGTGGCTGAGGCGGCTCTCCGCGACGTGGCGCGACGTGATGTCATGCAGCTGGTAGATCAGGCACTGCCCGCCGCCGGCCGGGTCCTCGTACGGGCTGCAGTGAACGGCGACCCAGATCTCCTGGCCATCGCCGCGCCGGCCTTGCACCTCCATCGAGAAGGCATCGTCGCCCGAGACCCGTGCGGCCTGGGCGCGGCGCTGCAACAGTGGCGCCTCGGGGGTGTTCAGCAGCGTGTCGAAGGGCCTGCCGAGCACGGCGCCGGGCTCCAGCTTCAACAAGGCGTACAGCGCGTCGTTGGCCTGCAGCATGTGGCCGTCCGGCTTGACGATGACCATGCCGATGGCAGCATGGCTGAACGCCGCCGCAAAGCGCTGGTGGCTGAGCGTGGCTTCGTGCTGCGCCTGGGCCAACTGGGACTCCTGGCGCTGGCGTTCGGTCTCCTGCCGATGCACGGCGTTTCGCAGCAGCCACATGATGACGATCGCCGACAGGGCCGAGACCACCAGCGGGGTGGCGCCGGAACGCTGCGCCTGCAGATGCACCAGCCCGGCAATCAGCGCCGACGCCAGGTAGATGGCCCCCATCCAGCTCGAATCGGCCAGCCAGCGGAGGGGCGCCTGCGGTTCGCCGCGCTTGAGCGCCATCATGCTCATCAGCGGCAGCAGCGACAGCGCGAAGGGCAGCAGCGCCACCAGGGCCAGCGCGGCCACGGTCGCCGCCTCCGCGCCGAGTCCGTTCCGGATCAGCGCAGCCTTGGCGAGCTCGAAAGCCCAGGCGCAGACGGCCATCGCGGCCAGCGCCGCCGCCGGGGTGGACACGCGGGTACTCAGCCGATTGCTGTAGCGCAGCGTGCCGGCGAGGGCGTCGATGCCTGACGCGAGCACGGCCGCCGCGGGCCCGATCGTGGCAAGCACGCCGAACACGAACACGTCGCCGATGCTCAGCGAAAACGACGAGCGCGGCAGCTGGATCGACAGGCTGGAGGCCAGCGCCACCAGCCCCAGCGCGAGCGCCAAGGGCCAGGCTGCCGTCAACGGCATCGAGACCAGGTTCCAGCACGCCCAGACCAGGGCCGCGGCGCCCGCACCGGTGATGGCCAGCCAGGCTGCCCGCGCCTGCGGCGGGTAGTCGAACAGGAACCGGCGCACGAACGCCTGCCAGGGCGACGTGGCGTGCGCGTGGCCGTTCAATGGTTGGGGCATCGTGGGTGCATCCGGGCGCTGCATGGGCCATGCGGCACGCCTTGGTGCGGCAGGGATTGCCTTGAGGGAATCGACCCTTTCGGCGCCGACTTGAGTGTCGTGCACTCCCGGGCACGAGCACGCCATGACTTCCGGGCTGCCTTTCGGGGGCCGGCAGGCGGTGCCGGCTTGCTCATGATGCCGAGTTCCAGGATCGCCATCCCGCGAGGTGGCGACACGCCGAGGTGTCGCGCAGTGGTTCCAGCACCACATCCAGGCCGATCTTGCTGCGGAACCGGAAGCAGTCGACGATCGTCCGGGCCGCGTCGAAGACCGGCACGTCGACGCCGTCGATCTTCAGGCGATCGACGCCCTCTGCAAGGGCAGCGTCAGACCAGAACCCACTGCTTCCGGGCCGCGAGTCCCTAGATCGGCCGATCGCCAGATCACGCTGTCGGCCAGGAGCGCTCGTAGCTGAAGCAGAGCTTCCCGGCATTTCGCTCGGTCACGCTGACGCTACTTGTGGTCCAGAGGTAGCTACTCGGCGCCGCGCCTTCAGCGTGTCGGCATGGCCCATTTCCAGCGCCACCGCCTGGGGGCGCAACTTGTCCAGGGTGCGGGCCAGGCCCTGCACTTCCCGCACCGACAGCGGCGCCAGCAGCACGCGGTGCACCTCCAGCACCCTCGGAAAGATGCGCTCGTAGAGCCGGCGCCCGGACGGCGTCAGTGCGACGGTGGCAAAGCGGCGGTCGCCCACCTTGCTGCTGCGGCTGACCAGGCCCTTGGCCAGCAGCGGCATCAGCGCCTTGCTGGTGCGGGAGCGGTCCATGCCAGAGCGCAAGGCCAGATCGGAAGGTGCCATCGGCCCAAAGGCAGCCAGCAGGCCGATGTAGCCCCACTCATGGCGTGTGATGCCGAACTCCTGCTCGCACATACGCGTCACCCCGGCTGTGCTGTGGCTCAGCAGCACATGCAGCTGGTAGTTCAGCAGGTCCAGGATGGTGCCGGGCGCGGCCAGTTGCGGCGCCCCCATTTCATTGGCGATCCATTCACTCTTGGGTACTGCGGCCATGCCTGTTCAACGGCTCAGGGATGATCCCGAGAATAGTGGACTTTTGACATTATCGCCCCGGCTTCTAGCATCGCCACCACCATGACGATGAACCCGCAAGCCCTGAAGCTGGCGAATGCGCAGCACATGCTGCACCCGATGATCGACCCCAAGGCGGTGGCCGCGTCGCCGCCGCTGATCATCGACAGCGCAGAAGGCGTGCATGTGGTCGATGTCGATGGAAAGCGATACCTCGACACCGTGGCCTCGCTGTGGAACGTGAACGTGGGCCACGGCCGCCCGGAGCTGAAGGCGGCGATCACCGCGCAGCTGGACAAGCTGGCCTACTACAGCACTTTCCAGAACACCAGCAACCCGCCGGCCATCGAGCTTTCGCAGCGCCTGGTGCACATGTTTGCGCCCGAAAAGATGAAGAAGGTGCTGTTTTCCAGCGGCGGCTCCGATGCCGTGGAAACCGCCATGAAGCTGGCGCGGCAATACTGGCAGCTGCAGGGCAAGGCGCAGCGCACCAAGTTCATCAGCCTGAAGCTGGGTTACCACGGGGTGCATTTCGGTGGCGCCAGCCTGAACGGCAACCCGCTGTTTCGCACGGCTTATGAGCCGCTGATGCCTGGCTGCATGCAGGTGGAGTCCCCCTACCTGTACCGCAACCCCTGGGGTGAAACTGACCCGGCCCGCCTGGCCGCGCGCTGCGCCGACGAGCTGGACCGCGCCATTCAGTACCAGGGCGCCGAGACCGTGGCGGCCTTCGTGGCCGAGCCGGTGCAGGGCGCCGGCGGCGTGATCGTGCCGCACGAGAGCTACTGGCCCGCGCTGCGCGCCGTTTGCGACAAACACGGCGTGCTGCTCATCAGCGATGAAGTGGTCACCGGTTTTGGCCGCATCGGCAGCCTGTGCGGTGCCCGCGCATTTGGCGTGGCACCCGACATGATGGCCATGGCCAAGGGCATCAATTCAGGCTACGTGCCGCTGGGCGCGACCTTGTTGAACGAACGTGTGGCCGGTGCCTTTGAGCAACCCGGCGTGCCCGCCGCGCTGATGCACGGCTACACCTACAGCGGCCATGCGCTGGCCTGTGCGGCGGCCAACGCCAACCTGGACATCGTGCTGGCCGAAGACCTGCCCGCCAACGCCGCCCGCGTGGGCGCACTGCTCAATGCGCGCCTGCAGGAGCTGCTGCGTTACCCGCATGTGGGCGATGTGCGCGGCCTGGGCCTCATGGCCGCGGCCGAGCTGGTGCAAAGCCGCCAGAGCAAGGCGCCGCTGATGATGGGCACGCCCTATGTGCAAGCCCTGGTGGCCGGTGCGCGCGAGCACGGTGCCATCGTGCGCGTGCAGGGCAACCGGCTCATCCTGTCGCCGCCGCTGGTGTTCACCCCGGCCCATGTGGACGAGACGATGACGATCCTTCACGCCGCCTTTGCCCAAGCCGAGGCATCTGTTTCTTGATGACGTTATTGGAGGCCCTGCCATGCTGAACCGCCGAAACCTCGTTCTGGCCGCCGCCGCCGCGGCCGCTCTGCTGAGCCCACTGGCCGCGCTGGCGCAGGCCCCGTGGCCCAACCGCGCGATCGAGATCATCTACCCCTTCCCGCCGGGCAACGACACCGACGCCATCATCCGCGTGGTGGCCGAAGGCATGAGCAAGCGCCTGGGCGTGCCGGTGCAGGTGATCAACAAACCTGGCGGCGGTGGCGTGGTGGGTTTCGCCGAGATGGTGCGCGCCAAGCCCGACGGCTACACCATCGGCACCTGGCAGCCCGGTCCGGGCATCAGCCAGATCGTGGCCGGCAACACGCCCTACAAGCAGACCGACTACCAGGCCGTGGCCGGCATCCACCCGAACGACTTTGTGCTCGCCTCGCGCGGCGCCATTCCGGCCAGGAACCTGAAGGAGTTTGGCGAGTGGGCCAAGAAGCAGGGCAAGCCCATCGTCATTGCCAGCTATGGGCCGGCGGCGGTGCCGGCGCTGATTGCGGCCAAGATTGCGCGCACCGACGGCTGGCCCTACAGGGTGGTGGCCTTCCCCAACCCCAGCGCCAAGGAACTGGTGGCTGGTGATGCCGACCTCTCCACCACCGGCGCCGACATGGTCGCCAGTTTTGCCAAAGACGGCCAGGTGAAGGTCATCAGCGCGTGGTCTGAAGCGCGCAACCCCGTGGTGCCGCAAACGCCGACCGCCAAGGAAGAAGGCTACGGCGACCTCTACCTCTGGAGCGGCATGGCCGCGCCGGCCGGGGTGCCGAAAGACATCATCCAAAGGCTTTCTGCGGTGATAGCCGAGACCATGAAAGACAAGGCCGTGGTTGACACCTTGAAGAAGCTGGGCGTGGGCCCGCTCTACATGACGCCCGAGCAGATGACCCAGCGCGTGGCTGCCGACACCAAGTGGGTGACCGAGCTGATGACCGAGCTGGGCCTGGCGAAGAAGCAGTGAAGCCCGGCTCGCCCTGGGCCGAGCGCGCGCTGCTGGCGGCGCTGGCACTTGCAGCGCTGGGCTTGTTCCTGGGTACGCCAGGGCTCATCGTGCCGTGGAAGGCGCAGCTGCCCTGGTATGAATCAGCGGCGTTTTTCCCGCGCCTGGGCCTGATGATCGTGGCCCTGGGCGCGGTGGCCGAGTTGCTGGTGCGCGCGCGTTCGCGCCAGCGCTTTCAATCCGAAGAGCTGGACTCCAGCGCCGCGCAGCTGCCCAAGGCAGCGGGCAGCGTGCTGCTGTTTGCGCTGTACGCGCTGGCCGTGCCGGTGCTGGGCTTTGGCACCAGCACCGCATTGTTTCTGCTGGCCTGTGGCCGGCTGGTGGGTCTGAGCTGGCGCACCACGGTGGCCCTGGCGCTGCCGCTGGCAGCCCTGCTGTGGCTGGTGTTTGTACTGGGACTGAAGGTGGCCTTCGGCCACGGCTGGCTGCCATGAAGCTGCACGTTTTGGCGGCACGCTGAATGGACCTGCTCACCACCTATGCCCAGGGCTTTGCCGCCCTGGCCAACGTGCCGGTGCTGCTGTGCCTGCTGGCCGGTGCTGCACTGGGCTTGATGGTGGGCGTGCTGCCCGGCGTGGGCCCGGGCGTCACCATTGCGGTGCTGCTGCCCTTCACCTACGGGCTGCCCCCGCTGGCGGGTTTGTCGCTGCTGCTGGGCGTGTACTGCGGCGCCTTCTACGGCGGCGCGGTCACCTCCATCCTCATCCGCACACCGGGCGAGGCCAGCAGCATCATGACCATGTTCGACGGCTGGCCCATGGCGAAGAAGGGCCAGGCGCACCGGGCGCTGTCGCTGGCCTTCATGTCGGCCTTCATCGGCGGCATGGTCAGTGCACTCACCCTGGCCATTGCCGCCAAGCCCATGAGCCAGATGGCCGCACGCTTTGGCGCGTTCGAGAACGTCATGGCCATCGTGTTGGCGGTGCTGTGCGTGGGCCGTGCCTACCAGCGCCAGTTTGCCGCCGCCATGATGATGATGGGGCTGGGCTTTTTTCTGGGCACGGTGGGCATCGACCCCAATTCCAACGAGCAGCGTTACACCTTCGGCTGGTCCGGCCTGCTCTCGGGCATTCCCCTGGTGCCGGTGGCCGTGGGCCTGTTTGGCGTGGCGCAAGCGCTGGTGATGGTGAGTGCACCGCCGGTTGCCGTGGACAAGTCGCTGACCGCGGCAGCCGGCCTGTCAGCACGGGCGTTTTTCGAGCCCTTCAAGTACCCGCGCACACTGCTCAAGGGCCTGACGCTGGGCACCGCCATCGGCGTGCTGCCGGCCGTGGGTGCGGCGCTGTCCACGTCGCTGGCCTATTTCTGGGCCCAGCGCGGCGCCAAGGACAAAACCCCCTTTGGCCAAGGCAACCCGGAGGGCATCGTCGCTGCCGAGAGCGCCAACAACAGCAACTCGGGCGGCGCCATGATCACCGTGCTGACCCTGGGCATTCCGGGCGACGCCATCACCGCCATCATCATGGGCGTGTTCGTGGTGCACGGCATCGTGCCCGGGCCGGCGCTGTTCACCGAGCGGCCCGAGATCGTCAGCGGCGTGTTTGCGGCGCTGATTGCGCTGAACATCCTCATCCTGCTGCTGCTGGTGCTCAGCGTCAAAGGCCTGGCCCGGCTGGCGTACGTGGATGCGCGGCTGCTCGGCCTGGGCATCCTGGCGCTCAGCCTGGTGGGTGCGTTCTCGGCCGCCAATTCCATGACCTATGTGTGGATTGCGCTGGCCTTCGGCATCTTCGGCTTTGCCTGCGCCCGCGTGGGTGTGCCCACCATCCCGCTCATCCTCGGCATGGTGATGGGTGACACGCTGGAGGCCTCGCTGCGCCAGGCCCTGGCCCGCAGCGAAGGCTCATTCATGCCCTTCATCGAGAGGCCCATGGCGGCGACGATGCTGGCCGCGGCCATCGTCATGCTGCTGTGGCCGCTGTGGCGCCGTTTCAGGCGCGCCTCGTCTTGAGCGGCTATCGGTTGCGCCGCAGGTCGGCCGGGGGCTGCGCCGCGGGGTAGGCGGTCAGTCCTCGAGCACCTGGTAACGGCGCATCAGCTCCAGCAGCCGCGCCGCATCGATGGCCTTGAAGACCGGGCCGGCCGGCTTGATCAGCGCCATGTCGTGCGCCGCCAGCATGGCGTTGATCACCGCTTCTTCGCAAGCCTGCACGGTGGCGCGGTTGAGTCCGTCGGTGGCACCGTCGGAAAGGCAGGGCTGCGTCGATATCAGCTCGTCGCTGGCAGGCCAGGGCCGGTGGCCGGCGGTCGAGAACGCCAGCATCAGGTCGCCCGAACCGACGCCGCCGGTGCTGCCCGTGCGCGCAATGCCGAAGCTGGCGCGCTTGGCCAGGCGGCGCAAAGCCAGCGCGTCCAGCGGCGCATCGGTGGCCACCACCACGATCACCGAGCCGGTTTCGCGCCGCATGCGTTCGCTCAGCGGCGCGTCTTCGGGCCACAGCCGGCCCACCGGCACGCCCAGGATGCGCAGGTCTTCGCGCAGACCGAAGTTGGCCTGCACCAGCACGCCCACCGTGTAGGCGATGCCGCCCACTTCAACCTGGCGTGACGAGGTGCCGGTGCCGCCCTTGAATTCGTAGCACATCATCCCGGTGCCGCCGCCCACGTTGCCCTCAGCCACCGGGCCGCCGCGAGCACTGTCGAGCGCCGCCACCACATCGGCGTCGGTCAGCGCCAGCGCATTGATGTCGCTGGTGGCGCCGTCATAGGTCTCGGCCACCACCGGCATGTACCAGCAGTGTTCGCTGTGCATGGCCGGCACGCGGCCGATCATCCAGCGCGTCAGCGACTGGTGCACCAGGCCCACGGCGTGGGTGTTGGTGATGGCCACGGGGCCTGCGAAGTGGCCGGCATCGCGGATCCAGTGGCTGCCGGTCATCTCGCCGTTGCCGTTGAAGCTGAACTGGCCAGCGGCCACCGATCGGTCGGGCGCCTCTCGGCCGCAGGGAAAGATCACGGTCACGCCGGTGCGCACCGTGGCTTCGCAGCGCGTGAGCAGGCCGACCTCGACGCCGCCCACATCGGTGATGGCGTTGTGCGCGCCGGGCGTGCCTTCGAAACGCAGGCCGAGTTCGCGGCCACGCGGCTTGGAAGTTGGAGTGTCCATGGGAGAGAGGAGGGGTTCAGGCACGGTTCATGACCAATGGCGCTGGCGCAACTCTTCGAAGCGCTGCGCCAGATCACCCACCAGCGCACGCTGGTGCCCGGCCAGCGCGTTCCCCGGCAGCTTGGCGTGGGCGGCGGTAAAGGGGCACACCACCTCGGTGCGCTCGCGCGCCAGCTCCTCGATCACGGCCAGGCCGAAAAAAGGCACCGAGACCGGGCAGTAACCGCCTTCATGCGTGAAGACCAGGCGCCCGCTGGCGTGGCGGTCGGCCACGTCCATCACCGCCCGTGTCATCCAGCGAAAACTCACGTCGTCCAGCAGCATGCGGCCCAGCGGGTCGAAACGGCCGGCGTCAAAGCCGCAGGGCACGACGATCAGTTGCGGGCGGTAGGCCTCGAGCGCAGGCAGCACGATGCGGTCGAACGCGTCGCGGTAGGCGCCGTCGCCGCAGCCTGGCGGCAGCGGCACGTTCAGGCTGTAGCCCAGGCCGGCGCCGGTGCCGACCTCGTCGGCTTCGCCACTGACCTGCAGGTAGCCGGCCTGCTGGTGGATGGAGATGGCCAGCACGTCGGCGCGTTGCTCGAAGCAGCGGTAGGTGCCGTTGCGGAAGTGCACGTCCCAGTCGATCACGGCCACGCGCTCGAGGCCATGCACGCGGATCGCATGCTCGGCCGCGAGCGCAGCGTTGGCGAAGATGCAAAAGCCCATCGCCCGGTCGGGCTCGGCATGGTGGCCGGGCGGGCGCGTCAGCGCGTAGGCGCGATCGACGCGGCCGGCCATCACAGCATCCACCGCCGCCAGCGCGCAGCCGGCCGAGCGCCGCGCGGCGTCCCAACCATTGCGCGAGATCGGCGCACCGATGCCGGTTTCGCCGCCGCCCGCGGCTGCCACCGCACGCACATGCTCGAGGTGGCGCGCGCTGTGCAGGCGCAGCAGTTCGTGCTCGGCGGCGTCGCGCGAAGGCAGCGCCACCAGCCTGTCGCGCAGGCCGCTGGCCGTCAGCAGGTTGAGCAGCCGTCGCTTGGGCTCGGGGTTCTCGATGTGGCGGTTCAGTGGCTCGACGAAGCCGCCCGGCGGCAGCATCAACGCGTAGTTGCCGGGGTCGTGCCAGAAACAGAGTTCGTCGGTGACGAAGCCGGTGCGGGACATGGTGCTTATCGCCAGGGGCGACGGGACGGTTGGAGTGACACGATAAGGTCTAAGCGGCGCGACGTGGCACAGGGTTTGCGCCCAGCGGTCGCCGGGCTTGAACGCGACGCTACCGACACCGCCGGCGCCACAGACAGGCCGGCCAACTGGCCGATTGCAGGTGCTGGACTGCGGTGACCGGTGAGCGGCCCCGCTGCCCCGGGTTCAACGCACCAGGTGCTGCGCCAGTGCGTGGTCGCAGGCAGCGAGGTGGGGTCGATGTTGACGTTTCCGGCCAGTGGGTGCGAGCCGAAGTGCGCTTACTGGCGGTCGCCAATTCTTGGCAGTCAAGCCGAGTCTACGCAGGCATGCAAGTCGCGATCGCTCCGAGGGCCTGAGGGGTGGCAAACGAGATACGCACTCCTTCGCCGCGGACGTATTGGGTGCCCGTTGGTCTGCACTTCCGGCAGCTTTGGGGCGACGAGATCAAGACAGCAGTGGTCTCCTCCGGGTCGGTTCTTGCCACGCGAGTGTGCCGCCGGGACGCCCTGGAGCCGTCACTCGTCGCAGGAGCGATGACGGCACGAAAGCAACAACGAGCAGGCCTGCGGCGACGCCGGGTGCAAGGGCCGGCGGCGCGAATTCAGTGTCGCGCGCTTGGCCAAGTCAGAGTAGCTTGACTCCCGGCAGCTTGCGCATGCCTCGATCGAAGGTTGCCGTGAAGTCGCAACCCTGTCGGGCATGCTTGGCGACGACCAGGCAGTCGGCGAACCCGCACGAGCCTGCTTCGAACAGACTGAGTGCAGCCAAGACGACCTCGCGATCTTCAAGGCCGAACGCGGTCTCCTCCAACAGGCTGCGCACCGCGAGCGATTGGGCGGGCTTGTCCTGTTCGAAGGCCGACCTCAGCGTCCAGAACGCTTGCACCAAGACGACATCCGTCACGAGCAGCGAACCGGGCACGGTGCCATGCGCAGCCAACAGCGCGTCGATGCGCTTGTTCTACGCCGGGTCATCGTTGAGCCACAGGCGCAGCAGGATGTTGGTGTCGATGCCAATCATCGGCCAGCGGACTTGCGGCCCGCATGGCTGGCTGCGTGCTTGTTGCGCAACTGCTTCGACACGGCCTTATCCATCTGCTCGACGGTCAGCGGCGCTGCGTGCGGGGACTTGAGCAAGCCCCGTATGCGCCGAGCGTCGGGCCGGACATGCCGGGCGGTGATCGTGTTGTCGGGCTGGATCTGGAAGTCGAGGTTGGCTCCCGCACGAGCCGCCACGGGACTACTCCAAATTCTGCACCTGCTCCCGCAGTTGCTCCACCAGCACCTTCATCTCCACAGAAATGTTGGTCAGCTCCAGTGCTGCCGACTTGCTGCCCAGCGTGTTGGCCTCCCGCTGGAGTTCCTGCATCAGGAAGTCGAGCCGCTTGCCGACCTCGCCGCCGACCTTCAAGAGGCGCTCCACCTCGTCGAGGTGCGAAGTCAGGCGCGCCAGTTCCTCTGCCACGTCGACGCGGATGGCGAAGGCGGCGGCTTCTGTCAGTGCGCGGTCGCGCAGCGCATCGCCCGGCAAGGCGCCCGCGCTGCCCTGCTGGCCCTGGGCGGCGCCCAGCGCCTCGTTCCAGCGCTCCAGAAAGCGTTGCTGCTGGCGCTTGACGACGGCGGGCACCAGGGGCTCGGCCTGGCGCGCCAGTTCGCGCAGTCGGCTCACGCGTTCCATCAGCACGTCGACCAGCTTGGCTCCTTCGCGCTCGCGGGCCTCGCGCAGGCCGGCCACGCTGCGTCGCGCGGCTTCCAGCGCGGCTTCGTCCAGTTTCTGCGGCGTGGCGCTGCTGCGGCACCACTGCAGCACTTCGTTGACCGACAGGCCCCGCGCATCGGGCATCCAGCCCTGGACGGTGGATTCCAGCCGCATCAGGCGGTTGATCTGTTCGGGCTGCGGCGCCGGCCAGGCGTCGTCGGTCTCGCGCGCGGTGCTGACGCGCATCTCGATCTTGCCGCGTCGGAAGGCCGCGGAGACGAGATCGCGCAATGCCGGCTCCAGGCCGCGCAAGTCGTCGGGCATGCGAAAGGACAGGTCCAGGAATCGCCCATTGACCGACCTCAATTCAACCGAGACGGAGGCCGCAGAATCGCTGCCCGCGGCTGGGGTCGCAGCGGCGCTGGCATAACCCGTCATGCTATAAACTGCCATCGCCTAGAAACCTTTTTCACGACCAGCCCACGATTATGTCAAAGCCCAAGCCAGCCCCGCTGCCGTCGGGCACCGTGGTCGGGGGCTACCAGATCGTCAAGAAGCTGGCCGCCGGCGGATTCGGCGTGGTCTACCTGGCCGAAGGCGAGGACAAGCAGTCCGTCGCCATCAAGGAATACCTGCCCGCGTCGCTGGCCGAACGTTCGCCCGGCGAACTCACGCCGCGTGTCAAGCCCGACAAGCAGCCGCTGTACCGGCTGGGCCTGAAGAGTTTTTTCGAGGAAGGCCGTTCCCTGGCGCAGATCAGCCACGCCAGCGTGGTGTCGGTGCTGAATTTCTTCCGCGAGAACGAAACCGTCTACATGGTGATGAATTACCTGCAGGGCGACACCCTGCAGGATTTCATCGTCACCGCGCGCGACCTGAAGCGCGACAAGGTGTTTCGCGAAAGCACCATCCGCAGCCTGTTCGACGAAATCCTGCGCGGCTTGCGCATCGTGCACCAGCACAAGATGCTGCATCTGGACATCAAGCCGGCGAACATCTTCATCACCAACGACAACAAGGCGGTGATGCTCGACTTCGGTGCGGCACGCGAGGTGCTGTCCAAGGAAGGCAACTTCATCCGCCCGATGTACACGCCCGGCTTCGCCGCGCCCGAGATGTACCGGCGCGACGGCACGCTCGGCCCCTGGACCGACATCTACGCCATCGGCGCGTGCATCTACGCCTGCATGCAGGGCTATCCGCCCAACGACGCCCCTCAGCGCCTGGAGAAGGACCGCCTGGCGCTGTCGCTCTCGCGGCTGCGCAACGTGTACTCCGACAACCTGATCGAAGTCACCGAATGGTGCATGTCGCTCGACCCGCTGTCGCGCCCGCAGAGCGTGTTCGCGCTGCAGAAGGAACTGGCCCGCGAGACCGAACGCCGCTATACCAAGCTGACCTTCTCCGAGCGGCTGAAGCTGCAGCTCGAGACACTGAAGACCGGCGGGGCCAACAAGACATGAGGTTCTCCGTCTACCAGATCAGCCGCCGCGGTGGCCGCGAGAAGAACGAAGACCGCATGGGCTATTGCTACACGCGCGATGCCGGGCTCTTCGCGCTGGCCGACGGCATGGGTGGCCATCCCGAGGGCGAGGTGGCCTCGCAGCTGTCGCTGCAGACGCTGGCGGCGCTTTTCCAGAAGGAAGCCAAGCCCAGCCTGGCCGACCCGGTGCGCTTCCTGCACGACGCCATCTTCGCCGGCCACCATCAGCTGCTGCGCTACGCCACGCAGCGCGCACTGGTCGACACGCCCCGCACCACCATCGTGGCCTGCCTGATCCAGGGCAACGCAGCTTACTGGGCGCATTGCGGCGACTCGCGCCTGTACGTGGTGCGCGGCGGCAAGCTGGTGGCGCGCACGCGCGACCATTCGTACACCGAACTGCAGGACGCGATGTCGCAGGTCGTGCCCATCGGCGAACGCTTCAACCGCAACGTGCTCTTCACCTGCCTGGGCAGCCCCGGCAAGCCGGTGGTCGACACGTCGGGCCCCATGCTGCTGCAGCCGGGCGATCGTGTGATGCTCTGCTCCGACGGCCTGTGGGGCGCGGTGAGCGACGCCGTCATCACCGAGCAACTCTCCCGCCGGCCGATTTCCGACGCCGTGCCGGAACTGGTCGAGCTCGCGCTGCGCGAGGCCGGTCCCAAGAGCGACAACGTCACCGTGCTGAGCGTCGAGTGGGAGTCGGCCCGGGACGGCGACAGCGCCAGCGGTGTGTCCACGCAGTCGCTCAACGACGAGGTGTTCGCCTCGACCATCCAGGCCAGCATGGCCGACACGCCGCCCGACGAGCTCGACGACGCCGAGATCGAACGCTCGATCCGCGAGATCAACGAGGCCATCCAGCGCTCATCGTCCAAGAAGCGGCGCTGATCCGCCGCCCGCGGTCCCGGCCGGGTCTTTGGCCGGCGCCACAATCGATGTCTCCCGAAACGGTGCGCCGCATGCATGGGTCGCGCCTTCCCCATCACTTCCCCGAGAGTTCCATGAGCTTCCAGCGATCCTCCGGCCGTGCGGCCGATGCCCTGCGACCCGTCACCCTGCAGCGCGGCTACACGCAACACGCCGAAGGTTCGGTGCTGGTGAGCTTCGGCGCCACGCGCGTGCTGTGCACCGCGTCGGTCGAGGAGAAGGTGCCGCCGCACAAGCGCGGCAGCGGCGAAGGCTGGGTCACGGCCGAATACGGCATGCTGCCGCGCAGCACCCACACACGCAGCGACCGCGAGGCGGCGCGCGGCAAGCAGAGCGGCCGCACGCAGGAGATCCAGCGCCTGATCGGGCGGTCGCTGCGCAGCGTGTTCGACCTGGCGGCGCTGGGCGAGCGCAGCATCCTCATCGATTGCGACGTGCTGCAGGCCGACGGCGGCACGCGCACGGCGGCCATCACCGGCGCCTTCGTTGCGGCGCAGGACGCCGTCAGCTGGCTGCTTGCCAAGGGCTTGCTCACCGCCTCGCCGATCCGCGACGCCGTGGCCGCCGTCTCGGTGGGCGTGGTCGACGGCACGGCGCTGCTCGACCTGGAATACATCGAAGACTCGGCCTGCGACACCGACATGAACGTGGTCATGACCGGGGCGGGCAGTTTCGTCGAGGTGCAGGGCACGGCCGAAGGCGTGCCCTTCACGCGAGCCGAGATGGACAAGTTGCTGGCCCTGGCCGACAAGGGCATCCGCGAACTGGTGCTGGCGCAGCAGCAGGCGCTGGCCACGCCGCGGCCTTGAGGGGAGTGGCCCATGAAGATGGTGCTGGCTTCCAACAATGCCAAGAAGCTGAGCGAACTGCGCAGCCTGCTCGACGGGTTGTCACTGGATCTGGTGCCCCAGGGTGAACTGGGCATCTCCGAAGCCGACGAGCCGCATCTCACCTTCATCGAGAACGCACTGGCCAAGGCACGCCATGCCGCGCGTTGCAGCGGCCTGCCGGCGATCGCCGACGATTCCGGTGTGTGCGTCGATGCCCTGGGCGGCGCGCCGGGCGTGATCTCGGCCCACTTCTCGCCGCTGCCGTCGGGCGCGGCGCTGCCCGGCGATCGCGAGGCGCTGCGCCGCGTGCAGGACGCCGCCAACAATGCCTTGCTGCTGCAGCGGCTGCAGGGCCAGCCGAACCGCCGCGCCGCCTTCGTCAGCACGCTCGTGGCCGTGCGCCACGCCGACGATCCCGAGCCACTGGTCGCCTTCGGCCGCTGGGTGGGGCAGATCCTCGACGCGCCCAGAGGCGACGCCGGATTTGGCTACGACCCGCTGATGTTCATTCCGACGCTGGCCCGCACGGTGGCCGAACTCGACGCCGCCACCAAGAACGCGTACAGCCACCGTGCGCTGGCCGCCGCACAGATGCGCACGCTGTTGCACAGCGCCTGGGCCCTTGGCTGAGCCTGCTGTCCACACCCTGCGCTTCGTGCGCCCCGGGCAGATCACGCTGGCGGCGCTGCCGCCACTGGCGCTGTATGTGCATCTGCCCTGGTGCCTGAAGAAGTGCCCCTACTGCGACTTCAATTCACACGAGTTCCGCCAGGGCGGCCAGGCATTGCCCGAAGCCGCCTACATCGATGCCCTGGTGCAGGACCTGGAGTCCTCGCTGCCATCGATCTGGGGCCGCCGGGTGCTCAGCGTGTTCATCGGCGGCGGCACGCCCAGCCTGTTCTCGCCTGGGGCCATCGATCGCTTGATCGCCGACATCCGGGCACGGCTGCCGCTGGAGCCCGGCTGCGAGATCACGCTGGAGGCCAACCCCGGCACCTTCGAGCGCGAACGTTTCAGGGCTTATCGCCGCGCGGGCGTCACGCGGTTGTCGATCGGTGTGCAGAGCTTCGACGATGGGAACCTCGCGGCCATCGGTCGCGTGCACGACGCCGCGCAGGCGCGTGCCGCGGTGGCCGAGGCGGCCGAAGCCTTCGAGACCTTCAACATCGACCTCATGTACGCGCTGCCGGGGCAGGACCTGGCCGGGCTGTCGCGTGACCTCGAGACGGCGCTGTCGTTCGCGCCGCCGCACCTGTCGATCTACCACCTGACGCTGGAGCCCAACACGGTGTTCGCCTCGCGCCCGCCGGTGCTGCCCGACGACGATACGGCTAGCGACATGCTGGACCTCATCGTCGAGCGCACCGATGCGACGGGGCTGCAGCGCTACGAGGTGTCGGCCTTCGCCAGGCCGGGCCACCGCAGCGTGCACAACCGCAACTACTGGGAGTTCGGCGACTACCTGGGCATCGGGGCCGGCGCGCACAGCAAGCTGTCGTTCCCGCAGCGCATCCTGCGCCAGGTGCGCTGGCGCGAACCGGCGGCCTATCTGGAACGCGCGGTGCGCGGCGATGCAGTGTCCAATCAGCACGAGGTCGCCGCATCGGATCTGCCCTTCGAGTTCGTGCTGAACGCGCTGCGCCTGCGCGAGGGTTTCGAGCTGCCGCTGTTCCAGGAGCGCACGGGCCTGTCGATGACGGCGCTGGACGACGCCATCGCCACGGCCGTCTCTCGCGGCTGGCTGCAGCGCGACGGCGCGCGGGTGGTGCCCACGGCGCGCGGCTTCGACTTCCTCAGCGACGTGCAGCAGCTCTTCCTGGCATCGCCCTGACGCGCGGCGCCCGGGCGACACCCGGAACCGGCCTGCTGCGGCCTACACGCGTGTCATCACGCCGCTGTGGCTGCGCAGGTGTTCCATCAGCTTGTCGGCGATGCGACCCAAGGGCAGCACCTCGTGCACGCCGCCGCGTGCGATGGCTTCGCGCGGCATGCCGAAGACGACGCAGCTGGCCTCGTCCTGGGCCAGCGTGAAGGCGCCGGCGTCGCGCATCTCCTTCATGGCGGTGGCGCCGTCGGCGCCCATGCCGGTGAGCATCACGCCCAGCGCGTTGGGGCCGGCCACGCGGGCGGCCGACTGGAACAGCACCTCGACCGAAGGCTTGTGGCGGTTGACCGGTTCACCGTCTCGCACGCGCACGACGTAGTTCGCACCCGAGCGTTCCACGCTCATGTGCATGCCCCCGGGGGCGATGTAGGCATGGCCGGGCAGCACGCGTTCGCCATCGACCGCTTCCGACACGCGGATGCGGCACAGGCCGTTCAGCCGCGTGGCGTAGCTCTTGGTGAAGCCCGGCGGCATGTGCTGGGTGATCATCACGCCCGGCGAGTCGGCCGGCAGGCGCGTCAGCACCTCGCGCGTGGCTTCGGTGCCGCCGGTGGAGGCGCCGATGAAGATCAGCTTTTCGGTCGACAGGCGGCCCAGCGAAGCCGGGGCCGCCGCAGCCCGCTGCACGCCGCTGGCGACCTGCGTGGCCGCCACCGCCGCGGTGGCAGGCGGCAGGCGGCGCACCTGCGCCTTGCTGGCGGTGCGGATCTTCTCGGTGATGTCGTCGCCGAGCTGGCGCAGGCCGTCGGCCACGCCGATCTTGGGCTTGGCCACGAAGTCGACGGCGCCGAGCTCCAGTGCACGCAGCGTCACGTCGGCGCCGCGCTCGGTGAGCGTGGACACCATCACCACCGGCATCGGCCGCAGGCGCATGAGCTTGCCCAGGAAGTCGATGCCGTCCATGCGCGGCATCTCGATGTCCAGCGTGATGACGTCGGGGTTCAGGTTGCGGATCATCTCGCGCGCGATCAGCGGGTCGCTGGCCGCGCCGATGCACTCCATGTCCGGCTGGCGGTTGATGATCTCGGTCAGCAGGCTTCTCACCAGGGCCGAGTCGTCGACGACGATCACGCGGGTTTTCATCTTCAGGGTCTTTCGTCTCTTTCGTTGCCGCCGGGTCAGAACAGATCGATGGAGCCGCCGGCGGCGACGGGCGCCGCCTTGGAGGCCGCAACCTTCTCCTGTGCCGCCAGCACGTCGGTGTTGGTCGAGGCCAGGCGCTTGACCATGGCCTTGCCGCTGGCCGGCAGGAAGCACACCTTGCGCGGGTAGATGTCGAGCACGTCTTTGGACACCACCGTGATGCGCTCGGTGCGCAGGTACTCGAGCACGAAGCTGGTGTTGCGTTCGCCGACGTTGATGGTGTTCATGCCGCTGATCACGGCACCGCCACCGAAGACCTTGGCCTCCATGGTGGCGCGTGTGGCGCCGCGCTTGATGAGTTCGTTGATCAGCAGCTCCATCGCGTACGAGCCGTAGCGGCCGCCGTCGGCGCCCGAGCCGCTGGCCTCGGGCAGCATGAAGTGGTTCATGCCGCCGATGCGGCGTTCGCGGTCCCACAGGCAGGCGGCGATGCAGGAGCCCAGCGTGGTCATGATGAGGATGTCCTCGTCGTAGACGAAGTACTCGCCCGGCAGCACCTTCACGGCCTCGTTGCGGAAGTGCGCGTCGTAGAAGAAGAAGGATGCTTCGCCGGGGCGGCGCGGGCGTGACTTCAACTGGTCCAGGCGGGCGGTGGCGCCCAGGGCGGGGCGAGCCGGCAGGGCGGCGGCGGTGGCGAGCATGATCAGCTTATCGGTGGATGCACGGCCGACTTGAGTCAGACCCGCTCGTAGATGGTCTTGCCGCGCAGCCTGAACAGGTCGCGCGCCTCGGTGAAGTTTTCGGAGTGGCCGACGTACAACAGTCCGCCCGGCTTGATGACGCCGTGCATGCGCTCCAGCACCTTTCGCTGGGTGGGTGCGTCGAAGTAGATCATCACGTTGCGGCAGAACACGATGTCGAAGGGCTCACCCAGGCTGGCCCAGCTCGCGCTCATCAGGTTGAAGCTGCGGAACTCGAGCAGCCGGCAGAGTTCCGGGCGCGCCCGGATCTGGCCGGAATTGGCCCCCGTGCCGCGCAGGAAGTGGCGCCGCAGGCGCTCCGGGCTCAGGCCCCGTGCATCGGCGCCGTAGACGCCACGCTGCGCGGTGGCCAGCACCTTGGTGTCGATGTCGCTGCAGACGATGCGCACCTGGGCCGAGGCACCCAGCGATTCGATCACCGTCATGGCCAGCGTGTAGGGCTCTTCACCGGTCGAAGCCGCGTTGCACCAGATGCGCAGCGGCCGCGTGGCGCGGGCCCGCAGATCGTCCACCAGGGCATGAAAGTGGTGCTCCTCGCGGAAGAACGAGGTCAGGTTGGTGGTCAGGCAGTTCACGAACTCCTGCCACTCGGTCTCGGCCTCGGCGCCGGTGGCGCGTTCCAGCCACTGGATGTAGTCGGCGAAGGAACGCTGGCCGGTCTCGCGAAGGCGGCGTGCCAGTCGGCTGTAGACCATGGCCTGCTTGCCAGCGTTCAGGCTGATGCCGGCGCGCTGGTAAATGAGCTGCCGGATGCGTTCGAAATCGGCGGGGTGCAGGACGTATTCCTGTTCACCTGCGGTGGCGGGGGCGGCGGCGGTCATGTTGTCGTGTCGGGTTGGCAGGGCGGGGCGGATTCGCGACCCTGGAGCTTTGCGTCAAAGTGTGCGGCGCGTCGGGCGCGGCAAGGGCGCGAAGTGAGTGGCCAATCGGCGCCATTTCCTTCTCGTACGGGCCATCCTCCACTGCTAGACTCTTCGCACTTCACGCCCCTACCTTGGACTCCCGCCGCACCTCGCCAGCGCCTTCTCCGCTTCAACTGGACACCGCGCTCCAGTTGCTGCGGCAGTATGGCCACCCGGAGCCAGCGGCCCCGATCGGCAGCCCCGAGTGGCTTCAAGGCGTGATCGACGGCCTCGTGGAGATCTCCAGCAAGGATCCCCTGACCGGCCTGGCCAACCGCAGAACCTTCGAGCTGGCGCTGGCGCGCGAACTCG
The DNA here is from genome assembly GCA_022843905.1 of Rubrivivax sp. Taxonomy (GTDB): domain Bacteria; phylum Pseudomonadota; class Gammaproteobacteria; order Burkholderiales; family Burkholderiaceae_C; genus Rubrivivax. The sequence goes on from JALHMT010000001.1 coordinate 58,021, forward strand.
ACCGCGTGGCGCGCAGTGGCGAGCCGGCCCTGCTGCTCACGCTGGACATCGATCACTTCAAGCGCGTCAACGACAGCCATGGCCACAGCGCGGGCGACCATGTCATCCGGGCGGTGGCCACGGCGCTGCTCGACAGCGTGCGGCCGATGGACCTGGTGGCGCGCGTCGGCGGCGAAGAGTTCTCCATCATCCTGCCCAACTGCCCCAGCCCCTTCGGCGAGACGGTGGCCGAGCGGGTGCGCCGCCGCGTCGAAGGCAACCCGGTGGCCATCAGCCCGACACAGCAGTTGCGCGTGACGGTCAGCATCGGCGGCGCCTTCGCGCCGCAATGGGTTCGATCGACCCCGGCGCTGTGGATAGAACGCACCGACCAGCAGCTCTACCGCGCCAAGGCGCACGGACGCAATCTGGTGCGTCTGGAGCCTTCGGCCATCTCCCCGGTCAGCAGCGAAGAACGCCGCATGCTGTTCGACCATTTCCAGTCCCAGGAACACGAATGACCGAACCCATCGTCCGCGCCGGGCAGCCCGCGGCGGGCCGTTCGTGCATCACGGCCATCACCAGCGGCAAGGGCGGGGTGGGCAAGACCTTCATCGCCGCCAACCTGGCCGCGGCGCTGGCGCGTCTGGGCCGCAAGGTGCTGGTGCTGGACGCCGACCTGGGTCTGGCGAACCTGGATGTGGTGCTGAACCTGTTCCCCAAGATCACCCTGCACGACGTCTTCACCGGCAAGGCGCCCCTGGCCGAGGCCATCATCCCGGCACCCGGGGGCTTCTCGGTGCTGCTGGCCGGGTCGGGCATGGTCGAGTACTCGCGACTCACGCCGCACGTGCGCGAACAATTGCAGAACGTGGTGGCCGAGGTGCGACCGATGTTCGACCACGTGCTGCTCGACACCGGCGCCGGCATCTCCGACGTGGTGCTCTACACGGTGTCGCTGGCCGACGACGTGCTGGTGGTGGCCACGCCCGAGCCCACCTCGCTGACCGACGCCTACGCGACCATCAAGGTGCTGGGCACGACGCAGGGACGGCGAGACATCCGGCTGATGGTCAACCAGGCGCAGAAACCCACCGACGGCCGCAACGTGCGCAACCAGCTGCAGCAGGTGATCGACCGCTACGTCAACCCCACGCTCGACAGCCCGATGCGGCTCGAATTGCTCGGCTCGGTGCCGCTCGACCCTTCGGTGCGCGAAGCCGTGCAGCGCCGCCAGCTGATGCTGGAGCAGATGCCGGGCACCCCTGCCGCGGTGGCCATCGTCGAAGCCGGCACCCGCATGCTGGAATGAGCCGCCATGGATGAAGACGCCAGCCCAGCCGACGTGGCCACACCCTATCAGCGCATGGGCGGCGAGGCCGCCGTGCGTGCCCTGGTCGACCGCTTCTACGACCTGATGGACCTGGAAGCGCCCTATGCGGGCATCCGTGCGCTGCATCCGCAGGATCTGGACGGCTCGCGCGACAAGCTGCACTGGTTCCTGTGCGGCTGGCTGGGCGGCCCCAACCACTACATCGAACGTTTCGGCCACCCGCGCCTGCGTGCGAGACACCTGCCTTACTCGATCGGCATCGCCGAGCGTGACCAGTGGATGGCCTGCATGATGCAGGCGATGCAGGAATCGAAGGTCGATCCGGCCCTGGCCGAACGGCTGGCGCAATCCTTCTTCGGCACCGCCGACTGGATGCGCAACCAGGGAGGCTGAGGCCGGCGCTCAGCTGCCGCTGAGCAATACGACGAGCGCGCCGGCGCCGCCCTCGGGCCCGCTGGCCTGCGTGAAGGCCACGACCTCGTTGCACTGCGCCAGCCAGCGCTGCACCTTGGCCTTCAGCACCGGCTGGCGGCCGGGCGAACCGTGGCCCTTGCCGTGCACGACGCGCAGGCAGCGGTGACCGCGCCGCGCCGAGTCGCGCACGAAAGCCGCCATCTGTTCGCGCGCTTCTTCCCGGCGCAGGCCGTGCAGGTCGATCTCGCCCTGGATCGACCATTGGCCGCGGCGCAGCCGGGTCACCACGTCGGCACTCACGCCCGGACGGCGGAAGCTCAGGCCGTCGTCGGTGAGCAGCAGCGACTCGACATCGACCTCGTCGGACAGCGCCTCGCGCAGTGCGGCCTGCTCGTCCAGTTCGCGCTGCCGCGGCTCGGGTTTCGGGCGCGGGCGCCGGATGTCGGCGCCGTCGTGCGGCGGCAGTGGTGTCACCGGCCCGACGGCCAGCGCGAACTGCCGGCGGTGGCGTTCGGCCGCTTCGCGCTCGGCCTGCTTGCGCGCTTCCTGCTCGGCGCGCTGGCGCGCGCGACGGGCCAGCTCGTCTCGCAGGTGGCCCAGCTCGGCGAAGCGGCGCGCGATCACGCCGGGCTCCCGCCAGGGCGGCGTGCAAGGCGACTCACATCAGGCCCCGCTCGGCCATCGACACCACCGTGCCACGCCCCACCACCAGGTGGTCCAGCACACGAACGTCCACCATCTGCAGCGCCGTCTTCAGCGTCTGCGTCAGGTATTCGTCGGCGCGCGACGGCTCGGCCAGGCCGGAAGGGTGGTTGTGCGCCAGCACCACGGCGCCGGCGTTGTGGGCCAGCGCCTTCTTCACCACCTCGCGCGGGTAGACGCTGGTCTGGGTGAGCGTGCCGTGGAACATCTCTTCCATGCACACCAGACGGTGCTGGCTGTCCAGGAACAGCACGGCGAAGACCTCCTGCCCGCGCCCGGCCAGCTTCAGCGCCAGGTAGTCCTTGACCTTCTGCGGCGCGTCGAACACCGGCGCCTGGGTCATCTGTTCGGCCAGTGCACGTCGGGCCATTTCCAGAACGGCGGCGATCTCGGCGCGCTTGGCCGGGCCCAGGCCCTTGATGCGCTTGAGGTCGTCGGGCGTGGCCTGCAGCAGGCCGAAGAAGCCGCCGAACTCGGCCAGCACGTGCTCGGCCAGCTTGAACACGCCCTGGCCCTTCAGCCCGGTGCGCAGCAGCAGCGCCAGCAATTCGGTGTCGGCCAGCGCGGCGGGGCCGCGCGCCAGCAGCTTCTCGCGCGGACGCTGATCGGCGGGCAGGTGCTTGATCGTCATGGCCGGGAGTCGGCGGGGGCGCCCGCGTAGAATCCGACCAGTCTATTCGAGAGGCGCCAGCCCGCGTCCTTGCCCGTGAATCGCATCCAGCCGGGCTCCTTCCTGACCCTGCACTACCGCCTTGCAGGGCCCGATGGGGCCGATGTCATCAACACCTTCGCCGACAAGCCGGCCACGCTGTCGCTGGGCGCGGGCCAGCTCGCGCCGGCCATCGAAGCGCGCCTCCTGGGACTGGAAGAAGGCGTGCGCGGCAGCTTCGACCTGGCTGCCGGCGAGGCTTTCGGCGACCGCAACCCCGAACTGCTGCAGCGCGTCAAGCTCTCGCTGATGCATCAACTGGGGGACCCCGCCGCCGAGTACGGGGTGGGCGACGTGGTGCAGTTCCCCACGCCCGACGGCCAGGGCGCCTACGCCGGCGTCGTGCGCGAGGTGGGGGCCGACTGGCTGCTGTTCGACTTCAACCACCCGCTGGCCGGGCAACCCGTGCGCTTCGAAGTGCAGGTTCTGGGGATACTCTGATGAGCGGTACCGTCGAAGACGTCCTGCTGGCCGAGCCGCGCGGTTTCTGCGCCGGTGTCGACCGTGCCATCGAGATCGTCGAGCGCGCCATCCAGCTGTACGGCGCCCCGATCTACGTGCGCCACGAGATCGTGCACAACACCTACGTCGTCAACGACCTCAAGACCAAGGGCGCGATCTTCATCGAAGACCTTGCCGACGTGCCCCCGGGCGCCACGCTGGTGTTCAGCGCGCACGGCGTCAGCAAGGAAGTGCGCCAGGAGGCCGACCGCCGAGGCTTCCGCGTCTTCGACGCCACCTGCCCGCTGGTGACCAAGGTGCACGTGGAAGTGGCCAAGCTCTCGAAAGAGGGCTATGAATTCATCATGATCGGCCACAAGGGCCACCCCGAGGTGGAAGGCACGATGGGCCAGCTCCACGAAGGCATCTACCTGGTGGAGGACGCCGATGACGTCCAGCACGTGCAGCCGCGTGGTCAGAAGCTCGCGGTGGTGACGCAGACCACGCTCAGCGTCGACGACGCCGCGGCCATCCTGCTGGCCGTCAAGCGCCGCTTCCCCAACGTGCGCGAACCCAAGAAGCAGGACATCTGCTACGCCACGCAGAACCGCCAGGACGCCGTCAAGCTGCTGGCGCCGGAGGTCGACATCGTGGTCGTCGTGGGCAGCCCGACCAGCAGCAACAGCAACCGCCTGCGCGAAGTGGCCGAGCGGCTGGGCACGCTGTCGTACATGGTCGACAGCGCCGACGACCTGAAGGCCGAGTGGTTCGAGGGCCACCGCCGCGTGGGCCTGACGGCCGGCGCCTCGGCACCCGAGGTGCTGGTGCAGCAGGTCATCCTGCGCCTGCGCGAACTGGGGGCCACCAGCATCCGCAAGATGGACGGCGTGCAGGAATCGGTGCACTTCCCGCTGCCGCGCGGGCTGGGCGACCGAAGCATGAGCGAGAGCGGCAAGTCCCGATCTTGAACCGGGTTGCCGATACCGGACCGGCGCGTGCAACCCGCATCCACGCCCCCTCCTGCCGGCCCGCGCGCGCTGAAGCGCCGGCCGCCGAACACCAGATTCCCGAGGACCCATCATGCTCGACATCAACCTGCTGCGCCGTGACCTGGCCGCCGTGATCGATCGCCTGGAAAGGCGCAAGAACCCGCAACCCTTTCTCGACGTCGATCGCTACAGCGCGCTCGAAGCCGAGCGCAAGCAGATCCAGACCCGCACCGAAGAGCAACAGGCCCGACGCAACGCGCTGAGCAAGCAGATCGGCATGCTCAAGGGCAAGGGCGAAGACACCTCGGCCGTGATGGCCGAGGTGGGCGGCATCGGCGACGCGCTGAAGGCCGACGGTGATCGCCTGGAGCAGATCCAGGCCGAACTGCAGCTGATGCTGATGTCGCTGCCCAACCTGCCGCACGACAGCGTGCCGCAGGGCGCCGACGAGCACGCCAACGTCGAAGTGCGGCGCTGGGGCACGCCGCGCGCGCTGGGCTTCGCGGCCAAGGACCACGTCGACCTGGGTGCCGCGCTGGGCCTGGACTTCGAGACCGGCACGAAGCTGTCGGGTTCGCGCTTCACCTTCATGCGCGGCACCGCGGCGCGCCTGCACCGGGCGCTCGCGCAGTTCATGCTGGACACGCAGACGCAGGAGCACGGCTACACCGAGTGCTACACGCCCTACATCGTCAATCGCGAGATCCTCGAAGGCACGGGCCAGCTGCCCAAGTTCAAGGAGGACATGTTCTGGGTGCTGCGCGGCGGCGACGAGGGCCAGCCCGAGCAGTACCTCATCAGCACCAGCGAGATCAGCCTGACCAACACCGTGCGCGAGCAGATCCTCGACGCCGCGGCGCTGCCCATCAAGCTCACCGCGCACAGCCCCTGCTTCCGCTCGGAAGCCGGCAGCGCCGGGCGCGACACGCGCGGCATGATCCGCCAGCACCAGTTCGACAAGGTCGAGATGGTGCAGATCACGCACCCCGAGAAGAGCTACGAGGCGCTGGAGCAGATGGTGGGCCACGCCGAGGCCATCCTGCAGAAGCTGGAACTGCCCTACCGCGTGATGGCGCTGTCCACCGGCGACATGGGCTTCGGCGCGGCCAAGACCTACGACCTGGAAGTGTGGCTGCCGGCGCAGGACACCTACCGCGAGATCAGTTCGTGCAGCAACTGCGAGGCCTTCCAGGCGCGTCGCATGCAGGCGCGCTTCAGGAATGCCCAGGGCAAGCCCGAGCTGGTGCACACGCTGAACGGCTCGGGCCTGGCCGTGGGCCGCACCCTGGTGGCCGTGCTCGAGAACCACCAGCAGGCCGACGGCTCCATCGCCGTGCCCGCCGCGCTGCGCCCTTACCTGGGCGGTGCCGAGACGCTGCGCGGTTGAAGGGAGCATCCCCGCGCCCTGGGCTAGAATTGCGGGCTTCGCTGACGGCAGACCACCGCCGGCAGCGACTGGAAAGGTGGCAGAGTGGTCGAATGCACCGGATTCGAAATCCGGCGTACTGGTCTCCAGTACCGGGGGTTCGAATCCCCCCCTTTCCGCCAGTCAGCAAGCAAACACGGGCCCGACGGGCCCGTGTTTGCTTGGGACCCCGGGCATCCGGGCTTGGCAGCTCAGGCGCGGAATTCGACCCCGTAGCCGGCTGACACGCGCCCGTCGCCGCGCCGCTGCGTGATGCGCAGCTCGCCCACCGCCGGGCCGCTGGCAGCCACGCCCATCGGCAGGAAGCGGCCGCCGGCCAGGCGCAAGGGAATCTCGATCTGCCCGGCCAGACCTTGCAGTTCCACCGCGTCGACGCCCCGGTGCCTGATCCAGCGCGCCTTGAAGCCCGTGCTGCTGCCGCAGCGGCCGAGCACGCGCGTGCCGGGTGCGGCCTCGATGAGCACGTGGCCATCGCCGCACTTCACGCGCAGGCGCGTGCGCGTCTCGACGATGACGGCGCAGTCGCTGTCGGCGTCTTCGCCCTTTCCGCCCGACTCGCCCACGCCCGTCCCCGGGCCTGGGACGGGCCGCATGTTCGCTGTGCGTTCCTCGACCTGCACGGCCGCCCAAAGCTGCTTCATCAGTTCGTCGTCGGGCAGGTGCAGCAGCACGCTGCCGGCGCCGCGCAGGCGCCGCGCGTCGATCACCAGCGTGGCGATGCCGACCTCGCTGCGCGTGCCGGCGATCATGCCCACGTAGAGGTCGGAATCGCTGTCGCCGGCCTCGACGATGGTGATGTTTCGTTGTGCGATGTTGTTGTTGCCCTGTACCGGGGCCGGGGTGCCGCCGGCGGGGGCGGGACCGTCGTGTGGCGACGCCTCGACCAGCAGGCAGGGATGCCAGCGCACGTTGGCCATGCCCACCGTCACGAACTCGGGCGGGATCAGCGCCTGCGGCCAGTTGAACTTCACGATCTGGTCGGCCCCTGCCGCCAGGTTGTCGATGCGCGTCTGGCCGATCAGGTAGGTGCCGGGCAGCAACGGGTTGGGCAGTGCCGTGCCGACGTTGGTCGAAGGCTCGAAGTCCTGCGGGTAGACGAACTCCAGCCCGGCCCAGTGGGTAAGCAGCGCGCGCAGCCACACGCTGCTGGCCACCGCCGTGCCGCGGTTGCGGACGCGGCAGAACACGGCGTTGTCCTGCCCGCGGCGCGCGTTCTGGTGGGGCGGGGCGCTGCCCCAGGCCAGCGCCGGCAGCGCAGCGGCAGCGTCCTGCGACACCCAGATGTCGGGGCTGGCCCACCAGTTTCCACCCGAGGGGACGTCGCCCGTGTCGGCCAGGTTCTCGCGCACGAAGGCATCGGCCAGCGGGCGGGCATCGTCCAGCGCCAGTCCGACCGCGGCGTCGACGTCCAGACGGCCGGCACCGTACCAGCGGCTGTAGTCGATCTGGCCGTCGCCGTCGAGGTCCTGCCAGGCGCCGATGGCATGGGCCTGTGCGGCGTCGATGCGCACGCAGCTGGCGCGCAGGATGTCGCGCACCTGCACCCAGTTGAGCAGCGGCCGCGCCGACAGGATCAGCGCGATGGCGCCGGCCACCATGGGCGTGGAATGGCTGGTGCCGCCGAAGGTCTGGGCGTAGTCGTTGCACACCGGAGCGCCGGGGCAGCCGTCGACGGCGCCGGTGCCGATGCGCACGGCCGCCATCACCGGATCGACCAGCGCAGGCCCGTAGGCGGTGTGCGAAGGCGCCACCAGGTCGGGCTTGCGCAGCGCGGTGGCGCCGAAGGGGCTGTACAGGGTGCGCCGATCCACCGCGGTGGCGATGTTGACGGTGTTGCCGTTCGGATCGGCGTGCACGGAGTTCGCGACCGGGTTGGTCGGATTGGCGCCGATGCTGGCGCCCACGGCGATGGTGCGCTCGTAGGTCGGCCAGGCCCGGTGGAAGGCGCCCGCGGCGTTGGTGAAGTCGAGGTGGCCCGTGTTCCCCAGCGAGAAGCACAGCAGGGTGCCCTTGCCCGCACGGCCGTAGGTGGTGAGGAAGTCGAAACCGTCGCGCACCGTGTTCGACAGCGCCAGGCCGTTGGACCCCCAGGAACTCGAGATGATGTCGGCGGGCCTGGCCGGCAGCGCGGCCGGAAAGCCGGCGGCCGTCGAGCCGTTGAAGAAGCCGGCCAGCCAGAGGTACAGGTCGATCATCGCCACCGAGTTGGCCGCGCCACCGATGCGAGCACCGATCAGATGGCAGTTCGGTGCCACACCGGCGATGCCGCGGTTGTTGTCGAAGGCCGCGGTGGCCGAGCCCGCACACTGCGTGCCGTGGTCCCCGCTGAGGCCGGCCACGGTTTGCGGCGCGATCGGATTGGCCACGAAGTTGGTGCTGCTGACCAGCTTGGCCGTGCCGTCGGTGAGTGCCGCGGTGAACTCGGGGTGGTCGGGCGACACGCCGTCGAGGTCGACGACACCGATGGTGATGGCCGGCGAGCCGCCGCGCAGGGCGATGACGTTGTTGTCCAGCAGGTCCCAGGCGTCGTCGGTGTCGGTCAGGGTCAGGTGCGGCAACTGCGCCCACAAGGTGTCGTTGGGGGTGTAGGCGTCGCTCTCGAGCGCGAAGCTCAGGTTGGGCTCCACGTACTCCACGCGCCCGCTTCGCGACAAGGCATCGGCAGCGGCGAGGATGCCGTGATCGAGCTCCCCGCCGCGCAGCACGAACGCATTGCCCGCATGCAGCAGCGGACGCACGATCTTCAGCGCCACCGCCGCCGCCAGGCGGTCGGCCTCCTGGCGCCGCACGTCGCCCGCGAAGCGCACCACCAGCTCGCCTGACAGTCCCAGCGGCTGCCTGTCGCCATGCTCGATGCTGAGCAGCAGCTCGACATCGAGCCTGGCGCGGGACAAGGCCAGCGCCAGCCGGCGCGCCGCGTCGGCGCGGCCCTGGACGCGCACGAACTGGTCGTCGTCCGCCGCCGAGCGCGGCGCCACGGCGTGCATCGGCAGCTTCATCCTGTCGGCCGCGGCCTTCAAGGCCTTGGCGGCGCCGCTGCCGCGCACGCGCGCCAGGAACACGTCGTCACGCGGCCGGAACGCCAGCCGGCTGTCGCCCTGGGTGTAGTGCAGCTCGCCCTTGCGTCCGAGGCCCAGCACCGACTGCGTGACCTCGCCGCGCGGCGTGAGCGTGTGGCGCAGGGTTTCGTAGCCGTCGGCACGGATCTCGATCGAGAGGACTTCGCCGGCCTCGGCCCAGGCCAGCCAGTGGCCTTCGCTGTCGCGACCCAGGTCGAGCGCCTTGCCGGCGGCATCGCACACGGCAAGCTGTGGGGCGACGACGTGCTGGAACGATGCGTCGACGATGTCGAGGATGATCTGACTCATGGCGTGATCCGGCGGTGGTGGGGCGACGCCACTTTAGGAGCCCGCGGCGAAAAGCCCATCCCTAGGTGCGCAGCCCTGCCAAGCCGCAGGGCGCTGCGCTCAGGCCGGTGTCTTTCGCCCCTGGCCGGCAGCGGTGGGTGCCGGCAGGAACAGCGCCGGGTCCACCGACTGCGCGTTCAGGTAGACGCTGAAGTGCAGGTGCGGGCCCGTCACGCGGCCCGTGGCGCCGATCCTGCCCAGCAGCGTGCCGGCCTCGACCTGCCGGCCCTGGGCGGTGTCGATCGCCGACAGGTGGCAGTACAGGCTGAGGAAGCCCTGGCCGTGGTCGACGATGACGGTCTGGCCGTTGAAGAAGTAGTCGCCCGTGTCCAGCACTTCGCCGGCGGCAGCGCTGTGCACGGGCCTGCCGGTGGGCGCGGCGATATCCATGCCGCCGTGCGGATTGCGCGGCTGGCCGTTGAAGAAGCGGCGCAGCCCGAACGAAGACGAGCGACGCCCTTCCACCGGCAACTGCAGGCGCAGGCTTGCCGGTTCGCGATCGGCGCTGTAGCGCTTGAGCACCTCGCGCAGGTGGGCCCGTTCCTGCTGGGTGCGGGCCTGGTCCTGCGGCGACAGCTCGACGTGCCGCGGTGCCACCTTCAGGTGCTGCTCGGCGTATCGCTTGGGCTTGAGCTCGAAGCTCAATCGGCGCTCGCGGCCGTCGGCCTCCACCACCTCGAGCGTCTGCGGCACCGCGGGGTCGGCAGCCAGCGGGATGCCCACCACCGCCAGCCACTCCCGACCCTGCGGGCGCACCAGCACGGTGTCGCCCTGGTAGCGGGCCGAAGGACGTGCCGAAGGCGCCGTGGCGCCCAGCGGCCCCAGCGGCCCCAGCGGCAGAAGGGCCACGCCGCCCGGCACCGCGGCGGCCTGGGGCAGGGTCGAGGGGGCGGCCTCGGCCCGCCTGCCTGCGAACAGGCTGGAGAGGGTGAGCCCGCAGGCCAGGGCATCGCGACGGCGCATGCTGGCATGGTAGCGGCCCGTGGTGCAACCCGGTCCGGCGCAAAGCGGGTTAGCCTTCAGGCCCCCGAATCCAACGAGACCGCCTTGAAGCTCTTCTTCTCCCCCACGTCGCCGTACGTGCGCAAGTGCCTGGCCAGTGCGCATGAACTCGGCCTGATGGGCCGCATCGAATTCCTGGCCTGCAAGGCGCACCCCGTCGACCGCGATGCCGCCATCGTCGCCGCCAACCCGCTGGGCAAGGTGCCCACCCTGATCACCGACGACGGCCAGGCGCTGTACGACAGCCGCGTCATCTGCGAGTACCTCGACCAGGTCGGTGGCGGCGCCCTGTTCCCCAGGGACGCCGGCCGCTGGAACGCGTTGACGCTGCAGTCGCTGGGCGACGGCGTGCTCGACGCCGCGCTGCTGGTGCGCTACGAAGACCTGGTGCGCCCGGAGGCCCAGCGTTCGGCCGACTGGAAGCGTGGACAACTCGACAAGATCGCCACCTCGCTGCGTGCCCTCGAGCACGGCACGCCGTCGATCGACGAGACGGTGCACATCGGCAACATCACCGTCGGCTGCGCCCTGTGGTACCTGGATCTGCGTTTCGCCGACCTGGGCTGGCGTGCCACGCACCCCAAGCTGGCCCGGTGGTGGGAGCACTTCGGTGCGCGCCCCTCGATGAGTGCGTCGTGGGCCATGCCTTGATGCAGTGTCGGTCGACGCCGGCCGCCTGGGCCCGGCAGCCCGATCGCGGCGCCTGCAGCCGGTGAAGGACGACGACGAGTACCGCCCGTTGAGCGGGCGCCGTCGCCTGCTGCTGCTGCTGCTCGGCGTGGCCACGGCGGCCGCCATCGTGTTGTCGCTGCTGGCACCGCCCGGCGGAGCGAAGGGGCCGCGCCCACCGCCCCCGCCCGAGCCGGCGCCCTGCGCACCGGGTCAGACGTCGGTCTGTCTGGGTGGCAAGGCCGATGTCATCGTGGCACCGGCGTCGGCGCCACGCTGACGACTCCGGGCTTGTCAGTCGACCTTGCCGATGCGGCGCACCGCCTCGACCATCTTCGCAGCGTCGTTGCGCCAGTAGGCCTGGAACTCCGGCGCGTCGAGGTACTCGATGGGGCTGCCGGCGCGGCCGATGGTGCTGACGACCTGCGGGTCGGCGGCGGCCTTGCGCGCAGCCTCCCGCAGCCGTTGCACGATGGGCTCGGGCGTGCCGGCCGGCACGAACAGCGCCGACCACTGCGCGAACTGGGCCGGGAAGCCCGCCTGCGTCAGGCTGGGCACCTCGGGCAGGGCGGCCAGGGGTTTGTCGCCCCAGTGCGCCAGCGCGCGCAGCTTGCCCGACCTGATGTGCTGCACCACGCTCGCCGGTCCGCTGGACAGCGCATCGACCTGACCGCCCAGCAGGGCCAGCACGGCGGGGCCGGCGCCGGTGTAGGGGATGTGCACCATGCTGAAACCGGCGCTGGCCTTGAGCATCTCCATCGGCACGTGCATGGTGCCGTAGTTGCCCGAACTGCCGTAGTTGAAGGCACCGGGGCGCTTCTTCATGTCGGCCACGAATTCGGCCACGGTCTTCCATGGTGACTCGGCGCGCACCACCAGCACGGTGGGGTCGGCCGTGAAGCGGGCGATAGGCTTGAGCTGGTCGAGCGTGTAGGCGGGCTTGCGGCCCAGCAGCGCATCGGCCTCGGGCAGGATGGAGATCGACGACAGGCTCATCAGGATCGTGTAGCCGTCCGGCGCTGCGCGCGCCGCGGCGCTGTTGCCGGTGGCGCCACCGGCACCACCGCGGTTTTCCACCACCACGGTCTGCCGGAGTTCCTTGCCCAGGGCCTCGGCCACCGGGCGGGCCACGGCGTCGGCCACGCCGCCGGGTGGGAAGGGCACGATCATGGTGATCGGCTTCTCGGGCCAGTTGCTTTGGGCGAGAGCGCCGGCGTGCGGCCCCGCCAGCGCGAGCAGCGCGGCGGCAATGGTCAGGAGATGTCGGCGCTGGTTCATCAGGGGGTCTCCACGAAACGGTTCTGCAGGATGCCGATGCCATCGATCTCGATGCGCACCACGTCGCCGTGCTGCAGCCAGCGCGGCGGATTCATGCCCATGCCCACGCCGGCCGGCGTGCCGGTGGCGATGACGTCGCCCGGCAGCAGCGTGATGCCGCGCGAGCAGGTCTCTATCAAGGTGGGCAGGTCGAAGATCAGGTCGGTGGTGCGTGCGTCCTGGCGCAGTTCGCCGTTGACCCAGCAGCGCACGCGGGTGTCGGTGCCGTCCAGTTGATCGGCGGTGACGATCCACGGGCCCATCGGGCAGAAGCTGTCGAAGCTCTTGCCCAGGTCCCATTGCTGGTGGCGCATCTGCACGTCACGCGCGGTGACGTCGTTGACGATGGTGTAGCCGAACACGTGGGACAGCGCCGCCTCGCGCGTGATGTTGCGGCCGGCCTTGCCGATGACGATGGCCAGCTCGGCCTCGTAGTCGATCTGCGACGAGATCGCGGCGCCCGGCAGCCGCACGTCGGCCAGGTGCGGCACCACGGTCTCGGGCACCTTGGTGAACACGATGGGCCAGGCTTCGGTGCTGGCGTTGCTGGCCTTGAAGACGGTGTCGCGCAGTTCCCTCGCATGGGCATGGTAGTTGCGCCCGACGCAGAACAGGTTGCGGCGCGGCAGCGGCAGGGGCGCTTCGAGCTGCACGTCGTCGATCGGCAGCGCCTCACCCTCGGGCGAGGGCAGGGCGCCGCCCCTGGCCGCGGCCTCGATCAGCTGCAGCATGCCGGCCTGCGCCGAAGCTGCGTCGTCCAGGCGGCAGGGCCGCACGCTGAGACCATCGTCGGAAACGGCGCCCACGCGGCGTCGGCCCTGGTGGACGAAGGTGGCTAGGCGCATCGGGGGCTCCTGGATCGGTGTCGGGCGGCCGAGAGAGAATCGGGACTTCAGAATTTTGGCCCAAATGCTACCATTCAGGCCCAGTTCGGTCACACCGTCAGCCCGAAACCCCCTCATGGATGCCGCTGCTGCGCTGAGAGACACGATCGTCGAGAACCTGCGCTCGCGCACCTGGCGCGCAGGTCACCGCATCCCCACGGAGCGCGAGCTGGGCGACCGCTTCGGCCTCAGCCGATCGACCGTGCGCCGCGTGCTGCTCGACTTCAAGCGGCGCGGCCTCATCACCCAGACCGTGGGCAGCGGCACCTACGTCAGCGACAGGGTGCACGAGGCCATGGCCGGATGGTCGGCTGCATCGCAGGGAGCCGCCGTGCTGGCCGTCAGCCCGGCTGAACTGATGAGCGCCCGGCTGGTGCTGGAGCCGTCGCTGATCGAGATGGTCATCGGCAACGCCACGGCGGCCGACTTCTCCCGCATGGAGGAGTGCAATGCGCGCGCCGAAGCGGCCACCACGCTGGAAGAGTTCGAGCACTGGGACGGCCAGCTGCACGGTGCTATCGCCGACGCCGCGCACAACGGCTTCATCTCGACCGTCTTCGCGATGATGAACGCCGTGCGCTCCCAGAGCGAGTGGGGCATGCTCAAGCGCCGCAGCGCCACGCCCGAGCGCCGCCTGGAGTACCAGCGCCAGCACCGTGAGCTGGTGGCCGCGCTGAAGGACCGCGATGCCGAGCGGGCCAAGGCGCTGAGCCTGGCGCACCTGGTGCAGGTGCGGGTCAACATGCTCGGCTATTGACGCCGCGCCGGGCGGTCTCGCGCCCGGGGTGGTGGCTGGCGGACGGCAACGCGCCGCGACCTGGCAGGCCCAATCTGCACCAAAGGGCTGACATCCGCTGGCTCAGCGGCTGAGCCAGCACGGAGGCACGCTCGCGGCATGTCTGCTGCCCACTGCAAGTCCGCCGCCACGACGGCCGTCCACTTCCAGCCCTGGGGCCAGCGTGTGCAGCCCTGCTGGCACTGCCATCACTTTCTGCGCATGCTGCACGGGGGCAGTGCCGCGGCGTGCGCGCTGCCGGACGGGCCGCGCGTGCGCTCGATGCCGCATGGCGGCTGCTCGGCCTTCGAACGCGAGCCGGGTGCCGACGACGAGGACGCGCCGCCCCGGCCCGCTGCCTGATCAGAGGTCGCGCACCAGCGGGGCCAGCTGGCCCAGCATGAACTGCCAGTACGGCGCCACGCAGGGCAGGTGATCGGTGGTGGGCGAGGCCACGCAGTCGGTCAGGCTCACGGCCGGCGCGCCGCGCGACTGCATGGCCAGCAGCGTGCCCGCGCCGACGGCGTAGGGCACGGTGCGGTCCTCGCGGCCGTGGAACATCGACACCGGCCGCTGCGGCCGCCAGTCGTGCACGTCGCTGTCGCGTGCGATGGCCTGGCGGTCGTCGGCCAGGAAGTTGTCGATGAAGCTGCTCTGGAAGGACACGTCGGCGTCGCTGGGGATCAACTCGCGGAACAGCGCGCGCCGCACCTCGTCGCGCACCGTGGAGCCCAGCCGCCTGAGCGATCCGGGGTCGATCAGTGCGCCCAGCAGGCGGTTCTGGTCACGCACGCGCTCCAGCAGCAGGTCGAGCGTGGCGGCGACGTCGTAGGGCCCGGCCCCCGGCACGCTGGCCACCAGCATGGCGCGGTGGGGGTTGCTGTCGCCCTGCTCGATGGCACGCTGCGCCGCCAGCGAGGCGTAGCCGCCTTCCGAGTAGCCGACCAGGAACAGCTGGCCGTTGCCGCGCAATCCGGTCTGCGTGCGCCAGAACAGGCTCGCCGTGAGCAGGTCCACCACCGCGGCTGCCGTCGGGTGGGACAGCAGGTAGGGATGCTGCACGCCCCTGGACGCGCCATAGCCCACGTAGTCGGGGGCCAGCACGATGGCGCCCAGCGAGGCCATCACCACCGGTGGCGCGTCGGGCGTCACGGCGTTGCTGGGCGCTTCGGCGTCGTAGAAGATGGTGCCGTGCTGGTAGCTCACCACCGGGCTGGCGCGGCCGGGCGCCTTGTCGGGCACCGCCACCAGACCCGAGGCCGTGACGTGCCGGCCCTGGCCGTCGAGCGTGGTGTAGTCGATGCGCCAGGTCGTTACGTCGTAGGTGGCGGCCACCAGGGGCGTGCGGACGCCCGGTGACTGCGAGGCCTGGCTGATGTCGGCCGCGGCGATGCGGCCCAGGCGGGTGACCGACAGCAGTTCGCCGCGACCGGCCGGCGCGGGGATCTGCGGCTCCAGCAGCGTCCATTCGAAGATGGGCAGGGCTGCGGGGGTGCCGGCCGGCGTCGCCGGCGAGTCGTAGATCGCGACGGCTTCGACGGCTGCGAGTGCCGTCCGCGACGCCTCGGACGCGGACTCGCGTGCGTCGTCGCCCACCTCTTCGCCGCCACCGCAGGCCGCCAGCAGGGACAGCACGAGGCAGGAAGCCAGCCAGGCCGGGAGACGCGACATGCGAAACCTTTCGAAACGAGAAGACCCGGGACCTCCGGGCGCCGGATTGACAACCGATGCGCGCTGCATCCGGTTGACAGCGAAGTATCCGGCAGTGAGCAATGACCCACATCGGTCACACCATCGGGGGTGCCGGTGTGATGCGCTCGGTCATGCAGCGGGTGACGCCGCCCGTGGCGCCGCGGGCACCGCGGGCCCGACTCCTACAATGCCGGCTCCACCCCAATTGCATTCCGCCATGCCCGTCAACCTGCGCGTCACCGAAGCCCACGAGCTCTTTCCCGTTGCCGGCGTCCGCCTGGGGGTGACGATGGCCGGCGTGCGCAAGGCCAACCGCCGCGACCTGGTGGTCATCGCGCTCGACGAGGGCAGTGCCGCCGCCGGCGTCTTCACGCAGAACCGCTTCTGTGCCGCGCCGGTGCAGCTCTGCCGCGAGCACCTGGCGGCCGCCACGGCGATCCGCGCGATGGTCATCAACACCGGCAACGCCAACGCGGGCACCGGGGCCGACGGGCTGGCGCGCGCGCGCCGCACCTGCGACAGCCTGGCGGCGCTGATGGGCCTGCAGGCGCAGCAGGTGCTGCCGTTCTCCACCGGCGTGATCATGGAGACGCTGCCGGTCGAGCGCATCGAGGCCGGCCTGCCCGCGGCCATCGCTGCGCTTCGGCCCGACGCCTGGGCCGAGGCCGCACAAGGCATCATGACCACCGACACCCTGCCCAAGGCGGCGTCGCGCCAGGTGCAGATCGCCGGCAGGACCGTGACGGTGACCGGCATCAGCAAGGGTGCCGGGATGATCCGCCCGAACATGGCCACCATGCTGGGCTTCATGGCCACCGACGCCGTGATCGCGCCGCACCTGATGCAGACGCTGGTGCGCGAAGCGGCCGACCAGTCCTTCAACCGCATCACCATCGACGGCGACACCAGCACCAACGACAGCTTCGTGCTGGCTGCCACCCAGCGCGCCGGCCACCCGGTGATCGAACAGCTCGAATCGCCCGAAGGTGCGCTGCTGCGCGAGGCGGTGTTCGACGTGGCGCGCACGCTGGCGCAGGCCATCGTGCGCGATGGCGAAGGTGCAACCAAGTTCATCACCGTGCGCGTCGACGGCGGCCGCGACAAGGCCGAGTGCCGCCAGGTGGCCTACGCCATCGCGCACTCGCCGCTGGTCAAGACCGCCTTCTTCGCCAGCGACCCCAATCTCGGCCGCATCCTGGCGGCGGTGGGTTACGCCGGCATCCATGACCTGGACCAGACGCTGATCGATCTCTTCCTCGACGACGTGCACGTGGCGCGCCAGGGCGGCCGCCACCCCGACTACCGCGAGGAGGACGGCCAGCGCGTGATGAAGGGCAGCGAGATCACCGTGCGCGTGGACCTGCACCGCGGCCCGGCACACGCCACCGTGTGGACCTGCGACCTCTCGCACGACTACGTCAGCATCAACGCCGACTACCGGTCGTGAAGCCGCTGACCCGAGGGGCCGGCCGCCGCGCCGGGGCCTGATTGCGCTGGTCGCTGCCGCCGAACGACCTGCTGCGCGAGCCGGCCTACCGCCGGCTGTGGACGTCCATCCTCATCAGCTCCTTCGGCGGTCAGGTCTCGATGCTGGCGCTGCCGCTCACCGCGGCCGTGCTGCTGCACGCCACGCCCACGCAGATGGGCCTGCTCACGGCGGTGGGCATCGTGCCCTTCCTGCTGTTCTCGCTGCCCTCGGGCGTGTGGCTCGACCGCGTGCGCAAGCTGCCGGTCTACGTCGTCGGCGAGACAGTCGTGGCCTTTGCGTTGGTCACGGTACCGCTGGCCTGGTGGATGGACTGGCTGAACATGGCCTGGCTCTACGTCGTGGGCTTCATCGTGGGGCTGGTGCACACGGTATCGGGCAGCGCCGCGCAGATCGTGCTGACCCAGGTCGTCACGCGCGATCGCCTGGTCGAGGCACATGCCAAGAATGCGCTGGCGGTGTCGGGTGCCGAGGTGGCCGGGCCGGGCTTCGCCGGGCTGCTCATCAAGCTGGTCGGCGCGCCGCTGGCGCTGCTGGTGGACGCCGTGCTGCTGCTGATCTCGGCGCTGATCCTGCGCGGCATACGCATCCATGAACGCCTGAATGCGCGTGCCGGCACGCACTTCTGGCAGGAACTGAAGGTCGGCCTGCGCTTCGTCGTCACGCACCGCCTGCTGGTCACGCTGGCGCTGCTGATGGCGGTGTGGCAGATGTGCCACCACGCGGCGATGGTGGTGCAGATCCTGGTGGCCACGCGCACCCTGGGCCTGAGCGAGCAGCAGGTGGGCCTGTGCTACATGGGCATGGGGCTGGGCACCATCGTGGCCAGCATGCTGGGCCACCGCATCAGCCACCGCTTCGGCCCGGGGCCCTGCCTGGTGCTGGGTTTCGCCGTGGTGGGCAGCGGCTGGCTGCTGCTGGCGGCTGCACCGGCCGGCCCCTGGGGCGTGGCCGCCTTTGCGCTGATGCTGATGTTGTTCAGCACCGGCGCGGTGTTCATCTTCATCAACTTCCTGGCCCTGCGCCAGGCGGTCACGCCGCAACCGCTGCTGGGGCGCATGACGAGCGCGATGCGCTGGCTGACGCTGCTGGCGGCCGGCCCCGGCGCCCTGGTGGGCGGGTGGCTGGGTGAGAACGTCGGGCTGCGCGCGACCTTGTGGTTCGCCGGCGGCACCAGCGTTCTGCTGGTGGCCGTGGCCTGGTCGCTGCCGTCCATCCGCCGGCTCGCCGAGCTGCCGCGTCCCGACGAGGACGACGAGCAGCTCGGTGCCGAGGCCGACGTGCGGCCCCGGACCTGAGCGGACCGAAGCCGCGCTGCGGATGCGGCAGGGGGCTCAGTCCTGCGCCGTGGCGCGTCGGCGGCGCAGCAGGCCACCGCCCAGCAGCGCCGTCATCACCAGCGCCAGGCTCGCCGGCTCGGGCACGACGCTGGCGTTGCTGCCGCCGTTGCCGGTCACCGAGACACGGTCCAGCGAGCCGCCCAGCGAGTCGCTCTTGCCGGTGGCATGGAAGCGCAGCACGTCGTTGCCGGTGCCGGACACGAGGTAGCTGAACTCCTGCCAGGCGTGCAGGGCGCCGCCCGCGCCGCCCACCTTGTCGAGCAGGCTGCCGTTCCAGCTGATCACGATGTCGTTGGTGTTGCCGGCATCGCTGACGCCCGGGCGCGGCGAGTACAGGAAGCTCAGCAGGTAGGCCTGTCCCGGCACGGTGACCAGGCTCTGCCACATGCCGCTGTTCCTGTTCGTGTCGAGCTCGACGAAGCTGCTGCCGTCACCGGCCAGGCCCGCGACGCCGTTGCGCACTTCGATGCCGCCCGGTTCGCCGTTCCAGCCGGGCAGCGACGCATAGGTCGACCACGAGCCAGCGCCTTGCGACTGCACACCGTCGGCAAAGCTGACGTCCTCGAAGCTGCCGTTCACCACGAGGTTGACGGGTCCGGCCGTCGCCAGGAAAGGAGCCGCGCACAGGGCGGCCAGTAGAAGTTTGTGTTTCATGGGTCTTCCGTGAGGTCCCGGGCCGGGATGGCAAGGGACAGGCTTTTGGGCCTGACGGCCTATCGGCAGCTCACGGAAGAACCTGAGGCCCGGGTGGCGCCGCTGCGCCGGATTCAGTCGATCACCGAGGAATCGTGCGCGCTGAAGCGGTCCACGGCGTCGGTGATGATGCCGTCGATGCCCAGCGCGACGAGGCGGCGGGCGTCCTGCGGCAGGTTGACGGTGTAGCACAGCGCGCGCAGGCCGGCGCCATGCAACTGCGACATCACGGCGGCATCCATCACGTTGTGGTTGGTCACCACGGCCACGCAGCCGAGCGCGCGCGCGATGTCGAACCAGCCGTCCCACAGCGTGTCGAGCAGCAGCGCCCGCGGCACGTCGGGCGCGGTGTCGCGCGCGCCCTGCAGCGCTTCGGGGCGGAAGGAGCTGAACAGCGGCAGCGGCGTGACACCGCTCCACAAGTCGCGCACGGCGCGGCCCACCACCTCGCCGGTATGCAGTTCAAGCCCGGGGGTGGGCTTGATCTCGATGTTCAGCGCGAAGCCGTTGCGCTGCACGTAGCGCGCGATGGCGGCCAGCGTGGGCATCGGCTCGCCGGCATGGATGCGGCCGTGCCAGCTGCCTGCGTCGAGCTGGCTCAGCGCCTGCCAGGGCTGGTCGCCGGCGGTGCCGGCGCCGTTGGTGGTGCGTTCCAGCGTGTCGTCGTGCAGCAGGAAGGGCAGGTCGTCCTGACTGAGCTTCACGTCGCACTCGAAGGCGCGGTAGCCGCAGGCCGCGCCCAGGCGGAAGGCGGCCAGGGTGTTCTCGGGCGCGAGCTTGCCCGCACCCCGATGGGCGATCCAGAGCGGAAGCGACCAGGGCGTGGACATCGCCGTCTGCCGTCCGACGGGGCTGCTCACGTCCCGACCCGCTGACCCGTCGCCGAATCGAACCAGTGCAGGTGCTGCGGCCGCACCGCCATGCGCACCACGTCGCCACGCTGCGGCGGCACCAGCGTGCCTTCGATGCGCAGCGTGAACATCGAGTCGCCGAGCTTGCCATAGACCAGGCGCTCGGCGCCCAGCATCTCCAGCATCTCGACCTTCAGGGGCCAGGCGCCGTCGGGATGCAGTTCGGCATGCTCCGGACGCATGCCCAGGGTCAGCGGACCGGTGCGCGGCGCGGGCACGGGCAGTGGCAGCAACTGTCCGCCGATGGCGAATCCCGTGCCCTCGCTCTGGCCGGGCATCAGGTTCATCGGCGGCGAGCCGATGAAGCCGGCGACGAAGGTGCTGGCCGGGCTGCCGTAGACCTGCTCCGGCGTGCCGATCTGCTCGATGCGGCCGCTGTTCATCACGATCATGCGTTCGGCCAGCGTCATCGCCTCGACCTGGTCGTGCGTGACGAACAGGCTGGTGACGCCGAGCTCGGCGTGCAGGTTCTGGATCTCCAGCCGCGTCTGCGCGCGCAGCTTGGCGTCCAGGTTGGACAGCGGCTCGTCGAACAGGAAGACCTGCGGCTGGCGCACGATGGCGCGGCCCATCGCCACGCGCTGGCGCTGGCCACCGGAGAGCTGCCGCGGCTTGCGGTCGAGCAGGTGCGACAGCTCCAGCGTCCTGGCCGCCTTCTCGACACGCGCCTTGACCTCGGCCTCGGGCAGCTTGCGGATGCGCAGCCCGTAGGCCATGTTGTCGAAGACCTTGAAGTGCGGGTACAGCGCGTAGTTCTGGAACACCATCGCGATGTCGCGTTCGCTGGGTTCGACATCGTTGACGACACGCCCGCCGATGGCGATCTGCCCGCCGCTGATGGCCTCCAGACCCGCGACCATGCGCAGCAGCGTGCTCTTGCCGCAGCCGCTGGGGCCGACGATGACGACGAACTCGCCATCGGCGATCTCGGCGTCCACACCGTGGATCACCTGGTTGGCCGATGCGCCGCTGCCGTAGCGTTTGACCACCTGGCGCAGGCTGATGGATGCCATCGTGACTGTCCCTTTTCTGGAGCTGAGCCTATTTTTCGCTGTCCACCAGGCCCTTGACGAACCAGCGCCGCATCAGCACCACCACCAGCGCCGGGGGCAGCACCGCCAGCAGCGTGGTGCCCATGACCTGCGGCCAGTCGGTGGTGGCGTCGCCGGTGCCGATCATCTTGGTGATGCCCACGACGATGGTGTCCAGCCGGTTGTCGGTGGTGATCAGCAGTGGCCAGAGATACTGGTTCCAGCCGTAGATGAACAGGATCACCGACAGTGCCGCGATGTTGGTGGCCGACAGCGGCAGCACCACGTCCTTGAAGAAGCGCAGCGGTCCGGCGCCGTCGATGCGCGCCGCCTCGACGAGTTCGTCGGGGATGGTCAGGAAGAACTGGCGGAACAGCAGTGTGCCGGTGGCGCTGGCGATCAGCGGCAGCGTCAGGCCAGTCATGGTGTTGATGAGTCCCAGGTCGCTGACGACCGCGTAAGTGGGCAGGATGCGCACCTCCACGGGCAGCATCAGCGTCAGGAAGATGGTCCAGAAGGCCAGCATGCGCCCGGGGAAGCTGAAGAACACGATCGCGTAGGCCGACAGCAGGCTGAGCGCGATCTTGCCGGCGGTGATGATGAGCGCCATCAGCAGGCTGTTCCACATCATCTGCCACACCGGCGGGCTGAGATAGGTGCCCTTCATGCCCTGCAGCAGGATGGCGCGGTAGTTGTCCAGGCCGTGCGGGCCGGGCAGCACCGGCATCGGCGCCTGCGCCACGTCGGGCGCGGTCAGGGTGCTGGCCACGAAGGCGATGTACAATGGAAAGGCCGTGATGGCCAGGCCCAGCCACAGCACGGCGTGGGCCAGCCAGGCCATGCCGGGGCGCAGCGGATCGGCGGTGTCGGCGCTGCCGCTCATGCGTAGTGCACCCGGCGTTCGACGAAGCGGAACTGCAGCACCGTCAGTGCCACCACCATGATCATCAGCACCACGCTTTGCGCGGCGCTGCCGCCGAGGTCGAGGTTGTGCACGCCATCCTTGTAGACCTTGTAGACCAGCGTCTCTGTGGCCGCTGCAGGCCCGCCCTGCGTGACGGCGCTGATGACGCCGAAGGTGTCGAAGAAGGCGTAGACCAGTCCGACC
Source organism: Rubrivivax sp. (assembly GCA_022843905.1). GTDB lineage: Bacteria > Pseudomonadota > Gammaproteobacteria > Burkholderiales > Burkholderiaceae_C > Rubrivivax. The sequence continues at coordinate 80,329 of JALHMT010000001.1, forward strand.
ACGAGCAGGAAGAAGGTGGTGGGCGACAGCAGCGGGAACACGATGGTCCAGAAGCGCCGCATCGGCCGTGCACCGTCGATGGCGGCAGCCTCCAGCAGACTCTTGGGAATGCTTTGCAGTCCGGCCAGGAAGAACAGAAAGTTGTAGGCCACCTGCTTCCAGGCCGAGGCGAAGATGACGAGCCACATCGCGTCGGAGCCATCGAGCGTGGGGTTCCAGTCCACCCCCAGCGCCTTCAGCCACCAGGCCAGCACGCCGATCGAAGGGTTGAACATGAACAGCCACAGCACGCCGGCCACGGCCGGTGCGATGGCGTAGGGGATCAGCATCGCCGTGGTGTAGGCGGTGGCGCCGCGAACGATGCGGTCGGCCATCACGGCCAGCACGAGCGCCGGCAGCATGGCCAGCAGCGTGACGGCGGTCGAAAAATACAGGGTGCGCCAGAAGGCCTGCAGGTAGCCCTCGTCGGCGAAGACGGCCTGAAAGTTCTCCAGGCCGACGAACTTCACGCTGGTGCCGAAAGCGTCCTGCTGAAGCACGCTCATGTAGAGCGCCTGGCCACCGGGCCAGTAGAAGAAGATGAAGGTCACGGCAAGCTGCGGCGCGAGCAGCAGCCAGGGCAGCAGCCTGTGCGGAAAGACGACGCGGCGTTGCATGGGGGGCGATGCTAGCGTGGGTGCGTGCGCGCGCCGCCGGCACCCGAAAAAGGACGGCGGCCCGTCCTGGGCCGCCGCCGGGATGTGAACCGGGCCCGGATGTTCAGCCCGCGGTGCGCTCGAAGGCGCGCAGCAGCGCGTTGCCGCGGCGCTCGGTGTTGCGCAGGGCGTCGGCAGGGCTCTGATTGCCCTGCAGGGCCTTTTCCACTTCTTCGTGGAAGACGTCGCGGATCTCGGTCCAGCGGCCGAAGCGATAGCCGTTGGTGTTCTCGCCCTTGGCCGCGCCGATGAGGCTGAGGATGGGCACGTCACGGCCCGGGTTCTTGGCGAAGAAGCCCTCGTCCTGCATGGCCTTGAAGGCGCTGTTGGTGGCGGGCAGGAAGCCCGTGGTCTTGGCCCACTCCGTCATGACCTTGTCACTGCGCAGGTAGTTCAGGAACTGCGCGACGCCGCGGAACTCGGCCTGGCTGCGGTTGGGTGCGTTGAACACCCACAGCGAGGCGCCGCCGATGGTGGTGGCGAAGGGCGCGCCCTGCACGTCGGGCCAGTGCGGCATCTGCGCCGTGCCGAAGGCGAACTTCGCGTCGCGCTCGATGGCACCCAGGCCGCCGGAGCTCTGGGTGAGCATCGCGCACTGGCCGCTGATGAACTTGGCGGCGGCGTCGTTGCTGCGGCCGCCGTAGTCGAAGCTCTTGTCCTTCTGCATGTCCACCAGGGTCTGCAGCTGGCGCTCGAGCACCTTGTTGTTGGCCAGCTGCAGCGTGGCGTCGAGACCCCCGCGGCCGTTGCCCTGGGTGCCGAAGGCGATGTTGTGGCGCGAGGCAAACTGCTCCAGCATCACCCAGGCCATCCAGGTGGTGGTGTAGCCGCAGGCGGCGGCGTTCGTGCTGCGGATCTTCTTGGCCGCGTCGATGAGCTGCGGCCAGGTCTGGGGCGGCTTCTCGGCGTCGAGCCCGGCCTTGCGGAAGGCGTCCTTGTTGTAGAAAAGGACCGTGGTGCTGACGTTGAAGGGCATCGACAGCAGTTCACCGTTGGGCAGGCCGTAGTAGCCCTGGGCCGGGGCGATGAAGTCGGCCGGGTTGAACTGCAGCCCGGCGCGCCTGAACACCTCGCTCACCGGCACCACGGCGCCCTTGGCCTGCATCATGTCGCCGCTGCCGGCGTCGAACATCTGCATGATGTGCGGCGGGTTGCCGGCGCGGAACGCCGCCACGGCTGCGGCGCGCTGTTCGGGGTACTGGCCCTTGAACGAGACGACCACGCGGTAGTCGCTCTGCGTCTTGTTGAAATCCTCGCCGAAGCGGGTTAGCAACTCACCGCCCTGGCCGGTCAGGCCCATCCACATCTGGATCTCGACGGGCCGCGGTTGCGCAGCGGCCGGCAGGGCAACGGCGGCGCCCAGCAAGGCTGTTACGACGGCGCGGCGCAAAGGCCGGAAGGAACACGGAACACGCATGGGGACTCCTCGGTCTGGGTTTTGCTCAAGGGCAGGCCGCCCCCTGTCGGACAGCCATGAAGCGGGCCGGAGTGTAGGGACGGCAGATGACAGTCGTGTTTCTCGCACCGCTCGTCCATTCCCGCAATCCGGGATAGCCCATGCGCCCGTCCGTCCATCCTCCGGGCGAGGTCGCATCGCCCCAGGAGCGTCATGCCAGGGCCTTCGACTAGCATTGCAGCTGTCGCACAAAGCCGACATGCGCCGCCGCCGCCGCCAGCGCCGGGCCCACTCCTTGCTCTCCATGAACGCCCCCCAAGCCCTGCCGACCCCCGCCGCGCTTGCAGCGGACGCCGCTGCCCAGTCCGCCGACATCGGCGCCGCCCGCCTGCGCGAGATCCCCTACAACTACACCTCCTTCTCCGACCGCGAGATCGTGCAGCGCCTGCTGGGCGCCCGCGCCTGGGAACTGTTGAACCTGCTGCGCCAGGAACGCCGCACCGGCCGCTCGGCGCGCATGCTCTACGAGGTGCTGGGTGACATCTGGGTGGTGCAGCGCAACCCGTATCTCGAAGACGACCTGCTGGACAGCCCCAAGCGCCGCGGTCTGCTGATCGACGCCCTGAAGCACCGGCTGGGCGAGATCGAGCGCCGCCGCGCCACCTCGGCCCCGGCCGGACAGGCCGCCGCGGCGCCCGATGGCGGCCCGGATGCCGTGCGTGACGCTTACGTCGGCGAACTGCTGAAGGCCGCTCGTGCCGCCGTGCAGCGCTTTGCCGATCACTTCGGCGAGGTGCAGGCGCTTCGGGTGCGGGCGCGCCGCGCGCTGGGCCGTGCCACGGCCAAGGACAACATCAAGTTCGACGGCCTGTCGCGCGTGTCGCACGTCACCGACGCCACCGACTGGCGGGTCGAATACCCCTTCGTCGTGCTGACCCCCGACACCGAAGCCGAGATGGCGCGCCTGGTCAAGGGCTGTGTCGACCTCGGGCTGACCATCATCCCGCGCGGCGGCGGCACCGGCTACACCGGCGGCGCCGTGCCGCTGACCTGGAAAAGTGCGGTCATCAACACCGAGAAGCTCGAGGCGATGACCGAGGTCGAGTGGGTCAGCCTGCCCGGCCTGGCGCAACCCGTGGCCACCGTGTGGAGCGAGGCCGGCGTGGTGACGCAGCGCGTGGCCGACGCCGCCGAGCGCGCCGGGCACGTCTTCGCCGTCGACCCGACGTCGGCCGAGGCCAGCTGCATCGGCGGCAACATCGCCATGAACGCCGGCGGCAAGAAGGCCGTGCTGTGGGGCACGGCCCTGGACAACCTGGCGAGCTGGCGCATGGTCACGCCCGAGGCCAAGTGGCTCGAGGTGACGCGCCTGGACCACAACCTGGGCAAGATCCACGACGTGCCGGTGGCGCGCTTCGAGCTGAAGTACTTCGACGCCACGGGCCAGGTGCTGGAGCGCACGGAGCAACTCGACATCCCCGGCAGCACCTTCCGCAAGGAAGGCCTGGGCAAGGACGTCACCGACAAGTTCCTGGCCGGCCTGCCCGGCATCCAGAAGGAAGGTTGCGACGGCCTGATCACCAGTGCGCGCTGGATCGTGCACCGCATGCCGGCGCACGTGCGCACCGTGTGCCTGGAGTTCTTCGGCAACGCCAAGGACGCCGTGCCCTCCATCGTCGAGATCAAGGACTTCATGTTCGCCGAGGCCAGGCGCCCGGGCGGGGCCATCCTGGCCGGCCTGGAGCACCTGGACGACCGCTACCTGAAGGCGGTGGGCTATGCCACCAAGAGCAAACGCACCCTGAACGGCAGCGGACTGCCGAAGATGGTGCTGGTGGGCGACATCGTCGGCGACGACGCCGACGCCGTGGCACGTGCCACCAGCGAGGTCGTGCGCATCGCCAACAGCCGGGCCGGTGAAGGCTTCGTCGCGGTCAGCGCCGACGCGCGCAAGAAGTTCTGGCTCGACCGCAAGCGAACGGCGGCCATCGCCAGGCACACCAACGCCTTCAAGATCAACGAGGACGTCGTGATCCCGCTGCCCCGCATGGGCGAGTACACCGAGGGCATCGAGCGCATCAACGTCGAGCTGAGCCTGCGCAACAAGCTCGAACTGGCGCAGCGCCTGATCGACTTCTTCGCCGCCGCGTCGCTGCCGCTGGGCAAGAGCGACGACGCCGGCGACATTCCCAGCGCCGAGCTGCTGGAGGACCGCGTGCAGCAGGCCCTGGTGCTGCTGCGCGAGGTGCAGCAGCTGTGGCAGTTCTGGCTGGAGCAGCTCGACGTGTTGCAGCCCGCCGTCGACGGCCGTTCGCGCACCCTGTTCGAGCAGTTGCAGGACTACTCGCTGCGCGCGAGCTGGAAGACGCAGATCCAGAAGCCGCTGCAGGGCATCTTCTCCGGCGCCGCCTTCGCACCCATCCTGGCGCAATGCAAGGTGATCCACGGCGAGGTGCTGCGCGGCCGCGTCTGGGTGGCGCTGCACATGCACGCCGGCGACGGCAACGTGCACACCAACATCCCCGTCAACAGCGACAACTACCAGATGCTGCAGACGGCGCACGAGGCCGTGGCGCGCATCATGGCGCTGGCGCGGCGGCTGGACGGCGTGATCAGCGGCGAGCACGGCATCGGCATCACCAAGCTGGAGTTCCTGACCGACGACGAGCTGGCCTCGTTCGCCGGCTACAAGCAGCGTGTCGACCCGGAGGGTCGCTTCAACAAGGGCAAGCTGCTGCGGCCGGGCAGCCCCGGCACGGCGGACAGCCTGCCGGCCGACCTGTCGGCCGCCTACACGCCCAGCTTCGGGCTGATGGGGCACGAGTCGCTCATCATGCAGCAGAGCGACATCGGCGCCATCAGCGACAGCATCAAGGACTGCCTGCGCTGCGGCAAGTGCAAGCCGGTGTGCGCCACGCACGTGCCGCGCGCCAATCTGCTGTACAGCCCGCGCAACAAGATCCTGGCCACCTCGCTGCTCATCGAGGCCTTCCTGTACGAGGAGCAGACGCGCCGCGGCGTGAGCCTGAAGCACTGGGAGGACTTCGAGGACGTGGCCGACCATTGCACCGTGTGCCACAAGTGCGAGTCGCCCTGCCCGGTGAAGATCGACTTCGGCGACGTCACCATGAACATGCGCAACCTGTTGCGCAAGATGGGCAAGAAGAGCTTCCGGCCCGGCAACGCGCTGGCCATGACCTTCCTCAACGCGACCAACCCGCAGACCATCAAGCTGATGCGCGGCGCCATGGTCGACGTCGGCTTCCGCGCGCAGCGCTTCATGCACGACCTGCTCAAGCCCGCGGCGCGCAAGCAGACCTCGGCGCCGCCGGCCACGCTGGGCGCGGCGCCGCTGAAGGAACAGGTCATCCACTTCATCAACAAGAAGATGCCGGGCGGCCTGCCCAAGAAGACGGCACGCGCGCTGCTGGACATCGAGGACAAGGACTACGTCCCCATCATTCGCGACCCGCAGGCGACCACGGCCGACACCGAGGCGGTGTTCTACTTCCCCGGCTGCGGCAGCGAGCGCCTGTTCAGCCAGGTCGGCCTGGCCACCCAGGCCATGCTGTGGCAGGCCGGTGTGCAGACGGTGCTGCCGCCGGGTTACCTGTGCTGCGGCTACCCGCAGCGCGGCAGCGGGCAGTTCGACAAGGCCGAGAAGATCATCACCGACAACCGGGTCCTGTTCCACCGCGTGGCCAACACGCTCAACTACCTGGACATCAAGACCGTGGTGGTCAGCTGCGGCACCTGCTACGACCAGCTGCAGGGCTACGAGTTCGACCAGATCTTCCCCGGCTGCCGCATCGTGGACATCCATGAATTCCTGCTGGAGAAGGGCATCACCATGCCCACCATGGACGGTGGCTACCTGTACCACGACCCCTGCCACAGCCCGATGAAGCTGCAGGACCCGATGAAGACCGTCAAGGCCCTGGTCGGCCCCAACGTGGCGAAGAACGAACGCTGCTGCGGCGAGAGCGGCACGCTGGGCGTGACGCGTCCGGACATCAGCACGCAGGTGCGCTTCCGCAAGGAAGAAGAACTTCGCAAGGGCGAGGCGGCCTTGCGCGCCGAGGGCAAGGTGGCGCCGGGCGCCAACGTGAAGATCCTCACGTCATGCCCGAGTTGCCTTCAGGGTCTCAAGCGCTACGAGGGCGACATGGCCAACGGGCTTCTGGAAGCCGACTACATCGTGGTCGAGATGGCGCGCAACATCCTGGGCGAGAGCTGGCTCGAGGACTACGTGGCGCGCGCCAACGCGGGCGGCATCGAGCGCGTGCTGGTGTAGGGCTTTCGGCGGCGAGGGCTGTTGCATCGGCCCTACCGTCGTGAAGGACTGGCACAGCCTGCTCGCTGGGCGACGAGGGTGCGCCGTAAACTCCTGGCTCGAGAGAGCCCACGAGAGAGATTCCAAGATGGATGCCAAGACAGCCACGCCGCAGCCCACTGCTGTCACCGTGCACCAGGCCTCCCGGGTACTGGAGGTCGGTTTCGACGACGGTGCGGTGTTCCGCATTCCCTTCGAATTGATGCGCATCAATTCACCCTCGGCCGAGGTGCAGGGCCACGGCCCCGGGCAGGAGGTGCTGCAGACCGGCAAGCGCGACGTGGTCATCACCGACATCCAGCCCGTCGGCCACTACGCCGTGCAACCGCGCTTCAGCGATGGTCACGACACCGGCATCTTCTCCTGGAGCTACCTCTATCGCCTGGGTGCCGACCAGGCCGAGCTCTGGGCGCAGTACGAACAGCGGCTGGCTGCCGCCGGAGTCGACCGCGACGCGCCCATGGTGCAGGCTGCGGGCAGCGCCTGCAGCAGCCACTGAACCGAAGAGAGCGCGCATGACGCAGACGCACTTCGGGTTCAAGACCGTCGACGAAGCCGACAAGGCCGGCCGCGTGCGCGGCGTGTTCGATTCGGTGGCCGCTCGCTATGACCTGATGAACGACCTCCTGTCGGTGGGCATGCATCGCGCGTGGAAGGCCTACGCGGTGGCCGTGGCCAACGTGAAGAACGGGGACAAGGTGCTCGACATTGCCGGCGGCACCGGCGACCTGGCGCGCGCCTTCGCCCACCGGGTCGGTGAGTCCGGCACCGTGGTGCACACCGACATCAACCTGTCGATGCTCAGCGTCGGCCGCGATCGCCTGCTGGACGAAGGCCTGGCGCTGCCCACCACCACCTGCGATGCCGAGAAGCTGCCTTTCCGCACCGGCGCCTTCGACCTGGTCACGGTCGCGTTCGGCCTGCGCAACATGACGCACAAGGATCTGGCGCTGAAGGAGATGGCGCGTGTGCTGCGCACCGGCGGGCGCCTGCTGGTGCTCGAGTTCAGCAAGGTCGCCGCGCCGCTGCAGAAGCCCTACGACTGGTATTCCTTCAAGGTCATGCCCTTCATCGGCAAGGTGGTGGCCAAGGACGAGGACAGCTATCGCTACCTGGCGGAGTCGATCCGCATGCACCCCGACCAGGACAGCTTGAAGGCGATGATGAAGAATGCGGGCTTCGGCCATGTCGACGTGCACAACCTGGCCGCCGGCGTCGTCGCCCTGCACGTGGGGGTGAAGTGCTGACCCGGCTGCGCGCCCGTGTGGCGGCGCAGCGCACCCGGGCGCGCGTGCGCGACTCCGGGGTCGACATCGACGCGCTGCTGCTGGTGGCGCGCCAGAGCTTCGTGCAGATGCAGGCCGCCTGGGACGCCGCCGACCTGCAGACCCTGGCCACCTTCACCACCGAACCCCTGCTGGCCGACCTGCGTGAACAACTGCGCGAGCGCGGTCCGGCGCCCAACCACACCGAGGTGCTGTCGCTCGACGCGAGGCTGCTGGCGCTGGAGGAACTGCGCGAGGCCTTCGTCGCCAGCGTCGAGTTTTCCGGGCTGATCCGCGAGCAGTCGGGCTTGACCGCCTCTCCGTTCCGCGAACTGTGGTTGCTGGCCAGCCCCAAGTCGGCGTCCGACGGCTGGCAGCTGGCCGGCGTGCAGTCGCTGACCTGAACCGTCCTGAAGCATCCTGTCCGGCCTTGCCGGACCCCCTTGTTCCGAGGGTGATTTCGGACCACCTTGCCTAGGTGAAACGGCCTGTTAAGCCGCCTTTGGCCAGGGGTCCAGCGGTTACACTTGGCCCGCTCGATCGGCTGGGTGGCGCGCGGCGCTGCCAGCCGCCGGGGCGTGCCCACCGAACGGCGGCTGCCGGGGCTGGTGGGCAGCCACTGCTGCGATGACGAGGTCCTTCCCATGAGATTCACGATGCACGGCGCTCACCCGCTGGCCTGCCGGGCCTGGGTCATCGGGGTCGTCGCTTCGACCCTGCTGGTGGCCGGCTGCGGCCAGAGCGATACCGACAAGCCCGCCAGTCAGACGGCGGCCAAGGTCAACAAGGAAGAGATCACCGTCCACCAGATCAATTTCGCGCTGCAGCAGCAGCGCGGCCTTCGCGCCGACCAGGCCGAGGCCGCCAGCCGCCAGATCCTCGAGCGCCTGATCGACCAGGAGCTGGCCCTGCAGAAGGCCGAGGAGCTGAAGCTCGACCGCGAGCCGCGTGTCGTGCAGCAGCTCGAGGCGGCTCGCCGAGAGATCGTGGCGCGTGCCTACCTCGAGAAGGTGGGCGACGCGGCGCTCAAGCCCACCGCCGAAGAGATCAAGAAGTACTACGACGAGAAGCCCGCGCTGTTCAGCGAGAGGCGCCTGTACAACCTGCAGGAGATCTCGATCGAGGCCCGGGCCGACCAGGTGACCGAGCTGCGCGAGCGGCTGGTGGCCGCCAAGTCCGTGCCCGACTTCATCGAGCACCTGAAGACCGCAGGCTTCCGCTTTGCCGTCAACCAGGCCGTGCGAGCCGCCGAACAGCTGCCGCTGGCCAATCTGGACGCCTTCGCGCGCATGAAGGACGGCCAGGCGCTGGTTTCGCCGGGCGGCCCCGGCGTGCAGGTGCTGGTGCTGGCGGGTTCGCGCACGCAACCCATCACCGAAGAGCAGGCGCGTCCGATCATCGAGCAGTTCCTGCTCAACGACCGCAAGCGCAAGCTGGTCGAGGAAGACATCAAGGCCATGCGCGGATCGGCCAAGGTCACCTATGTAGGCAAGTTCGGCGAACCGGTGGCGGCGGCCGCGTCGGCGCCGGCAGGCCTGGCGCCTTCTGCCGCGCCCGTCGCCACCCCGCCGGCGCCGCCGCTGGCCGCTCCCAGTGCGCCGCTGAGCCCGGGCGACATCAGCAAGGGCCTGGGCTTGAAGTGATGACCCGACACATGTCTTCCCCTTTCTGCGTTCTGCGCTTGCTGTCCTTGTGCCTGTTGCTGCTGGCCGGGGGGCCCTTGGCCGCTCTGGCGCAACCGGCCTCGGCGCCGGCCGCCGGTGCGCCCGCGGCGGCCCAGGAATACCGTCTTGGGTCCGGCGACGTCATCCGCATCGGTGTCTACCAGAACCCCGACCTCACGCTCGAGACGCGCATCGCCGAGACCGGTCTGGTGTCGTTCCCGCTGCTGGGCAACGTGCGCATCGGCGGGCTGTCGGTGACGGCAGCCGAGAAGCTCATCGCCGATGGGCTGCGCAACGGCAACTTCGTGCGCCAGCCTCAGGTCACGATCGTCGTGCTGCAGGTGCGCGGCAACCAGGCCAGCGTGCTGGGCCAGGTCAACCGGCCCGGCCGATACCCGCTGGAAGTGGCCGACATGCGGCTGACCGATCTGCTGGCCATGGCCGGAGGCACCGCGGTGGGCGGGGCCGATCTGGTGGTGGTGACCGGCACGCGAAACGGCCGACCCATGCGGGTGGAGGTCGACCTGCCCGCGGTCTTCGCCCCGGGGGGGCGCGACAAGGACATCCTGATCCTCAACGGCGACGCCATCTGGGTCGACCGCCAGCCTCTGGTCTACATCTACGGCGAGGTGCAGCGCCCGGGCGCCATGCGCCTGGAGCGGGGCATGACCCTGATGCAGGCCCTGGCCACCGGCGGCGGTCTCACGCAGCGCGGCACCGAGAAGGGCATCCGCGTGCACCGACGCGCCGCGGGCGGCCAGGTGCAGGTCATCCAGCCCGGCATGGACGGCCCCATGCAGGACGGTGACGTCGTCTACGTGCGCGAAAGCCTCTTCTGAAATGAAACCACCCCCTACGCGCGTCGCGCGCCATCCCGCGTGGAATCGCGGGATGGCCTTCGCCAGGCATGGGACGCCTTCTGGCGTCCCATGTCCGGGCTCAGCCCACCTCAAGGGGGCAACGCCAGCGGCCCGGCGAAGCCGGTTCCGCGGCGTTCGCTTGGCCGCGCCCTGTTGTGCGTCGGGGATGGCCCGAAGTGCACCGGTCTTCCCGCGATGACCTACGCCCAGTTCTTCTCCATCCTTCGTGCACGCTGGCTCGTGGCCGTCGGCGTGCTGCTGGGCTTGGTGGCGGCTGCACTGGTGCTGAGCCTGCTGCTGCCCAAGCAGTACCGGGCAAGCGCCAGCGTCGTCATCGACGTCAAGCCCGACCCGGTCTCGGCGATGATCTACGGCGGCATGTCGTCGCCGGCCTTCATGGCCACGCAGGTCGACATCATCCAGAGCGACCGCGTCGCGCAGCGCGTGGTGCGCAACCTCAGGCTCACCGAGAACGCGCAGGTGCGCCAGCAGTGGACCGAAGCCACCCAGGGCCGGGGTGCCATCGAGGTCTGGCTGGCCGAGAACCTGCAGCGCAGCCTGGATGTGCTGCCCTCGCGCGAGTCCAACGTCATCAGCGTCGGCTTCAAGGCCCCCGACGGCCGCTTCGCGGCGGCCCTGGCCAACGCCTTCGTGCAGGCCTATATCGAGACCTCGCTGGAACTGCGTGTCGACCCGGCCCGCCAGTACAGCAGCTTCTTCGAGTCGCGCGCCAAGGAGGCCCGGGCCGCGCTCGAAGCCGCGCAGAGCCGGGTCAGCGCCTTCCAGAAGGACAAGGGCATCATCGCCACCGACGAACGCCTGGACGTCGAGAACTCGCGTCTGAACGAACTGTCGTCGCAGCTCGTCGCCCTGCAGGCGATCACCAGTGAATCGAACAGCCGCCAGGCGCAGGCCCAGGGCGCCAGTGGCGACAAGCTGCAGGAAGTGCTGGGCAACCCGCTCATCGCCGGCCTGAAGGGCGACCTCAGCCGCAGCGAGGCACGGCTGAAGGAGCTGAACCAGCGCTTCGGCGACAACCACCCCGCGGTCATCGAGGCCCGCGCCAGCATCGCCGAGCTGCAGTCGCGCGTCAACGAGGAGACGCGCCGCGTCACCAGCGGCGTCGGCGTCACCGGCACCATCAACCGCCAGCGCGAGGCCCAGCTGCGGGCCGACCTGCAGGTGCAGCGCGACAAGGTGCTGCGCATGAAGCAGGTGCGCGACGAAGGATCCGTGCTCGTGCGCGACATGGAGAACGCGCAGCGCAGCTACGACGCCGTGCTCGCGCGGCTGACCCAGACCAGCCTGGAAGGCCAGACGACGCAAAGCAACGTCAACGTGCTGACGCCGGCTTCGCCGCCGATCGAGCCGGCCTCGCCGCGCATCGCGCTGAACCTGCTCATCGCCTGTTTCGTGGGCTCGCTGCTCGCGGTGGGTGTGGCGGTGCTGCTCGAGATGCTCGACCGCCGTGTGCGCTCGGCCGAGGACGTGGTGGCCGCGCTCGACCTGCCGGTGCTGGGCGTGCTGCCCAAGCCGGCTTCGCGCGGCCTGCTGGGAGCGCGCAGGAACCTGGCGCTGCAGCAGCGCGTGGTGCACCAGCTGGCGCGACCGTCGGCCAAGGGCTCCTGAGGCCGTCGACCCATGAACGCACCTCGCGACACCCGCCCCCTGGGGCCCGATTCGATGCACGCCTTCAGCGAGACCGTGGTGGCCGAGCTGCCCCTGGGGCTGAGCCCGGTGGCCGAGGCCGGCAGCGCCGCGCAAAGGCCCATCGGCGACATCATCGCGCAGACGCGCAACCTCGGCCCCGAGCAGATCGAACAGGTGCTGGCGCACCAGCGCAAGCACGGCGTGCGCTTCGGCGAGGCCGCCATCGCGCTCGGCCTGGCCAGCACCGACGACGTGCTGTTCGCGCTGGCGCAGCAGTTCAACTACCCCTACGCGCCCGAAGAGCGGCGCAAGCTCAGTCCCGAACTGGTCGCCCTGAACGAACCCTTCTCGCGCCAGGCCGAGGCCTTTCGTGCCGTGCGCAGCCAGGTGCTGATGCGTGTCTTCGGCGAAACCGACAAGACCATGCGCGCGCTGGCCGTGGTGAGCCCCGAGTCGGGCGACGGCAAGACCTTCTTCGCCGCCAACCTCGCGGTGGTGCTGGCGCAGCTGGGTGGCCGCACGCTGCTGGTCGACGCCGACATGCGCGGCCCGCGTCAGCACGAAGTCTTCAAGCTGCCCAACGCCACGGGCCTGTCGGGCATCCTGTCGGGCCGCACCGACCGCCACGTGGTGCAGCGCGTGCACGGCGTGCCCAGCCTCTTCGTGATGCCGGTCGGCGTGACGCCGCCGAACCCGCTCGAACTGGTCGAGCGACCGGCCTTTCCGCAGCTCATGCGCGAACTGGTGCGTCGCTTCGAGCACGTCATCGTCGACACGCCGGCGCACCAGTACGGCGCCGACGGTGCGGTCATCGCCTCGCGCTGCGGCGCGGCGCTGGTGGTGGCGCGCAAGCACTCGTCGCGCATCGGCGCGCTGCAGGATCTGGTGGCCGTGCTCGGCGGCGGCAACACCAAGATGGCCGGCGTGATCCTCAACGAATTCACGGGCTGAGCGGGTCGTGTCCACCGCCCGGGCGCATCACGGCGTGATGGCCACCCTGGCAGGCTGGCTGGGGGTGCCGGTGGCGGCCGTGCTGCCCCTGCTGCTGCTGACGGGCGGCTGGCTGGTGATGTTCGTGCCGGCCTACCACGGTCTGGCCAACACCATCTGGGCCGGTGACGAACAGGGCCACGGGCCCATCATCCTGGCCGTCAGCCTGTGGCTGCTGTACGCCAAGCGGCAAGCGCTGGCCGAACTGCCGCGACAACCCGCGACGCTGGCCGCCGTTGCCTTGCTGCTGCTGGGCATCGTGTCCTACGCGCTGGGCCGCTCGCAGGTCATCTGGACGCTGGAGATCGGAGCACAGATCATCGTGCTGGTGGCGCTGCTGCTGCTGTTCTTCGGCGCCGGCGCATTGCGGGTGGCGTGGTTCCCGTTGTTCTTCCTGATTTTCATGATCCCCTGGCCGGGTGACTGGGTGGCGGTGGTCACCGCGCCGCTGAAGGCCGCCGTGTCCAGCGTTGCGGCCGATCTGCTGCACACGATGGGCTACCCGGTGGGTCGTTCGGGCGTGATCCTCACGGTGGGCCCCTACCAGTTGCTGGTGGCCGACGCCTGTGCCGGCCTGAACTCGATGTTCACGCTCGAAGCGCTGGGCCTGCTCTACATGAACCTGATGCGCTACACCTCGATGGCGCGAAACGTCACGCTGGCCGTGCTGATCATCCCGATCGCCTTCGTCGCCAACATCGTGCGCGTCATGATCCTGGTGCTGGTGACCTACCACTTCGGCGACGAGGCGGGCCAGGGCTTCGTGCACGACTTCGCCGGACTGGTGCTGTTCCTGGTGGCCTTGATCCTCATCTTCGCCGTCGACTCGCTGCTGGGCCTGTGGTTCGACCGCGGCCGCCGCGCCAGGGTGTCCTCGTGAAGGACATGCTGCGCGCTGCCCTGGCCGCAGGCGCGATGTGCGCCGCGGCGCTGCTGGCCGTGGCCATGGAGCCCCGCACCTACCTGGCCGATGTCGCCGGCCGCGAGCGGCTGGCCGAGATCGTGCCCAAGAGCTTCGGCGGCTGGAGCCTGGACACTTCCATCCTGCCGCTGCCGCCCAGCCCCGACCTGCAGCGCCTGCTGGACGAGACCTACGACGAGACGCTGGCGCGCACCTACCGACATGCCGACGGCCGCCGCGTGATGCTGTCACTGGCCTACGGGCGCAACCAGCACAAGGGCATGAACACGCATCGGCCCGAGATCTGCTACCCGGCCCAGGGCTTCCGCATCCTGCGCGGCACCGAGCCCGGCACCGTCATGAGCGCCGGCCAGAAGGTGCCGGTGCAGCGCCTGGTCACGGCCATGGGCGCGCGCAACGAGCCCATCACCTACTGGCTGATGGTCGGAGAACGCATCACCGAGTTCGGCTATGCGCAGCGCTGGGCCACCATCCAGTACGGCATCCGGGGCAAGGTGCCCGACGGCGTGCTGGTGCGCGTGTCGTCCATCGACAACGACAACGCGTCGGCCTTCCTGCTGCACGAACGCTTCATCCAGGACCTGCTGCAGAGCCTGAGTCCGGCCCACCGCGCCCGGCTGCTGGGTCCTTCCGACGCCTGAACCGAACGCACGGAATCCTGCATGGCCACTCCACAGACCCCCCGGCGCATCTTCGTCGCAGGCCACCGCGGCATGGTCGGCAGCGCGCTGGTGCGCCGCCTGCAGGCCGAGCCGGGCGTGCAGATCCTCACGCGTGGCCGTGACGAGCTCGACCTGATGGACGGCCCCGCCGTGCGTGCCTGGCTGGCCGAGCAGCGGCCCGACTACATCTTCATCGCCGCAGCGCGTGTCGGCGGCATCCAGGCCAACAACCAGTTCCGCGCCGACTTCCTCTACCAGAACCTGCAGATCCAGAACCACCTCATCCACGGCGCGCACCTGGCCGGCGTGCAGCGGCTGATGTTCCTGGGCAGCAGCTGCATCTATCCGCGCGACTGCCCGCAGCCGATCCGCGAGGACTACCTGCTCACCGGACCGCTGGAGCCCACCAACGAGCCCTATGCCATCGCGAAGATCGCCGGCATCAAGATGTGCGAGGCCTACAACGCCCAGCATGGCCGCCAGTACGTCAGCGTGATGCCGACCAATCTCTACGGCCCCAACGACAACTACGACCTCGCCAGCAGCCACGTGTTGCCGGCGCTGCTGCGCAAGGCGCACGAAGCCCGGCAGCGCGGCGACGCATCCCTGGAGGTCTGGGGCAGCGGCACGCCGCGGCGCGAGTTCCTCTATGTCGACGACCTGGCCGATGCCTGCGTGCACCTCATGCTGCAGGGCTACAGCGGGCCGCTGGTCAACATCGGCACCGGGCAGGACGTGACGATCCGCGAACTGGCCGAAACGCTGATGCGCGTGGTGGGGTTCACGGGCCGCATCCACTTCGATGCCGGCAAACCCGACGGCACGCCGCGCAAGCTGCTCGACGTCTCCCGCCTGGCGGCGCTGGGCTGGAAGGCGCGCACCGGGCTGGAGGATGGCGTCCGCCTGGCCTACGCCGCTGCGCCCTTCGGCCCGCGCTGACGCGTTGGCGCTCGCAGGGCATGACAGGCGTGTCCGACACCCGCCACATCGCACGCCACAGCGCGTCGGCGCTGAGCTGGAACTGGCTGGGATCGGCGCTGCGCGCGGTGCTTCAGTTCGTGGTGCAGATCGCGCTGGCGCGCCTGCTCGGGCCCGAAGCCTACGGACAGGCGGCTGCAGCCATCGTGGTCGTCGGCCTGGCCTGGCTGGTGGCCGAAGGCGGTCTCGGCGCAGCCCTGGTGCAACGAGCGCAGATTGCCGAACACGACATCGCGTGCGCTTTCGGTTGGGTGCTGGCGATGTCGGCGCTGGTCTCGCTGGCACTGGCCGCCGCGGCAGCGCCGGTGGCTTCGCTGATGGGCGATGCCGCGCTGCAGCCGCTGGTGCTGGCCTGCGCGGTGATCGTGCCCCTGCAGGCGCTGGCCAACCTGCCCTCCAGCCTGATGCAGCGGCAGTACCGCATCAAGCGGCTGCAGGCCTTGCAGGTGTCGGGCTACCTGGTGGCCTACGGCGGCGTGGGCATCGGCATGGCACTGGCCGGCTTCGGAGCCTGGAGCGTGGTCACCGCCTTCGGCCTGCACGCCCTGTGGATGCTGGTCGGCGGCCTGCTGAGTGTGACCCGCATGCCCTGGCCTCGCCTGAGCGGCAGCGCCGGCCTGAGAGCCTATGGATGGCGCACCACCGCGGCCAACGTCGTGAACTGGGGCCTGGAGAGCATCGACCGGGTGCTGATCAACCGCTTCTGGGGCGCGGCGTCGCTGGGCGAGTATGCGGTGGCGTCCAACCTCTCGCGCGCCCCGGCCACGCTGCTGGTGGGCGCCGTGCAGCCGGTGGCCTTCGCCTCTGCGGCGCGCCTGCAGGCCGAGCACCTGCGGCTGCAGCGCGGCTATCTGGCCGTGCTGTCGCTGGGCCTGCTGCTGGCCACGCCGGTCTTCGTGTTCCTGGCCTGGCACGCGCAGGTGGTGGTGGACGTGCTCTACGGCGACGAATGGCGGGCCGCGGGCCCCCTCTTCGCGGTGATGTGCCTGGGCGTGCCCCTGTTCGTGATGCTGGCCATCACCGGCCCCATGCTGCGCGGCCTGGACGCCGTGGGCCAGGAGATGCGCGTGCAGGCCCTGGCCCTGGTGGTCATGGTGGCCGGTCTGGCCGCGGTGGCCCAGCAGCCGGTGCTGGCCGCCGCAGCGCTGGTGGCCTGCGTCAGCGCCTTGCGCGCGGTGCTGGTCTACCGCGCGCTGGCCGCCAGGCTGCAGTTGCCGTCTGGCGCCGGATGGCGCGCCTGGCGCGGGGCGCTGGTGTTCGCCGCAGCGGTGGTGCTGGCGTCGGCGCTGTGCCGCTTCGAGGACGACCGCATCGCGTTGGTGGCCTCGGCTCTGCTGAGCCTGGGTTTCTGCCTCGCGCTGTTGCGCTGGCAGCCCGGCGCCGTGCTCGGTCCCGAACTGGGCCAGGCGTTGCGCAACCGCAGCGGAGATTCGCGCGCCGCAGCGCTGCTGTGCAGCCTGGCCGGCTGGCGGCGCGCCGACGATGCCGGAGCGGCTCCCTGATGCACATCGCGCTGGCCGGTCCCATTGCCACCGCCGACGTGGCGCACCTGCTGCACGGCGACGGGGCGGGCCTGCCGCGCGGCTACGAGGGCGCGCCGCTGATGGGCGTGCTGATCGCTGCGCTGCTGGATCGCGGGCACCGTGTCTCGGCCATCACGCTGTGCCGCGACATGCCGCTCACGCGCCAGGGTCGCGTGGTGGCGCGGGGCGACGGCTTCACGTACACCGTGTGCCCGATGCGTCCACGCGCCTGGCCCTTCAACGGCCACCTGCCGGGCCGCATCGTCGACCTCTATGCCTTCGAGCGCCGCCAGCTCGAAGCCGCACTGGCCGAGGCCGCGCCCGACATCGTGCATGCGCACTGGGCCGCCGAGTTCGCCTGGGCCGCGCTCGACAGCGGCCGTCCTCACCTGGTCACCAGCCACGACTCTCCCGTGCGCGTGGCGCGCTTCCAGACCGACCTGCGCCACGGCGGCTATCGATGGCTGCGCGCGGCGATGGCCTGGCACGTGCTGCGCCGGGCGCGGGCCGTCAGCGCGGTGTCGCCCTACATGGCCGACGAGATCGCCGGCATGACGCGTGTGCCCATCACCGTCGTGCCCAACCCGGTCAAGCCGCGCGCCTTCGCACTGCAGCGGCAGGCCGAGCCGGGCCGCGTGCGCGTGCTGATGGTCGGCCACGGCTTCGACCGCCGCAAGAACGCGCAGGCCGGCCTGCAGGCCTTCGCCGAGCTGGCGCGTGCACTGCCGCAGGCGGAGCTGGTGCTGGTGGGCCACGGCTTCGGGCCCGACGAAGAAGCGCAGCGCTGGTGGCTGGCCGAGCCGCGACCGGGACGGCTGCGGTTTGCCGGCGCCTTGGCGCACGACGCCGTGCTGGCGCTGATGGCCGACAGCGACGTGCTGCTGCACCCGGCGCTGGAGGAGACCTTCGGCGTGGTCATCGCCGAGGCCATGGCCATCGGCTTGCCGGTGGTGGCCGGTGCGCACAGCGGCGCCGTGCCCTGGGTGGGCGGCGACGCGGTGTCGCTGGTCGACGTGACGTCCCCCGAAGCACTGCGGCAGGCCCTGCACCAACTGCTGACCGACCCCGCCGCCGCGGCAGATGCCGCGCGCCGCGGGCGCGACGAAGCGCGCAGCCGCTTTTCGGCCGCGGCCGTGGCCGAGAGCTACGAAGCCCTGTACCGGCGCGCCCTGGCCGAACAGGCCGGCGGCCGACACGCGTCCAGGGTGGCCACGAACGACGGCCAGGAGCTGCGGTGAGCCCGCCCGTTCATCCCGGGACAGGCGCCGACGCGCGTTATGCCGACGGGCGCTACCTGGGCGACAACCCCGGCTGGCACGAGGAAGACTCGCCCTGGAAGGCGTCGCAGATCACGGCCCTGCTGCGCCGGCACGGCCTGCAGCCGCGCAGCGTGTGCGAGATCGGCTGCGGCGCCGGCGGCATCCTGCAGGCGCTGCAGGCTGCGCTCGGTCCCGGCGTGAGCTTCGACGGCTACGAGGTCTCGCCGCAGGCCTTTGAGATGTGCCGCGGCAAGGCCGCGCCGGGCCTGCGCTTCCACCACGCCGACCTGCTGGGGATCGATCCGGCCGGCAGCCCGGGCTTCGACCTGATGCTGGCCATCGACGTCTTCGAGCACGTCGACGACCCCATCGGCTTCCTGCGCCGGCTGCGGGGCCGGGGCCGCCACACGGTCTTCCACGTCCCGCTGGACCTTTCCGTGCAGACGGTGCTGCGCGCCACGCCGCTGCAGCGCCTGCGCGAGCAGGTCGGCCACCTGCACTTCTACACGCGGGAAACCGCGCTGGCCACGCTGCGCGAGGCCGGCTACGACGTGCTCGACCACGGCTACACCGCGTGGTCGCTGGAGCTGCCGTCGCGCGGCTGGAAGGACGCACTGGCGCGGCTGCCGCGCCGACTGGCCTACGCGTTGCACCGCGATCTGGCGGTGCGCGTGCTGGGCGGCTTCTCGCTCATCGTGTTGGCACAATGATCCCCCCGTCCTCCGTGCAGCGCGCCGCGCGCCTTCGCGCAGGCAGCCTGCACCCCGCACCCGCACCCGCACCGACATGAACGCCGCGCTGGCCTGGCTGATGATCTCCATGCCCTACCTGGTGGCGCTGGGGCTGGGCCTCGCCGTGCCGATGCTGGCCCTGGCGCTGTACACGCGCTTCGCGGCGGGTCTTGCTTTCCTGGCGGTGATGTTCGCCGCCGACTCGGTGTTCTTCGGCAGCGCGCGCATCAACCTGGGCATCAACCTCTACGTCAACGACCTCGTCTTCCTGCTGATCGGCGCGGTGGCTGCGGCGCGCTGGGCCTTCGCGCGGGACATGCCGCGGCGGCCCCTGGCCTGGGTGCTGTTCGTGGCGCTGTTCTTCCTGGGTCTGGGCTGGGGGCTGGCCGAACACGGCACACCGGCGGGCGTGCAGGCACGCGACTACTTCTACGGCATCGTCGCGGCCAGCTACTTCATGAGCTTCCCGGTGGACGAGCGCCGCGTGCGCCAGGTCTTCGAGGCGGCCGTCCTGCTGTCGCTGCTGCTGCTGGTGGTGGCCGCCTACCGCTGGACGGTGTATTACCTGCCGGTGTCGGCCCTGCTGCCGCCTGGTGGCGTGTGGAGCCCCGACGGGCCGACGCGCGTGATCCCCTCGCACGAGGCGCTGCTGCTGGCCCAGGTGCTGCTGCTGGGCTTGTTCTTCAGCAAGGCGGCGACCGGCACACGCGTGGCGCGCTGGCTGGCGCCGGTGCTGCTGGCCGCGGTGGTCACGCTGCAGCACCGCTCGGTGTGGGTGGCCGCGGTCATCGGCGTGGTGGCGGCCTTTGCGCTGGGGCGATCGGTGCAGGGCAACAAGTTCGGGCAGCTGGTTGCGCTGCTGGTGGTCGTCACGCTGACGGCCTTGCCGCTGGTGTTCAGCGAGCGCCTGTCGTCGGTGACCCAGGAGGTGGGCCGATCCGCCGCCACGGCGGTGGCCGGGCAGGGCACCGTGCACTCGCGCCTGCAGGACTGGCGGCAGACGCTGCGCGACTGGTCACGGGCCGGGCCGCGCGCGCTGGTCGTCGGCTACGGCTTCGGCCGCGACACGGCGCGCGTGCTGGTCAACGAAGAGGGCGAGCGCCGCCTGATCACCTTCGGCACGCACAACCACTACGTTGCCATGATCACCAACACCGGGGTGCTGGGCCTGGCGGCCTTCGTCGTCTTCGCCGGCGCTCTGGTGCTGCGGCTGTACGGCATGGTGCGGCGCGCCGAAGGGGGCATCGCGGCGCCGGCGCTGCTCACGCTGCTGACCATGCAACTGGCCTACTACATTCCCTACGGCACGGACTACATGCAGCACGCGCTGCTGGGCATCGTCGCGGCTTTCGTGGCCACGCGGCAGCGCGAGGTGGCCGCCCGGGCGCCCGCCGCCGTGCGGAAACCCGCCTCGGCGCGGCGCATCGTGGCATGGCGCTGAGCTCGCGCGGCGCCGGGGACGACGACAGGACCGGCCGACACACCGGCACCGTCTGCGCGCTGCTGGCCTCGCACAATCGCCGCGTCCACACGCTGGCCTGTCTGCAGGCGCTGCAGGCCAGCCGCGGGCTGCGCGGCCTGGGGCTGTCGGCCGTGCTGGTCGACGACGGCAGCACCGACGGCACCGCCGACGCCGTGCTGGCGGCCTTCCCCTGGGTGCAGGTCATACGCGCCGACGGCTCGCTGTACTGGTGCCGCGCCATGCACCGCGCCTTCGCCCACGCGCTGCGCGAGAGTCACGCGCACTACCTCTGGCTGAACGACGACACCGTCGTGTCGCCCGACGCCCTGGCCACCCTGCTGGCCACGGCGCGAGAGCGTCGCGGCGCGCTGGGACATCCGGTCATCATCGCCGGCAGCACGGCCGACCCGACCAGTGGTCGGCCCAGCTACGGCGGCGGTGTGCGCGCCGTTCGCTGGCGTCTGACCTCGTGGCAACAATTGCCGCCGGCCGACCGGCCGCAGCGCGTGGAAGTGATGGACGGCAACCTGGTGCTGATCCCGGCCGAGACGGCCGAGCGCGTGGGCAACCTCGACCCCGTCTTCGAGCACGCGATGGGCGACTACGACTACGCACTGCGCGCACAGCGCCAGGGTGTGCAGGTCTGGCTGGCGCCGGGCGTGCTGGCGCAGTGCGCGACCAACCCGCAGGCCGGCAGCTTCCACGACCAGCAGCTGGCGGCGGGCCGCCGCTGGCGTGCGCTGGTCGACCGCAAGGGTCTGCCCTGGCGCTCGTGGCTGCACTTCACGCGCCGCCACACCGGCCCCTGGTGGCCGCTGTACTTCGCCTGGCCCTACCTGCGCGTGTTGCTGGGCCGGCCCGCCCGCGCCGCGCAGAAGGCCTGAGGCGGCAGCCATGTGCGGCATCAACGGCATCGTGAGGGCGCCCGGCGCGGCGGTGCGCGACCTGCGCGCCGACATCGGCGCGATGAACCGCGCCTTGCGCCATCGCGGCCCCGACGACGAAGGCACCTGGTTCGCATCGAACGACAACGCCGACGTCGCGCTGGGCTTCCGCCGCCTGGCCATCGTCGACCTCACGGCCGCCGGCCACCAGCCCATGGCCAACGAGGACGGCAGCGCCTGGCTGGTCTTCAACGGCGAGATCTACAACCACGAGGAACTGCGGCCCGAGCTGCTGGCGCGCGGCCACGTCTTCCGCTCGCGCAGCGACAGCGAGGTCATCCTGCACGCCTGGGAAGAGTGGGGCGAGGACTGCGTGCATCGCTTCAACGGCATGTGGGCCTTCGCGATCTGGGACCAGCGGCGGCAGCGCCTGTTCGCCAGTCGCGACCGCTTCGGCGTCAAGCCCTTCGTGTATGCCGAACGCGACGGCGCCTTCTACTTCAGCAGCGAGCCGGCCGGCCTGCGCGCCGTGCTGCCGCTGCAGGCGGCGCACGCCGGCAAGCTGCACGACTACCTGGCCTACGGCTACCGCACCAACGACGGGCAGACGTTCTTCGACGGCGTGCGCGAGCTGCCGCCGGCGCATCAACTGGTGCGCGAAGGCGGCCGCACCACGCTGCGCCGCTGGTGGCAGCTTCAGCCGCGCCCCAGCACGCTGCCGGCCGCCGAGCGCCCGGCCGCCTTGCGCGCGCTGCTGGCCGACGCCGTGCGTCTGCGCCTGCGCAGCGACGTGCCGGTGGCGCTGCTGCAGAGCGGCGGGCTGGACTCGTCGGCCATCTGCGCGCTGGTCGACGACGAGGCTGCAGCGGGCCGCCTCGGCCGCGAGCCTGTCACCGCCTTCACCGCCGTGCACCCCGGCCACGCCTACGACGAGAGTGCGGCGGTGAACGCGCTGATGGCGCGCTGCCCCAACGTGCGCTCGGTGCAGATCGCGCCGCCCTCGGCCGACCTCGCCGAGCGGCTGCCGGCCTTCGTCGCCGCGATGCAGGAGCCCATGGCCAGCGCCACGTCCTACGCGCACTGGACGCTGATGCAGGCGGTGCATGCGCAAGGCATCAAGGTCATCCTCAACGGCCAGGGTGCCGACGAGGCCTTTGCCGGCTACACGCGCTACATCAGCGGGCAACGGCTGCTCGACCTGCTGTTCGAGCACCCGGTGCGCGTGCCGGGCGAGATGGCCCTCATCGCTCGCCGCACCGGGCAGGGCGTGCCGGCGCAGTTCGCGCAGCTGGCCAAGGCCATGCTGGGCCGGCGCAGTGCCTCGGCCTTTCGCGGCTGGGTCAGCGAAGGCGCGCTGCGTTTCCTGCGCCCCGAGTTCCGCCGCGCCCATGCCGCGCGCCTGCCCGACACCGCGATGCAGTGGGCGCCGCGCAACCTCGATGCCCATCTGCTGTCGCAACTGCAGCACTACGGCTTCAACCAGATCCTGCAGTACGAGGACCTGTCGGCCATGCACCAGTCGGTGGAGATGCGTTCTCCCTTCGTCGACTACCGCGTGATGGAGTTCGCCTTCTCGCTGCCTGCCGGTGACCGCTTCTCCCAAGGCATTGGCAAGCGCGTGCTGCGCGAGGCCTTCGCCGAACGGCTGCCGCCCGGCATCGTCGGCCAGCACCGCAAGATCGGTTTCGCCACGCCCTTCGCCGAGTGGTCGGCCACGCCCGCCTTCCGCGCCTTCGTGGCCGAACTGGTGTCGTCGCGCGAGTTCCTGCAGCGGCCGATGTGGGACGGCCCGAGGCTCGCCGCCGCGCTGACCGGTCGCCGGGCCGTGCCGGCCGACTTTCCGGCCTGGCGCTTCATCACCACCGAGCTGTGGCTGCGCAGCGTCGGCATCACCGAGGGCTGAGCCGAATGTCTGAAGCGTCGGCCGACACCCTGGTCATCGTGCAGCGTGTGCTGACGCACTACCGCGTGCCGCTGTTCGAGGCCCTGCGCGAGCGCTTGCGCGGGGAAGGCTTCGCGCTGCGGCTGCTGTATGGCGACGCTGCGGCACACGAACGCTCCCGCGAGCTGGAAGCCGTGCTGCCCTGGGCCACCCATGCGCCTTGCCGCTATGCGGCGGGCGGGCGGCTGTGCTGGCAGGCGCTGGGGCAGGGCTTGCAGGGCGCGGGCTTCGTCATCGTCGCGCAGGAAAACCGCCTGCTCAACAACCTGCCGCTGCTGCTGGCGCCACAGGCTTTCCGCGTCGGGCTGTGGGGGCACGGCAGCTTCCTGCAGGCCCGAGGCGGCGATGCGCCCGCGCAGCGCTTCAAGCGCCTGCTGTCGCGCCGCGCCGACTGGTGGTTCGCCTACACCGAGCTGTCGGCCGCGCTGATGCGGCGCGACGCGCCAGCCGAACGTGTCTCGGTGCTGAACAACGCCATCGACACGCGTGCGCTGCGCGACGCGGTGGCGGCGGCGTCGGCCGTGCCGCGGGCGGTGCTGCGCCAGACGCTGGGCGCCGGCGAAGGGCCGCTGGGCCTGTTCATCGGTTCCTGGTACCCGGACAAGCGGCTGGACCTGCTGATCGACGCGGCCTGCCTGGTGCACGCCGCGCGGCCCGACTTCCAGCTCGTGATCGCCGGTGCCGGCCCGCTGGCCGGCTGGCTCCAGCAGCGCGTGGCGGCACTGCCCTGGGTTCGACTGCTGAGGCCGCTGCATGGCGCCGACAAGGCGCAATGGCTGGCGGCAGCCGACCTGCTGCTGAACCCGGGCACCATCGGGCTGGGCATCCTGGACGGCTTCGCCGGCGGGCTGCCGCTGATCACGACCGACTGCGACCACAACCCCGAGAGCGCCTACCTGCAGCCGGGCCGCAACGGCCTAGTCAGCGCCGTTTCAGCCCGGCCTTTTGCGACGGCCGTGCTGTCGCTGCTGCACGACGAGGCCCTGCGCACCACGCTGGGCGCGCAGGCCGCTGCCGATGCACAGCGCTACACGCTCGAGGTCATGGTCGAGCGCTTCGTGCAAGGCCTGGTGGCCTGGCGGCGCAGCGAGCGGCGCGCATGAAGATCGTCGTCGCGCACAACGCCTACCAGCGCCGCGGCGGCGAGGACGCCGTCGTCGACAGCGAGTTGCAGCTGCTGCGCGAACACGGGCACGAGGTGCACGCCTACCAGCGGCACAACGATGAGCTGGGCGACCTGAACCGTGCCAGCGCCGCGCTCGGCACGCTGTGGTCGCGCCGCACGGCACGTGAACTGCGCGAGCTGCTGGGCGACCTGCGGCCCGACGTGCTGCACGCCCACAACACCTTTCCGCTGATTTCGCCGTCGCTGTACTGGGCGGCGGCGAAGGCCGGCGTGCCGGTGGTGCAGACGGTGCACAACTACCGTCTGGCCTGCCCGCAGGCCATGTTCCTGCGCGACGGCCGCGTCTGCGAGGACTGCCTGGGCCATGTGCCCTGGCGCGCCGTGCAGCATGCCTGCTACCGCGGCTCGCGCGCGCAAAGCGCGGTGACGGTCGGCATGCTGCAGCTGCACCGCACGCTGGGCACCTGGCGCGACAAGGTGGCACGCTGGATCGCACTGTCGTCCTTCTCCCGCGACAAGCTGGTGCAGGCCGGCCTGCCGGCCTCGCGCATCGTGGTCGAAGGCCACGCGGTCGACGCCGTGCCCGAGGCGGGCGAGCCGCGGCGCGGCCTGCTGTTCGTGGGCCGGCTGTCGCCCGAGAAGGGCATCGGCGTGCTGGCGCGCGCGCTGGCCCTGTCCGGTGAACTCGAGATCGACGTCATCGGCGACGGCCCCGAGCGCGCACGGCTGGCCGGCCAGCCCGGCGTGCGCCTGCACGGCGAACTGCCGCCGCCGCTGGTGCGCCGCGCCATGCAGCGTGCACGCGCGCTGGTGCTGCCCAGCATCGTCTACGAACAGTTCCCGCGCACGCTGGTCGAAGCCTTTGCCGCAGGCCTGCCCGTCATCGCCAGCGACCTGGGCGCGCTGGGCGAACTGGTGCAGGAAGGCCGCAGCGGCCTGCTGTTCCCGGCCGGCGACCCGCGCGCGCTGGCCGAGCGCATGCGCTGGGCGCTGACCCACGGCAGCGAGATGGCGGCGCTGGGCGAAGGCGCGCGCCGGGTGCACGCCGAGCGGCACACGCCGCAGCAGCACCATGCGGCGCTGCTGCGCATCTACGGCGAGTCGATCCAGGAGACTCGACGGGATTGACCGTGCTGAGACCCGCCAGGCGAACGCCGTCGCGCGATTCCACGCGGGAGGGCGTGCGAAGCGCGCAGGGGGAGTCCACGTTCAGGGCCGCAACAGGTAGGCCGCCGGCAGGATGCCCCAGGCGTCCGACCAGTGTCCCAAGCCGGTGGCCACCGGGTGGCCGGTGCGGCCGGGCCAGCGCAGCGACGCGGCCGCACCCTGGCGCATCAGCACGGTGCCCACGGGCACGCCGGGCACCACGGCGGCCGAGGCCAGCAGGGTCAGTTCGTGGAAGTCGTCCATCGGCGCGCCGCCCAGGTAACGCACTTCCATGCGGGACAGGCGCGTGGCTTCACGCGGTTCCTGGCGCGCCTTCTGAGGCTCGGCCTGGTACCAGTCGAGTTCGCCGGTGGAGATCTTCAGGTAGGTGTCGGCCAGCAGCGCGAGCGACTTGGCCGGGCCGCTGACACCCGTGCTGCCGGTCCCGCTGCCGCTCTCGCTGCCATGCAGGCCTCCGACCGTGCGGAAGCTGGCCAGCGTGGTGTCGCCCTGGCGCGCCAGGGCGCGGGCCAGCATCAGCGCGCCTCCGAGGTCCATGGCCGCGTAGACCAAGCCCTGGCGAGCAATGCAGTACTCGCCGTTGCGGCCGAACTCGCCGGTGCTGCCGTCGGCGTAGACGGCGTAGGTCATCCACTCCATGAAGTAGCGCTTGGCTCGATTGACCAGAGCGGCGTCCCCCAGCAGCAATCCCGCGCTGCCCGCAGCGAAGGCGTTGGCGGCGCGCCGGTTGTTGAACCACAGCGTGAGCACCGAGACGCGCGGGCCCAGGCTGCCGTCGGCGCGTGCGTAGGCGTGCACCGGGACGGCCTGCGCCGCATCGGCGTCGTCGATCCGGCAGTCACCGTTGCTGTCCACCCGGCGCGACGCCCAGCGCGCGTCGCCGCTGCTGGCCGCGTCGGCGCCGCGCACCGTGTAGTTGCCGCTCAGACGCTGCGGGAACAGCTCGCGCAGCTGCCAGTCGAGGTGCGCAGCGAAGAACCAGGCGTTGCGACGGATGTAGTTTTCGATCGTCACCCGCTCGGCCGCGGGCAGGGCTGCGCGAACGAAGTCGTAGGTGGCGACGAAGCGCGCCAGCCAGGGCGCTTCGGCCCACCAGCCATCACGCGAGCTGCCGTCCATGGCGGTGTAGCAGCGCGTTCCGGCAAAGTCGTTGGCCGGTGCCGAGGCCATCGCCAGCAACCATTGCCGGACGGCGACCAGCGAGGCGGCGTTGCCGGTCAGCAGGTGATGGAAGGCGGCGTCGCGGGCCAGGCCACCGTGCCTCGAACGACTGGCGTCGTCGGTACCGGACAAGGGTTCGCCCTCGTGCTGGAAGCGCCCGGCGTTGGCGTGGATGCGCGCCCAGTCTCCTGGGGAGCCGAGCGCGAAGTCGGAGTCGACCAGGAACGGTCCGCGGGCCATGCGCTCGCGCCAGATGGCGCGCTCTCTTGCGCTGAAGTACACACCGCCGCTGGCCGGCAGGGGGGCCGGTTTGCCGTGCGTCAGATCGGCCGGCGCGACGAAGCCTTCGCGGCATTGCGCGGTAGCCTGCACGGCGCGCAGTCCGGCATCTGCAGCGGGGTCGGCGGTGGCCAGTTGCGAGAGGCGGATGGGTCTGGACAGGGCGATCGGGTGCTGGAGCCCGGGGATCGATCTGCCTCCGGTGATGGCGAGGGCAGCCGTCCTGTCGGACGCGCGGCCCCCGCCGGTTGCGGCTTCGGGCGCCTCCATCCCTTCGCCACCCCCGCATGCCTGCAGGGCGGTGCACAGCAGCGTAACGATGAGTCTGCAGGCGCGTGAGCTGGACGCCCGTGTCGGGGAGTCGGTGTGTGTCATGGCTTGGTCCGGTCTGGGGTCGTTGCCGGCCGACGTGACGCCGCGCTTCAGGGCGCAGCGCCTCCAGGTTTTGTCGGCCAGTTGCCACAAACACGGAAAGCGCAGGAACTTCCGGGCACCCGTGTCGGGTGTCCGTGGCCCGCTTCATCACGGCCATTGCCTTGTGGCGCCGTGGCGCCGTGGCGGCGAGGCCTCTGTCGGGCTCAGGGCCGCAGCAGGTAGGCTGCCGGCAGGATGCCCCAGGCGTCCGACCAGCTGCCGAAGCCGGTGGCCACCGGGTGGCCCGTGCGGCCGGGCCAGCGCAGCGACGCGGCCGCACCCTGGCGCATCAGCACGGCACCCACGGGCACGCCGGGCACCACGGCGGCCGAGGCCAGCAGGGTCAGTTCGTGGAAGTCGTCCATCGGCGCGCCGCCCAGGTAACGCACTTCCATGCGGGACAGGCGCGTGGCTTCACGCGGTTCCTGGCGTGCCTTCTGAGGCTCGGCCTGGTACCAGTCGAGTTCGCCGGTGGAGATCTTCAGGTAGGTGTCGGCCAGCAGCGCGAGCGACTTGGCCGGGCCGCTGCCGCTCTCGCTGCCGTGCAGGCCGGCCGTGGTGCCGAAGGTGGCCAGCGTGCGGTCGCCACGGCGCGCCAGCGCGCGTGCCAGCATCAGTGCGCCGCCCAGGTCCATCGAGGCGTAGACCGTGCCTTGCCGCGCGATGCAGTACTCGCCGTTGCGGCCGAACTCGCCGCTGCTGCCGTCGGCGTAGACGGCGTAGGTCATCCACTCCATGAAGTAGCGCTTGGCGCGCGCCACCAGCTCGGCGTCGCCCAGCAGCAGGCCTGCCGTGCCGGCGGCGAAGGCGTTGGCAGCGCGGCGGTTGTTGAACCACAGCGTGAGCACCGACACGCGCGGGCCCAGGCTGCCGTCGGCGCGTGCATAGGCGTGCACCGGGAAGGCCTGCGCCGCATCGGCGTCGTCGATGCGGCAGTCACCGTTGCTGTCCACCCGGCGCGACGCCCAGCGCGCGTCGCCGCTGCTGGCCGCGTCGGCACCGCGCACCGTGTAGTTGCCGCCCAGGCGCTGCGGGAACAGCTCGCGCAGCTGCCAGTCGAGGTGCGCAGCGAAGAACCAGGCGTTGCGCCGGATGAAGTTTTCGATCGTCACCCGCTCGGCCGCGGGCAGGGCCGCGCGCACGAAGTCATAGGTGGCCATGAAACGCGCCAGCCACGGCGCTTCGGCCCACCAGCCGTCGCGCGAGCTGCCGTCCAGCGCGCTGAAGCAGCGGGTGGCGGCGAAGTCGTTGGCCGGTGCCGAGGCCATCGCCAGCAACCATTGCCGGACGGCGGCCAGCGAGGCGGCGTTGCCGGTCAGCAGGTGATGGAAGGCGGCGTCGCGCGCCAGCTGCCCGTGCGTGGAGCGCGAGGCGTCGTCGCCGCCGCGCAGCGGCTCGCCCTCGCGCTGGAAGCGCTCGGCGTGGCCGCGGATGCGCGCCCAGTCGCCCGGCGAGCCGGGGGCGAAGTCGCCATCGTCGACGAAGGGCCCGCGCGCGATGCGCTCGCGCCAGGTCGTCAGTTCCAGAGCGTTGAAGAACACGCCGCCGGTGGCGGGCAACTCGGCTGCGGCCGTGCGCTGCAGGTCGGCCGGAGCGACGAAGCCTTCGCGGCACAGCGCCGTGGCGCGCACGGCGCGCAGGCCGGCGTTGGCATCGCCGACGCTGTCCGACAGGCGCGCCAGGGCGGCCGCCGCGGCCAGGGCCGCTGGCGGCTGCAGGGCGTCGCCCGGCGCTTCGATGTCGGGCCTGGGCACCGGCGCCGCAGGCTGGGGCGCTGCATCGGTCGGCACCCCCTGCGCGGGTGCGGGCGCAGGGACCTGCTCGACCGCGCTGCTGCTGCCCTGGCCGTTCGACGACGCCGACGCCGACGCCTCCGCCCTCGGGACCGTGGCCTCGGGCAGGCGCATCGGCAGACGTCCCGCGGCCGACTCGCTGTTCCCCCCGAGGGTGCTTTCGGACACTAGCGTGCCATCGCTGCCGCTCCCGCCGCAGGCCAGCACCAGGCTGCAAAGCAAGGGAATCAGGAGCATGCGAGGCGCCGATGGCAAGGGATCTGGATCGGTCATGGTAGCGGTCTAGGTGATGTCTGCTTATCGGCCGCCGGTGCCGCGCGCTTCAGCGCTGACCGGCTTCAAGTTCGCACGCTGAACGGTCGATAGAGGACCTGGTGCATCGCTGCCGCCCTGCTGCTTCCACCCGTGTCCAACGACGCTCCCGCCGCACGCCCTCGAGGACTCGACTGCCCCGCCTGCGGCGGTGGTGTGCAGCGCGTGCCGCGCCTGCCCGAAGACCGCCTGCCGGGCGCGCCGCCTTCCTTGCGCCGCTTCCGCTGCCTGCAGGCCGTCTGCGGCTGGGAAGGCCTCATCGAGAGGTCCGGCAACGCAAGGCTGCGGTCGCCACTGGAGCCCGGCTTCGATCTCGACGTCGACCCGTCTTCGCCCTTCGGACCCGCCGGCAAGCCGCAGGTGGACCTGCTGCCGCCCGAACACACGGCGCTGGCGCAGGATCGCGCGCCGCGCCCCGGGCTCGTGACGCGCAAGCCGCGCAGCCGGCGGCGCGGGGCGCTGCACCTGCTGGGCCTGGGCATGGCGTTGTCGGCACTGGCCCTGCTTCGATCGCCGGACACGCCCGGGCCGCTGGCACAGCTCGGTCGCGGCCTTCAAGGCGTGCCGCTGGGGCAGAGCCACGACGGCGAGGAACTGCCTGCAGGCCACCCGTGGAAGCTGCAGACCGTGGCCTCGGCGGCACACGTGGCGCTTGGCGAGTCGCCCTTGAGCCTGCGCCGCCATTGCCGCTGGGGCGAGCCCGGGCGCAGCCCCTACCGCGGCACGGTCGAACAGGCGCTGGCCGCGGCGCGCGTGCCACCGGCCGTGGCGCAGCAGCTGGCGCTGAAGATCAAGGCACGGCAGCCGGTCGAGCGCCTGGTGATCGACAACCGGTCGGTGCGCAGCGCGCAGGGTGGCGCCCGCGTCTACGCCGCCCAGGGCATCGCGATGGCCTTCGGCACCACGATGTGCCTGGGCACGCGCGTGCACTTCAAGCCCGGCCACCAGGAGGCGGCCGACCTGTACGAGGTCGCCGACGGCAACGGCCGCCGCACGGCCGTGATGGTGCCCGACGTGTGCGGCAACGTCTCGGTGCTCAGTGCCGCCGAGGACACCGGGGGCAGCGACCTGCTGCAGGCGCTGCGCGCCGGCGGGCTGGCCGTGGGCGATGACGGGAGGCTGGCTTACGCCGCAGCCGACAGCGTGCCGCGCGCCTTGCCCCAGCCCGGGACCGCAGGCCTGGTGCTGGCGGGCCTCCTGGCCGCCGGGGTGGTTCGGCGCTGGCGCGCGCGCCGAACGGGGCCCTGAGCCCTTCAGCGAGGTGAACGGATCGCCGCGGTCGTGACGTCGTTCACGCCGACGCGGCTCGCCCGTCGCTTCAGGTCTCAAGTCGCGCTGCCGCGCGTCGATGGACGAAGGGCACGCAGGGGAAGGTCCGTCCGGACCGCCCCCGATGCTGCCTGAACCGAAACGATCGCACATGCAGAACAAGCGCCGAACGCTCCGTCACTTCCTCGTTTCGGTCACTGCCTTCGTGGCGCTCGCTGCCCCGCTTCAGGCGGTGCACGCGCAGGCCGCGCCGTCGCCCAAGATCGCGTCCGACCTGCGGGCAGTGGTGGCGCCCGGGTCGACGTCCGCCGGCGGCGTGCCCTGGGCGAAGTCGCTCGGCGGCGTACTGCACGTCAAGGTGCTGATCAACGCGGCGAGCAGCGACGCTGCCCTGACCTCGCTGCGCGCCGACATCCTGCGGCGCGGCGGCTCGGTCTTCTACAACTACATCTCGGTGCGGGCGCTGTCGGCCCTGGTGCCGGCCTCGGCGCTGGAGCCGCTGGCCGCGCGGGCCGATGTGCTGGGGATCTCGCCCAACCGCGTGGTCACGCGCCATGCCAGCCTGTTGCAGGACGGCACCGGGGCTGCGGCGGTGCTGCCGGCGGCCGTGGGTGGCCGGTCCGTCACCGGCTTCGACGGCACGGGCGTGGGCATCGCGGTGCTCGACTCTGGCATCGACTGGCGCCACCAGCACACCTGGGACGCCGCCGGCAAGACACGTGTGCGCGCGCTGGTCGACTTCGCCGCGTGGAGCCGCTTCGGGCCGCTGGCGGGCTGGCCGAAGGGGCTGGATTACTCGCCGTCGTTGAAGGAGAGCATCGACGGCACGAAGTACAAGCACGGCAACAAGAAGCTGGTCCCCATCACCACCGATCCCGACCCGCACGGCCACGGCACTCACGTCGCCGGCGTCGCCGCGGGGCGCGGCGCCTACCAGTCGCCCGAGTCGGGCGGCATCGCGCCGAATGCCGACCTGTACGACGTTCGTGTGCTCGACGAGCGCGGCATCGGCAACGCGGCCGACGTGCTGGCCGGCATCGACTGGGTGATCCAGCGCGCGCGGCTGGCCAACATCCGAGTCGTCAACCTGAGCCTGGGCGCCAGCTCGGCCGACAGCTTCCTGGTCGATCCGCTGGCGCGCGCGGCACGCAGCGCCACCGCTGCCGGGTTGGTGGTGGTGGCGGCGGCCGGCAACGGCGGCCGCAACGCCGCCGGGCAGACGGTCTTCGGCAGCATCGCATCGCCGGGCCACGAGCCGTCGGTCATCACGGTGGGCGCGGCCAACATGTTCGGCACCGCCGTGCGCGGCGACGATGCCGTGACGCGCTTCAGCGCGCGCGGCCCCACGCGCGGCAGCATGGCCACGGCCAACGGCAAGCGCTGGGTCGACGACCTCGTCAAGCCCGATCTCGTGGCGCCCGGCAACCGCGTGGTCTCTGCGCTGGGCGCCAGCCGCGACGAGACCCTGGCGGGCTGGAACCTGCTGGCCCGCACCTACCCGCAGCTCACGCAGGTGCCTGGCGCCACGCAGACCCCGCGCCGCACGCTGATGGAGCTGAGCGGCACCTCGGTGGCAGCGCCTGCCGTGGCCGGTGCCGCGGCGCTACTGCTGCAGGCCAATCCGGGGCTCACGCCGCCGCTGGTCAAGGCCATCCTGCAGTACAGCGCGCAGCCGCTGGCCCAGGGCGGGCTCATCGAGCAAGGCACCGGCCTGTTGAACGTCGAAGGCGCGCTGCGCCTGGCCCAGGCGCTGCGCACCGACCTGTCGGCCGCACTGGCCGCCGGCACGCTCAAGCCTGGCGACAACCTGCTGGCACCGGGCAAGGCACTGCCTTCGCCCTCGTCCACCCTGCAGGGGCAGGCCGTGCCGTGGAGCCGCATGGTGCTGGCCGGTGGCACGCGGCTCTTCGGTGGCGAGGCGCTGTTCAGGCGCTGGCAGCCGGTGTACGACCCGTCGTTGACCTGGGCGCGCGAGCTGGTGCTGCGCAGTACCGTCAGCTACCAGCCGGCCGTCCAGGGGCTGGGCGCGAACCTCGTGCCGCAGACCATCGTCGAACGCCCGGCCGCGCTGCAGCCTCTGGTGACCGCTGACGTGCGGCTGCTCGACGCCGTGGCGCTCAGCGTGCAGGGCGCCTCGCAAGCGCTCACCACGCCCGTAGCCACGCTGGCCGCGCGTGCCGCCGGCGGCGCTGGCCTGACGCTGAAGCTGGGCTTCAGCGGCGGTGGCGGCAGCCTGCGTGCCGAAGGCTTCGTGCTGACCGAAGGCTTCGTGCTGACCGAAGGCTTCGTATTGACCGAAGGTTTCGTGCTCACCGAGGGCTTCGTGCTGACCGAAGGCTTCGTGCTCACCGAGGGCTTCGTATTGACCGAAGGCTTCGTGCTCACCGAGGGCTTCGTGCTGACCGAAGGCTTCGTGCTCACCGAGGGATTCGTGCTGACCGAATCGCTGGCCGATCCGGCCGCGGCGCACGACCGCAGCTTCCTCGGCGACTGAAGCGGCTCCCCGGAGGCGCGACGCGCGCCGCCGGGATCCGGCCTGCGAGCGGGCGGCCCGCGCCGCGCGGGGAGCTTGCGCAGCAGGGGTGAACACAGGCGTGACTTCTCACGCCGCGTTCGTTCAGCCGGCAGCTGAAACGGCCGATATGGCCTGAGCAGCTTCAAGCCGTCGAGCCTCCCCTTGCGCCCTCTCTCTTCCAGGCCTTCATGAACCCCGGCCCCGATCCGTCGGCAGACCGGCTCAAGCCATGGGAGGCTTTCCGCCAGGCCCACCTGCACGACTACCCGCCGTCGGCCCTGGCGGCCTGGTGCGCGCTCACCCTGTCGGGCCTGCTGGCGCTGGCGTGGGCGCTGCGCGAGGTGGCCGCCATGCCTGTCGACCAGATGCCGGCGGTGGTCGCGGCGCTGGTGCTGGCCGGCCTGGCCTCGATGTTTTCGGTGCGACTGCCGCGCACCTCCTACACGCTGAGCGTGTCGGACGTGTTCATTCTCACCGCGCTGGCCACGCTGGGCCCGGCGGTGGCCACGCTGGCCGTGGGCGTGGAGTCCGCCGCGGCCACGCTGCGCAACTCCAAGCGCTGGAGCAGCCGCATCAGCAGCCCGGCTGCCGCCATGGCCGCGATGGTGGTCGGCGGTGCCGCCTACGTGCTGCTGCGCGACCAGATGGTCGCCACCGGGGTGACTCCGGAGATCGCCGTGCTCGGCGCGCTGTGCCTGGCAGCACCCGTGCCCTTCCTGCTCACCACGCTGCCGCTGATGAGCATGCTGGCCTTGAAGCGGGGGGCCGCCATGCAACCCCTGGCCTGGCTGGCCGACACCTCGTGGATGGCGGCCGCCTATCTGGGGTCGGCGCTGGCCGCGGGCATGGTGCACCTGAACGCGGTGCGCTTCGGCAGCGCGGTGATCGGGATCGCGGCGACCGCGGTGCTGGCCCTGGTCATGCTGGTACGGCTGACGGTGAACCGCCAGGAGGCCGATCGTCTGCGCCAGGACCAGCACATCTCGGAAGCCCGGCGCGAGGCCGAGCTGAGCCAGCAGCGCTTCACGGCCGCCTTCACCCACGCCGCCATCGGCATGGTCATCGTGCGCGCCGACGACAGCATCCTCCAGATCAACCAGGCGCTGTGCACCCTCCTGCGCTGCCCGGCCGAATCCCTGCTCGGCCGGCCCTTCCAGAGCCTGCTGCATGCCGGCGACGTGGCGCTGTTCCGCCGCCATGCCGAGCCGCTGCAGGCCCGGCCGGAAGACGCCTTCTCCATCGAACTGCGGCTGCGGCGCGAAGGGAACGAGGACCTGTGGGTGGCGGTGCACTGCAGCCGCTACGACGACCCGGCCGGGCACGGGCCCTGCCTGATCTACCAGCTGCACGACATCACCTCGCGCTACCTGGCCGAGACCCGGCTGCAGCACATCGCCTACCACGACGGGCTCACCGATCTGGCGAACCGCCACTGCTTCCACGAGCGGCTGGCCGCGGCGGTGGAAGCCTCGCGCACCGACGCCGACCGCCGCTTCGCGGTGCTGTTCCTCGACCTCGACCGCTTCAAGGTCGTCAACGACAGCCTGGGGCACCATGCCGGCAACCAGATGCTGCGCGACGTGGCCGACCGACTGCGGGGCGCGGTGCGCCCGCAGGACCTGGTGGCGCGGCTGGGTGGCGACGAGTTCGCGGTGCTGCTGGAGTCTCTGCACGACCCCGAACTCGGCCTGCGGCTGGCGCACCGCGTGCTGGCTGCCCTGAGCCAGCCGCTGTCGGTGACGGGCACCGAGGTCGTGCCCGGCGCCAGCGTCGGCATCACCTTCAGCGACCTGGGATACCGCACGGTGGACGAGGTGCTGCGTGACGCCGACCTCGCGATGTACGAGGCCAAGTCGCAGGGGCGCGGCCGCGTGGCGCTTTTCGACGGGTCGATGCACGAGAAGGTGTCTCAGAAGCTCGCGCTCGAAAGCGATCTGCGACGCGCCATCGGCGAGGGACAGCTCAGCCTGAGCTACCAGCCGCTCTACGAACTGGAGCCGGTGCGCCTGATCGGTTTCGAGGCGCTGGCGCGCTGGGTGCACCCGCAGCGGGGCGCGGTCAGTCCGGCGGTCTTCATCGCCCTGGCCGAGGAGAGCGGCCACATCGACGCGCTGACCGACTGGGTCATCGACCAGTCCTGCGGCGCCCTGGCGGCGTGGCAGAAGCGCTGGCCCGGGTGTGAACACCTGGGCATGCACGTCAACATCTCCACACGCGACCTCGGCCGCGCGGGCCTGCCCGACAGTGTTCGCGCCATGCTGCAGCGGCACGGTATTCGGCGCGGCGCGTTGACACTGGAGATCACCGAGACCACGCTGATGGGGCGGCTCGACACCGCGCTGCACACCATGGGCGAACTGCGCGACGCCGGTGTCGGCTTCTCGATCGACGATTTCGGCACCGGCTACTCGTCGCTGGCCTACCTCAGCGTGCTGCCGATCGACAGCCTGAAGATCGACCGCTCGTTCGTGATGGGCCTGCACGACCAGCCGCAGAACGTGGAGATCGTGCGCGCCGTGGCCACGCTGGGCAAGTCGCTGGGCCGCAGCGTGATCGCCGAGGGCATCGAGACCGCGGAGCAGCTCGCCACCCTGCGGCAACTCGGCGTGCGGATCGGCCAGGGCTACCTGCTGTCGCGGCCGCTGACCGACCCGCAGGTGCAGGACCTCCTGGCCGTCAGCGGCATCATGGCCGGCGTGCCGGCCTGAGGCTGCTCAAGGGCCCTTCGACCGGGTCACTTCGGCGCCGTGGCCGGCCGCTGGGCCTCGGTCCACTCGAGCAGGCGTGACAGCGCGTCGCGGCGCAGTTCGGCGTCTTCCTTGCTGGGGTCGATGATGGTGGGCTTGAGCAGGATCACCAGCTCGCGCTTCTCCGACAGGCGATTGCTCTGGCCGCCCAGCAGCTTGCGCAGGACGGTGCCTTCGGCGCCGGGAATGCCGGAGTCGGAACTCATCGAGGTCTGCCGCATCAGGCCGCCGATGGCGATGATGTGGCCGTCCTTGGCGCGCACCACGGCATCGGTCTCGTTGATGTCGCTGGACGCCAGCGGCAGCGAGTAGGTGCCCTGGGTGCCCAGGTTCAGCACCTTGTTGCGCTCGGTCACGCTGCTCACCGCCGGGTGGATGTGCAGCGTGATGAAGCCTTCGGCGTTGATGTTGGGCGTGACATCCAGCGAGATGCCGCTGAAGAAGGGCTGCACGCTGATGTTGGGCGTGGTGGCCGTGCTGTTGCCCACCGCCGTGGTGGTGGTGCTGATGTTGGTGACGAAGAAGTCGTCGGTGCCCACCTTCAGCACCGCCTTCTGGTTGTTCATGGTGGCGATGCGCGGGCTGGACAGCACCTGCGTGTTGCCCTGCGTACCCAGGAACTCCAGCACGGCGGCGAAGTTGCTGGTCTGGAAGGCCAGGCCCAGCAGCGCGCCGGCATTGCTGGCCGCCGCTTCCAGCGCACCGCCGGGCGTGATGTTGATGAGGCCGCCGGCCATCGCGCCGGTGGGCGAGACCACCCCGCCCGGCGCCACCATGCCGCCGGTGGCGCGCGTGGTCAGGCCGGCCTTGAAGGCCGCCCAGTTGATGCCGGTGCGCTCGCTGTCGCGCAGCTGCACTTCCACCACCTTGGCTTCCAGCATGACCTGACGCTGCACGTTGGCGCGTGCCGACTCCAGGTAGTCGTTGACCGATCGCATCTCGTGCGGCAGTGCGCGAACGAGGATGTTGCCCGTCTGCGGCGAGACGACGACCTGGCGGCCGTCCTTCTCGCCCACCAGCAGCTTGATGCTGGCCTCGATCTCGCTCCACAGGTCGTTGCGCTGCGAGGTCGTGATGCGGCTGGACTCCGGGCCGGCAGAGCCGCCGCCGTTGCCGCCGCCGGTGGGCGGGTTGCCGCCGTTGCCGTTGCTGCTGCCGCCGCCCCCGGCGCCGGTGATGGAGCCGCTGACCACGCGCAGGTCGCTGCGACCGGTGCGGTTGAAGCTGGGGTAGTCGACGGTGAAGATGCGCGTCTGCATCTGCGCCGGACTCACCAGGATGTGGCGGCCGATGACCTTGTACTCGAGCTTGTGCAGTTCACGCAGCAGCTCCAGCGCCTCGCGCAGGGTGACGTCCTTCAGCGTCACGCTGAGAGGGCCCTTGATGGCCGGGTCGACCGCCACCGACAGCGGCGTTTCGTTGAGCAGGGCCATGAACAGCACTTCGGGCGAGGTGTTGTTCAGCACCAGCGAGAAGCGGCGCTCGGTCTTGGCCGGCGGGGCGGCGATGGCCAGCTCGTCGCGTGGCGCCGGGCGCGCGGCCTCGGCCGGCGGCGGGACGCTGGCCGCGGGCGCGGCGGCCGTCTCCAGCGCCTGGCGCACGGCCGGCATCAGAGGCTCCGAGAGCGGCGCGACGGGGGTCGTGGAGCAGCCGCTGGCCAGCGTGCCGGCCAGGATCAGCAGCAGCAAGGGCTGCAGCGGGAAGGCGGTCGGGGCCTGACGTCGGTTCATGGAGATGGGCCCTCGGGCGAATGGATGTTCAGCGGCAGGCCCTGGCGCATCGGCGCGCGGGGCGATCGACCCGAGAGCGGGCCGGCCGGTGTGGCGAGCCGTACCGACGCTCCTCTGGCCGGGGCGGACCTGGCGGTCTCCGTCGTGGCGGAGGCCACGGCGTCCACCACGGCTCCGCCGCTGGCCACCAAGGGCGGCAGCAGATGCAGCAGCGTGCGCGACTTGCCGGCGCTCAGTTCGACGCTGTTGAGTTCGATGCGTTGCACCACGGCGTCCTGCACGGTGTCGCCCTCGGCCAGCCAGCGTTCGCCGATGAGCGCCTGACGGCGGCCCTGGCTGTCCTCGCGGATCGCCACCAGGCGACCGATGTCCTTGGCGCGGTCCGGGGGTGCGGCCTCGCGTCGCTGCAACGGCGCTGCGGCCGGACCGGCCGGCACGGGCGCCGACGAGGCCGCGGCAGCCGGCGGCGCCAGCGGACGCATCGGGTCGGCGTGCCCCGGTGCCGTGACCGTGCCGGCCAGCAGCAGCAGCGCTGTGAGCGGCAGCCTTGTCACGACGACGCCCCCCAGCGCGGCGCGTGGCTCAGCACGTGCGCCTTCAGCGTCATCTGGATGGCGGGCCACTCCGAGTTGTCCAGCGACAGCGAGGACCACTGCAGCGCTTCGGCGTGGCGCTCGAACTGTGTCAGCAGCGTGTGCAGTTCGCCGTAGCTGCCGCTCACCTTCAGCGTGATGGGCAGTCGGTACAGGCGCGGCAGCCCGGCGACCGCCTGGGGGGCCGGCGTGCCTGCAGACCCAACAGCGCTGGCGGCGGGCAGGGCGGCCGTGGCCGACGGCGCGGCGGCAGCCGTCTCCCGGTCGGCGGAGAGGTCGAGCTCGAGCAGCCGGGCCGAGCCCACGGTGGCGGTGATGGCGCGCAGCGTTTCGGGCAGGCGTGCGGATTCGGCCACGCGCTGGCGCAGCACGCCGGCATCGCCCTGGGCCGTCAGCAACCGCTGGCGCCACAGCACTTCCTGCTCGCGCAGCAGCGCGACCTGCGCCGGGTCGGGCTGGCCACCCAGTCGCGCGGCCTGCAGGCGCTTGTCGAGGGCCTGTGTCTCGGCCGCCGTGCGCTTGACCTTCTTTTCCAGCGGCGCGGTGACCAGCGCATCGGCCAGTGCCAGCAGCGCGCCCAGCGTGCCCGCCACCAGCATCAGCTTTTCGCGCAGCGGACGCAGGGCCCACCAGGCCTTGAAGCGATCGGCCTTCATGGCTGGGCCGCCGTGGCGCGCATCGAAAAGCGAAGCAGCGGCGCCGTGCCCTTGTCCTGCTTGACCTCGATCGAACGCGCCGGCAATGGCGCGAAACGGTCCTGCGCGCCCCAGGCCTGCACGAAGCCGTTGACGGCCTGCGGCGACGTGGCCAGGCCCTCGATGTGCACGGCGCCGGCGCGGTCGACGTCGATGTGGCTCAGGCTGATCTCGGCGGCGGCCAGCAGGCCCAGTCGGTCCAGCCACTGCGACGCGCTCAGGCCCTGGCGTGCCGTGCCTTGCGATGCGGCAGCGATGGCGGCCTCGAGCTGCAGGGCCTGGCGCTGCAGGTCGGCCACCAGCGCGGTGGTGGGCGGTGGCGCCTTGTCGGCCTGCCGCAGCTGCTGCTGCAGCGCCTGGCGCTGTGCTTCAGCCGTCTGCAACTCGGTCTGCAGCGACCACGCATAGGCCCCCATCGCCCCGGCGCCCAGCACCAGGG
Source organism: Rubrivivax sp. (assembly GCA_022843905.1). GTDB lineage: Bacteria > Pseudomonadota > Gammaproteobacteria > Burkholderiales > Burkholderiaceae_C > Rubrivivax. The sequence goes on from JALHMT010000001.1 coordinate 119,785, forward strand.
CCAGGGCGGCCAGCGGCAGGCTGTGGTCGCGCCGCGGCAGCAGCCTGGCGGCGTCGAAGAGCTCGATCATGCCGGCTGCTCCGCTGTGCGGGCTTCGGAGGCCGCGGTCGCGGACTGCGCGTCGATCAGCCGTGCCGCGGCCACGCAGGCCAGTGCGGTGAGGTCGTTGTCGCCATCGACATGTTCGCGCGTGGTGCCGCTCATCTCCATCACCTCGGCCAGGTCGAACAGGCGGGCGTTCAGCGGCAGGCTGGCGCGCACCGATTCGCGTGCCGCGGGCGGCAGCGAAGGCATCGAGGCCAGCACGTGGCGGATGGCCAGCTGCGTGGCCTGGCGCTCGAAGTGGTCGGCGGTGCGCTGGATGTGCAGCGCCAGGTGTTCCTCGAACTCGGCCTCGTCGCGCGGCTGGCGCACCGGCAGGGCCAGCGTGCGCAGGGCGCAGAACTCGCCGCGCCAGACCAGGCCGATGCAGATGTCGCCGCCGATGAAGGCCAGCACGACGCGGCCGTCGGTGTCCTGGGCGTGCAGCAGGGCCATGCCGCGCAGCGCACTGTCGCTGACGTCGATGTGGCGCAGCTTCACGCCGATGTCCTTCAGCTGCTTCATCTGCGCGCGCACCGGCTCCACGCGTGCCGCCACGGCCAGCACCAGCGGCCGAACGGCGTCGTTGATGCGCGGCAGCGGCAGCGCGGTGGCCAGCAGTGCGTCGGGCTCGGCTTCCAGCGCCTCGGCCAGCGGCCAGCGCACGGCCAGCGAGAGCTCCTCGTCGGGCACTTCGGGTCGGTCCAGGGTCTGGATGTGGCGGTCGGCGCCGCGCAGCACCAGCACGGCCTGGCTGCCGGCGAAGAGCTTGCGCTCGCGCCAGCCGCGCAGGTCGGCCGGTGCGCACTCGGCCACCGCGGCCAGGCGGGGCTGTGCACCGGGCGCGCCGGCTTCCACGCGTGCGGCCATGCAGCGCTCGCCCAGCGACACGGCGGTGAAGGCCTGGCGCGCGCCGGGCGCGAACCAGCGCGCCCAGGGCCGGGCGGCCGGGGCTTGGCGGGCCGCCGCCTGGGCGGCGCGGATCGCGGTCTGCGCGTCAGTGTGCATCGGGGCATGATGGCGGCGCTGCAGTGCGGCAGCGTCCGGAAATCAGGCTGCTTTGCGGCCCACTTCGGTGCTCGCGTGCAGGGATCGGGCCCGGCGGGGCGCTGTGCAGCGTGGCGATGCGGCCTTACCAGGTCTCGCGCCGCAGCACCGTGTCGCGGTTCGGCGAACCCCAGGTCAGCAGGGCCGCCGGACCGGTGCCGGTGCTGCCGCCCAGCAGCCAGGGCAGGGGCAGCGCCTGCACGGGGGTGGCTCCAGGCGCGCAGGCGTTGCCGACGGCCGCTGCGCCGGCCAGCCGCAGAAGCTGTCGCCCATGCTGGCCGTTCGGCGTGCCCGGCAGCGTCAACCAGGCCCGCCCGCCGGCGGTGGTGACGGCAGCAGCCACCGGCGCGGCGCAGAGCCCGGCCGTGTCGAACACGCCCGTCGCAGACTCCACGCCCAGGTGCTGCGGCGACACGGTGACGCAGCCACGGTCCTCGGTCATCGTGACCCAGCCGGCGTCGCTCCAGCGCTGCAGGTGCAGCAGCGGTCGCACGCCGCTGCGCGCGTCGCCGTGCGCCGGGGCCACCATCAGCCGGCCGCTGTGGAAGACGCTGCCCAGGTCGAAGGGCACGGCCAGCTGCGTCGCGCTGGTGCTCAGCGACGGGTTGCCGGCCACGGCGGCCTCGCTGGCGTCGGTGACGGCCAGGCTCCAGCCCCAGGCGGGCGTGAGGCTGGCCGTCACGCTGCCGGCGGGCAGGTCGAGCAGGAAACGGTCGGTGCTGCTGGCGTCCAGCCGCGCCAGGCCGCCGCCGAGGTCGCTCACGCCGAAGGCGCCGAAGGAGCGCGACAGGGTCGCGCCACCGGTGCCCGAGACCTGCAGGTCGGGCACGATGCCGCCCCCGGGCGCCAGCTTCATCAGCGCGCCGCTCCAGTAGCTGGTGATCGCGCCGGCGGCATTGCGCGCCGTGAGGGTCACGCGCGGCGGCGTGGCCCAGCCGAAGCCCTGGCCGATGAAGGTGGCGCCGCTGCCGGCGGCCAGGCACGCCCCGTTGGCGGTGGCGAAGCGGCCGTCGGTCGTCACGCTGGCCGTCAGGCTGTCGGGCACGAAGCGGCCGGCGGTGACCAGGGCCGACTCGATGCGGCGCGCGGCGGCGGCGGTGTCCGTCGCGTCGACGTCGGCGTAGGCCGTGTCCGTCAGCCGCAGCGACACCGCGCCCACCTCGGCGTAGCTCACGGCGTTGTTCAGCCACACGCCGCCGGTCGCGCTGGAAGCCGGCACCGTCAGCGTGGCCGCTGTGCAGCCGGCGGGCAGCGCGCAGCCGGCGGTGGCCAGCAAGGGCGTGCCGTCGTAGGCCGTCATCAGCGCATCGCCCGCGTCGCGCGCCTCGGCCCGTACGGTGAAGGGCCGGCCTGCGCGGTGCACCACGCCGCCCGCGGCCGAGGCGTTGTCCAGCGCGCGCGTGGTGCCGGGGCTGGCGGCGTCGGCGTCGGTGGCGGCCAGCGTGAAGCGGGCCGGGATGATGGCCAGCGCGTCGCCGCTGCAGGCCGTGGTGGTGACCGGCGGCGTGGCACTCGAGGTGTGCACCATCTTCAGGCGCATCACCCGCGTGCCGGTGGTCGGCGCGGTGACGTTGACGCTGGCGCGGGACGCGTTGCTGAACACCGCGCTGCCGGCCGGCGCCACGTCGATCCAGCTCGAACGGCAGCTGCCGCTGACCGCGCCGCTGTCGTTGCGCGCGTCGATCCAGGTCAGCGTGACCGTGCCGCTGAAGCCGGGGTGCAGCCCGGGGCCGGTGGACGCCAGCGCCACCACGTCGACGGTGCCCGCCACGCCGGCCACGCGCGTCGTGAGCGGCCCGCTGGTGCTGCCGGCGGCGGTGCCGCTGTCGAAGGCGTCGAAGCCGGCCGGTGTCAGCGCGGCCATCGTCGTCGTCGCCCAGTTGGGGCCGAATTCGCTGGTGTTGCCGGCGGTGTGGGTGGCGGTGGCGGTCAGGGGGTCGCCCACCACCACCTGCCCTGCCGGGATGGTCAGCGTGCCGCTGAACTGGCCCTGGCCATCGGCGGTCAGCACCCCCAGCAGGACCTGACCTTCACCATGGCCCGAGCCGTCGGGCGCGGCGCGGAAGATCTCCACCCTCGAGTTCGCGAACACGGCGTTGCCCGTGCCGGTGCCGACGTGGCCGAACACCCGAAGGGCGGTGCCTGCCGTGTCCACGCCGGCGCCCGCGATCACGGGGTGGTCCATGCCGGCGTTGGGCGCGCTCGAGAGCGTGCCGTCGTTGGCCGTCACGCCGTCGGCGTTGAGGTCGATGCCCAGCCACAGGTTGCCATGGATGCTGTTGGACAGGATGCGCGAAGCCTGGGCCGTGACGCGCACGCCATGGCCCTGGTTGCCGACGATCTGGTTGCCCTCCACGAGGTGGTTGCTGCCGCCGCGCAGGTCGATGCCGCTGTCGAAGGCGCTCTGCCCGCCGCCGTTGGGCAGCGTCGAGGTGCCTGCAGCGTTCAGCCCGACCAGGTTGCCCTGCACGGTGACACTGCTGCCGGCGACGAAGATGCCGCCCGTGAAGCCGGCCACGTTGCCCGACACCACGTTGCCCTCGCCCGGTGCCATGCCCCCGATGCGGTGCCCGGTGCCGCCGGCCGAAGAGATGCCCCAGCGGCCGTTGCCTACTGCCGCCGTGCCGTCGGCGTTGGTGCCGATGCGGTTGCCCAGCACGGTCACGGTGCCGTTGGCCACCCACAGTCCTGCGCCGCCATTGCCCGACAGCACGTTGCGCTGCGCCGGCTGGACGCCGCCGATGACGATGCCCGTGCCGCCGGCCACCTGGATGCCTCCGGTGGTACTGCCTGCTGGGCCGTTGCGGCGCGCTGTCTGCCCGTCGGGCTGCAGGCCGATCACGTTGCCCTCGATGACCACGTCGTTGGCGTTGATCAGGATGCCCGCCTGCCCAAAGCCGCCGATGACCAGGCCGCGCACGGTGGTGCCGGCCGCGGTGATCGACAGCCCGTTGGCGAAACTCGGTCCGTTGCTGCCCATCAGCTCGACCCACGGCGCCAGCGTCCAGCCCGGCTGGGTCTGGGCATCGATGACCATGGCGCGTGCCACCGTGGGCAAGGCGGTGGCCGGCGTGATGGTGCAGCCCGCTGCGGCCTGCGCCGTGCAGCCGGGGATGGCGAAGGCCACGGTCGGCGTCTGCGGCAGCGTCGTCCAGGCGTTCAGCTCGGCGATCGCCGCGCGCAGCGAGCAGAAGCCGGCGGCGGTCAGGCACTGGCCATCGCCGATGTCGGCGTCCACGTCGTCGGCGTTGGTGTTGACGACGAAGTCCACCACCAGGCCGGTGAACTGCGCGCCGAATTCCGAGGTGTTGCCGCTGCTGTCGGTGGCCGTGCCGGTGAGGCGGGTGCCCATGCGCAGCGCGCTCACCGGCATCGTCAGCGTGCCGTCGAAAGTGCCGTCGGCACGCGTCGTCAGCGCGCCCAGGTAGCGCCGTCCTTCGCCGAAGCCCGAAGGGTCGTTGTCCGACTCGAAGAACTCGACGCGCACACCCCCGAACAGGCTCTGGCCTGCCGCGCTGCCGACGTGACCCTTGAGCGTCAACTGGTCGCCGCGTGCGCGGGCTTCGGTGATCACGGGATGGTCCATCAGCTGGTTGGGTCCGCCGCTCGTCTTGGCGCCGTCGTTGGCCGTCACGCCGTTGTTGCCGAGGTCGATGCCGATGCTGCCGTTGCTGTCGACGGTGTTGCCCAGGATGGCGGCACCGCTGCCGCCGCTCACCAGCACGCCGCGGTCGCCGTTGAAGGCGATCCGGTTGCCTTCGCCTGTGCCCGTCCCGCCGATGGTGTTCGCGCTGCCGCCCTGGACCTCGATGCCGTCGTCGGCGTTCGGCACGCCGGCCGTGCCGGCGGCGTTGGTGCCGATCAGGTTGCCGCGAATCGTCGTGCCTCTGGTGAGGGCGCCGATGTCGATGCCGTCATCGGCGTTGCCGCTGACCACGTTGCCCTGGCCGGCAGCGCTGCCGCCGATCTGCGTGCCCGTCGCGGAGCCGGTCACCTGGATGCCGTCGCCCCGGTTGGCCACGGCGGCGGTGCCGGCGGCGTTCAGGCCGATGGTGTTGCCGTGCAGCACCGTGGACGACGTGCTGCCGAACAGCCTCACGCCGTGCTGCAGGTTGCCCGAGATGACGTTGCGTGCCGCCGCGCTGTCGCCACCGATCGTCACGTTGGCACTGCTGGCCACGTCGATGCCGGCGTATCCGCCGTTGCCCGTGTTGTTGCCCACGGCCGCCGTGCCCTCGCGGTTGGTGCCGATGTGGTTGCCTCGGATGACGGTGCCGTTGGAACCGCTGTCCAGGTAGATGCCGGCCTTGGTGTTGCCCGAAATCACGTTGCGGTCGTTGGCGCCGAGGCCGCCGATGACGTTGCTGGTCGACGAGCCGATGTAGATGCCGCTGTCGCGGTTGCCCGCCGCGGTGCTGCCCGCCGCGTCGATGCCCATGTGGTTGCCCGCGATGACGTGGCTGCCGCCGCCCCAGATCGACACCCCGGCGTAGAAGCCGCCGATGGCCAGACCGCGCACCGCGCTGCCGGTGGCGCCGATCTGCAATCCGGCGGTGCTCCCACTGGTGGCGCTGCCATCCAGTCTCACCACCGGCACGGCGGTCCAGCCCGGCTGCGCCTGTGCGTCGATCACCATCGCGGTGGCGACGGGGGGCAGCCCTGCGACCGGCACGACCGTGGCGACGCCGCCGCTGAAGAAGTTGTAGGCAGTGCGCAGGCCGCCGGCGAGGTTCAGCGAGCCGCCCCCGCCGCTGCTGCCGTTGGACAGCATGAACACCACGTGCTCGATGCCCGCTGTGCGCCCTGCGGTGGCCAGCGTGCCGTCGTCCCCCAGCGCATTGGCGTTGGCGATGGCCTGCCGCAGCGAGCCCTGACCGCTGTCGTTGGTGTTGACGACGGTGCTGAAGTGGTAGCCGAAGTCCAGTCCCGACGCGCCAGCGTCGACGGTCGAGACGCTGGAGACGCTGTGCAGGTGCGGGTCGAGCAGGTCGCAGCGCTTGACCGTGCCGACCAGCGGATCGCCGAACACCCCGTTGTCGCAGGCCACCCCGCCGGTGGCCACGCGCATCGTCCAGGTGGAGCCCAGCCCGTACCGCACCAGGCGGGTGCCGGTGAAGACGCAGTTGTTGTATTCGTCGGTGCACAGGGTCCAGGTCATGGCCGGGTTGGAGCCGCTGTCCGCGGTGTCGGGGCGCGCCCCGCCGACCTCGTCGGTGACGGCCGCCGGCGTCTGCCAGCTCGCTTCGTAGCGCCAGGTCTGCACCGGCCACTGCCCCGGCGCGTTGCCCGTTCTTGCAGACCTGACGGTGCTCGTCACCACGCGCACGAAGAAGTGGTCTGCGGCCACGCCGGGGAAGCTGTAGCTGCCGTCGCCGGCCGTGGTGGCGGTGGCCACCAGGGTGCCGTTGCCCGAATACAGCTCCACGCTCACGCCGGCCAGGGTTCGCCCGCCCGCGGCCAGCGCGGTGGCCCGGTCACGGCCCGCACCGCCGCCGTAGTTGCGATCCTCGAACACCACGCCGCCGATGGTGCGGCCCGTGGTGAAGTTGGCGCCGAACTCCGAGGTGTTGCCCTGGGCGTCGGTGGCCGTGCCGGTGAGCACGGCGCCGTTGCTGATCGTCACGCCGGTGATGCTGCCGCTGAAGTTGCCGCTGGCGTCTGCCGTCAGGCTGCCCAGCCAGGTGCGGCCTTCGCCGGCGCCGGACGCGTCGTCGTCGCTGACGAAGATCTCCACCGTCGCGCCAGCGAAGAGCGCCTGCCCCGCCGCGCTGCCCACGTAGCCGGTGAGGGTCAGCGTGGTGCCCGTGATGGCGGCGGTGCTGATGACGGGGCTGTCCATCAGCTGGTTCGGGCTGCCGCTGGTCTTGGCACCGTCGTTGGCGGTCAGGCCGTCGTTGCCCAGGTCGATGCCCAGGCTGCCGTTGCCGTACATCGAGTTGCGGCTGATGATCACGGGCGCCGTGCTGCCGACGACGTTGATGCCCCGTCCCGCGCTGTTGGCGATGGTGTTGCCGGCGGTGCCACCCACCGTCACGGCGTTGTCGGTCTCGATGTAGAGGCCATCACCGGTGTTGGCGGCCGCGGTGCTGCCGTCGGCCGCTACGCCGATGTAGTTGCCCTGGACGACCAGCCCCGTTCCGGGTTTGCGCAGGTACAGGGCGTAGGCCGTGTTGTTGGTGATCAGGTTGCGGTCGGCCGCCACCGTGCCGCCGATCACCAGGCCGGCCACGTTGAAGGTCTGCGCGGCGTCCCAGATGCCGATGGCCCCCCCGTTGGGCAGCGGCGTCAAGCCGTCGCGTCCGATGCCGAAGTGGTTGCCCGCGATGGCCCAGCTGCTCTGGCCGGCACGCGGCAACAGCGTGTCGTCGGCTTCGGTGACGAAGGCGCGCGTGTTGCCGGCCCACAGATTGCGCCGCACCTCGCGGAAGGTCACCGTGCCGTTCACGTTGTTGTAGCCGCGGGACCGCGAACCCAGCACCGACATGCCTGCAGCGTTGGAGCCGATGAAGTTGCCACGCAGTGCCAGTCCGAGAACGCCGCCGTAGCTGGAGATGGCAGATGACCCGTTGCCGGCGATGACGTTGCCATCGCTGTTGCCCAAGCCCCCGATTTCCGTGTCGGTTCCGCTCGTGATCAGCACGCCGTTTCGCGAGATGCTGGCCGTATTGCTGCCGGTCACGTCGACCCCGATGTAGCTGCTGCGCAGAAAATTGTTCGAGCTGCCGCCGAAGGCGACGCCGTCGTCGCCGAAGCTGCCGATCACCAAGCCACGCACGCCGCTGTTGGCGCCCCAAACGCCCAGGCCGGTGGTGCCCAGCCCGTTGCCGTGCAGCTCCACCTTCAGCGTGTGCGGTATGCCCGCCCACAGGTTGCCCAGTACCGTGCCGGCCTGCGTGCTGCCGTCGATCACGGTCAGCGGCGACGTCAGGCCGGGCAGCGCCGACAGCGGCGTGATGCGCCAGTGCTGAGTGGCCGCGATGTAGCCCGCCGAGGAGGTCGGCAACACGAAGATCGAGCTGTCCACGCCGGCGCTGCGACCGCTTTGCGCCAGCGCGGCCTCGCCGCCCAGCGCGTTGGCGTTGACGATGAACTGCCGCAGGCTGCCCTGCCCGCTGTCGTTGGTGTTGACGATGGTGCTGAAGTTGAAACCGAAGTCGATGCCGCTCAGGGGCACCGTGGTCAGCGTCACCGTGGCGATGCCCTCGGCCGTGCTGCTGGCCTGCGAACTGGGCTGGGTACCGCCCACGTTCGAGTTGGTGCTGGCGCGCGCCGTGCTGGCCGGCGCGGCGCCGCCGACCTCGTTGGTCACGGGGGTCACCGTGCTGCCCGAGCCGTCGGCATGGAAGGTCACCACCGGCAGCACGCCGGTGGCCGCTGCGTTGCGCGATGACGTGACGCTGCCGTTGACCACGCGCACTTGGTAGGTGGCCGCGTCCAGCCCGTCGAACTTGTAGGCGCCCGTCGCGTCGGTCGTCGTGACGGCCACCACCGTGCCGCTGCTGCCCGACACCCGGAACAGCTCGACGCGCGCGTTGGGTCGGCGCTGCCCGCCGGCGGCCAGGGCGGTGGCCAGGGCGCGCCCGGCACCACCGCCGTAGTTCACGTCCTCGAACACGGTGCCGGAGATGGCGAGCGCTGCGGCGACGGTGAAGCCGGAGCCGAACTCCGAGGTGTTGCCGCCGCCGTCCGTGGCGGTGGCGGTGAGCTGCGTGACCCCCGCCGTGAGGCCGCTCACGCCGTTGAGCGCGCCTGAGAAGCTGCCGTCGGCGTTGGCCGTCAGGAAGCCCAGGTAGGTCTGTCCCGACGCGGTGCGCGAGGCACTGTCGGCGGTGAAGATCTCCACGCGCGCGCTGCCGAAGGTGCTTTGGCCGGCAGCGCTGCCCACGTAGCCCTTGACCGTCAACGTGGTGCCCGCCAGGCTGGCCGTGGTGAACACGGGGCTGTCCATCATCTGGTTGGGTTGTCCGCCGGACTTCGCGCCGTCGTTGCCACTCGTGCCGTCGTTGCGCAGGTCGATGCCCAGTGAGCTGTTCGAGTGGATCGAGTTGCCCAGGATGGCCGCCTGCACGGCGGTGCTGTCCGTCACGACGCCCCCGCCGACGTTGCCGGCGATGATGTTGGCATCGGCAGCGGTCGTGCCGCCGATGACCACGCCGGTGCTGCCGCCGTTGACGTAGATGCCGCCGCTGATCGCCACCTTGCCGCCGTTGCCGAAGGGCTTGGAGCCGCTGGGGTCCATGCCGATGATGTTGGCGCGCACGCTGGTGTTGCTGCCGTAGAGGTAGATGCCGCCGATGCCGGCGCTCCACCCGGCCTGGGTGTTGCCCGAGATCACGTTGCCGACGACCTGCGTGCCGGGTGCCGCGAAGTCGATCACCAGGCCCCAGCTGCCGTTGGACAGTGCGGCGTCACCGGTCGCGTTGAGACCGATGATGTTGCCCTGCACCGTGTTGTCGGCGGCGTCCTTGGTGCGCACCGAGACGCCGAACTGCGCATTGCCGCTGATGAGGTTGCCTGCGCCTTTGGCGCTGCCGCCCACGGTGTTGCCGGGCGATTCGATGACGACGCCTTCGGCTGCGTTCGGCACACCGGCCGAGCCGTCTGCGTTGGTACCGATGTAGTTGCCCTGGATGATGTTGCCCGCGGCACTGCCGCCCGTGACGTTCACACCGAGGTAGCCGTTGCCCGAGATCAGGTTGCGTGCCTCTGGGACCGTGCCGCCCACGGTGTTCTTGGCCGAATAGATGTCCACCCCGGTGCCGCCGTTGGGCATGGCGCCCTTGCCGGAGGGGTCGGTGCCGATGCGGTTGCCCTGCACGGTGCTGCCGTCGGAGCCGGCGTCGAGCATGATGCCGGCGTAGGTGTTGCCACTGATCACGTTGCCGGCGCCGTCGGCCGTGCCGCCGATGACGATCGACGGCGCGTTGACGTAGATGCCCAGCGAGCCGTTGCGCACCACGTTGCCGCCTGCGGCGTCCAGCCCGATGTAGTTGCCCGTCACCACGGTGCTGTCGCTCGGCCCGGCGATCACCAGGCCGTTGTTGCCATTGCCCGACAGCACGTTGCGCGTGGCCGGCGTGGTGCCTCCGACGGTGGCCTTGGTCGTGCTCCAGAGATTGACGCCTTCGCTGCCGTTGCCCGCTGCCGCCGTGCCGGTGTTGTTCAGGCCGAACCAGTTGCCCTGGATGACGTGGCCGCTGCCGGCCCAGGCGTTGAGGCCGGCGGCGGGCCAGTTGTTGACGACCAGCCCGCGCACCGTGGCGGGGCCGGCGGACAGCTCCAGGCCGTGGCTGCCTGCCGCTGCGCCGGTGCCCGTCAGCTCGACGATGGGGTTGGCGGTCCAGCCCGGCTGCGTCTGTGCGTCCAGCACCATCGGCGTCGACAGGTACATCGTGACCCGGGGCGTGATGGTGGCCACGCCACCGCTGAAGTAGTTCAGCGACGAGCGCAGCCCGCCCGCCGCCAGGTTCAGGGAGCCCCCGGCGCCGGTGCTGCCGTTCGGGATCATGAAGACGATGTGTTCGCGCCCGGCCGTGCGACCGCTCTGCGCCAGCGTGTTGTCGCTGCCCAGCACGTTGGCGTTGGTGACGGCCTGCAGCAGGCTGCCCTGGCCGGAACCGCGGACGTTCACGACCGTGTCGAAGTTGAACCCGAAGTCCACCCCCGACACGTTGGCGGCCCCCAGTGTCACCTGCGACCAGGCGTGGGCCGTGCCGCTGAGCCCGGCCGAATAGACCCCCGTGCTGGTGTTGAAGGCGCTGTTGGCCGGCGCCACGCCGGGGTCGACCACGGCCGGGTTCGTGCCGCCGACGAAGTCGGTGACGGCCACGGCGCTGCCGCTGGTGGCGGTCGTGCGGAAGGTCATCACGCCGAGCGGAGTCGTCCCCGAGGTGTAGCGGCTCGACGAGACCGTGCCGCTCACCACGCGCACGTACCAGTTGCCGGCGGCCAGGCCGGTGAAGCTGTAGCTGCCGTTGGAGGCCGTGGTGGTGCTGGCGGTGCGGATGCCGCTGCTGTTGTACAGCTCCACTGTGGCGCCGCTGCGGCCCACGCCGCTGGATGTGGCCAGGCTGCGGCCGGGGCCGCCGCCGTAGTTCACGTCTTCGAACACGGTACCGCTGATGGTGCTGGTCGATGGCACCGAGGTGACGCCTTCGAGCCGGCTCGGGTACAGGGCGGCTCCATAGGCCAGCTTCATGTCGTCGTCGCTGGCGTCGGGCACGATGATCCGCACGCCGAGGCGGCGGCCGCTGGCCAGCGTGGTGCTCTGGCTGCCGAAGCTGAAGGTCTTCTGCACCCAGGTGTTGGAGTTGGTCCAGGGCGACGACGTCGAGGTCGCGGTGGCCAGGGTGGTGCAGTTGGCGCCGTTGCCGTCGCAGTTCAGCAGGTAGGCCGTCAGCGCCCCGGCCTTGTCGGTCCTGAAGTCCTTCATGGCCGTCCACATCACCAACTGCACGGTGCCGCTGAGCGACGCTGTGCCGGCCGGTGTCAGCCAGGTCTGGACCTTGGCCGGGTCCGTCTCGTTGACGCCGCTGCCGCCTTTTTGCAGGTACAGCCCGACGGCCGCATCGCGCCCGGGGTCGGGGTTGCCCAGGGCACCCGTGGGTGCGGTGGCCGACAGCGTGGCCGTCGGCACGCCGGTGCCGCCAAGGTACAGGGTGGGGACCGACTGCTTGATGGCCACACCCATGAGCACCCAGGGCGACGAGGCCGTCGTCGACCACGCCATCGAGACCGACGCGGCAGCGGCCTTGGTGCTGCCCATGCCCAGCACGTCGGACGCGGTGGGCCCTGTGCTGCCGCTGACCGCCGTCTGGCCCGTGCCCGCACTGGCCGTGCCCGCGCCGCCTTGCGCGGCGCCGGCGTCCATGATCAGGTCGCCACTGACGCCGCCGGTGACGGTGACCGACTGCGCGTTGTTGGTGCCGACGGCGGTGACGGGCGTGCCGAACGGAGCCACCTGGGACACGCCGGTCAGGTTGTTCGAATAGCCCTGCACCCGCGTGCTGGCGCTGAGCGTCACGGCCACCGTGGCGGTGCCCACCGCGGGCGCCACCAGGTACCACATCGAGATGCGCACCTGCGAGGTGCCGCTGCCGCTGGTGGCGGTTTGCAGCGCCGTCATCGCCACGCCGCCGTACGTGACGTTGTTGACCGTCACGCTGCTGTTGATGTTGGCCACGCGCACCACCAGCAGCCTGTCGCTGCCCGCACCCACGGTGTGCGACCAGCTCAGCGACGACACGCCCGTGCCCTGCGAGCTGGCGGCATTGCCCAGCCCCACCGCGCCCGCCGCGCTGCGCAGGTTGCCCAGCACCAGGCCCAGCAGCACCAGCGCGGCCAGCAGCCATCGGACCCAGGGGGTGCGCAGGGCGGTCATCGACGGATCACCTCGCCCCGCTCAGCACGCGAAACGCGGCGCCGTGGCGCCGGGGTTCTTGCACACCGTGTGGCGCGCCTCGAATTCGCGCTGCACGCGGTCGTTGGCGCTGCTGCCGCCGGTGCTGGCCTGCGCCCGCACGCGGTAGCTGGCCAGCTTCAGCCCGCCTTCGTCGACGGTGCCCACCGCCGGCTCGCGCTCGCAGCTCACCTCCACCGTCAGATCGGACAGTGGCGAGGGCAGGGGCAAGGATCGGGTGGCGAAGCACGGCGGCAACGTGTCGCCCGCCAGCCCCAGCGCGCCGTCGGGGTCGCTGACCTGCCACAGTCCCCACTCGGTGCCGCTCTTGGCGGCGGCCAGCGCGCGCGCGGCCTGGATCTGCAGGCTCTGGCTGTGCTGGCTCTGCGTCAGCATCAGCAGGCCGGCGGCCAGCATCAGGCTGACCACGACGACGAGGAAGACCATCGCGGGCAGGGCGATGCCTGACGCCCGGCGCAGGGCGCGGGCGGGTCGAAGGCGGATCGGCGGTGGAAGGGAATCGGCCATGCACATCCAGGCGGCTGCCCCACGGCAGTCGCTGCCCTGAAGGTAGCCAGACGGCGGATGTCCGAACCGCGGAATCGACGGGGGAAGGCCCCTCAGTTCAACCCCGGTTCCGCGCGCCCGCGCTCGGCCTGCACCGTGGTGACATCGCGACACCGGGCCGGGGCGCCGGAGTGCGCACTAATTCGCGGTTCGCGGATAGGATGGACTCACCGCGGCCTCCGATCGCGGCCCCACCCACCGTCGAGGAGACACATCGATGAGCACCCCCTCCCAGCAGGCCCAGCAGTGGCTGGACAGCTTCGATGCCGCGCTGAAGCGCGGCGACCACGCCGCCGCCGCGGCGATGTTCGGCGACGAGAGCTACTGGCGCGACCTGATCTCGTTCACCTGGAACATCAAGACCGCCGAAGGCCCCGCGGCCATCCGCGAGATGCTGCAGGCCACCATGCCCGGCGGCCAGCCGTCGAACTGGAAGCTGCAGGGCGAAGCCAGCGAGGCCGGCGGCGTGACCGAGGCCTGGTTCACCTTCGAGACCGGCACCGGCCGCGGCCGCGGCCAGCTGCGACTGATCAACGGCAAGGCCTGGACGCTGCTGACCACGCTGCAGGAGCTCAAGGGCTTCGAGGAGAAGAAGCGCGAGCGCCGCGACAAGGGCGTGGAGCACGGCGTGCACCCCGGCCGCAAGAGCTGGCTGGAAAACCGCGCCGAGGAAGAGCGCACGCTGGGCTTCGAGAAGCAACCGTACGTGGTGGTGCTGGGCGGCGGCCAGGCCGGCATCATCCTGGGCGCGCGGCTGAAGAAGCTGGGCGTGCCGGCCATCATCATCGAGAAGAACCCGCGCGCCGGGGACAGCTGGCGCAACCGCTACCGCAGCCTGTGCCTGCACGACCCGGTGTGGTACGACCACCTGCCCTACATGCCCTTCCCCGACGACTGGCCGGTCTTCGCGCCCAAGGACAAGATTGGCGACTGGCTGGAGATGTACACCAAGGTGATGGAGCTCAACTACTGGGCCAGCACCGAAGCCAAGCAGGCGCGCTGGGACGAGGCGAAGCAGGAGTGGGAGGTCACCGTCCAGCACAAGGGCGAGACCGTCACGCTGCGGCCCAAGCACCTGGTGTTCGCCACCGGCATGAGCGGCATCGCCAACCTGCCCAGCTACCCGGGCATGGACGGCTTCCAGGGCACGCAGGTGCATTCCAGCCAGTTCCGCAACGGCGTCGACTGGCGCGGCAAGCGGGCGGTGGTGGTGGGCTCGAACAACTCCTCGCACGACATCTGCGCCGAGCTGTGGGAGAACGGCGCCGACGTCACCATGGTGCAGCGCACCACCACCCATGTGGCGCGCAGCGATGCGCTGATGGACCTGGCGCTGGGCGGCCTCTACAGCGAAGCCGCGGTGAAGGCCGGCATCGACACCGACACCGCCGACCTCATCTTCGCCAGCCTGCCCTACAAGGCGCTGCCGGCGCTGCAGGTGCCCGTCTACACGCAGATGAAGGAGCGCGATGCCGACTTCTACGCCCGCCTGGAGAAGGCCGGCTTCATGCTCGACTTCGGCGAGGACGGCTCGGGCCTGTTCGTGAAGTACCTGCGCCGCGGCTCGGGCTACTACATCGACGTGGGTGCCAGCGAGCTGGTGGCCGACGGCAAGGTAAAGGTGAAGACCGGCGCCATCGAGAAGATCACGCCCACCGGCGTGAAGATGGCCGACGGCACCGAGCTGCCCGCCGACCTGATCGTCTGGGCCACCGGCTACGGCTCGATGAACGGCTGGATCGCGAAGCTCGTCGACCAGGCCACCGCCGACAGGGTGGGCAAGTGCTGGGGCCTGGGCTCGGGCACACGCAAGGACCCGGGGCCCTGGGAAGGCGAGCTGCGCAACATGTGGAAGCCCACGCAGCAGCCCAACTTGTGGATGCAGGGCGGCAACCTGCACCAGAACCGCCACTACTCGCTGTGCGTGGCGCTGCAGCTGAAGGCGCGCATGGAGGGCATCCCGACGCCGGTCTATGGGCTGGCGCCGGTGCACCACCTGAGCTGATCGGCCCTGGCCCGTGGCTGCGCGAAGAGGTGCAGCCACGGCGTCTGGAGGGGTTCGAACCGGTGTCCGACTCGGCGGGCCCAGCGCGACGACAGGACCGACTTCCTGCCGGCTTCTTCGCCGGGTGGCATGCCCATTGCCGCTGTGTCCTGTGGCCGTGCAAGGTCGTCACGATGACGGGACAGGCTCCGGGCCCGCCCGGCGACCTCGCTGCGGGCACGCACCCCCACTGCGAAAGAAGCCATGGACACCGAACACTTCGACGCCATCATCGTCGGCGCCGGCCAGGCCGGGCCGGCCATCGCTGCCCGCTGCAGCCGCGAAGGGCTGAAGACGGCGGTGATCGAGCGCCATCACTTCGGCGGCACCTGCGTCAACGCGGGCTGCGTGCCGACCAAGACGCTGGTGGCCAGCGCCCGCGCCATCCGGCTGGCGCAGCGCGGCGCGGAGTTCGGCTTCGACGTGGCGCACCTGCGCGTGGACATGGCGCGCGTGAAAGCGCGCAAGGACGCGATCGTCGCGAAGTCCCGAGAGGGCGTCGAGACCTGGATGCGTGGCCTGAAGGGCACGCAGGTCATCGTCGGCGACGCACGTTTCGTCGGCCCGGCCACGATGGAGGTGGCAGGGCGCCGCCTGAGCGCGCCGCGCATCTTCCTCAACGTGGGCGCGCGCGCGATGCGCCCTGCGCTGCCCGGCATCGACACGGTGACGTCGCTGGACAACGTGTCGGTGATGGAACTGGACACGGTGCCCGAGCACCTGGTCATCGTCGGCGGCAGCTACATCGGCCTGGAGTTCGCACAGCTGATGCGCCGGCTGGGTGCCGCCGTGACGGTGGTGGAGCGTTCGGCACGCCTGCTGGCGGGTGAGGACGCCGACGTGTCGGACGGCATTCGCGCCATTCTCGAGGCCGAAGGCGTGCGCTTCGAGCTGGGTGCCGAATGCCTCTCGCTGGCGCCGGCCGGGAGCGGCGTCGTCGTGGGCGCCGCGTGTGCGGGAGGCGAGGGCATCACCGGCAGCCACGTGCTGCTGGCGGTGGGCCGTCGGCCCAACACCGACGGACTGGGACTGGAACAGGCCGGCATCCGAACCGACGCCCGCGGCTGCATCGAGGTCGACGACCAGTGCCGCACCAGCGCCGACGGTGTCTGGGCCGTGGGCGACTGCAACGGGCGAGGCGCCTTCACGCACACGTCCTGGAACGACCATGAGATCGTGGTCGCGAACCTGTTCGACGACGACCCGCGACGCATCAGCGACCGCATCGCCTGCTACGCGCTCTTCATCGACCCGGCGCTCGGCCGTGTCGGCATCACCGAGACCGAGGCGCGGGCCAGCGGCAGGCGCGTGCTGCGCGCGAAGATGCCGATGCAGCGCGTCGGCCGCGCCCGCGAGGCCGGCGAGACCCAGGGCTTCATGAAGGTGCTGGTCGACGCCGACACGCAGCGCATCCTGGGTGCGGCGATCCTCGGCATGAACGGCGACGAGGTGGTGCATCCGCTGCTCGACCTCATGGCAGCCGACCAGCCCTTCACGGTCCTCTCGCGCGCCGTGCACATCCATCCGACGGTGAGCGAACTGCTGCCGACCTTGCTGCAGCAGCTCGAGGCGGTCTGAGCGGGGAGGGGCCGGCCGCCATGCCCCGTCGAAGCACCCCGGCGCTGAACGACGGCGGAACCCGGCACCCGGGTGCCGAGGCTGTACTGCCCGCGGCACGCCGCCTCAGGACATGTGGAAGCCCTACGACCGTGAGGATCGCGGCGATGGACACCAGCCGGATGGCTTGGCCCTTCGAACTTGTCGACCTGCCGCGCGGTACAACGCCGGGTCGGCGACAAGACCGGTTGCTGGCGTAGCGCAGAGGGCTCGCGGCTCACGCAGCGGTCGCCGCACCGGAGGCCTGGCCTCTCGGGATCGGCGGCAAGCCCTGGCGGCGGCGAAGAGCCATGACGATGAGCCCGCCGGCCACGCCGCACAGTGCGGCGGCGCCCATCGTGATCCCGACCAGTCCGTGTTCGATTTCTGCGGCAATCGCCGTGGCATCCGTCTTTCTGCGCGTTCGCATCTGCTCGGTACCGCTCAGCACCACCCTGAAGGCATTCTTGCCTTCCTCGATGGCCATGTTGAAGTCCTGTGTGGTGCGCAGCGGCGCACCCCGGGCCGACTCGGGCTGGTCGAGCAGCGCAGCCGCACGCTGAAGCTGGTTGAAGGCCGCCACATAGGTGATCGAAGCCTCTTTCCAGCGCAGGAGTTCCGCCCGCTCGGTGTCGTTGAAGGCGCGGCCACTGGGGGCCAAGGCGGTATCCAGATCGACCAGCATGTCCTTGTAGGCCTCGTCGAACTGCTTCTCGTAGGCCGCGCGCCGGGAGGGTACGGTGACATGGATGAACATTTCCTTCTCGAAGCGCCGCATCCGTTCGCCCGCGAGCTGGATGCGGGTCAGCAGGGCGCCCGCCACCAGGTTGCCGCGGATCTGGTCCTCCACCAGTTGCTTTCCCTTGCCGAGCAAGGCCATGACCGAGACGAGACCGACCGCTGCCAGCAGCAGGACGATTCCCCAGGTTTTCATTTGTTTCGACATCACTGCACCGTTTGTTGTGATCAGGCCGCCGAGAGACCTGCTTCCATCACAGAGTGGAATGGCGCCGTTCTGATACCAGTCCGGTGCGGCGAATTTGAACGCCGCAGGCAAGGCGACCTGCGCGCTGGACGACCCTCCGTGCTTCGCACTCCGGGATGAGCGCTTGGGAGCGGCCCGGCGCGCTGATTGGACGAGCCTCCGTGCTTCGCACTCCGTGATGAGCGCTTGGGAGCGGCCCGGCGCGCCGATTGGACGACCCTCCGTGCTTCGCACTCCGGGATGAGCGCTTGGGAGCGGCCCGGCGCGCTCATGCCGGATGTGCAGCTCCGTCCCGCTGCGATACCCTGCCCAGGAGGCGCCCGTGCCCACCGGGCTGTGCGCCGCACTGCGCCTGCGTCAACCGGAGCAACGACCACGAACCTGAACCAGGTGACCCTGCCCGCCAGCGACATCGAGTTCACGCAGGCTGCCGCCGCCGATGCGGCCGTGGCCAAGGGTGCCTGGGTGTCGCAGCTGGTGCTGGCCCACGAACACCTGGTGCTTCAGGACGCCGACGTCGTGGCGGCCGCGCTGGCGCACTTTCGCACCAAGCCGGCGCTGGGGTTTTCGGACTGCCTGGTGCTGGAGATTGCGCGCAAGGCCGGCCACCAGCCGCCCGCCACCTTCGACAAGGCCCTGGGCCGGCTGATCGGCGCGCAGCGTCTGAAGGATGGCAGCGCCGGGGCAGGCCGGCAGCATCGATGCCCGCGTGACGCTGAGCAGGGTGATCGCCGAGCAGCGGCCCCCCTGGCTGCGCTGCAGCGCCCCGCTCAGGGCGTGTTGTCCACCGCCAGCTGCTGCAGGTAGTCCATCTTCACGCCACCGCTGGCCTCGCCCATCTTCAGGCGCAGGTTCAGCAGGCCGATGTTGGCCAGCGCCGTGCTGTAGCTGCCGCTGCAGCCGGCCAGGCCGCCCAGCATCAGGGTGCGCGTGGCGCCGGTCCAGGCGACGTTCGTGGGCCCCGCGGGCTGGGCGGCCTGCCAGCCGTAGCCGCTGTAGCGCACCAGCTCCCAGCTGCCGTCGCCGGCCGGCACGCAGGCCACGGTGACGGGCGTCGCGGCGACGAAGAACCTCTGCGTGGCCGTGCTGTTGGGCAGCGCACCTGCCGCAGAGAAGGCCAGGTGGCGGCCGCCCGCGCTCAGCACGATGCCCGCGCGGCGGTTGTTGCCGACGTAGGCGTCGGCCTCGGGCGTGCCCAGGTTCTGGATGACCAGTGAGCTGCCGGCCGGTGCCGCGGCGATGGGCGTGCCGATGACGTCGAAACCGTTGTCCGCGGCGTTCTCCAGGTCCAGCACGTCGCCGGGGCCGGCAGCCACGGTGTCGGCCGCCGCGCGGTAGCGACCGGCGTCGATCACCGGCACCCATTCGACCCACACGCCGCTGGCGTCCGACGTCAGCCGCAGGCTGTTGGGCAGCGCGGTCTGCAGTTCGTCCGACAGGCGGCCCACGGCGCCGTCGGCGGCCTGCGCCAGCGTGAGGCGGCCGCGGTTGTCCTGCTGCGCACTGGCGACACGGCCGACCAGCGTGGCGGCCAGCGATCCGATGACGCCCATGATGGTCAGCACGACGACGAGCTCGACCAGGGTCACGCCCTGCTCGCCCTGCCGGCCCTGCCGTGGTCCTGCGCCGCGCTTCATCGCTGCGAGCGCCATGACGCCATCTGCAGGCGTTCGCCGCCGGGTCCGGTGACCTGCACCGCCACCCACCAGCCATCGCTGGCCGGCACGCCTTCCAGCGCCTGCGGCGCCACCGTGATGCTGGCGCCGTAGTTCTCCAGCCCCGGCACGGGCTGGCCTTCGGCGTCGCTGATGCCGCTCATCGTCAGCCCGTTGTAGTCGCTGATCGACGCGAAGCCGGTGCGCCCCGGCGTCGCCGCCGCGGTGGCGCTGCCGGGCAGCGGCTGCAGCTCGATCTCGCGCAGCAGGCTCTGCGCGATGGCCAGCTGCTGGCGCGCCACCAGCGGATCGGCGCTGCGGCTGCCCATCAGCGTCCAGGCGCTCCAGATCGAACCGAGCACGACCCCGGCCAGCACCAGCGCGACGATCAGCTCGACCAGCGTGACGCCGCGTTGGGTGGACATGGACCTTGCGCGAGTCAACATCTCAGGTTCCCCCTGAACCGGCAAGCCAGGCCAACGACGCGGAGCCGGCTCCGCCGGTCCGCTGGCCTGGCCCCTTCAGGGGCGTGCGAGGCGGGTGCAGGGTGGTCGTCAATGCACATGGCCGCTGACGGGTTCCATGGTGATGGTGGGGGTGGCGAAGGCGCCGTCGCTGGTCTGGACCTGCAGCGTCACGGCGCTGGCCGGCGACGGCACGCCGGCGGCGTCGAAGCTGAATGCGGCACTTGCGCTCAGGCGCAGGCCCTGGGTTTCCGCCAGCCACTGCAGGTCTCCGCCCGGTGTGCGCAGCGGCTGGGTGCAGGCGGCGTCCAGGCACACCGACATCGACGGCGGGTCGGCGGCCAGCACGACGTGCACCGTGTCGCGCCGGGCGGTGGCAGTGGCCTGCGCCAGCCGCAGGCCCGAGACGATCTGGTCGGCCAGGCCCTGGGCGGCGAAGGGCTCGCGGTCGGCGAAGCGCGACATGCCGATGGCCGTGACGACGGCCAGCACGAGCATCACCACCACCAGCTCGACGATGGTGAAACCTCGCTGGGCATGGCGCGCCGCACCAGCGCAAAGGCCGCCCGAGGGCGGCCTGTCGGAGGTCATGGCGCACGACACCGTCGTGGACCCGGACGAAGCGTGGCGTGCGGGGGGTCAGCAGCCGGTGGTGGTCGTGCTGATGATGGGCGGTGTGCTGACGTTGGCCGCCGAGGTGTAGCTGATCGAGCAGCTCGCCGGCGTGGTGGCGTCGCCGAGCTGGATCACCAGCACCGAGGCCGCCGTGGCGCCGCCGGTCTCGCCCGCGGTGGCCGACACGGTCCAGCCGTCGGAGCCCGACACGTTGGCCGCACCCAGGATGCCGCCGCTGAAGGCGCTCAGCGCCTGCGGGTAGCAGTGGTTCAGGGCGACGGCCATGCCTTCCATCGTGACGCCGGTGGCATCGCTGGCGGTGCCGCAGGACTTGCCGTTGGCCAGCGCCGAAGCCTTGACCAGGCCCGAGGCGGCCTTCATCGAGCCGGCCACGGCCTTGACCTTGGACTCGCGCGCCTTGCCCTGCAGGTCGGCGTAGCGCGGCAGCGCCACGGCGGCCAGCACGCCCAGGATGAGGATCACGGTGACCAGTTCGACGAGCGTGAAGCCCGCCTGCCGGTACGGCGCGGCGCGTCGGGCGGCGTGCGCGGGGCGTTGGGAAATCATGGGGAGCTCCTTGGCAGACGACGTATCGGGAATTCGACCCGGCGCACGCAGGGCGCCCGGCATGTGCATTGTTTCGGTCTCGATGCCGGTCGACTTGAACGAACAGCGCCGGAAAACCGTTGCACTTTGCGCACCTTGTCCGTGCGTGGGGCGCATGGCATCACGCCGGTGCGGCGCGGCCGGCTCACTTCATCGTCGCGCGACCCAGGTCCCACATCGGCATGAAGACACCCAGGGCCAGCACCAGCACGCCGATGCCCAGGAACCAGATCAGGATGGGCTCCAGCGTGGCCGACAGCCGCTTGACCGAGTAGTCGACCTCGGACTGGTAGTGCACCGAGATCTCGCGCATCAGCTCTTCCAGCGAACCCGACTCCTCGCCGATGGCGAAGAGCTGCAGCATGGTGGGCGGCAGCACGGCCATGTTGCGTGCCGCGGCGGTGATGGACGCTCCGCGCGCCAGGTCGCGGCACATCTGCTGCACGCGGCTTTCGTACCAGGCGTTGCCCAGCGTGCGCGCGGTGACCTGCAGCGCGTCGCTGATGGTCAGGCCGGCCTGCATCGACGACGACAGCGAGGCCGACAGCCGGGCCAGCACGATGCCTTCCAGGATGCGGCCCACGATGGGCAGTCGCAGCTTGTGGCGGTCCCACCAGAGCCTGCCGCGCTCGGTGCCGAGGAAGCGCGTCCAGCCGAAACTTCCGCCGACGGCCAGCGCCAGGCCGGCCGGCCACCAGTTCAGCATCAGCCTGGACATGCCCAGCAGCACCTGGGTCAGCAGCGGCAGCTCGGCCCGCGCCTGCGCGAAGACCTTGGCGAAGGACGGGATGACCCACAGGTTGACTATGACCACCGCCATCAGGCAGGTCAGGATGACGAAGGCCGGGTAGCGCAGCGCTGCACCCACCTGCTCGTTGGTAGACCGGGCGAACTCGCGGTGGCGGAACAGCTCGGCGAAGGCCTCGGGCAGGCGGCCGGTCTGCTCGCCCACCTGCAGCATGGCCACGTCGTAGTCGTTGAGCAGGCCGCTGAGCCGGTGCTCACGCTCGGCCGCGGCCACCAGCGTGTGGCCGTTGTCGAGGTCGCGCGAGATGCGCTGCAGCATGGCACGGATGGCCGGTTCGCTGTTCGAGTCGGCCGCCAGCTGCAGCGCGCGCATCAGCGGCACGCCGGCGCGCAACAGCGCCGCCAGCTCGCGCAGCACGAAGCCGAGGGCCTGCTGAAGCCGTTTCTTGCCGGGGCCGGAGAAGCGGGCCACCAGCGCGGCGAACCGGTCCTCCGCCGGACGACCCGCCGCGGTGGCCGACGCCGTCGGATCTTCCAGCCTGATGGCGCGGGCGCCGGCCGGCGCCGTCTTCTTCGGCGCGATCTCCAGCGCCACCCAGCCCATGCCGGCGATGTCCTTGGCCACGGCGCCGGCCGAGGTGCCGGCCAGCTGGCCGGTGCGCACGGCTCCGGCGGCATCGCGGGCGCGGTATTCGAAGGTCAGGCTCATGGTTCAGCGGGATCCGGTCGGGGCGGGCGGGCGAGCCGGGCTCAGGTCGTGTGCCGCAGGCCGATGCGCATGGCCTCGTCGACGGTCGTGGTGCCGCCGGCGGCGGCCCGTGCCGCTTCGGTGGCCAGGCTGTTGTCGGCCAGCGAGGCGCGTGCCGCGGCGTTGAAGCCCGACATGTCCGAGCGCATCAGCGCGCCGACCATGTCCTGGTTCATGCCCAGCACTTCGTACAGGCCGTAGCGGCCCTCGTAGCCGGTCTGGCGGCAGCGCGCGCAGCCGCGGCCGCGGCGCAGGCCGGTCGGGTCCCAGCCGGAGCGGCCCAGCTGCGAGTCGAGCCAGGCGTGCTGGGCGACCGTGGGCAGCACCGGTTCGCTGCAGCTGGCGCACACGCGGCGCACCAGGCGCTGCGCGATGATGACCTGCAGCGCCATGCCCACCATGTAGGCCGGCGCGCCCATGTCGACGAGTCGCGCGGCGGCCGACGCGGCATCGTTGGTGTGCATGGTCGACAGCACCAGGTGGCCGGTGACGGCGGCGCGCATGCAGGTCTCCACCGTGTCCTGGTCGCGCATCTCGCCGATCAGCAGCGCGTCGGGGTCCTGCCGCAGCGCGGCGCGCAGCACCTGGCTGAAGCCCAGGCCGATGCGGTCGTTGACGTTGACCTGGGTGATGCCGGTCAGGCGGTACTCCACCGGATCTTCGGCGGTGATGATCTTGGTCTGCGCCGAGTCCATCGAGCCCAGCGCCGCATACAGCGTGGTGGTCTTGCCGCTGCCGGTGGGGCCGGTTACCAGCACCAGGCCCGCGCCCTGGCTCAAGGCGTTCTGCAGCACCGCCAGGCGCTCGGTGGGGATGCCCAGCTTGTCCAGCGAGGCCAGCATCGGGTCCTTCAGCAGCAGCCGCATGACCAGACTCTCGCCGTACTGGCCGGGCAGCGTGGACAGGCGGATGTCCACCGTCTGCTGTCGCACCTGCACGACGAAGCGGCCGTCCTGCGGCAGCCGGCGTTCGCTGATGTCGAGTGCAGCCACCAGCTTCAGTCGCGAGGCCAGCGCCGGGGCCAGCCGCGTGTCGAACTCGGCGTGCGGGCGCAGATGGCCGTCCACACGCAGCCGGATGGCCACCGACTGCGCCATCGGCTCGATGTGGATGTCCGACGCCCGCGTGCGCACGGCCTCGTCGAACAGGCCCTGCAGCAGCTTGACGACAGGCGCGTCTTCGGCGCCGGCCTGCAGCCCCAGCGCGGTGAAGTCCACCGCCTCGCCTTCGGCGACCTTCAGCTCTTCGCTGAGCTTCTTCGCCAGGCCCTGGATGTTCTCGTTGTTGCTGTAGATGCGGTCGATCAGCGCGTGCAGGCCGCTTTCGTTGATGACCTCGATGTCGATCTCGCCCTTCAACAGGCGCGGCAGCTCGTCCACCGACTGCCAGTCGGTGGGGTCGACCACCGCCACGCGCACGGCATTGCCGCGCGTGCCCACCGGCAGCGCGCGCAGCTTGCGCACCTGCAGCTCCGACAGGCGGCGCGCCACGGCGGTGTCGACCTGGTCCAGGCGCGGCTCGAAGTAGGGCATCTTGAGCTGTGTGGCCAGCAGCCGGGCGATGCCTTCGTCGGTGACGAAACCCAGGTCCTGCAACACGGCACCCAGGCGGCGGCCGGTCTGCTTCTGGCGCGCCAGCGCCTGCTGCAGTTGGTCGTCGGTCAGCTTGCCCTCGCGGATGAGCAGCTCGCCGAGCCTGAGTTTCGGAACCATCGGGCCTCCGTGCCTGAAAGGGGCGCGGGTGGCCGCTGCGGCCACTCGCTCACAGGCTTATCGGCGGCTGGGTGCACCCCTTGAGTGAAAGAAAAGCCGCCCCGGGCCGACCCAGCGGCGGGTGGACCGATCCATCACGGCGCCGGGAAGACTGCGTGAGGTCGGCGTGACACGTCCTCGCTAAGGTCAGCCGAGCGGTTCGTCGGAGGTCTGGCGACCGCCGCCATCCTTTCCACCCATCGCCTGGAGTCCTGCCATGTCACTCGTCATCCCACCCCTGGTCAGTGTTGCGCGCCGTCTGCGCGCATCGGCTGCCTCCGCCCCTTTCGCCGGGGCCACCGCCGCCGCGCTGGCGGGGCTTCTCTGCCTGTCTGCACCGTCGCATGCGGCGCCTGTCCACGTCACGGTCACGGTCGAGAACCTGGCACCGGCCAACGGCATCGCCTTCGCACCGCTGCATTTCGGCTTCAACAGCGGCGTCTTCGATGCCTTCAACGTGGGCGCCGCCGCCACGGAGCCGATCATCTCGGTCGCCGAGGGCGGCAGTGGCAGTGCCTGGCAGCCTGCCTTCGCTGCCGCCGACCCGACGGCCACGCGAGGCACCGTCGGCGGGCTGCTGCTGGCCGGCGCCACCGCGACCCTCAAGCTGATCGTCGACCCGCTGCTGAACCCCTTCTTCACCTTCGCCTCCATGGTGGTGCCGAGCAACGACTTCTTCATCGGCAACGACAGCCCCACCCGGTATCGTGTCTTCGATGCCGCCGGGAATCTGGCGATCGGGGCGATCGACCAGTTGGCCAGCGACATCTGGGACGCCGGCTCCGAAGCGTTCGACCCCGATGCAGCGGCCTTCACCGGCAACAACGGTCTGCGCACGCCGCAGAACGGTGTGGTGTCCTTCAACTTCTCGGAGCTCGAGGGTTTCAACGGGCGCAGCACGGGCGCAGGCTACGTGTTCACCAGCGGCCTGCAGGCCGACACGGCGATCTACCGGATCTCGTTCGAGGCTTCTGCGGTGCCGGAGCCGGGTTCGGCATCCCTGGTGCTGGCCAGCCTGCTCGGCCTGGGATGGGTCGCACGCCGCCGCAAGGCCTCTGCAGCGTGAGTCCCGCCCGCCTGCTGCTGGTCGAGGACGACGACGCCGTGGCGGGCGTCGTCTGCCTGCACCTGCAGCAGGCCGGCTACGCCGTGCACCGCGAAGCCGACGGGCGCCGGGCGATGGACCTGTTCGATCGCCAGCCCTGGGACCTGCTGCTGCTGGACCTGATGCTGCCCGGTGCCGACGGCCTCGATGTGTGCCGCCACGTGCGCGGGCGGCCCGGGCACGTGCCCATCATCATGCTCAGTGCGCGCTCGGCCGAGATGCACCGCGTGATCGGTCTGGAGATGGGGGCCGACGACTATCTGCCCAAACCCTTCTCGATGGTCGAGCTGACGGCGCGGGTGCGCGCCTTGCTGCGCCGGGCGGCCGGCATGGCGCGGGTGACCGGCGAGCCCGCACCCCTGCACTTCGGGGCCTTCCGGCTCGAACCCTCGCGGCGTGCGCTGTTCCGGCAACAGCAGGCGCTGCCCCTGACCCTGCGCGAGTTCGATCTGCTGCACTTTTTCGTGCGACACCCGCAGGTCGTGTTCAGCCGGGCCCAGTTGCTCGATCGCGTGTGGGGCCCCGGTTTCGAGGGCTACGAGCACACCGTGAACTCTCACGTCAACCGCCTGCGCACGAAGATCGAGGCCGATCCGCACGACCCCCGGCTGATCTGCACCGTCTGGGGCGTGGGCTATCGTTTCGAGTCGGACGTGGGAGCGCGGCCGTGAGGCTGGCGGCGTCGTCGGGCCTGGCGCGCCGGCTCACCGCCGCCCTGGCGGTGCTGCTGCTGGTGTTCGGCCTCTTCGTGGCCCTGCTGGTACGGCAACTCGGCCTGCAGCAGGAACAGCAGAGCGTGCAGCGCCTGTCCTACCACCTCGCCAGGCACATCGTCGGGCACTGGCCCGCCATGAGTTCGGCCGCCGACGCCGACCGCGCCGCGCGCGAGGAACTGCTGCGCATGCTGATGACGGTGAACCCTGCCGTGCAGGTGTACCGGCTGGACGCCGAAGGGGTGGTGGAGCACTACATCGGCGAGCCGGGCATGGTGCGGGCGCCCCGTGTCGATCTGGCGCCGGTGCGCGCTTTCCTGGTGGGTGCGCCGCTGCCCTTGCGTGGCAGCGACCCGATGGGCGGTCCGCCGCGTGTCTTCAGCGCGGCGATGTTCCCGCCGCAGCCCGGCCAGGCGCGGCCGCCGGGCTATCTCTACATCGTGCTGGAGAGCGCAGCGCAGGCGGCCGTGAGCCGGCAGCTGGACAGCCGCGCCTGGTGGATGGGCGTGACGGGCGCCCTGCTGGCCGCGGGCCTCGTGACCTGGATCCTCGGCAGCATGATCATGCGCCGCATGACCTTGCCGCTGCACCGGCTGTCGCTGAGGCTGCAAGCCTTCCAGCTCGGTGCGTCGCCGCCGCAGGCAGCCCGCGCGCAGGCGCCTGCCGGCGACGAGGTGGCCGCCATCGCCGCCTCCTTCGACGAGCTGGGTGCGCGCATCGAGGCTCAGCTGCACGAGCGCGAGGCGCAGGCGGCCGCGCACCGCGAGGTCATCGCCAACGTCGCGCACGACCTGCGCACCCCGCTGACGGCCCTGCACGGGCACCTCGAAGCCCTGCGCACGCCCGATGTCGCCGGCGACGCGGCGCAGCGCCGGCTCATGGT
Source organism: Rubrivivax sp. (assembly GCA_022843905.1). GTDB lineage: Bacteria > Pseudomonadota > Gammaproteobacteria > Burkholderiales > Burkholderiaceae_C > Rubrivivax. The sequence continues at coordinate 146,790 of JALHMT010000001.1, forward strand.
GGACGCGGCGCTCTCGCAGAGCGACAAGGTGCGTCGCCTGTCGCGCCAGCTGTTCGAGCTGGCCACGCTGCAGTCGACCGACGACCTGCCGCACCGCGAGCGCTTCCGGCTCGACGAACTGGTGGCCGACACGGTGCAGAAGTTCCACCCCGGCGTGCCGCGGCCCGCGGTGGCCCTGGCCGCAGCCCCGCCCGGCCCCATCGTGCTGGAAGGTGACCTGCACCTCATCGAGCGTGCGCTCAGCAATCTCATCGACAACGCCGTGCGGCACGCGACGACCGACGAGCCCGTGTGCGTCAGCATCTCCTGTGACGACCACAAGGTCCAGGTGCGCGTGCAGGACCGGGGTCCCGGCCTGCCGGCGGAGCTGGCCCGGCGGCTCGGCATCGGCGTGCCGGTGCGCGAGCCGCCCTTGCGGCGCGCCGATGGGGGCCTGGGCGGCCTCGGCCTGGCCATCGCCCAACGCATCGCCGTGCTGCATGGTGGAGGACTGCAGCTCCTCCACAGCGGGGGCCCGGGCACCCTGCTGGCCCTGGTGCTGCCCCTGCCGGGCGCGACACCCGAGGCGTCCTGACCTCAGGGGCTATTGCAGTCCGCAGCGGCCTGCCCGCTGCCGGGATCGCAGAGTCTCAGCACTCCACGATGTTCACCGCCAGCCCGCCGCGCGCCGTTTCCTTGTACTTGGTCATCATGTCGGCACCGGTCTCGCGCATGGTCTTGATGACCTGGTCCAGGCTCACGAAGTGCGTGCCGTCGCCGCGCAGCGCCATGCGGGCGGCGTTGATGGCCTTCACCGACGCGATGGCGTTGCGTTCGATGCAGGGGATCTGCACCAGCCCGCCCACCGGGTCGCAGGTCAGGCCCAGGTGGTGTTCCATGCCGATCTCGGCGGCGTTCTCCACCTGCTCCGGCGTGCCGCCCATCACCGCGCACAAGGCGCCGGCGGCCATGCTGCAGGCCACGCCCACTTCGCCCTGGCAGCCGACCTCGGCACCGCTGATGCTGGCGTTTTCCTTGTACAGCAGGCCGATGGCCGCCGCTGTGAGCAGAAAGTCGATGATGCCGGCGTCGTTGGAGTGGTGCACGAAGCGCGCGTAGTAGTGCAGCACGGCCGGCACGATGCCGGCGGCGCCGTTGGTGGGCGCGGTGACCACACGCCCGCCGGCGGCGTTCTCCTCGTTGACGGCCAGCGCGTAGAGGTTCACCCAGTCCATCACCTGCAGCGGGTCGCGCAGCGCCGCTTCCGGGTTGGACGTCAGGTCGCGGTGCAACTGCGGGGCGCGGCGCTTGACCTTGAAGCCGCCCGGCAGGATGCCGTCGGTGGCGCAGCCGCGCTTCACGCAGGCCTGCATCACGCCCCAGATGCGCAGCAGGCAGGCGTCGATCTCGGCATCGCTGCGCCAGTGCCGCTCGTTGCGGCGCATCACGTCGGCGATGCTGCCGCCGATCTGCTTCGTCCGCTGCAGCAGTTCGTCGCCGCTGTGGAAGGGCAGGGGCAACACCGTGCTGTCGGGGGCGATGACCTTCTGCCGGCTGCCGTCGGCCGCCACCTCGTCGCTGACCACGAAGCCGCCGCCCACCGAGTAGTACACGCGCGCCGCCAGCTCGGCACCGGCCGCGTCGAAGGCCGTGAAGCGCAGGCCGTTGGCATGGAAGGGCAGGCTCTCGCGGCGGTAGAACTTCAGGTCTTCACGCTCGTCGAAGGCCACGCCGTGTTCGCCCAGCAGAAGCAGGCGCCGCCCGCTGCGCATGGCTTCCAGCATCGCTGGCACGGCGTCGACGTCGACCGTGTCGGGCTCGTGCCCGGCCAGGCCCAGCAGCACGGCCTTGTCGCTGCCGTGGCCCTTGCCGGTGGCGCCCAGGCTGCCGTAGAGCTGCGATAGCACGCGGGCCGTGCTTGGCAGCAGGCCCTCGTGCTGCAGGTGGCGCGCAAACAGCCGCGCAGCCCGCATGGGGCCCACCGTGTGGCTGCTGCTCGGCCCGATGCCGATCTTGAAGAGGTCGAAGACGGAAACGGCCATGGCGGGCCCCGGGTTGGTGAAGACGGACCGGCCGGACGGCCGGGCCCGTCGATCAGGCGCTCATCTCAAGCGGCGTAGTCGCTCATCGGCGGGCAGCTGCAGCTGAGGTTGCGGTCGCCCCAGACGTTGTCGACGCGGCCCACCGGCGCCCAGTACTTCTGGCGCCGCAGCGCCGGCATCGGGTAGGCCGCTTCCTCGCGCGTGTAGGCGTGCGGCCAGTCGGCCTTCATCAGGGCCTGGGCGGTGTGCGGCGCGTTCTTCAGAGGGTTGTCCTCCTTCGGCCAGGCCCCGGCCTCGATCTTCGCGATCTCGTGCCGGATGGCGATCATCGCGTCGCAGAAGCGGTCGAGCTCGGCCAGCGGCTCGCTCTCGGTGGGCTCCACCATCAGCGTGCCGGCCACCGGGAAGCTCAGCGTCGGGGCGTGGAAGCCATAGTCGATGAGGCGCTTGGCAACGTCCTCGGCGCCGATGCCGGTGAGCTTCTGCAGCGGCCGCACGTCGAGGATGCACTCGTGCGCCACGCCGCCGCCCTTCAGGCCGGCATCACCGCCGCTGTACAGCACGGGGTAGTGTTCGGCCAGGCGCGCGGCGATGTAGTTGGCGCTGAGGATGGCCACCTCGGTGGCGTCGCGCAGGCCTTCGGCGCCCATCATGCGGCAGTACATCCAGCTGATCGGCAGCACCGCGGCGTTGCCCAGCGGCGCTGCGCTCACGGCCCCAACGCTCTGTTCGCCGCCGACACCGGCCGTGCGGTGCGCCGGCAGGAAGGGCACCAGGTCGGCCACCACCGCCACCGGCCCCACGCCGGGGCCGCCGCCGCCGTGCGGGATGCAGAAGGTCTTGTGCAGGTTCAGGTGGCTGACGTCGCCGCCGAACTCACCAGGCGCTGCCACGCCCACCAGCGCGTTCATGTTGGCGCCGTCGACGTAGACGCGCCCGCCATGCTGGTGCACCAGTGCGCACAGCTCCTTCACGCGCACCTCGAACACGCCGTGCGTGCTGGGGTAGGTGATCATCACCGCGGCCAGGTCCTGGCTGTGCTGCTCGCACTTGCGTTGAAGGTCGTCCATGTCGACGTTGCCCATGGCGTCGCACTTGGTCACCACCACCGTCATGCCCACCATCTGGGCGCTGGCCGGGTTGGTGCCATGCGCGCTCTCGGGGATCAGGCAGATGTGGCGGTGGCCTTCGCCGCGGCTCTGGTGCCAGGCCTTGATGACCAGCAGGCCGGCGTATTCGCCCTGGCTGCCGGCGTTGGGCTGCAGGCTCACGCCGGCGTAGCCCGTGGCCTGGCTCAGCCAGGCGCACAGCTGGTCGTTCATCTCCCAGTAGCCGGCCAGCTGCTCGCGCGGCGCGAAGGGGTGCACGTGGGCGAACTCGGGCCAGGTGATGGGGATCATCTCGCTGGTGGCGTTGAGCTTCATCGTGCAGGAGCCCAGCGGGATCATGCTGCGGTCCAGCGCCAGGTCCTTGTCGCTCAGGCTGCGGATGTAGCGCAGCATCTGCGTTTCGCTGTGGTGCGTGTTGAACACCGGGTGCGTCAGGAACGGCGTGGTGCGGCGCAGGCCTTCGGGGATCATCGAGTCGATGCCCTTCTCGTAGTCCGCCACCTCGGGCAGCGCCTGGCCGGGCTGCGCGAACAGGGCCCACAGCGCACGCAGGTCGTCGCGCGTGGTGGTCTCGTCCAGGTTGATGCCCAGCATCGTGTCGCCCCACTCGCGGAAGCGGCGCAGGTTCATGCCCTGCGCTTCGGCGCGCGCGGCGATGTCGGCCGTGGCCGCCCCGGTGTCCAGGCACAGCATGTCGAAGGCCTGTTCGCTGCGCACCTTCACGCCCAGTGCGCGCAGGCCCTGCGCCAGGATGGCGGTGTAGCTGGCCACGCGCTGCGCGATGCGCTTCAGGCCCGCGGGCCCGTGGTAGACGGCGTACATGCTGGCGATGACGGCCAGCAGCACCTGCGCCGTGCAGATGTTGCTGGTGGCCTTCTCGCGGCGGATGTGCTGCTCGCGCGTCTGCAGGGCCAGCCGGTAGGCCGGGTGGCCGTGGCTGTCGATGCTGACGCCCACCAGGCGGCCCGGCAGGCTGCGCTTGTATTCGTCGCGGCAGGCCAGGTAGGCGGCGTGCGGGCCGCCACCGCCCATCGGCACGCCGAAGCGCTGCGTGCTGCCCAGCGCGATGTCGGCGCCCATCTCGCCGGGCGGCGTGATGAGCGTCAAGGCCAGCAGGTCGGCGGCCACGATGAAGGCGGCCTGGTGCGCGTGGATGCGCTCGGCTTCGGCGCGCAGGTCGTGCAGGCTGCCGCTGGTGCTGGGAATCTGCTCCAGCGCGGCGAAGTAGTCGCCGCCGGCGATCAGCGTGTCCCACTCCTTGGCCGAGTTGGACAGCACCACCTTCAGGCCCAGCGGCGCGGCCCGCGTCTGGACGACCTCGATGGTCTGCGGGTGGCAGTCGCCGGCCACCACGAAGGTGTTGCTCTTGTTCTTCACGCTGCGCTTGGCCAGCGTCATGGCCTCGGCCGCGGCGGTGGCCTCGTCGAGCATGCTGGCGTTGGCCATGGCCATGCCGGTGAGGTCGCAGACCATGGTCTGGAAGTTCACCAGCGCTTCCATGCGGCCCTGCGAGATCTCGGCCTGGTAGGGCGTGTAGGCGGTGTACCAGGCCGGGTTCTCGAGGATGTTGCGCAGGATGACGCCCGGCGTGTGCGTGCCGTGGTAGCCCTGGCCGATGAAGCTCTTCAGCACCTTGTTCTTCGAGGCCACGCGCTTCATCTCGGCCAGCGCCTGCGCCTCGCTCAGCGGCGCCGGCAGCGCCATCGGCTTGCTGCGTGCGATGCTGCGCGGCACGATGGCCTCGATGAGTGCGCGGCGCGACGCGGCGCCGATCACCGACAGCATGTGGCGCTCGTCGTCTTCGTAGGGGCCGATGTGGCGGGCGGCGAACTCGGTGGAGTTCTCCAGCGCGTCGAGGGGCTTCAGGGCGGACATCAACATGGTGCGGGCCGTGGTGTGGGGTCGGGTTTGGGCAGGTCTTCGGATCAGAGCGTCTTCAGCAGCGCGTCGTAGGCTGGAGGGTCCATCAGCTGGTCGAACTGCTCCATCTGGGTGACCTTCACCTTGAAGAACCAGCCCTGGCCCATCGGGTCGCTGTTGGCCAGCGAGGGGTCGGCGCGCAGCGCCTCGTTGACCTCGACGACTTCGCCTTCCACCGGCATGAAGAGGTCGGCCGCGGCCTTCACGCTCTCGACCACGCCGGCGATCTCGCCCTTCTTGTAGCTGCGGCCCACCTCGGGCAGCTCGACGAAGACGACGTCACCCAGCGCGTCCTGCGCATGCAGCGTGATGCCGACGACGGCGGCGTCGTGGTCTTCGATGTTGATCCACTCGTGGTCGTTGGTGAACTTGGTCGTCATGGTTCGGGGCTCCGTTCAGCGGTGGTAACGATGGGGGTTGAAGGGCATGGGGCTGACGCGCATGGGCAGGCGCCTGCCGCGCACCTCGGCATAGACCTCGTGCTGGGGCAGCGCGTGGTTCAAGGGCAGGTAGGCCATGGCGATGGGCTGGTTCACGGTGGGGGCCAGCGTGCCGCTGCACACCGTGCCCAGCTGGTGGCCGTGGGCGTCGACGATGGGCGTGCCTTCGCGCACCGGCACGCGCTCCAGGCCGACCAGGCCCACGCGCTTGCTGGGTGCGCCGCCGGCCAGGTGGGCAGCGATGACGTCGGCGCCCGGGTAGCCGCCCTCGCGGGCGCCGCCCGGGCGGCGCACCTTCTGGATGGCCCAGGCCAGACCCGCCTCGATGGGGCTGGTGGTCTGATCGATGTCGTGGCCATACAGGCACATGCCGGCCTCCAGGCGCAGCGTGTCGCGCGCGCCCAGGCCGGCGGGCTGGACCTCGGGCTGGGCCAGCAGCATCTCGGCCAGCGTCACGGCAAACGCTTCAGGCACCGAGATCTCGAAGCCGTCCTCCCCGGTGTAGCCCGAGCGCGTGACGAAGCAGGGCATGCCGGCCAGCGTGAAGACGTCGCCGGTCATGAAGGTCAGTGCCGCCACGCCCGGGTTCAGCCGCGACAGCGCCTGCGCTGCGAGCGGGCCCTGCAGGGCCAGCAGCGCGCGCTCGGGCATGCCCACCACCTGGCAGCGGTGGCCGATGTTCGTGGCCAGGTGCAGCAGGTCGGCGTCCTTGCAGCCGGCGTTGACGACGAGGAAGAGGTCGCCGAAGCCGGCGGCCTTCGCCGCCGCCGTGGGGTGGCCGATCATCAGGTCGTCGAGCAGGCCGCCGCTGACGTTGGTGAAGAAGGCGTAGCGCTGGCGGCCGGCGGCGAGGTCGATCACGTCCATCGGCACCAGGGTTTCGAGCGCGGCGGCGGCGTCGGCGCCCACCAGGCGCAACTGTCCCATGTGCGAGACGTCGAACAGCGCGGCGCTGTCGCGGCAGTGCCTGTGCTCGGCCATCAGGCCGGCCGGGTACTGCACCGGCATCGAGTAGCCGGCGAACGGCACCATGCGCGCACCCAGGCGCACGTGCAGGTCGTGCAGGGGAGTCTTCAGCAGCGGGGCCGAGTCGGGCGTGGAGCTCATGGCGGAATCCTTCGAGGGCTTGAAGCCCTGCGCCACGACGGTGGTGCAGGGGGCCCTCGCTGTCCGCTTTACCTGAGAGATTCGGTACTGCCGCGCCCCGCCCTTGTCGGTGGGAGGCCGGCAGCCCTTGCCCCTTCGGTGGGCCACCGGACAAGTCTCCCGGGGGCCTCTCTCCAGTGAGGTGAGGAAGTCAGTCCTTTTGCCTGAGCGTTACGCTTTGCAGCTCGCCTTCGGCGGTTCCACGGGGGAACTCTCTCCTGACGGGCGGCAGTGTAGCAGCGGGCACCGCGCTTCACGGCAGTCGGGCGCCGCTGCATCATCGGCGCCCTGTCATTGTTCGCGCCTTCTGCCGCAAGCTTCGTCATGATCCAGCCCCTCCGACCCTGGCGTCCCGTGCTGCTCGCGCTGGCCGCCGCGCTGGCAGCCTGCGCCACGCCGCCCGCCCCGCCGGCGCTCAACTACAGCATCCCGGCGATGCCCGAGGGGGCCTCCGGCTATGTCGAGAAGCCGGGCTGGGCGGTCTCGCGCTTCGCCGTCGCGGCGGCCAACCCGCTGGCCACCGATGCCGGCTTCCAGGTGCTGAAGGCCGGCGGCAACGCGCTCGACGCCGCCGTGGCGGTGCAGATGGTGCTGGCCCTGGTGGAGCCGCAAAGCAGCGGCATCGGCGGCGGCGCCTTCCTGATGCACTGGGACGGCCGCCGGGTCCAGGCCTGGGACGGCCGCGAGACCGCGCCCGCCGCGGCCGACGAGCGCCAGTTCCTGCAGCCCGGCGGCCAGCCCCTGCCGTTCGAGCGTGCCGCAGTGGGCGGCCTGTCGGTGGGCGTGCCCGGCGTGGTGAAGATGCTGGAAGCCGCGCACCGCGTGCACGGCCGCCTGCCCTGGGCGCAGCTGATGCAGCCGGCCATCGTGCTGGCCGAAGAGGGATTCCGCGTCAGCCCGCGCATGAACACGCAGTTGCGTGCGGAAACGGCACTGAAGGGCGATGCACAGGCCGCCGCGTACTTCTACCAGCCCGACGGCACACCCCGGCCGGTGGGCCAGCTGCTCAGGAACCCGGCCCTGGCCGCGGTGCTGCGCGACATCGCGCAGCGTGGCGCCGTCGCGCTGCACACGGGCGCCGTGGCCGAGGACATCGTGCGCCGCGTGCGCGCACATGCCAACCCGGGCCGCCTGACGCTGTCCGACCTGGCCGGCTACCGCCCGCTGCAGCGCGAGCCGCTGTGCACCGACTGGCGCACGACCTGGCGGGTCTGCGGTTTCCCGCCGCCGTCGTCGGGGCACCTGGCGGTGATGCAGATCCTCGGCCTGCTGGAGCGCAGCGCGCCGCCGGCGCAGCCCTTGCAGGCCGGCGTGCCCGGTGCCGACTGGCTGCACCACTACACCGAGGCCGCACGCCTGGCCTACGCCGACCGCGCGATGTACGTGGCCGACCCCGACTTCGTCGCTGCGCCCGCCGGCCGCTGGACCAGCCTGCTCGACGACGCCTACCTGCGCCAGCGCGCCACGCTCATCGGTGCGCGCAGCATGGGCACGGCCGTCGCCGGCCAGCCGGGCGGTGAACGCAGCGCGATGGCCGCCATGCCGCAGCAGCCCGAGAGCGGTACCAGCCACATCAGCATCGTCGACGGCGAGGGCCGTGCGGTGGCCATGACCACCACCATCGAGGCGGCCTGGGGCGCGCGCATCATGAGCGACGGCGGCAGCGGCCTGCCTGGCGGCTTCCTGCTGAACAACCAGCTCACCGACTTTTCCAGCCAGCCGACTGATGCGGCCGGCCGGCCCATCGCCAACCGCGTGCAGCCGGGCAAGCGCCCGCGCTCGAGCATGAGCCCCACCCTGGTGTTCGACCGCAGCGACGGCCGCCTGCTGATGAGCACCGGCTCGCCGGGCGGTGCGGCCATCATCCACTTCACGGCCAAGACGCTGGTGGCCAGCTTCGACTGGGGACTGGACGCGCAGCGTGCCGTGAGCCTGCCCAACTTCGGCAGCTTCAACGGGCCCACCGTGCTGGAAAAGGGGCGCTTCCCCGCCGCCACGGTCGAGGCCCTGAAGGCGCGCGGCCACACCGTCGTCGAAACCGACATGACCAGCGGCCTGCAGGCCATCCAGCGCACGCCCACCGGCTGGTTCGGCGCCGCCGATCCGCGGCGCGAAGGGGTCGTGAAGGGAGAGTAGGCCGCCCGGCGGCGTGCTACTCGCGCAGCATCATGCTCAGCAGCAGCCGCGCCTTGTCCCAGTCGCGGCGCACGGTGCGCTCGGTGACGTCCAGCGCGTCGGCGATCTCGGTTTCCGAGTAACCGCCGAAGTAGCGCATCTCCACCACCTGGGCCAGCCTGGGCTCGGCTTCTGCCAGGCGCTGCAGGGCCTCGTGCACATTGAGAACTTCGTCTTCGCCCGCAGGCAGGTCGTCGACGAGCGCGGTGTTCAGCGTGAGCTTGTCGAGATCGCCGCCGCGGCGCTGGGCCTGCCTTTCGCGCACGGTGTCGATGATCACCGAACGCATGATCTTCGAGGCGTAGGCGAAGAAGGCGCGGCGATCCTCGGCGCGCAGCGCCGTGCCGTTCAGGAAGCGCAGGTAGCTCTCGTGCACCAGCGCCGTGGTGTCCATCATGGTGTTGCGGCCGCCGTCGCGCAGCCGCGAGCGCGCCAGCCGGCGCAGCTCGCCGTAGGCGGCGGTGAACAGCTGGTCCTGGGCGCCCGGCTCGCCGGCGTTCACGCGGGTGATCAAGGCCCCGATGTCGGGCGGCGGCACAGGCGGGTTCATGGCCGGTCGACCTGGACCGCGCCGCGCTGGCCGGCAAGGTACCGGGCCCTCGAGGGCGCTGCGGACGAGGCGGAACTGCTGGTCATGCCCCGCATTGTGGTGTCTTCTCCCCGGAGAAAGGTCGAACAGACCCTCCCTCACGGCTCTGATTTCGCACTGAAGGGCCCCATGACTGGCGCGGCGCGGCGAATAATCGGGGGTTCGAGGGAATCGCCGTCAATGTAACGGCATGCACGAAAGGTTGCTCGTTGGCTGGTTTCCAGGCGCCGGTGGAGTCGGTGCTGTCAGACGCCCAGATCAGGTTGCACCACCGCATGGCGCCCGCCGCCATCGGCGCGTCGGCGGTGGCCGGCATCGTCATCGCGTCCCTGCTGTGGAGCGACGCCGCTGACGCCGGCATCGTTCCCTGGGCCGCGGCCCTGTTGATGGCCCTGGCGGTGCGCATCGGTGTGCGCCAGGCGCATGCCGGTCGGCCTGAAGACCCGCAGCGCTGGCGCTTCCTCTACCGCCTGAGCTTCCTGCTGCACGGCCTGGCCTGGGGTGCCCTGCCGGTGATGGCGGCCTGGAAGCTGGACCACGAGCTGCAGGATGCCGTGCTGGTGGTCCTGATGGCGATGGTCGGTGGCTCCCTCGTTTCCAGCGCCTACGACCGTGTGGCGGCCCTGCTGTTCTCGGCTCCCGTGCTGGTGCCGCTGTATCTGTCCCTGGCGGGCTTCCGTACCGAGCCGCAACTGGCCCTGGGTGCGGCCGTGACGGTGTTCCTGGCCGCCATGTGGCTCGCAGCCAGCCGCAGTTCTCAGGCACTGTTCGGGGCGGTGCGGGCGCAGCAGGCTGCGGCCGAGCGTGCCAACGACGCGGAGCAGGCGCGGCGCGCGCTGGCCGAACAGCACCACCTGCTGTCCACGCTGATGCGCAGCACCTCGCAGGGTTACTGGTTCATCGACGTTGCGGGCCTCACGGTCGATCTCAACCAGGCGATGTGCCGGTTGCTGGGCCGCTCGCGCGAGGAGGTGCTCGGGCGCTCGGCGCGCAGCTTCATCGTGCCCGACGACCTGCCCGTGCTCGACGCCGCCCTGGAGGCGCGTCGCCGCGGCGAGGTCGGCTCCTACGAGGTGAGGCTGCAGCGGCCCGACGGCAGCCAGTGGCTGTGCCACAACAATGCCACGCCGCTGTTCGACATCGACGGCCACAGCAATGGCTCGGTGGGCCTGTGGACCGACCTCAGCGCCCACCAGGCGGCCGAAAGGGAGCTGCGCGCCTACCAGCTGGTGGTCAACTCGATGGTCGATCCCGTCTCCGTGGTCGACGAAGACCTGCGCTACCGGCTGGTCAACGATGCCTGGTGCCGCACCACCGGCATGCAGCGCGCGCAGGCCGTCGGGTCCAGCACGGACGAGGCACTGGGCGGCAGGGTGCCGCCCGAGCGCGTGGTCGCCCTGCAGGAATGCATCGACCAGCAGCAGCTCCGGGTGGTGCGTTCTCCGGTGTACACCGCCGCCCTCGAAGGGCGGCTCATCGAGACGCGCTATCACCCTTACCGCGACGACGACAGCGGCCTGCGCTGCGTGGCCATGGTGTCGCGCGACATCACCGAGGAAGTGCGCGCCAGCGAGGCCCTGGGCGCCGTTGCCGAGGACCTGCGCCGCACGCTCAATGCCACGGGTGACGCCATCTTCGCCAGCGATGCCCAAGATCCGCACCAGCCGGTGCGCTTCATCAACGAGCGCATGCTGGCGATGTGGGGCCTGCCGCGAGACGCCGGGGCGACGGTGACGCCCGCCGACATCCTGGCGGTGGCGGCACCCCTGTTCCAGGAGCCCGAGCAGGAGCTGGCCCGCATCGGCGACATCGTCGCCCACAACCTGCATGACGAGCGCCGCCTGGCGCTGCGCGACGGCCGGGTGCTGCTGCGCCGCTGCATGCCGGCCGAAGGTCCGCATGGCACGGTGCGGGTGTGGAGCTTTCGTGACATCACCGTGGAAGACCAGGCCGTCGGCGCATTGCGCGACAGCGAGGCCCGGCAGCGTGCCCTGCTGGGGGCCTTCCCCGGCTACATCGCGGCCTTCGACCAGGACTTCCGCTACACCTATGTCAATGGCCGCTTTGCGCAGTTGATGGGGCGCGAGATCGACGACGTCCTGGGGCGCTCCATGGAGGAGGTGGTCGGTGAGGAGCGCTTCCTGACCACCTACGCCGTGCTCACGAAGGCGCTGGACGGAGAGCAGCACCGCAGCGAGCGCAGCTACCCGGCACGCGATGGCAGGCCCCCGCTCGACCTGGAGATCACGCATGTGGCCGGTCCGCCCGGTCCCGACGGCAAGCGCATCTGCTACGGCTTCGGCGTCGACATCACCGCGCGCAAGCGGGCCGAGGAAGCGCTGCTGGCCGCGCGCGACCTGGCCGAGCAGGCCAGCCGCGCCAAGTCGCAGTTCCTGGCCCACATGTCGCACGAACTGCGCACGCCGCTGAACGCCATCATCGGCTTCACCGAGCTGCTGCAGACCGACCCGGCGCTGGCGCTGGGCGAGACCGAGCACTCGCACCTGCGCGAGATCGCCAACGGCGGCCACCACCTGCTGGAACTGATCAACGAGCTGCTCGACCTGGGTCGCATCGAGAGCGGGCAGCTCGTCGTCGAGCACACCGCGGTGCCGCTGGCCGAGCTGTTCGAGGAGTGCCTGGCCTTCGTCCGCGGCCTGGCGGCGCAGCGCGGGCTGCGCGTGTTGCCGGCGCCGGCGCTGGCGGCGGGCGCGGCCCTGCTCGGCGACCGCATGCGCGTCAAGCAGGTGCTGCTGAACCTGCTGGGCAATGCCGTCAAGTACAACCGGCCCTCGGGCGAGATCGAACTGCGCTGCGAGGCCGTGGCAGGCCGCTGGCGCATCGAGGTCCGGGACGGGGGCCACGGCCTCGATGAAGCGCAGGCGTCGCGGCTGTTCACCCCCTTCGAGCGGCTGGATGCCGCGGACCGGGGCATCGAGGGCACCGGCATCGGTCTGGCGCTGTCGCGGCACCTGGTGCAGGCGATGGGCGGCACGATCGGCATCGACAGCCAGCCCGGCGTGGGCAGCCGGTTCTGGTTCAGTCTGCCGGCGGCGGAGCGCCGCGCACCGGCGCTGCGTCGCCTGTCGGGCCCGTCCGCTGCACGCGCGCCGGACGATGCCCCGCGGCGGCGCGTGCTGTACGTCGAGGACAACGCGGTCAACACCTTGCTGATGCAGGCCATGCTGGCGCGCGTGCCGGGGGTGCTGCTGCAGTGCGTCGACCACCCGGTCGAGGGCCTGAAGGCCGCGCAGGTCGACCCGCCGGCCCTGGTGCTGCTCGACCTGCAGCTGCCGGGCATCGACGGCTTCGAGGTCTTCGCGCGCCTGCGCGCCCATGAGGCCACCTGCGGCGTGCCGGTGGTGGCTGTCAGTGCCGATGGTTCGGGCGCCAGCATCGAGGCCGCCAGGGTGGCCGGTTTTGCGGCCTATCTGACCAAGCCGCTGGACCTGTCCAGGCTGCTGGCCACCGTGAAGCGGCTGCTCGACGAGACACCAGTGCAGCCGCGCTGATCCGGTCCTTCAGCGCAGCCGCGCTGAAATAGCCCGTCAGCGCGCCCCCGCGGCGCTCGCGCCGCGGTCACGGCGCCGGCAGATCGCCCAAGGCGTCCGCCGGCGGCGGCGCGCTCAGACCGAAGACCGGATGGCGCCGATAGGCGGGCTCGGCATGACGGCGGCCGTGGGCGTGGATGAAGTCCAGTACCAACTGCGCATCGTCCAGCCGCCCCGGCTCGGCGGCCGCCCAGCGCTCGAACGCCTCGCGCAGCCCGGGCTCGTCGCGCAGCATGGCTTCGGCCGTGTCCTCGAACACGTAGTCGCTGTAGTGCTCCTTGCGTTCCAGCACGCTGGCGAAGAAGCCCCAGCGGAAGAAGCTGTCGTGCGCCATGGGCTCCAGCGTCTCGACGGCGTAGCGGGCGCGCGCCTGGGCCAGCGGCACCCAGAAGTCGCCGGCCTGCGCCGTGACCGGCTCGGTGGCTGTCGTCAAGGCCAGTTCGTCGAAGAAGGCCCGGCCTTCGTAGGGCAGGGGCCGGCAGGTCGCGTGCTCGACCCGGTGCACGCGGGCGCTGAGCGTGATGTCACGCGTCAGCCGCTGCAGGCGCAGGCCGTTCCAGGCCAGGCGCTCGATGGGTTCGCGCCAGGCCTGCGGGATCAGGTAGCCGGCGACACCCGCGATGCCGTCCAGCATCAGCGCATGGTCGTGATGCGGGATCTCGCGTTCCCAGGGCTGCTGGCGGTCATAGGTCAGCCGCTGGTAGCGGCCGATGCGGCTGGGCCGCTCCACCGCCCGGTAGCCGCGAAAGCGCAACGGCGTGGCGCGTTCCATGTCGATGCGCCAGCGCAGCGGCCACACGGCCGGTGGCGTCGCGCGCGCGGCGCGGCGCAGCGCGCCGATGCGCTCGCCGTGCGCCACTGTCCAGTCCAGGCACACGTCGACCAGTGCGCGCATCGACGCGTAGCGGTCGGCATAGGGCTTGAGCATGTGGGTCTCGGGCATGAAGCCGATGGTGTGGTGCAGCGCCGCGAAGCCGGTGGAGTAGCGCGGCGTGTCCAGGAAGTCGGCGATGCCCTCGTCGGGCGTGCGCCCCACCGGGTTGACGTAGGGGCAGGTGGGCCAGCCGCGCGCGCCCATCGCGGCGTAGATGGCCGGCAGCATCTGCGTGCGCAGGTGCTCGCCCAGCGCGCCGCCCAGCTTGTCGGGCTGCGTCGCGATCAGCGTCATCGTGTAGGCGTAGTCGGCGCCGTTGGAGGTGTGCGTGTCCACCATCACGTCGGGGTCCCATTCGGCGAACAGCTGCGTGAAGACGCGCGCGGCGCTGCTGTCGCACTTGACGAAGTCGCGGTTCAGGTCGAGGTGCAGCGCGTTGCCGCGGAAGCCGAACTGTTCGGGCCCGACCTGGTTGGCGCGCGAGCGGTCGTTGCGGTCGCGGCAGCCGTCGACGTTGTAGACCGGCACGAACAGGAACGCCGTGCGGCCCAGCGCGGCGCGGCGTGCGGGGTCGTTGCAGAGGTCGCGCACCAGCGCCATGCAGGCGTCGATGCCTTCGGGCTCGCCGGGGTGGATGCCGTTGTTGTTGAAGAACACCGGCCGCTGCTGCGCGTGCAGCGTGGCGGGGTCGAAGCAGCCGTCGGCCGTCACCACGCCGGCGTGCATCGGGCTGCCGCCGTCGGACGTGCCGATGCGCCAGAAGCGCAGCGCCTGCGGGTGGGCCGCGGCCAGCGCCTCGTAGAACGCGATGCAGGCCTCCCAGGAGGTGCTCTGGTTGCCGTTGCCCGTTTCGAATGGCGTGCGCGGAAGGGCGGCTGCGCTCATCGCGGCGGGTTCAGCGAATGCCGGCGCGCAGCTTGCGCACTGCCGAGTCGACGGTGGTCATCACCGGCAGCCCGGTGCGCGCGGCCACCCGTGGAGCCGCGCGTGCCATGCTGAACTGCGCCAGGGCGATGAGGGTGCAGCCGCGTGCCGCGAGCGACTCGGCCGCCGCGGCGGTGAGCTCGTCGTGCGCCGCCGCGTCGCCGCGGTTCAGCGCCTCCAGGCCGCCCTCGGCCAGGGCCGTGTGCAGCGTGATGCCGGCGGGAAACTCCGCCGGCATGCTGGCCAGCGTGGGCGGGAAGCTGGACACCAGGCCGATGGCGCCGCCGATGCGCGCCTGCAGCCCCACGGCCTCGTCGATCATGGCCTCGTTGGGCTTGAGCACCGGCATGTGAGCGTGCTTGCGCGCCGCGGCCTCGATGCAGGGCCCGAAGGCCGAGCAGGTGAAGAGGATGCCCTGCGCGCCGGTGGACACGGCGTAGTCGGTCAGCGCGATAAAGCGGGCTGTCATGGCCTCGTCGAGCCGGCCGCTGCGGGCGAGGTCGGCCGACAGGCTGTCGTCGAGCAGGTTCATGCGCATGGCGTCGGGCCACAGGCGCTCCATCGCTTCGTTGATGGGCGCCTGCGAGTGCGTCAGGGCGTGGACGAGGGCGATGCGGGTCATGGTCGGGTCCGGGGAAAGCTGAGGGGTGCGGGCCGTGGCGAAGGGATAGTATGGCGGCATGAGCACGGAACTGGCCACGCTGCGGCGCATCCTGCGCGAGTGCCGCACCCTGGCGGTGGTCGGCCTGTCGGCCGAATGGCACCGCCCCAGCTTCTTTGCCGCCAAGTACATGCAGGGCAAGGGCTACCGCATCGTGCCGGTGAACCCGCGCTACGAAGAGATCCTGGGCGAGCGCTGCTACGCCCGCCTGGAAGACATCCCCTTCAAGGTCGACATGGTCGACGTCTTCCGCAAGGCCGCCGACGTGCCGCCCATCGCGCGCAGTGCCGCCGCCATCGGCGCGCGCTGCCTGTGGCAGCAACTGGGTGTGGTCAGTGCCGAGGCCGATGCCATCGCGCGTGACGCCGGCATGGACTCGGTGATGGACCGCTGCGTGAAGATCGAACACGCGCGCCTGTTCGGCGGCCTGCACTGGGTGGGCGTGAACACGGGCGTGATCTCCGCGCGGCGACCGGCCTGAATCCGCCTGGACCCCGCCATGCCCGACCGCCGCTTCCACCCCGAGACCCTGGCCATCCACGCCGGGCAGATTCCGGACGCCGCCACCGGCGCGCGCGCCTTGCCGATCTACCAGACCACCAGCTTCGTCTTCGACTCGGCAGACCACGCCGCCAGCCTGTTCAACCTGCAGACCTTCGGCAACGTCTATTCGCGTCTGAGCAACCCGACCGTGGCGGCACTCGAAGAACGCGTGGCGGCGCTGGAAGGCGGGCGTGCCGCGGTGGCCAGCGCCTCGGGCATGGCGGCCGAGGCGATGGCGCTGATGACGCTGCTGCAGGCCGGCGACCACGTGGTGGCGGCCGGCGCGCTGTACGGCGGTAGCGTGACGATGCTGGCGGTGAACCTGAAGAAGTTCGGCATCGAGACGACGTTCGTCGACGGCGCCTCGGCCGACGCCTTCGCCGCGGCGATGAGGCCGAACACGCGCGCCGTCTTCGCCGAGACGCTGGGCAACCCCAGCCTGCTGGTGCTCGACATCGCGGCCGTGGCCGCCGTGGCCCATGCCCACGGCGTGCCGCTCGTGGTGGACAACACAGTGCCCAGTCCCTTCCTGTGCAACCCGCTGGCGCTGGGCGCCGACATCGTGGTGCACAGCGCCACCAAGTACCTGGCCGGCCATGGCACCACGCTGGGCGGCGTGGTGGTGGAAAGCGGCCGCTTCCCCTGGGACAACGGCAAGTTCCCCGGCATGACCGAGCCTTCTCCGGGTTACCACGGCGTGAAGTTCCACGAGACCTTCGGCGACTTCGCCTTCACGATGCGCTGCCGCATGGAAACGCTGCGCGTCTACGGCGCGGCCTTGTCGCCGATGAGCGCCTGGCAGATCCTGCAGGGCGTGGAGACGCTGCCGCTGCGCATGGAAAGGCACTGCGCCAACGCGCTGGCGGTGGCGACCTTCCTGCAGGGCCATCCGGCCGTGGGCTGGGTCAACTATCCCGGCCTGCCTGACCACCCGCAGCATGCGCTGATGCAGCGCCAGATGCGCGGTGCCTCGGGCCTGCTGGCCTTCGGCGTCAAGGGCGGCGTGGCCGCGGGCGTGAAGTTCATCGAAGGGGCGCAGTTCATGAGCCACCTGGTGAACATCGGCGACACGCGCACGCTCATCAGCCACCCGGCCAGCACCACGCACCGCCAGCTCGACGACGCGCAGCAGCTCGCCGCCGGCGTGCCGCCCGACATGGTGCGCCTCTCGGTGGGGCTGGAGCACATCGACGACATCCTGTGGGACATCGACCAGGCGCTGTCCGGCGCCGCTTCCTGACGCGCGCTGCGCCGGCACCCGCTGGCGGAGCAGCCGCCCGTGGCCGGCTCAGCGGCGCGGCATCCAGCGCTCCAGCACGGCGTGCAGGTCCTGCTCGCGGAAGGGCTTGGCCAGATGCTCGTTCATGCCGGCGGCCAGGCTGCGCTCGCGGTCGCCCTCCATCGCGTTGGCGGTGAGCGCGACGATGGGCACGGCCGGCCGGCCGCTGGCGGCCTCGAAGGCGCGGATCTGTGCCGTCGCCTCGAAGCCGTCGATGCCGGGCATCTGGCAGTCCATCAGCACCAGCGCGTAGCCTGGCCGGCGGGCCAGGGCCACCGCCTGCTCGCCATCTTCCACGGCGTCGACCTCCACCCCCGCGCGTTGCAGCATGGCCGTGGCGAGGATGGCGTTGACGGGGTTGTCCTCGGCCAGCAGCACGCGGCCCGGCCAGGGGCGCAGGTCGCTGTCGGCATCGTCGCCGGCGTCGATGCAGGCCTCGCCGGTGCCTGTCGTGGTGGCGGCCGGGGCCGAGGGGGCCGCTGCCGGCGTCGACCTTGCCGGCTCCTGCGGCGCCTGCGGTGCCGGCGGCTCGGCGCCGGGCAGCGGCACTTCCAGCCTGAAGCTGGCGCCGCGAGCGCCGGGACCGGCGCCGCAGCGCAGGTCGCCGCCCATCGCCCGCGCCAGTTCGCGCGAGATGGTCAGGCCCAGGCCGGTGCCGCCGTGTCGGCGCGAAAAGGAGCTGTCCAGTTGCTGGAAGGCCTCGAAGATGCGTTCGCGGTCGGCCTCGGGCACGCCGGGGCCGGTGTCGACCACCTCGACGATCAGCGCCGAGTCGCCCTCGCGCCGCGCCGCCAGCGTCACGCTGCCGCTCGGCGTGAACTTGACGGCGTTGCCCAGCAGGTTCACCAGCACCTGGCGCAGCCGCTCGGGGTCGCCGCGCACCCAGCAGGGCGCGGGCAGCTGCAGGTCGAACAGCAGGGCCAGGCCCTTCTCGGCGGCGGAGACGCGCGTCATGGCCTGCAGGGCGGCCAGCAAGGCTTGCAGGTCGAAGCTCTCGTCCGCCAGCCGCAGGTGCGCACGCTCGATGCGCGAGAAGTCGAGCAGGTCGTTGATCAGCGACAGCAGGTGTTCGCCGGTGCGCTCCAGCGTGCGCAGGGTCTCGTCGCGTTGTGCCGGGGGCTGCTGTTCACCCCGCCTGGCTTCGCGTGCCAGGCCCAGGATGCCGTGCAGGGGCGTGCGCATCTCGTGGCTGATGGTGGCCAGGAACTGGTCCTTGGCGGCACTGCTGCGTTCGGCCAGCTCCAGGGCCTGCTGTCGGCTGGCGGCCAGTTCGTCCATGCGGAAGCGCAGCCGCAGCATCTCGCGCGTGTGCTCTGACGACCGGCGGCCTTCGACCGTCACCAGGGCCAGGAAGATGCCCATGCCCACGCCGGTGTAGATCGAAACGGCGTCGCCGCGGGAGAGCTGGTAGATCACCGCCGGCAGCATCAGCGGCAGGATCAGCGCCATCGTCGAACGGTGGTTCATCGACAGCACCACCAGGCCGATGGCGGCAATGCCCAGCAGCGTGGCGGTCAGCGTCGCTGCCAGCACCGGGGCTTGCACAGGCATCAGCGCCGTGCCCAGCATGCCGAAGACCAGGCCGTCGGCCACCAGCGCCATGTCGAAGCGGCGCGCCCAGCGCAGGCTGCCCTGCGGGCGCTCCCGGTCGAAGCCACGCGTCACCCAGATGCGCCACAGGCCCACGGCGGTCTTGGCGACGAACCAGGCGGCCAGCAGGCGATGGTCGACCGCGTCCCACAGCAGCCAGCACACCAGCAGCGCGAACGGGATGCCGGCGATGTTCGAGCTGCGCGAGCGGTCCAGCGTCATCTCGGCCTGGGCGCGCAGCACCTGGCTGTCGATGGACTCGGGGGCGGGAAGGGCAGGGATGCTCACCGGGGGCAAGGTTCGTTCTGGCCCGGGCGGGCCTGTTCGGTTATCGGCCTTCCGGACAAATTTGTTTCGTCGTTCGCCGGGCAATGCATCACGATGCACCGGTCACCTTACGATTCGCACATTCCGACCCGCCGATCATCGCCTTGAATCCTTGCCGAGCCCGCCCACGCCCGCAGCGCGCCACGGCCGCGACCGCCCTTCTGTTGCTGTGCCTGTCCTGCGTGGCTGGTACCGCCGCCGCGCAGGCCGGTGCCGCCGCCGAGCGGCCCCGGGTCGGTCTGGTGCTGGGCGGCGGTGGCGCGCGCGGTGCCGCCCACATCGGCGTGCTGGAGGTGCTGGACCGCCTGCAGGTGCCGGTGGATTGCGTGGCCGGCACCAGCATGGGAGCCCTCGTGGCGGGGGCCTTTGCGGCGGGCCGCTCGCCGGCATCGATGCGCGACGAGCTGGCACGCGCCGAGTGGGGCGACATGTTCATCGACGACCCCGACTACACCGAGCTGAACGTGCGCAACAAGCGCTCGCTGCGCCGTGTGCTGCCCGGGTCGGAGCTGGGCTACACGCCGCGTGGCGTGATGTCGCCGCCGGGCGTGGTGTCGGGGCAGAAGATCAAGCTCTTCTTCAACCGCCTGGTGTTCGCCGAACAGGGCGAGCCGATGATCGAAAGCCTGCCGCTGCCGCTGTCCATCGTCGCCACCGACATCGGCAACGGCGAGCGTGTGGTGCTGCGCAGCGGCAGCCTGTCGCAGGCCATGCGCGCCAGCATGTCGGTGCCGGGCCTGATGGCGCCGCTGGAGTGGCGCGGCCGCAAGCTGGTGGACGGCGGCCTGGTGGACAACCTGCCCATCCGCGAGGCGCGCGAGCGCTGCGACGCCGACGTCGTGATCGCCGTCAACGTCGGCTCGCCGCTGCTGCCGCCCGAGGACGTCGGCTCGCTGCTGAGCGTCTCGGCACAGATGGTGGGCATCCTCACCGAGCAGAACGTGACGCAGTCGCTGGCCACGCTGAAGCCGCAGGACATCTACATCCAGCCCGACCTGAAGGGCATCACGGCGGCCGACTTCGACCAGCATGCCGAGACCGCCGAGCGCGGCCGGCTGGCGGCCGAGGCGGTGGCCGAGCGGCTGCGCGCGCTGTCGGTGCCGAGCGAGCGGCATGCCGCCTGGAAGGCCGGCATCGAACGGCGCCCCGTGGCACCGCCCCGCATCGACGAGATCGAGGTGGCGCTGCCGGGCTGGGGTGCCGCCACGCTGGTCTCGCGCTACCTGAAGCAGGCCGCCGGCGAACCGCTGGACGTGGCCGAACTGCAGCGAGACCTGGGGCGCGTCTACGGCGACGGCCTCTACCAGAGCGTCGACTACACGCTCAGCATGCAGGGAGACCGCAACGTCCTGCGCGTGACGCCGGTGGAGAAGAGCTGGGGTCCCGACTACCTGCGTTTCGGCCTCGGCCTGAACAACACGCTGCGCTCGGGCTCCACCTTCAGCCTGCGCGCGGCCTACCAGAAGACGCGGCTGAATGCGCTGGGCGGCGAGGTGGTCCTCAGCGGCGAGGTCGGCAGCACCTTCGGCGGCGCCGTCGACTTCTACCAGCCGCTGGACGCCGGCCAGCGCAGCTTCGTCGAAGGCTCGGTGTCGCTGCAGCGTTCGTCGCTGGGCTATTTCGTCGACGATCTGCGGCTGGGTCTGTTCCGCGTCGGCCAGCGCGGCTACGACCTGGCGCTGGGCGCCAACGTCGGCCTGCTCGGACGCGTTCGCCTGGGCCTGACGGGCCGCATCCAGCGCTACGACCTCGACACCGGGCTGCCGGTCTTCCCGGTCGGCCCGCACCGGGTGCAGGGCTGGTACGCCGACGTCGACCTCGACCAGCTCGACGGTGCCTTCTTCCCGAGCAGCGGCTGGCAGGCCCGGCTGGGCTGGTTCCACAGCACGCGAGCGCCCTACACGCGCTGGACGGCCGACGCGCGTGCGGCCGCCCGGCTCGGGTCCTGGGTGCTGCTGGGCCGCGTGGCCGGCACCGGCTCGCCCAGCGGGCGCACACCCTTCTACGATGCGGCGCAGCTCGGCGGCTTCCTGAACCTGTCCGGCTTCGCGGTCGGCCAGCTGGTGGGCGACGACATGCGCTACGTTCAGCTGCGGGGCGAACGCATCGTCGGGCGCATGCCGCTGGGCCTGCGCGGCGACCTGCGGGTGGGTTTGTCGCTGGAGGTCGGCCGCATGGGGCTGCGCTACAGCGAGCCCTTCCGCCCGGGCTGGCTGGACTCGGCGGCCATCTACTTCGGCGGGCTCACGCCCTTCGGGCCGGCCTTCGTTGCCTGGGGGCGCTCCAGCAGCGGTTCGTCCAACGCCTACTTGTTCATCGGCACGCCCTGAGTGTCTTCGGCGGGCCGGGCGGGTGCAGGAGCGGCAGGCTCCTGCATCAGCTTCCAGGCCGCCAGCAGGCCCATGCCGACGTTGCCCAGCGCGACGCTGCCCACCAGCAGCAGCCCCAGCGTGTTCAGCGGCAGGGCCCGCATCGCGAAGGTGCACACCGACGACAGCACGTTGAAGCCGATCATCGCCCAGAACATCGGGTGGCGCGGCTGCCACAGACGAGAGAGTTTCATGGGCGCGAGCATAGCCAGCGCAGCAAGGCCCCGGGAGGCGCGGGTGCGCGCGCCGCCTGCCGAACCCGGGGCCGCGCGGGGACTACACGCGCTCGAAGATCATCGCGATGCCCTGACCGCCGCCGATGCACATCGTGGCCAGGCCGTAGCGGCCGCCGGTGCGCTGCAGCTCGTACACCACCTTGGTGGCCAGGATGGCGCCGGTGGCGCCGATGGGGTGGCCCAGCGAGATGCCCGAGCCGTTGGGATTGAGCTTGGCGGGATCGAAGTCGAGTTCGCGTGCCACCGCACAGGCCTGAGCGGCGAAGGCTTCGTTCGACTCGATGACGTCGAGCTGTGACACCTTCATGCCGGCGCGTGCCAGCGCGGCGCGCGTGGCCGGCACCGGGCCCAGGCCCATGGTGGCCGGCGCCACGCCCGCGTGGCCGTAGCCGACGATGCGCGCCAGCGGCTTCAGGCCCTGCGCCTTGACGGCTTCGCCCGAGGCCAGCACCACGGCGGCAGCGCCGTCGTTGATGCCCGAGGCGTTGCCCGCCGTCACGCTGCCGTCCTTCTTGAACGCGGTGCGCATCTTGGCCAGCTGCTCGGCGGTGACGTCGCCGCGCACGTGCTCGTCGGTGTCGAACACCACCGGGCCCTTGCGCGAGGGGATCTCGACCGCGACGATCTGCGATGCGAAGCGCCCTTCGGCGATGGCGCGTGCGGCGCGGCGCTGGCTCTCCAGCGCCAGCGCGTCCTGCATCTCGCGCGTGATGCCGCACTGCGCTGCGACGTTCTCGGCGGTGATGCCCATGTGGATGTTCTGGAACGGGTCGTGCAGCGCGCCGATCACGTAGTCGAGCATCTGCACGTCGCCCATGCGCGCGCCCCAGCGGGCGGCGGGCAGCAGGTAGGCGCCGCGGCTCATCGACTCGGCGCCAGCGCCGACGGCGGCTTCGGTGTCGCCCAGCAGGATGCTCTGCGCGGCGCAGACGATGGCCTGCAGGCCCGAGCCGCAGAGCCGGTTCACGTTGAAGGCCGTCACCTCCTGGGGCAGGCCGGCCTCGATCGCCGTCACGCGGCTGAGGTAGGCGTCGCGCGGCTCGGTGGGCACGACGTTGCCCATGATCAGCTGGCCGATGGTGGCCGGGGCCACGCCGGCGCGTGCCAGCGCCGCGGCCACGGCGGTGGTGGCCAGTTTCGACAGGGGCACATCCTTCAGCGCGCCGCCGAAGGTGCCGATGGCGGCACGTGCCGCGCCGACCACGAACACTTCACGTTGACTCATCACCGGTCTCCTGTTGGTTGGGTGTGGGGTGATCTTGCGCGTCGTCCCTAACGGCAGGCTTGCAGACCCCTGAGACCCCTTTGCGATTGGAGAGATCTCCCTCGCGGCAGGATTGTCCGGGCACGGACAATGCCGGTACCGCCCGAGGTGACCCGATGAACGCCCACGACAGCCCGATCGACCTGCATGTGGCCTTCGAGCGGCAGCGCACCGCTGCCGCGCTGGCGCCGTTTCCCGCCTGGGATGTGCGTGCCGACCGCCTGCGCCGCCTGCTGACCCTGCTGCAGCAGCACGAGACCGCCATCGCCCAGGCCATCGACAGCGACTTCGGCGGCCGTCCCGCCATCGAAACCGAGGTGGCCGAGATCTGGCCCTGCCTGACGGCCACGAAGGACGCGCTGCGCCATGGCCGGGGCTGGATGAAGCCGCGCCGCGCGAAGGTGGGCGTGTGGTTCCAGCCGGCCAGTGCGCAGATCGTGCCGCAGCCGCTGGGCGTGGTCGGGATCATCGTGCCCTGGAACTACCCGCTGCTGCTGGCGGTCGGTCCGCTCGTGGGCGCGCTGGCCGCGGGCAACCGGGTGATGCTCAAGCTCTCGGAGTTCACGCCCACGTACTCGGCCCTGATGGCCCGCCTGGTGGCCCAGCACTTCAGCGAAGACGAAATGCGGGTCGTCGAAGGCGGGGCCGACGTGGCGGCACAGTTTTCGGCGCTGCCCTTCGATCACCTGGTCTTCACCGGCTCCACCGGCGTGGGCCGCAAGGTGATGGCCAGCGCCGCGCCGAACCTCACGCCCTTGACGCTCGAACTCGGCGGCAAGTCGCCCGCGGTGGTGACGCCCGGCTACCCGCTGGCTCACGCGGCCGAGCGCATCATGGTGGGCAAGCTGGTCAACGCAGGCCAGACCTGCATCGCGCCCGACTACGTGCTGTGCCCGAAGGCGCAGGTCGAGGCCTTCGTCGCCGCGCTGCGAGAGGTCGCGCGCCGGGCCTACCCGGGTGGGCTGTCGGCCGCGCACTACTGCAGCGTGATCAATGCGCGACAGTACGAGAGGCTGACCGGCTGGATCGACGAAGCCGCGGCCCAGGGCGCACGGCTGGAGCCGCTGTTCGACGGCCCGGCCCGCGACGACGCCCGCCATCGCCTGGCGCCGCTGGTGGTGCTGGGCGCGCCGCCCGACAGCCTGTTGATGCGCGAGGAGATCTTCGGCCCGGTGTTGCCGGTGATCGGCGTCGACAGCGTGCCCGAGGCGATGGCCTTCATCAACGCCCGCCCGCGTCCGCTGGCGCTGTACTGGTTCGACCACGACGCCGCGCGCACCGACGAGGCCCTGCGCCAGACCCACGCCGGCGGCGTGAGCGTGAACGACACCCTGTTGCACATCGCGCAGGAAGGCCTGCCCTTCGGTGGCGTGGGCGCCTCGGGCATGGGCCACTACCACGGCCGCTGGGGCTTCGACAGCCTGAGCAAGCTCAAGCCGGTGTTCCGGCAGTCGCGGCTGAACGGCATGAAGCTGTTCCTGCCGCCCTATTCGCCGCTGATGCGGCGTTTGCTGGGCCTGATGAAGCGGGTCTGAGGCCCGGCGCGGCGACGGGCGCGTGTTCCTGCCCTCCGCCGGGCACCGGTTGGCGCCTGGCCGGGGTCGCTACTTCGTGCCGAAGATCTTGTCGCCCGCGTCACCCAGCCCCGGGATGATGTAGCCGCGCTGATCGAGGTGGCTGTCGATGGCCGCCGTCCAGCAGCGCACCTCCGGGTGCGCGGCTTCCAGCGCGCGGATGCCTTCCGGTGCCGCCACCAGCACCAGGGCACGGATGTCCCGGCAGCCGCGGCTCTTCAGCAGGCTGACGGTGGCGATCATCGAGCCGGCGGTGGCCAGCATGGGGTCGACGATGAGCGCCGTGCGTTCGTCCAGATGGCCCACGAAACGCTCGAAGTAGTGCTCGGGCTGCAGCGTCTCGTGGTTGCGCGACAGGCCGACCACGCTGACCTTGGCGTTGGGCACCATGTCCAGCACGCCGTCGAGCATGCCCAGCCCGGCGCGCAGGATGGGCACGATGGTGACCTTGCGGCCGTGGATCTGGTCGATCTCGGTGGGGCCGCTCCAGCACTGGATGGTGGTCTTCTCCAGCGGGAAATCCGCCGTCGCCTCGTAGGCCAGCAGCCGGCCTAGCTCGTTGGTCAGCTCGCGGAACTGCTTGGTCGAGATGGTGTGCTCGCGCAGCAGGCCGACCTTGTGCCTGACGAGCGGGTGCTTGACTTCGATGACGGGCATGGCGCGGCCTCGGGCAGGGGAGCGATCAGTGTAGCGACGCGACGCCGTTGACCGGCCCGCGCCGCCATGCCGGGCTCACGCGCCGCGCTGCCGCAGCGCCTCGTACAGGCAGATGCCCGAGGCCACCGACACGTTGAGGCTCTCCACCGCGCCCTTCATCGGGATGCTCACCAGCTGATCGCAGGTCTTGCGCGTCAGCTGGCGCAGGCCGCTGCCCTCGGCGCCCAGTACCCAGGCCAGCGGGCCGCGCAGGTCGGCCTGGTACAGCGTGCCGGGCGCGTCGTCGCTGGTGCCGACGATGCGGATGTCGCGCTCCTTCAGCTCGCCCAGCGTGCGCGCGAGGTTGGTCACCATCAGGTAGGGCACGGTCTCGGCGGCGCCGCTGGCCACCTTGGACACCGTGGCGCTCAGGCCCACGGCGTGGTCCTTGGGCGCGATCACGGCATGCACGCCCGCGCCGTCGGCCACGCGCAGGCAGGCGCCCAGGTTGTGCGGGTCGGTCACGCCGTCCAGCACCAGCAGCAGCGGCGGGCCGGCCACGCCGTCGAGCAGGTCGTCCAGCGAGTTCGCCTTGGGCAGCGGGTGGACGCGCGCCACCACGCCCTGGTGGCGCGGCGCGCCGGCCAGGCGCGTCAGCCGCTCGTCGTCGCTGTCCAGCACCTTCACGCCGGCCGCGGCGATGCGCTCGGCCAGCTGCCGCATGCGGGCGTCGCGTCGCGCCGGGTCGAGGTGGATCTCGACGATGGAATCGGGCGCCGTCTTCAGACGGACCGTGACGGCATGGAAACCGAACAGGACCTTGGTGCTCATCGAAGCATGTTAGCTGCCGGGCGCGCGCATGGCGCGCGACAGCAGCAGCACCGGGATGAGCCCGACGGCGACGATGGCCAGCGAGGGCAGGGCGGCTTCGCCCAGGCGTTCGTCGCGCGCGAAGTTGTAGGCCACCACCGCCAGCGTGTCGCTGCCGAAGGGGCGCAGCACCAGCGTGGCGGGCAGCTCCTTCATCACGTCGACGAAGACCAGCAGTCCGGCGGCGATGGCCGAGCGGCGCAGCAGAGGGGCATGCAGTTCCAGCAGCACGCGGCGCGGGCCGGCGCCCAGCATGCGGGCCGATTCGTCGATGGACAGCGGCAGCCGCGCGTAGCCGGACTCCACCGACTGCAGCGCCACCGAGGAAAAGCGCACCAGGTAGGCGAAGACGAGGCCGAACCAGGTGCCGGTGAACAGCGCGGCCACCGGCGCCTCGGGCCAGCGCGCCTGCAGCCAGCCCACCGGCAGCAGCAGGCCGATGGCGATCACCGCGCCCGGCACCGCGTAGCCCAGCGACAGCAGGCGCGCCGCCGGCTGCAGCAGCCGGCCCTGCTTCTGGCGCAGGGCGAAGGCCAGCAGCACGGCCAGGCCGGTGGCGGCGGCGGCGGCCAGCGCGGCGAGCTGGAAGCTGGTCCAGGCCCAGCCGATGAAGCGCTCCAGCGGCAGGCCGATGTCTGACTGCTGGGCCTCGACCCACATCATGCGCAGCAGCCAGGCCACCGGCAGCACGAAGCCGAGCAGCACCGGCAGCCCGCACAAGGCCCAGGCGGCCAGCAGCGCCGGGCCGCGCAGCGCGATGGGGCGCGCTTCCATCGCGCCGCCGGCCGCGCCGCCCTTGGCGCCGGCAAAGCGCATCTTCTGCTGCGCCCGGCGTTCGGCCAGCAGCAGCAGCGCCACCACCACCAGCAGCACCGAGGCGAGCTGCGCCGCGGCCACACGGTCGTTCATCACCAGCCAGGCCTTGTAGATGCCGGTGGAAAAGGTCGACAGGCCGAAATAGGAGCCCACACCGTAGTCGGCCAGCGTTTCCATCAGCGCCAGCGCGGCGCCGGCGGCCACCGCCGGGCGCGCCAGCGGCAGCGCGACTTCCAGCACGCGCCGGCGCAGCCCGGCGCCCAGCATGCGCGCCGCCTCCATCATCTGCACGGCGCGTTCGCCCAGCGCCGCGCGCGTCAGCAGGTAGACATAGGGATACAGACAAAGCACGAACAGCAGCACCGCGCCGGGCAGGCTGCGCACGTCGGGCCACAGGGCGCCCTGCAGTCCGAGCGCGGCGCGCAGGCCGCTCTGCAGCGGGCCACTGAACTGCAGGGCGTCGGTCCAGGCGTAGGCCAGCACGTAGGCCGGCATGGCCAGCGGCAGCAGCAGCGCCCACTCGAAACTGCGCCGGCCGCGGAACTCGAACAGCGTCACGGCCGCCGCCGTGCCGGCGCCCAGCAGCACCACCCCCACGCCCACGCCCAGCGCCAGCCAGGTCGACTGCAGCGTGTAGTCCAGCAGCACCGTGCTGGCCTGGTGGCGCAGCACCTCCATCGCCGCCTCGTCCAGGCTCAGCCAGGAGGCCAGCACGCCCGCCACGGGCAGCGCCAGCAGCAGGCAGATGACGGTCAGCAGCGCCCGCATGGCGGGGCCGGGTGTCGATGCGTCCTGCTTGAAGGCATTGAAATACGAACAATCCTCATTCTGATTGACCGATTATCATCGAGCCATGTTCCTCAGCCTGGAATCGGTCACCGTGCGCTACGGGCGCGCCGCCGGCACGCGCGCGGCCGTCGACGGCGCCTCACTGGCCCTGGCGGCCGGCCAGATCGGTGTGCTCATCGGCCCGTCGGGTTGCGGCAAGACCTCGCTGCTGCGCTCGGTCGCCGGGCTGGAGCGCCTGGCAGGCGGGCGCATCGTGATCGACGGACAGGTGATGAGCGACGCCACGGTGGGCGTGCACCTGAACCCCGAAGTGCGCCGCATCGGCATGGTGTTCCAGGACTACGCCCTGTTCCCGCACCTCAGCGTGGCCGACAACATCGGTTTCGGCGTGGCCCACCTGCCACGCGGCGAGCGCGCCGCGCGGGTGCAGCAGATGCTGGACCTGGTCGGCCTGTCGCACGCCGCCAGGCGCGCGCCGCACCAGCTCTCCGGCGGCCAGCAGCAACGCGTGGCGCTGGCCCGCGCCCTGGCGCCCAAGCCGCAGCTGCTGCTGCTGGACGAGCCGTTTTCCAGCCTGGACGTCGACCTGCGCGAGCGCCTGGCGCAGGAAGTGCGCGGCATCCTGAAGGAGTCGGGCACCACGGCGCTGTTCGTCACGCACGACCAGCTGGAAGCCTTCGCCGTCGGCGACCTCATCGGCGTCATGAATCACGGCCACCTCGACCAGTGGGACGACGCCTACACCCTCTACCACCGCCCGGCGACGCGCTTCGTGGCGCAGTTCATCGGCCACGGCGTCTTCACGCCGGCGCAGATCGTCGCCTGCGACCACGGCCCCTGCGTGCACACGCCGCTGGGCGAACTGGCCGATCTGGCCGAGTGCCCGTTGCCGCTGGCCTATCCCGACGGCCAATGCGACGTGCTGCTGCGTGCCGACGACATCGTGCACGACGACGCCAGCCCGGTGAAGGCCCAGATCGAGCGCAAGGCCTTCCGTGGTTCGGAGTTCCTGCTCACGCTGCGCCTTGCCAGCGGCGACCGCGTGATGGCGCACGTGCCCTCGCACCACGACCACGAGGTGGGCGAGTGGATCGGCATCCGCCCCGCCGTCGACCACGTCGTGACCTTCTCACGCGAAGCGACCTGAACGCCATCCGGGCCGGGGGTGCAACTTTCCCCCTCTTCCCCCCTCCAAGAGGGCTGCGGACCTATACTGGAAACCGCGTTCAAGTGATATCTCTCATTGACGGACGCTTCGTCGGGAAAGGCCTATCGACATGGGTGGCAAGCTGAAAGTGGCAGGGCTGTTGATCGCGGGCGCCGTTGCCGGGGCCTTGACGACGATGCAGTTGCAGGCGGTGGCTCGCAGTTCGCTCTCGCCGCTGCCGCTCGAAGAGCTGCAGCAGCTCGCGGCCGTGTTCGGCATGGTCAAGAGCGACTACGTCGAGCCCGTCGACGAGAAGAAGCTCATTTCCGACGCCATTTCCGGCATGGTGTCCGGGCTCGACCCCCATTCGCAGTACTTCGACAAGAAGACCTTCAGGGAATTCCGCGAGAACACCGGCGGCAAGTTCGTCGGCATCGGCATCGAGATGAGCATGGAAGACGGCCTCGTGAAGGTCGTTTCGCCCATCGAGGGTTCGCCAGCCTTCCGCGTCGGCCTGAAGCCGGGCGACCTGATCACCCGCATCGACGACACCCCCGTCAAAGGCCTCACGGTCGACCAGGCCGTCAAGCGCATGCGCGGCGAGCCCAGCACCAAGGTCAACCTCACGATCTTCCGCAAGGCCGAGAGCCGCAGCTTCCCGGTGACCATCGTGCGCGAAGAGATCCGCATGCAGAGCGTGCGCGCCAGGATGGTCGAGCCCGGCTATGGCTGGATTCGCGTCAGCCAGTTCCAGGACCGCACGGTCGAAGATTTCGTGCGCAAGGTCGAGGAGCTGTACAAGGCCGACCCCAACCTCAAGGGCATGGTGCTCGACCTGCGCAACGACCCCGGCGGCCTGCTCGACGGCGCCGTGGCCATCTCGGCCGCCTTCCTGCCGCCCGACGTGACGGTGGTGTCCACCAACGGCCAGATCGCCGATTCGCGCGCCACCTTCAAGGCGTCACCCGAGTTCTACGCCCGCCGCGGCGCCGACCCGCTGCGCCGTCTGCCGGCGGCGATGAAGACCGTGCCGCTGGTGGTGCTGGTCAACGAAGGTTCGGCCTCGGCCAGCGAGATCGTCGCCGGCGCCCTGCAGGACCACAAGCGCGCCACCATCATGGGGGCGCAGACCTTCGGCAAGGGCTCGGTGCAGACCGTGCGGCCGCTGAGTGCCGAGACGGCCCTGAAGATCACCACCGCGCGCTACTACACGCCGGCCGGCCGCAGCATCCAGGCCAAGGGCATCGTGCCCGACATCTGGCTCGACGAGACTGCCGACGGCAACGTGTTCGCCGCGCTGCGCATGCGCGAGGCCGACCTGCAGAAGCACCTGCAGGGCAGCGACGAGAAGAAGGACGAAGCCCGTGAGAAGGCGCGCGAGGAAGCCCGCCGCAAGATCGAGGAACAGCTCGCCAAGTCCAGGGAAGCCCCCAAGCCCCTGCCCGAGTTCGGCACGCCGGAAGACTTCCCGCTGGTGCAGGCGCTGAACCAGCTGCGCGGCAAGCCGGTGGTGGTCAGCAAGACCCAGACCGAGCGCAAGGCCGAGGCCGACACCAAGCAGTGAGACCGCCGGCCGCCCGACCCGAACCCGCCTGCCCGGCGGGTTTTTTGTCGGGCCCGTCACTTCCCGCATGAACGACGACCAGCTCCTGCGCTACTCGCGCCACATCCTGCTCGACGAGATCGGCATCGAAGGCCAGCAGCGCCTGCTGGACGCCCACGCGCTGGTGATCGGCGCCGGCGGTCTGGGTTCGCCGGTGGCGTTGTACCTGGGCACGGCCGGCGTGGGCCGCATCACGGTGGTCGACCACGACACGGTCGACGTCACCAACCTGCAGCGCCAGATCGCCCACAACCTCTCACGCGTGGGCCTGCCCAAGGCGCAATCGGTGCGGCACACGGTGGCGGCGATCAACCCCGACGCGCAGGTGCAGGCGCTGGTGCAGCGCGCCGACCCGGCACTGCTCGACCGCCTGGTGCCCGCTGCCGACGTGGTGATCGACTGCTGCGACAACTTCGGCACGCGCCACGCCGTCAACGCCGCCTGCGTGCGCCACGGCAAGCCGCTGGTGTCGGGAGCGGCGATCCGCTTCGACGGCCAGATCTCGGTGTACGACACCCGGGAAGCGAAGGCGCCGTGTTATGCCTGCGTCTTCCCGGCCGAGGCCACCTTCCAGGAAGAGGCCTGCGCCACGATGGGTGTCTTCGCGCCGCTGGTCGGCATCGTCGGCAGCGTGCAGGCGGCCGAGGCGCTGAAGCTGCTGTCGGGCGCCGGCACGTCGTTGGCTGGCCAGTTGCTGATGCTGGACGCCAGGACCATGGGCTGGGACCGCATTGCCGTGCCGCGCGACCCGCGCTGCCGCGTCTGCGCCGAGCACCGCCACTGACCGCTGGAACAACGCAGGACCCCGATGGACAGCCCCCGCAATCAACTCACCGCCCGCAACTTTCCCAGCGCCGAAGAAGACGCCGCGGCCGCCAAGCCGGTGGGTCTGTACGGGGGCCCCGAAAGCGCCTACCGGCTGGCCTTCACCGACACCGCCTTCCTGCTGCGCGAGGAGCTTCGCCCGGTGCGCATGCAGCTCGAACTGCTCAAGCCCGAACTGGTGCAGCAGGAGCAGGGCATCGAGAGCACCATCGTCATCTTCGGCAGTGCGCGCATCAAGCCGCCCGGCGTGGCTGCCGGCATGCTGTCGGAAGCCCGCCTGACGGGCGACGCGGCCGGCGTGCGCCGCGCCGAGAACGCCGTGATGATGAGCCGCTACTACGACGAGGCGCAGCGTTTTGCGTCGCTGGTCACCGAACGCTCGCGCACGCTGTCCACGCCGATCTACGTCGTCACCGGCGGCGGCCCTGGCATCATGGAAGCCGGCAACCGCGGCGCGCACGAGGTGGGCGGCAAGAGCATCGGCCTGAACATCGTGCTGCCGCACGAGCAGGCGCCCAATCCCTACATCACGCCGGAGCTGTGCTTCCAGTTCCACTACTTCGCGCTGCGCAAGATGCACTTCGTGATGCGCAGCATCGGCCTGGTGTGCTTTCCCGGTGGTTTCGGCACGCTGGACGAACTCTTCGAGACGCTGACCCTGGTGCAGAACGGCAAGAGCCGACCGCGCCCGGTGCTGCTGTTCGGCCGCGAGTTCTGGGAGAAGCTGATCGACTTCCCCTACCTGGTCGACACCGGCATGATCGCCGCCGGCGACCTCGGCTTGTTCAGCTACGTCGAGACCGCCGAGGAAGCCTGGGACTGCCTGGCCCGCCACTACGGCTTCGATCTGCCCGACACGACCACGGGCGAGTACGCGGTCGACGTGTAGTCGCGGGGCGCTTCTCTGGGCGTCGTGTGCCGTGGCGGCTACCATGGCGCCGGAGGCCATCGGCGCGCCTCGTGGAGACGTGATGAGCATCTACGACCAGCACCTCGACAAGAACGTCGCCAACTTCGCGGCGCTCACGCCGGTGGGCTTCGTCGAACGCAGTGCCGAGGTCTTCGGCGACCTGCCGGCCGTTGTGCACGGTCGCCGCCGCTACACCTGGGCGCAGTGCCGCGAGCGCTCGGCGCGTCTGGCCGCGGCGCTGCAAGCCGCCGGCGTCGGCCGTGGCAGCACGGTGAGCACGATGCTGCCCAACACGCCCGAGATGGTCGAGGCGCACTACGCGGTGCCGGCGCTGGGCGCCGTGCTCAACACGCTCAACACGCGGCTGGACGGCCCGCTGCTGGCCTGGCAGATGGCGCATTGCGAGGCCAGCGTGCTGATCACCGATCGCGAGTTCGCGCCCACGGTCCAACTGGCGCTGCGCGCCCTGCGTGAGGATCATGGCCGCAGCATCGTGGTGATCGACGTCTGCGACAGCGAGTACACCGGCCCCGGCGACCGCCTGGGCCACCTCGAGTACGAGAGCTGGATCGCCGCGCACGAGCCGCTGGCGCGCCTGGAGGGCCCGGCCGACGAGTGGGACGCCATCGCCGTGAGCTACACCAGCGGCACCACCGGCGACCCCAAGGGCGTGGTGACGCACCACCGCGGCGCCTACCTGAACGCCGTGTGCAACGCCGCCACCTGGACGATGCCGCACTTCCCGCGGTACCTGTGGACGCTGCCGATGTTCCACTGCAACGGCTGGTGCTTCCCCTGGACGGTGGCGATGCTCGGCGGCACGCACGTCTGCCTGCGCCGCGTGGAGGCGCAGGCCATCCTCGACGCCATGCGCCAGCACGGCGTGGACCACTACTGCGCCGCGCCCATCGTGCACAACCTGCTCATCGCCGCGCCGGCCGCGCTGCGCGAGGGCATCACGCAGAAGGTGCGGGGCATGGTGGCCGGTGCGGCACCGCCGGCGGCGATGATCGAAGGCATGGCCAAGCTGGGCTTCGACATCACGCACGTCTATGGCCTGACCGAGGTGTACGGGCCGGCCAGCGTGGCCGTCAAGCGCGAATCCTGGGCGCAGCAGAGCCTGTCGGAGCAGACCCGGCTGAACGGCCGCCAGGGCGTGCGCTACGCGCTGCAGGACGGCATGACCGTGATGGACCCCGAGACCATGGCCGAGGTGCCGGCCGACGGCCAGACCATGGGCGAGATCATGTTCCGCGGCAACATCACGATGAAGGGCTACCTGAAGAACCCGGCGGCCACCGACAAGGCCTTCGCCGGCGGCTGGTTCCACACCGGCGACCTGGCGGTGATGGAGTCCGACCGCTACGTGAAGATCAAGGACCGCAGCAAGGACATCATCATCTCCGGCGGCGAGAACATCAGCTCGCTCGAAGTCGAGGACGCGCTGTACCGCCACCCCGCCGTGCTGGCCTGCGCCGTGGTGGCGCGGCCCGACCCCAGGTGGGGCGAGACGCCGGTGGCTTACGTGGAGACGCAGCCCGGCGCCAGCGTCACCGCCGACGAACTGGTGGCGCACTGCAAGACCCTGCTGGCCGGCTACAAGGTGCCGCGCGAGATCCGTTTCGAGCCGATTCCCAAGACCAGCACCGGCAAGATCCAGAAATTTCAGCTGCGCGAGCGGGCCCGTTCGGCGCAGGCCATCGACTAGGAGACCGACATGAATGCTTCCGACGCCCCCCTGGTGCAGCGCGACACCGACGCACGCGGCGTGGTCACGCTGACGCTGAACCGGCCGCAGGCCTTCAATTCGCTGAGCGAAGCCATGCTCACGGCGCTGCAGGCCGAGCTCGATGCCGCGGCCGCCGATGCGCAGGCACGCGTGGTGGTCATCGCCGCCGCCGGCAAGGCCTTCTGTGCCGGCCACGACCTGAAGGAGATGCGCGCCGAGCCGTCGTTCGACTACTACCAGCGCCTGTTCGCGCAGTGCGGCCGCATGATGATGACGGTCCAGCGCCTGCCGGTGCCGGTGATCGCGCGCGTGCAGGGCATCGCCACCGCGGCGGGCTGCCAGCTGGTGGCGATGTGCGACCTGGCGGTGGCTGCCAGCACCGCACGCTTCGCCGTCAGCGGTGTGAACCTGGGGCTGTTCTGCAGCACGCCCAGCGTGGCGCTGTCGCGCAACCTGTCGCGCAAGGCGGCCTTCGAGATGCTGGTCACCGGCGAGTTCATCAGCGCCGAAGAGGCGCGGCTGAAGGGCCTGGTCAACCGCGTCGCGCCGCCCGAGCAGCTGGACGCCGAGACCGAACGCCTGGTGGCCGCCATCGTGGCCAAGCCGGCGGTGGCCATCGCGGCGGGCAAGGGCCTCTTCTACCGCCAGCTGGAGACCGGCATCGAGGCCGCCTACGGCGACGCCGCCGGCACCATGGCCTGCAACATGATGGACGGCTCGGCGCTGGAAGGCGTGCAGGCCTTCATCGACAAGCGCCCACCACGTTGGTCGTGACCTCGGGCACGCAAGGCGTGGACAAGCCCAGAATGCCCGCCGCGATGGCGCGCGCGTCGGCCAGGTTCACGCCCGGCTGCCCGGGCATGCTGCCGCCCCACTGGCCGCTGCTGCCGAAGCGGATGCGCGACGCGATGTAGCTGATGGCGTCGGCGGTGGGCGCGTAACGATCGCCCACGTCGGCCAGACCCGGGCCGACCAGGCGCACCGAGCTCGTGGTGTGGCAGGTGCTGCAGCCGTGGCGCGCCATCAGGGCCAGCAGGGCAGCCGGCTCGACGCGCGGCGCCACCGTCAAGGTGGCCGCAGCGCTGGTCTGCTCGCCCTTGGCATTGCTCACCTTCACGCTGAATCGGGCGCCCTGGTCGGCCAAGGTCACCGCCGGCAGCGACAGCGTGGCTGCCGTGGCGCCGGGCAGGGCCACGTCGTTGCGGAACCACTGGTAGGCCAGCGACGGCCCGCCCTCGACGTCGACGGCGAAGCCGGCCGCTCGACCCTCCAGCGCCTCGCGGGCGGCCGGCGGCGTCTTGATCGACGGTGCCGTGCAGGTCGCCAGGCGCACGCTGCATTCGAAGTCGCCGACGCGACCCACCAGCAGCGGCACGTTGCCGAAGGGCGGCCCCAGCACGTAGACCAGGTCACCATCCAGGCCAACGTAGTTGCCGCTGCCCTGGAAGTGGCGGTACACGTAGGGTGCGGCTGTGCCGTCCACCGTGGGGCCGGTGAAGAACTGCGGATAGGTCCGGGCCGCCCAGTCCATCAGCTCGACCGCGCTCACGCGCTCGACGTCGATGTTGCTCTGCGCCCGTTCGCGCGTGGCGGCGATGTCCCGCGTCTCCCCGGGGCTGCCGCCGCCGCAGGCGCCCAGGGCCAGCACGGTGGCGAGCACGGTGGCGGGCAGGACCCTGCCGTGCAGCGGGCGGGACACCAGCGAATCAGGTCTGTTCACGATCGCTCCTCCTTTGACGCCCGGCAGTGTAGGTCGGCATGTCACAGCCTGTCCGTGTCGACCTGTCAGTGTCCGCCTGACCGGGGCTCCGGCACGGCCGCCGGGCGCCCTGTTTCCGTCGCTCGTCTGGCCTGCCTCCCGCCCGATCGCGGGGGGTGCCGCGCGCTGCCGCTGCCTACACTGCCGCGTCATGCAGGAGCGAAGCTTGAACGACGACGCGGTGATCGGGCTGTTCAGCGACAGCTATGCACAAGCGCGGCAGCAGGTGCTGCAGGCCGCGGCAGAGGCCGGTGCCGGCGTGCAGAGCCACGAGATGCCGCTGCGCGGCCGCGACGGCGAGACGCTGGCGATGGACCTGGTGTGGGATGGCCCGGCCGACGCGTGCCGGCTGCTGATGACCACCAGCGCCGTGCACGGCGTGGAAGGCCACGCCAGCGCGGCCGTGCAGTGCGGCCTGCTGCGCTGTTCGGCCGAACTGCGCCGCCTGGCCGGGCCCCGTACGGCGCTGCTGCACGTGCACGCCGTCAACCCGCACGGCTTCTCGCACGGGCGGCGTGTCAACGAGGACAACGTCGACCTCAACCGCAACTTCGTCGACTTCGCCCGGCCACTGCCGGCCAATCCCGACTACGACCAGATCCACCACCTGTTGCTGCCCGACACCTGGCCGCCCGGCGCCAACAACGAGGCCGCGCTGCATGCACTGACGGCGGCATGGGAGCCCCGCCGGGCGCAGCGTGCCGTCACCCAGGGCCAGTTCAGCCATGCCGACGGCCTCTTCTACGGGGGCCGGGGCCCCACCTGGAGCCACCTGAGATTCCGCGAGCTTCTGCATCGGCAGGTGGCCGGGCGGCAGCACCTGGCCTGGATCGACCTGCACACCGGCCTGGGGCCGGCCGGCGTGGGTGAGCGCATCTTCGCCTGCCGCAACACGGCCCAGACGCTCGCCCGCGCGCGGCGCTGGTGGGGCCACGGGGTGACGCAGGTGGAGACAGGCACGTCCAGCAGCGTGCCGCTGGCCGGCCCCATCCAGCACGCCGTGCTGGACGGCCTGCCGCAGCTTCGCTACACCGGCATCTGCCTGGAGTACGGCACCGTGCCGCAGGAGCGCATGCATGCCGTGCTGCGCGCCGACCATTGGCTGCACCGCCACCCTGACGCGCCCGCGGCCCTGGCCGCAGTCATCCGGCGCGACCTGCGCGACGCCTTCTACGTCGACACGCCGGCCTGGAAGCTCGCCGTGTGGTCGCAGGCCCTGGAGGCCACTCAGCAGGCGCTGCGGGGGCTGTGCGACGACGAAGAGGAGGGATGAGCCGAGGGCCGCTGCGAGGACGAGCGACCCGGCAGGTTCAGTAGCCGATCGCAGCACCGTCGCTGCGCGGGTCGGCGCCGCCCATCCGCACGCCGCTTCCCGGATCGATCACGATGCCGTGCGCGTGCCCCGCCAGTTCGTTCCAGTCGTCCCAGCGGTCCAGCGGATGCCCGCGCCGCTCCAGCTCGTCGAGGGTCTCCTTGGCAAACCGCGCTTCCATGTGCAGCGTGTCGCGCGCTTCCCCCAGAGCGAAGCGGCCCGACAGCCAGCGTGGCGCTTCCAGCGCCTGCTGCATGTCCATGCCGTGATCGAGCAGGTTGACGTAGGTCTGCAGGTGGATCTGCGGCTGGCCGTCGGCGCCCATGCAGCCGACCACGCTCCACAGCCTGCCCTTGCGGAACCCCATCGACGCGATCAGCGTGTGCAGCGGCGTCTTGCCTGGCTCGAGCCGGTTCGGGTGCGCGGGGTCCAGCGAAAAATAGGCGCTGCGGTTCTGCAGCAGCACGCCGGTGTTGCCGGCCACCACGGCGGAGCCGAACACGCCGTACAGGCTGTGGATCAGCGACACGGCGTTGCCTTCAGCATCCACCACAGCGATGTAGACGGTGTCGCCGGTCAAGCTGCCCCAGGACGGCAGCTTGTCCCACGGCAGCGCGCGTGCCGGGTCCATCAGGGCGCGGCGCGCGTCGGCGTGTTCCTTTGAAACCATGCGCGCCATCGGCACGTCCACGAAGCGTGGGTCGCCCAGGTGCCGGTCGCGGTCGTGGTAGGCCACCTGCTTGGCCTGCACCATCAGGTGCACCGGGTCGGGGCTGCCGAAAGGGTGCCGGTGCAGCTCGAAGGGCTCCAGCAGGTTCAGCATCTGCAGCACGGTGAAGCCCTGCGTGGGCGCCGGGGTCTCGTACAGCGTGAGGTCGCGGTAGCTGCCCTGCAGCGGCTCGCCCCATCGGGCGGACTGCGCCGCGAGGTCGGCCTGGGTGAAGAAGCCTCCCTGCGCGGCCGAGAAGCGCGCCAGCTCGGCACCCACCTCGCCACCATAGAAACCGGCCGGTCCGTGCGCGGCGACGGCCTCCAGCGTGCGCGCCAGGTCGGGGTTGATCAGCTTGCTGCCGGCACGCGGCGCCTGGCCGCCCGGCAGGAAGATGGCGGCACTTTCGGCATGGGCGGCCAGGTCGGCGCGCACCTGCCCGATCCATCCGGCCAGACGTTCCGTGACCGGGAAACCCTGGCGTGCGTAGTCGACGGCGCTCTGCAGGCAGCGGGACAGCGGAAGCCGCCCGTAGGCGGTGTGCGCCTCGCCCCAGCTGGCCACCGCGCCTGGCGTCGTCAGCGTCGCCGGGAGAATGCCGCGGAACGGCACCTCGGCCAGGCCGCGTTCGCTGAACCAGCCGATGCGGGCGCTGGCGGCGGCGCGGCCACCGCCATCGAGGTAACGCACCGCACCGGTCCTGGCGTCATGGATCAGCCAGAAGGCGTCACCGCCCAGACCCGTCATGTGCGGGTAGATGACGGCCAGCGCCGCGGCCGTGGCCACGGCGGCGTCCACCGCGGAGCCGCCTGCTCGCAGCACGTCCACGCCGGCCTGCGAGGCCAGCGCGTGGGGGCAGGTGACCATGCCTTGCGGCGCCATCGTGACCGGGCGTCCGGTGGTGATCTGCATCATTGTTCCTCTGGGGGGGTGTGCGAGCAGCGACTTCCAGGCGTCCTCGCGGCCAGCCTGGCAGCGCGATGGTGGAACGGTCGGCGGTGCGCGAGGGCCGATGGCGGCACCACGTCGCGGGCATCGAGGTCCGTCGCTTCGCTCATGCCCCGATGATGCCCCGAGATCGGCCGGGTCTGCCGCGAGTCCCGGTCCGGCAAGGCCGCGTCGGCTCGCCCGCGCCCACGGCGCGCGTGGTCGTCTTCAGTCCGGCGCCTGGGCCTCGACGCGGATCGACGCGTACCAGGCGGCCAGGTTGGCGATGTCGGCGTCGCTCAGCGGCTTGGCGATCACCGCCATCACCTCGTGCGCCCGCGTGCCGCTGCGGTAGGCGCGCAGCTGACGTTCGAGGTAGATCGCCGGCTGCCCGGCCAGGTGGGGCGCGTCGGGCGCCGTGGAGATGCCCACCGGCCCGTGGCAGACGGCGCAGGCGCCGGCCTTCTTGCGGCCGGCCGCCGCATCGCTGGCGTGGGCAGGGACCGCCAGGGCTGCGCACAGCAGCAGGCCGGCCGACAGGGAGAGGATCGGTGCGTGCATCGGCATAGGGGGGAGAAGCATCGGATCGGCCGGTGCCGCACCCGGGTGCGCTGCGAAGCGCACCCGGGCGGGCGCTGGTCAGCGTCGGTCGGGCCGCAGCTCAGGGGGCCTTGTAGGTGACGCGGTAGATCGCGCCTGCGAAGTCGTCGCTGATCAGCAGCGATCCGTCCTTCATCACCGCCACGTCCACCGGCCGGCCGCGATACAGGCCGTTCTCGTCGAGCCAGCCTTCGGCGAAGACCTCGGTCTTGTCGGCCGTGCCGTCGGCCTTCAGGCTGGTGAACAGCACCTGCGCGCCCACCGGCGTGGTGCGGTTCCAGGAGCCGTGCTGGGCCGAGAAGAAGCCGCCCCGGTACTTGGCCGGGAACTGCCTGCCCGTGTAGAAGCTCATGCCCAGATCGGCGGCGTGCGCCACGGTGTAGACCTGCGGGTCGACGATGTTGTTCGGCAGCGGGTCCTTGTCGTAGCCGTGCTCGGTGATGCGCGTCTTGCCCTGCTTCCACGGATAACCGAAGAACTGGCCCTTGGCGGTGATGCGGTTGATCTCGCCGGCCGGGATGTCGTCGCCCATGCCGTCGGTCTGGTTGTCGGTGAACCAGAGCGTGCCGTCCTTGGGGTTGAAGTCGTGGCCCACGCTGTTGCGGATGCCGGTGGCGTAGACCTCGCGCTTGCTGCCGTCGAAGGCGTTCAGGCGGATCATGCCGCCGATGCCGACCTGGTCGTACAGCTTGAGCTTGTCGCGCGGCTGCACGTTGAAGGGCTGGCCCAGGCTGACGTAGAGCATGCCGTCGGGACCGACACGGCAGACACGAGCGCCGTGATTGAACGACTCCTCCTCCACCGGGATCAGCTTGCCCTGCGGCACCACCTCGATGACCGCCACGTCCGGGCCTTCGTAGAAGAACTCGGCCGCCGGGAAATTCAGGATGCGGTTGTGCTCGACGACGATCAGGAAACCGTCCCGCGTCCAGCACACGCCGTTGGGGTTGGTGAACTTCAGGCTCGGCGCGAAGCTCTTCACCTCGTCGGCCACGCCGTCGCTGTTGCGGTCGGTGACGGCCCAGACGCTGGTCTTGCGCGTGCCCACGAAGAGCATGTTGGTGCTGGGCGCCACGGCCATGTGGCGAGCGTCGGGCACGACCGCGAAGAGATCGATGCTGAAGCCCGGCGGCAGCTTGATGCGCTTGAGGTTGGCCTTGATGGCGTCGGCGTTGCGGCCGGTCTGCGGCACGACCGGAATGTTCAGGTCGGTGGTGGCGACCTTCATCTGCTTGAGCTTGTCGATGTTCTGCTGGGCGGCCGCGGGCAGTGCCACGGCGAGCGTCAGCGCAGCCGCGGCGGCGGCGAGCCTGACCGGGTTCAGTCGTTCAAGGGTCATGCTGGGTCTCCTGATGTGTATGAAGTTGTTGGATGTCGCCGCGCAGGACGTGCGACGCCGCCCTCCCGTGCAATGCCTGTACCAATGCGGGAACACCCTGAGCGCGGGCTTCTGCCCCCTGGGGCGGTCGGCCGTCGACCCGAGGCCGCCCGTGCGGCAGCTGCACAAGAGGCTGCAACACTGTTCAGTTTCTGGCCAGTTGTGGTCCCTGCCCACGGCTGATAAGTTCGCGGCCGAGATGCGCCCCAGGCGCCGACGAGCCGACGACGATCGGCGCGAGGAGACCCATGAGCCCTGCCGACGAGCGAATGCTGGCCCAGGCGCACGCCGTGCGTGCGCGCGGCAACGCCATGCCGCCGGACGGCATGCCCAGCGGCCTGATCCTGGACAGCTGGGTGCGTAGCGCCCGCAGCGGGCTCGAGCCGGGCGCGCCGCTGCGGATCCAGGTCGTCGAGCAGGCCGACCTGTCGCTGCGCCGCGAACGCGCGGAGGTGGTGCGCCGGCTGGCCCAGGCCGAACTCGAGACGCTGTCGCAGCAGATCGTCGGCTCGAACTTCCTGCTCGCCTTCGCCGACCGCGAAGGCGTGATCCTCGACCTCTATGCCGACAACCGCTTCTCGATGAGCGGCGCCGACGCCGGCATCGTGCCGGGCAGCCGGTGGTGCGAAGAGCTTTGCGGCACCAACGGGCTGGGCACGGCGCTGGCCACCGGGCAGGCCGTGGCCGTCACCGGTCTCGAGCACTACTTCCTCAAGCTGGGCGAGATCTCCTGCACCGCCGCGCCGGTGCGGGACGCGGCCGGCGAGATCGTCGGGGTGCTCGACGCTTCCTCGTACTTCGAGTCGCGCCAGCGCCACACGCAGGCGCTGGTGCAGATGGCCGCCGCGCACATCGAGAACGGGCTGCTGCTGCACCAGATGCGCGGCCAGTTCGTGCTGGCCGTGCACCCGCGCGCCGAGTACCTGGGAACGCTTTCGGCGGGTCTGCTGGCCTGCGATGCGGCGGGTCGGCTGCTGGCCGTCGACGCCCGTGCGCGGCGGCTGCTGGCCGGCCTCGATGCACGCCCCGGTGTGTGTTTCGAGGATCTGTTCGCAGAACCCTTCGATCATGTGCTGGCCCGGCTTCACACCGGACAGCAGGTGCGGCTGCGCGACACGCTGGGCAGTTCGCTGGTGGTCACGGCCGTATCGCGCCCGCCGCCCCGGCGGCTGGCGTCGGCTTTCGAGGGCCCGTCGCGCTCGGGCCAGCGTCCGGGAGCTGTGGACAAGTCTGTGGGTGGCTGGCGGATCAACGGGGTGGACAAGTACCTGGACAAGCAGGCGGACAAGCCGTCGGACAAGGGCAGGGACAAGCCTCTGGACAAGTCCGGGAAGAGTGCCGGAGACGGTTCGCAGGACAACCCCTCCCTCCTCGCCCTGCCGCAGGGCGCGCGCGACGTCGCCTTCGTCGTCGACGATCCTGCCGTCGCCGATGCCTGCCGCACGGTGCGCGGGGCCGTGCGCATGCGCGTGCCCGTCCTGATCCAGGGCGAGACCGGCAGCGGCAAGGAGTTGCTGGCGCGGCATGCGCATGCGCTGAGCGGTCGCCGCGGCGAGTTCGTGGCCGTCAATTGCGGCGCGCTGCCGGCCGAACTCTTCGAAGCCGAGCTGTTCGGTTACGTGGGCGGTGCCTTCACCGGTGCGCGGCGAGAAGGCAGCATCGGGCTGATCGCCAGCGCCGACGGTGGCACGCTGCTGCTGGACGAGGTGGGCGAACTGCCGCCGGGGCTGCAGGCCGTGCTGCTGCGCTTCCTGGACGACCACAGCGTGCGCCCGGTGGGCGGCACGGTGTCGCGCACGGTCGACGTGCAGCTGCTGGCGGCCACCAACGTCGCACTGGACGCGGAAGTGGCGGCACGTCGCTTCCGTGCCGACCTGTTGTACCGGCTCAATGTCGTCAACGTGGTGCTCCCGCCCTTGCGCCGCCGGCAGGACTTCGCAGCTGCCGTGCGCAGCGTGCTTGCCGGGCTGGACGGCAGCGTGCGCATCACCGAGGCAGCCGTCGAGCGCTTGTCGCGCCACGGCTGGCCGGGCAACTTCCGCGAGCTGCGCACGGTGCTCACGCGGGCCCTGCTTTCGGCCGGCGGTCGCGGCGTGGCCCAGGTGCTGGAGCTCGCCGACGTGGCGGGCCAGTTGCCGCCGGGCGTGGCGGCGGCCAGCGGCGCGGCTTCGGCCTCGGCGCTGCAGCAGGGCGCCACCGAGCTGGTGCTGCGGGAGTTCGAGCGCAACGGCCGCAGCGTCAGCCGCACTTCGCGCAGCCTGGGCATCTCGCGCAC
This sequence comes from Rubrivivax sp., assembly GCA_022843905.1. Classification (GTDB taxonomy): domain Bacteria; phylum Pseudomonadota; class Gammaproteobacteria; order Burkholderiales; family Burkholderiaceae_C; genus Rubrivivax. Next base: position 189,667 of record JALHMT010000001.1, read on the forward strand.
CACCGTCTATCGGCACCTGCGCGAAGCCGGACAGGGTCCGCCACCGGACCAGGCCGACGCGGGCTGAAGCGCCCTGCGGCCGGAAGACGCCTGGCGTCGATCAGGCCAGGCGCGGACGTGCGTAGTGCGTGGTGTCGTCGATGACCGGCCCGTCGTGGCCCTGACCGCCCACGAACTGCAGCGTCATCACGCTGGCCAGCTCCACCGTGGAGCCCGGCTTGACCGGCACCTCTTCACCGTGCGGCACCGGCCTGCCGTCGACCTGCGTGAGCTGGCTGGACACGGCGCGCAGCGAATAGCCGGTGGAGCGCCGCCGCAGCTCGAAGTGCCAGCGGCTGATCTGCCGCGTGGCGGCAGGGTCGGGCAGGGCCAGCACGATGTCGTTGGCGCTCATGCCCTCGATGATCTCCAGCCGACCGAAGGAGATGATGTCCTGGGCCGGCATCGGGATGACCTGGCCCGTCTCGCGCACCAGCACCGCGGTGGGGAAGCGCGATGGATCGCGCCACTCCAGGCCCATCAGCTCGACGCTGCGGCCCACGCCCTTGAGCTCCACCGGGCCGATCGGACGGCACAGCAGCCGGTGTGCGATGCCCAATTCCTGGAAGAGGTCGCGCGACAGCCGGATCTGCCCGGGGTCGGCCGAGGTGGCGATGCGAGCGCAGAGATTGACCGCATCGCCGGTGACCTGCACGCCGTCGCTGAGCACGCGGCCCCAGTGGATGCCGATGCGCAGCGTGAGCTGGTGGTCGCGCGCGCGGTGTTCGTTCTCGACCGAGATGCGGTGCAGCAGGCTGGTCATGGCCTCGGCGGCCGCTGCGGCGCCCGGCCACACCGTGAAGGCGCCGTCCCCGGCGGTGTCGACGATGCGGCCGCCGTGCGCCGGCAGGCACTGCTCCAGCAGGTCGATGTGCAGTTGCTGCAGCTGCCGTCCGGCCTCGTCGCCGAAGCGTGCGAAGTAGGCGGTCGAGCCGGCGATGTCGGTGAAGCCCAGCGCCGCGCTGATCTCGAAGCGACGCGACAGCTCCTGCGACAGCAGGTTCTGCAGACGGATGATTTCCGTCATGGACAGCGTGGCGGGATCGAATTGCATGGGGCTGAAGGAGCCGGGGGCGGCCAGAGCGCGATGTTATGTCGCTTCACCCCAGAGTGCGGCCTGAGGCAATCACCTGTTCGTGGGGTGTTGCGCAGCTTGGGCCCGGTCGTGTGCTCGGCCAATGTGGAAGGCGCCGACCAGGTGTCGGCGCGCTGCGGGCAGCGCGGCCTGGCGGCAGGTTAGCCTTCGGGTCTGCCTGCAGCCAACGAGTGCCAACGATGCGCGTCTTCACCGGCTCCCTGGCCACCGAGACCAACACCTTCGCGCCCATGCCCACCGGCCTGGAGGCCTTCCGCGACCGCGGCTACTACGCGGCAGGGCAGCACCCGCCGCACCTGACGCTGTTCGCCGGCCCGCTCTGGGCGGCACGGCAGCGCTCGCGCGAGCAGGGCTGGACGCTGGTCGAGGGCATGGTGGCCTCGGCGCAGCCCGGCGGCATCACCACGCGGCACGCCTACGAAACCCTGCGCGACGAGCTGCTGGCCGACCTGCGCGCCGCGCTGCCGGTGCAGATGGTGCTGCTGGGTCTGCACGGTGCGATGGTGGCCGACGGCTGCGACGACTGCGAAGGCGACCTGCTGCAGCGCGTGCGCGCGATCGTCGGACCGGGGGTGGTGGTGGGGGCCGAGCTCGATCCGCACCACCACCTGACGGCCGCGATGCTGGACAACGCCGACCTGCTGATCGCCTTCAAGGAGTATCCCCACACCGATGTCGCCGAGCGGGCCTTCGAGCTGGTCGATCTGTGTGCGGCCACGGTGGCCGGCCGCATCCGGCCCGTGGCCGGCGTGGCCGACACCGGCATGATCAGCATCGTGCACACCACGCGGCAGCCGGCACGGGGCTTCGTCGATCGACTGCAGGCGCTGGAAGGACGCGACGGCGTGCTGTCGATCAGTCTGACACATGGGTTTCCCTGGGGCGACGTGGCCGACATGGGGACCAAGCTGCTCGTGTACACCGACGGCGATGGCGCAGCCGCGGTCCTGCTCGCGCGCCGCCTGGCCGATGAGCTGGCGGCGATGCGCGACGCCCTGCAGCCTGCGCAGCCGGGCCTCGATGAGGCCCTGGACGTGGCGCTCGTGCACCCGCCGGGCGCACCGCCCGGGCCTGCCGTGTTGGCCGATGGTGCAGACAATCCCGGTGGTGGTGCGGCGGGCGACAGCACCTTCCTGCTGCGCCGACTGCTCGAACGCGGCATCGCCCCTGCCGCACTGGGGCCGTTGTGGGACCCCGGCGTCGTGCGCATCGCCTTCGAAGCAGGCGTCGGTGCGCGGCTGGCGATGCGCCTGGGCGGCAAGATCAGCCCCTTGTCGGGCGATCCTGTGGATGCCCTCTGCGAAGTCAAGGCCCTGCAGCGCGACATGATCATGACGGGGCTGGCCGACACCCCCACCGCGCTGGGCGACTGCGCGCTGCTGGAGACGCAGGGTGTTCAGATCGTGGTCATCAGCCTGCGCAACCAGGCCATCGGCACCGACCTGTTCACCGGGCTGGGCTGTGACCTGGCGGCCCAGCGCGTGGTGGTGGTGAAGTCGTCGCAGCACTTCCATGCCGCCTACGCCAGGCTGGCTTCGCAGGTGATCTATGTGGCGGCACCCGGCTCGGTCACGGCCGACCTGCGCACCTTGCCCTATCGCAAGGTGAGCTTGCCGCGCTGGCCCCTTTGACCGAAAGGACGCCGCCCGGTGTTTGCCCTGAGATGGGGCGGGCTATCGTCATACCAAAATGGGGCGCTGGCGGCAGGCATGCCACTTGCGTCTGCTCCGTTTGATCCGTCCCTTTGCATCGAGAGGAAAGCATGAACTTCCAACGCAGAACGCTGATGGCCCTGGCCCTGGTGGCCGGCTCCACCCTGGCGAGCGCCCCGGCCTGGGCCCAGAACAACGTGCTGCGCATCGTGCCGCACTCCAACCTGGCGGTGCTGGACCCGATCTGGACCACCGCCTACATGAGCCGCAATCACGGCTACATGATCTACGACACCCTCTTCGGCACCGACGAGAACGGCAAGGTCAAGCCGCAGATGGTCGAGAGCTGGTCGGTCACGCCCGACAACCGGCTGTGGACCTTCAAGCTGCGCAAGGGCCTGGAATGGCACGACGGCAAACCCGTCACCAGCGAAGACATCGTGGCCAGCCTGAACCGCTGGGGCAAGCGCGACGCCATGGGCTCGGCGCTGTTCCAGTTCGTCTCGCGCATGGACACGCCGGCGCCCGACACCTTCCGCATCTTCCTGGGCGAAGCCTGCGGCTTCGTGCTGGAAGCGCTGGGCAAGCCGGGCTCGAGCGTGCCCTTCATGATGCCCAAGCGCATCGCCGAGACCGACCCCTTCAAGCAGATCGAGGAACACATCGGCTCCGGCCCGTTCATGTTCAAGCGCGACGAGTTCAAGCCCGGCGACAAGGCCGTGTACACCAAGTTCGAGAAGTACGTGCCGCGCAGCGAGCCGCCGTCGGGCACCACCGGCGGCAAGCGCGTTTACGTCGACCGCGTCGAGTGGAACCTGGCGCTGCGCGATACGCAGGCGCAGCTCAGCGCGCTGCAGAAGGGCGAGGTCGACATCGTCGAGGCGCTGGGCTTCGACCACTACGAGACAGCCAAGAAGGACGCCAACATCCAGCTTCCCAAGTACGCCACCTTCGGCCTGCAGTACATGGCGCGCTTCAACCACCTGCACAAGCCCTTCGACAACCCGAAGGTGCGGGCGGCGGCGATGGCTGCGTTTGCGCAGGAGCCCTTCCTGCGTGCCTCGGTGGGCGTCAAGGAGCTGTACAAGACCTGCCCGTCCATGTTCATCTGCAACACGCCCTACGGCAGCACGGCAGGCAGCGACATCCAGTCCAAGAGCAACATGAAGAAGGCGCAGGACCTGCTGAAGGCCAGCGGCTATGACGGCACGCCCATCGTCATCATGAAGCCCACCGACCTGGCCTCGATCCAGAAGCTGCCCGACGTGGCCGCGCAACTGCTGCGCCAGGCCGGCTTCAAGGTCGACCTGCAGGCGATGGACTGGCAGACCCTGGTCGGCCGCCGCGCCAAGAAGGATGCGCCGGACAAGGGCGGCTGGCACATGTTCCTCACCGCCTGGCAGACCTTCGACGTCTGGAGCCCGATCGCCAACCCGGCCATCGACACGCGCGGCGAGAAGAGCACCTGGTTCGGCTGGCCCACCGACGACAAGCTGGTCGATCTGCGCAACCAGTTCATGCGCGCCACCGACGAGGCTTCGAAGAAGAGGCTGGCCGATGCCATCCATGTCCGCGCCTTCGAAGTCAGCACGCACGCGCCGCTGGGTGAGTACATGCAGCCCATGGCTGCACGCAAGAACATCACCGGCTTCTTCGTGACCAACAGCAACATCTACTGGAACCTCAAGAAGCAGTGATGCGCTGAGGGTGGGTGCAGGCCGCGGCGCGGCCTGCATCGTCCTGGGCCGCTTGCACGATGTTCAAGTTCCTCCTACGCCGTCTCGCGTCGACGATCCCGGTCCTGCTGATCGTCTCCGTGCTCGTCTTCCTGATGCTGCGGCTGACGCCCGGCGATCCGGCGGCCGTGCTCGCGGGTGACGCCGCCACCACCGAGCAGATCGCCCAGATCCGCACCGGTCTGGGGCTGGACCGTTCCATCCCCGAGCAGTTCTTCATCTGGTTCGGCCACGTGATGACCGGCGACCTCGGCCAGTCCTTCTATTACAAGACCGATGTCACCACCCTGATCGGGCAGCGCATGGAGCCGACGCTGTCGCTGGCCCTGGTCACCATCACGATCGCGGTGCTGGTGGCCGTGCCGCTGGGCGTGCTGGCGGCCTGGCGCTTCGGCGGCTGGCTCGACCGCGGCCTGATGGCGTTTTCGGTGCTGGGCTTTTCCATCCCCGTGTTCGTCACGGCCTACATCCTGATCTGGCTCGTCTCGCTCAAGCTGGGCTGGCTGCCGGTGCAGGGCTACAAGCGCATCGCCGACGGCGTGGGTCCGTGGCTGTATCACCTGACACTGCCGGCCATCACGCTGTCGCTGATCTACATCGCCTTGATCGCCCGTGTGACGCGCGCGTCGGTGCTCGAAACGCTGGGCGAGGACTACATCCGCACCGCGCGCGCCAAGGGCCTGCCCGAGTCCACCGTGCTGATGCGCCACGCGCTGGCCAATGCGGCCGTGCCCATCATCACCGTCATCGGCATCGGCATCGCGCTGCTCATCGGCGGCGTGGTGGTGACCGAGTCGGTGTACGCCATCCCGGGCCTGGGGCGTCTCACGGTCGACGCCGTGCTGGCACGCGACTTTCCCACCATCCAGGGCGTGATCCTGCTGTTTTCCTTCATCTACGTGATGGTCAACCTGCTGGTCGACCTGTCCTACGTGTTCTTCGACCCGCGCATTCGATACTGATGAGCACTGCCGGAGATCAATCCAAGTTCGAGGCGCTGTCGGTCGAGTCGGCTACGGTCGTCACGCAACAGAGCGCGTGGGCCCGCGTGCGCCGCAACTGGAGCGTGCGCATCGGCGGCGTGGTGCTGGCGGTGCTGGTGCTCATCTCGCTCGCCGCGCCGTGGATGGGCACGGTCGATCCGTCGCTGTTCGACCCCGCCAGCCGCGATCTGCTGCCCGGCAAGGAAGGCGAGATCACCACGCTGGAAGGCGAGACGCTCAAGCACACCTTCCTGATGGGGTCCGACAGCTTCGGCCGAGACATCTACAGCCGCGTCATCTACGGCACGCGCGTGTCGCTCATCGTCGGCCTGTTCACCGCCGTGGTGGCGATGGCCTTCGGCATCGTGCTGGGACTGTGCTCGGGCTTCCTGCGCTGGCTGGACGGCCCGCTGATGCGCGTGATGGACGGCGTGATGGCCATCCCCGCCATCCTCATCGCCATCGCGCTGGTCGCCATGTGGCGCGGCAGCCTGCTCACCGTGGTGATCGCGATCGCGATTCCCGAAATACCTCGCGTCACGCGACTGGTGCGCTCGCTGGTGCTGTCCATCCGCGAAGAGCCCTATGTCGAGGCTGCCATCTCGCTGGGCACGCCCACCTGGCTGATCATGTGGCGCCACATCCTGCCCAACACCGTGGCGCCGTTGGTGGTGCAGGGTACCTTCATCTGCGCCTCGGGCATCCTCGTCGAGGCCATTCTCAGCTTCCTCGGCGTGGGCCTGCCGCCCGACATTCCCACCTGGGGCAACGTGATGGCCGAGGGCCGCGCGCAGTTCACGCAGTACCCGCACAACATCTTCTTCCCCGGCATCTTCCTCGCGGTGACGGTGCTGGCGGTGAACATCCTGGGTGATGGGCTGCGCGACACGCTCGACCCCAAGATGGCCAAACGGGTATGACGACCACCCCCGTAGCGGCTTCGCCGCTCCCCCTCAAGGGGGCGACCCCAGCGGCCGGGCCAAGCCCGTCCGCGGCGTCCGCTTGATGGGACAGTTCAGCATGGAATCGAGATGAACAAGCCCCAAGGCCCGGTGCTCGAGGTCAAGAACCTCACCATCGCGCTGCCCTCGGGCGGCGACCGCTCGACCGCCGTGCAGAAGGTGAGCTTCACCGTCGGCCGCGGCGAGATCGTCTGCCTGGTGGGCGAGTCGGGCTCGGGCAAGTCGGTCATCGCGCAGAGCGTGATGGGTCTGCTGCCCAAGTCGCTGCCGGTGCTGGGCGGGCAGATCCTGCTCGAAGGCGAGGACATCACGCACGCGCCGCTGTCGCGCCTGCGTGAACTGCGCGCCACGCGCATGTCCATGATCTTCCAGGAGCCGATGACGGCGCTCAACCCGGTCATGACCTGCGGCGACCAGATCGACGAGGTGCTGGCCGAGCACACGAAGCTGTCGGCCGAAGAGCGTCGGCAGAAGGTGCTGAACATCATCCGCGAGGTGCTGCTGCCCGACCCCGAGCGCATGGTGGCCAGCTACCCGCACCAGCTGTCCGGGGGCCAGCGGCAGCGCATCATGATCGCCATGGCGCTGGTGCTCGAACCCGTGCTGCTGATCGCCGACGAGCCCACCACGGCACTGGACGTCACCACGCAGGCGCAGATCCTGAAGCTGGTGCTCGAGCTGCAGCACAAGCACGGCACCGGGGTGCTGTTCATCACGCACGACTTCGGCGTGGTGGCCGAGCTGGCGCACCGCGTGGCGGTGCTGCGGCTGGGCGACCTGGTGGAAGTGGGCGACAAGCACGACGTGCTGCAGCGACCGCAGCACGCCTACACGCGCATGCTGATCGGCGCCGTGCCCACGCTGCACCTGGTCGAGCGTGCGTCCGATCCCTCGCAGCCCATCGTGCTGCAGACGAAGAAGCTGGAAAAGACCTACCAGGACAAGAGCTGGTTCGGCAAGAGCCGCACGGTGCATGCCGCGCAGCAGGTCGACCTGGAGATCCGCCGCGGCCAGACGCTGGGCATCGTCGGCGAGTCGGGCTCGGGCAAGAGCACGGTGGCGCGCTGCATCGTGCGCCTGGTCGACCCCACCGGCGGGCAGGTGCTGCTGGGCCAGGACGACATCGCGATGATGTCGGCCAGCCAGCTGCGTCCGCTGCGCAAGCGCGTGCAGATCGTCTTCCAGGACCCCTACCGCTCATTGAACCCGCGCCGCACGGTGGGCGAAGCGCTCATCGAAGGGCCTGTCAACTACGGCATGGCGCGCAGTGCCGCGCTGCAGAAGGCCAAGGAGCTGCTGGCCCTGGTGCGCATGGACGCCAGCGCGATGGAGCGCTACCCGCACCAGTTCAGCGGCGGCCAGCGCCAGCGCATCTGCATCGCGCGCGCGCTGATGATGGACCCCGAGCTGCTCATCGCCGACGAGGCCGTCTCGGCGCTCGACGTCTCGGTTCAGGCCCAGGTGCTGCAGCTCTTCGAGGAGATCCGCGCCCGGCTGAACCTGGCGATGCTGTTCATCACGCACGACCTGCGCGTGGCCTCGCAGGTGTGCGACTTCCTGGCCGTGATGTCCAAGGGCCAGGTCGTCGAGTACGGCCCGGCGCACCGGGTCTTCAGCGCGCCCGAGCACGAGTACACGAAGGCGCTCTTCGCTGCGGCGCCAGGCCGCGATTTCGCCTTCGGAGCGTGATGGGACCACCCCCGAAGCGCCTTCGGCGCTCCCCCTCAAGGGGGCGCCGCTGGCAGACCGGCAGAGCCGGATCTGCGGCGGCCGCTTGAGGCCCATGACTTCCGGAGAGCGCTGAAGTGCATGCCTGGTATTCGTCGCACCACCTGGCGCACCACGGCCACGGTGAGCTGATCGGCGGCGAGCTGCTGGCCGGCTTCGAGCTGCCGGTGCGCGCCGAGCGTGTGCGTGACGCCTTCGTGGCAGCCGACCTGGGCGAGGTGCTGACACCCGCCGATGCCGGCCTGCAGCCCATCCTGGCCGTGCACGATGCGCGCTACGTCGCCTTCCTGCAGAGTGCGTGGGCCGAGTGGCGGGCGCTCGGCCGCACGCACCCGGCGCTGGGCATGGTCTGGCACGCCGGCCTGGGGCTGCCGCGAGAGGAGCCGCGCCACATCGAAGGCAAGCTGGGCTTCTATTCGATCGACGCTGGCTGCGCCATCGTCGAAGGCACCTGGGAAGCCGCCTACTGGAGCGCGCAGTGCGCCGTCGCCGGCGCGCAGTCGCTGCAGCGCGGCGAGGCCACGGCGCTGGCCGTGTGCCGGCCGCCCGGCCATCACGCGGCTGCGGCGCTGATGGGCGGCTACTGCTACCTGAACAACGCCGCCATCGCGGCGCAGATGCTGCTGGCCACGCACGGCCCGCGCGTGGGCGTGCTCGACATCGACTACCACCACGGCAACGGCACGCAGGCCATCTTCTGGCAGCGCGACGACGTGTTCTTCACCAGCCTGCACGCCGACCCGCACGACGACTACCCCTACCTCAGCGGCCATGCCAGCGAAGAGGGCGAGGGCGCCGGCCATGGTCATACGCTGAACCTGCCGCTGCCTGCAGGCACCACGGCGCCGGCCTACCTGGCGGCGCTGGAAGTCGCCATCGACGCCACGTTGCAGCGCGGCTGCCGCGCCGTCGTCGTGTCGCTGGGCGTGGACACCTTCGAGCGCGACCCGATCTCGAAGTTCAAGCTCGCCATGCCCGACTACCTGGAGATCGGCCGCCGACTGCGGCGCCTGCGTGCGGCGGGCGTGCCGCTGCTCTTCGTCTTCGAGGGCGGCTACGCCACCGACGAAGTGGGCAGCAATGCGGTCAACGTGCTGGTGGGCCTGGAACGGGGCTGAGCAGACCGGCGGGCGCTTTCAGAATTCGAATCAGCGAACACAGCAGAGAACCTTCCATGACCCGCATCCTCATCGCCGGCTACCAGCACGAGACCAACACCTTCGCGCCCAGCCTGGCCGACTGGGCCGCGTTCACGCGCGGCGACTCCTTCCCCGCCTTCATGCGCGGGCCCGAGATGCAGGCCCAGCTCACCGGCATCAACATCCCGGTGGCCGGTGTCATCGACGCCGCCAGGCGCCACGGCTGGACACTGGTGCCCTCGTGCTGGGCCGGCGCCATCCCGTCGAGCTACGTCACGAAGGACGCCTTCGAGCGCATCGCCGCGGCGCTGTGCGAAGACGTGATCGCCGCGCGCGCCGGCGGCCTCGACGGCGTCTACCTCGACCTGCACGGCGCCGCCGTTGCCGAAAATGCCGACGACAGCGAGGGCGAGCTGATCTCGCGCGTGCGCGCCCTGGTCGGGCCCGACATCCCCATCGTCTGCAGCCTCGACCTGCACGCCAACGTCACGCAGCGCATGCTGCGAGAGGCCGACGCGCTGGTGTCCTACCGCACCTACCCGCACGTCGACATGGCGGCCACCGGCGAGCTGGCGGCCGAGCTGCTGGCGCGCCGCCTGAAGGTCGGCAGGAAGGAGCCGATGCACGCGCGCCGCCTGCCCTTCCTGATCCCGCTGAACGCGCAGAGCACCTGGATGGAGCCGGCCAAGTCGCTGTACGACGAGCTCATCGCGCTGGACCGCACGCACGGCACGGTGCTGAGCTTCTGCATGGGCTTCCCGGCCAGCGACTTCGAGGAATGCGCACCGATGGTGTGGGGCCACGGCGAGGCCGCGCAGCGCGCGGTCGAAGCGCTCTACGCACGCGTGGCCGAGCCCACGCAATGGCGGCTCGACATCCTGCCCGCGCGCGAGGCCGTGGTGCAGGCGCTGGCGCTGGCCGAAGGGGTGTCCAGGCCGGTGGTCGTCGCCGACACGCAGGACAACCCGGGCGCCGGGGGCGACAGCAACACCACCGGCATGCTGCACGCGCTGCTGGCGCAGGGCGCGGGCAAGCGCTTCCCGGGCCAGGTGGCGCTGGGCCTGATGTACGACGCGGCCGCCGCACGCGCGGCCACCGAAGCCGGCGTCGGTGCCGAGCTCGAACTGGCGCTGGGCACGGCGGTGCCCACCTTCACCGGCCAGCCCAGCGACCCGCCCGTGCGCGGCCGCTTCAAGGTCGTGGCACTCAGCGACGGCGTCTGCACGCTGACCGGGCCGATGATGCGTGGGCTGACCGTCAAGCTCGGCCCCAGCGCCTGCCTCGAGATCGACGGCGTGCGCATCGCCGTGGTCAGCGGCAAGAAGCAGCTGCTCGACCGCGAGCTGATCCGCATGGTGGGACTGCACGCCGAGCAGATGCGCATCGTGGTGGTGAAGAGCAGCAACCACTTCCGCGCCGACTTCACGCCCATCGCCAGCCACGTGCTGGTGGCCAAGGCCGCCGGGCCGATGGCCGCCGACCCGGCCGACCTGCCGTGGCGCAAGCTGCCGGCGTCGATCAGGCGCAGGCCTTGACCCCCGCGCCTGGCCGGACCGAGCGGCCGCCGCGGATCCGGCGCCGCCGGTCCGCCCGCCGCGTCCCCTTGAGGGGAAGGCGGCGTCTGGTCGCTTCGGGGATGGGCTTCTTCCCATGCGCGTTGCGCTGATCCCGCCGCTGCTGGCGGTCTGCTGGGGCCTCAACTGGCCGGTCGTGAAGGTCGTGCTGGGCACGCTGCCGCCCTTCAGCTTCCGCTGCATCGGCCTGGGCGGCGGCGCGCTGCTGCTGTTGCTGATCGCCAAGGCCAGGGGTCAGGACCTCTGGCCGCAGCGGGGTGCCTGGCCCGGCATCCTGGTCGGTGGCTTGCTGTCGGTGGTGGTGTTCAACTTCTGCACCGTGTTCGCGCAACTCAGCACCAGCACCTCGCGCGCCACCGTGCTCACCTACACGATGCCGATGATGGCCGCGTTGCTGGCCTGGATGGTGCTGGGTGAACGTCCGGGACGCCGCGCCGGCGTCTCGCTGCTGCTGGGCAGCACGGGCATCGCCGTGCTGGCCTGGCCGGTGCTGCGGGGGTTGGCCGGCGGGCAGGGCGCGGGCCCGGTCGGCTCGGTGTGGGGCCTGGTCTTCCCGCTGCTCGCCGCCTTGGGCTGGGCTGCCGGCACGGTGGCCGCCAAGCGCTGGCCGCCGCAGGGCGACCGCATCGTCTTCACCGCCTGGCAACTCGCGATGGGCGGCGTGGTGGGCGGCGTGGCCGCGCTGCTGAGCGGCGAAAGCCTGCCCGCGGTGTGGCCACCGCAGGTGATCGTGGCGGTGCTCTACCACGTGGTCATTGCCACGGCGCTGGCCTACGTCTGGTGGTACCAGCTGCTCTCCGTCACCTCCGCCACCGTGTCGGCGTTGACCACGCTGGCCGTGCCCGTGGTGGGCGTGATCGGCGCGATGATCCTGGTGGGCGAGCGGCCCGGCCCGCTGGACCTGCTGGGATTCGCGCTGGTGCTGGGCGGCGCGGCTGCGGTGATCCTGCAGCCGCGCCGGGCCGTGCCGCTGGATGCAGCCGAAGGCACGGTTCGCGGACCATGATGCGGCCGATGACGCGGCCCTTGAAACCCCCGACAGGAGACGGCATGACCTCACCCACCCACCTCGCTGACTGCAGCGCCACGCAGCTGCTGGCGCACTACCGGGCTGGCCAGGCCTCGCCGCTGGAGGCCACGCAGGCGGTGCTGGCGCGCATCGACGCGCTCAACCCCGAGCTGAAGGCTTTCTGCCTGGTCGCCCACGAGTCGGCGCTGGCCGCGGCGCGCGACAGCACGGCGCGCTGGAAGACGGGCGCCACGCTGGGGCCGCTGGACGGCGTGCCGGTGTCGATCAAGGACCTCATCCTCACGCGCGGCTGGCCCACGCGGCGCGGCAGCCGCACGGTCGACCCCGACCAGCCCTGGGACGTCGACGCCCCTGCCGTGGCGCGACTGCGCGAGTCTGGCGCGGTGCTGCTGGGCAAGACGGCCACGCCCGAGTTCGGCTGCAAGGGCGAGACCAACTCTCCGCTCACCGGCCTCACGCGCAACCCCTGGAACCTTGCGAAGACGCCCGGTGGTTCCTCGGGCGGTGCCGCTGCCGCCGTGGCCGCCGGCATGGGCCCGCTGGCCGTGGGCACCGACGGCGCCGGCAGCGTGCGCATTCCGGCGGCCTTCTGCGGCAACGTGGGCCTCAAGCCCAGCTTCGGCCGCGTGCCGGCCTATCCGCTGTCACCCTTCGGCACCGTGGCCCACCTGGGACCGCACGCGATGGGCGTGGAAGACGTGGCGCTGGCGCTGAACGTGCTGTCGCGCCCCGACGCGCGCGACTGGACCTCGCTGCCGCCCGACCCGCGCGACTACACCGTGGGCCTGCACAACGGCCTGCGCGGTCTGCGCGTGGCCTACTCGCCGCGCCTGGGCCATGTGAAGAACCTGCACCCGGAAATCGAAGCCGCGGTCGACGCCGCCGTGCGGCAGCTGCAGGTCCTGGGCGCCCACGTCGAGCAGATCGACCCCGGCTTCGCCGACCCGCTCGACATCTGCACCGACCTCTGGTTCGCAGGCGCCTTCACGGTCTGGAGCGGCCTCACGCCGGAGCAGCAGGCCGTGGCCGACCCCGACTTCCGCGCTGAGGCCATGATCGGCGCCACCAAGACGGCGCTGCATCTGCAGCAGACGGCCATGCGGCGCGGCGCGCTCGGCTCGTACATGCGGCAGTTCATGCAGCGCTGGGACCTGCTGGTGACGCCCAGCGTGGCGGTGCCGGCCTTCGACGTGCGCGAAGCCGGTGCGATGGCCATGACGCCCGAGGCCATGCTCGGCTGGACCCCCTACAGCTACCCCTTCAACCTCACGCAGCAGCCCGCCATCAGCGTGCCCTGCGGCCTCACGAAGGACGGCCTGCCCATCGGCCTGCAGCTGGTGGGCGCCATGTTCGACGATGCGATGGTGCTGCGTGCCGCGCGGGCCTTCGAGTCGGCCTGCCCCATCCCCCGGCCCAGCCTGTCCTGGGCGAAAGGACTTGCCCGATGAATGCTCCCACCCGATTCGACGGCGACGCGTTGTCGTTGGCCCGGTCCATCGTCGCCGGCCGCACGTCGGCGCGCGAGGTGCTGCAACAGACGCTGGCGCGCGTCGAGGCCATGAACCCCGCGCTCAACGCCGTGTGTCTGGTGCGGGCCGAGGTGGCCGAGCCGCGCGCCGCCGCGCTCGATGCCGAACTGGCTGCCTGCCGCGACGACGCCGCGCGCGCCGCGCTGCTGAGGTCGCGTCCCTTCTTCGGCGTGCCGCTGCTGCTGAAGGACGTCGGCGCGGCGACCGCCTCGGTCGATCTGCCCAGCCGTGCCGGTTCCCGCGTGCTGGGCCCGGGCGGGCAGGCCTGGCCGGTGAACGGCGCGCTGACCGACCGCTACCTGGCGGCCGGCTTCGTGCCCTTCGGCCGCAGCACCTCGCCCGAGATGGGCATCAGCGCCAGCACCGAGGCGCAGGCCTACGGCGGCCCCACGCGCAACCCCTGGAACACGGCGCATTCGGCGGGTGGCTCCAGCGGCGGCGCGGCCTCGGCCACGGCCTCGGGCATGGTGGCCATCGCGCACGCCAACGACGGGGCGGGCTCGATCCGCATTCCCGCCGCGGCCTGCGGGCTGGTGGGCCTGAAGCCTTCGCGAGGCCTCATGCCGATGGGCCCGCTGGCCGGTGAAGGCTGGGGCGGCATGGCCATCGACCACATGGTCACGCGCAGCGTGCGCGACTGTGCGGCGTCGCTGCAGGCCGGTGCCGGTGCCGACCCCGGCGCGCCCTATGCGGCGCCCGCGCTGGGCGAACTGATGGCCACGCTGGACGACGCGCCGCGGGGCCTTCGAATCGGCCTGTGCAACCACTTCTTCGACGGCGACCCCGTGCACCCCGAGGTGGCCGCGGTGGTCGAGGCCTTCGCCCAGGCGCTGCAGAAGCTGGGCCACCATGTCGAGGCGGCGCACCCCGGGCTCGCCACGTTGGAGGTGGTCAAGCCCGTGATGCAGGTGGTGGCCACCGGCACCGCGATGGGGCTGGAAGCGATTGCCAAGGCGCGTGGCCGCGACCTGCAGCCGCACGAACTGGAACCCGTCACCTGGAGCGCCATGCAGTACGGCCGCACGCTGGCGGCCACAGACTACCTGCGCGCGGTGAGCGCGCTGCACGCGCTGGGCCGGCGCATGGCGAGCTTCCACGAGCGCTACGACCTGCTGCTCACGCCGACGCTGGCCGAGCCGCCCGCGGTGCTGGGGCGCTTCGCGATGGACAACCCCGACTTCATCGACTACCGGCTCGGCCCCAAGGGGCTGTGGCGCTACACGCCCTTCACGCCGCTGGCCAACGCCACCGGCGCGCCGTCGATCTCGCTGCCGGCCGGTCGTTCGTCCACCGGCTTGCCGATCGGCGTGATGCTCAGCGCGTCGCTGGGTGAAGATGCGCTGCTGCTGCGCGTGGCGCGGCAGTGGGAGGCGTCGCTGCCGGCGCCGCTGGCCTTTGCCGCCCTGCCCTGAAGGAGGCTGCATGAACGACCCGCACCACATGAGCGACGACGACCTCGACACCCCCGTCGACGACATCACCGCGCTCGACGCCGACGCGCTGAGCTGGGCCATCCACACGCGGCAGGTGTCGTGCCGCCAGGTGATGCAGGCCACACTGGCGCGCATCCACCGCATCAATCCGCGTTTCAACGCCATCGTCAACCTGGCCGCCAACGAGCGCCTGCTGGCGCAGGCCGACGAGCGTGACGCGATGCTGGCGCGCGGCGAATCGATGGGCTGGATGCACGGCATGCCGCAGGCCATCAAGGACACCGGCAATGCGCTGGGATTCCCCACCACCTATGGCTCGCCGCTGCTGAAGGACGCGATGCCGGCTGTCGACAGCATCTTCGCCGCGCGCATCAAGGCCGCAGGCGCCATCGTCATCGGCAAGACCAACATGCCCGAGTTCGGCCTCGGCTCGCACACCTACAACACGCTGTTCGGCAGCACCGGCAACGCCTGGGACCCCACGGTCAGCGCCGGCGGCAGCAGCGGCGGCGCGGCAGTGTGCCTGGCGCAGCGCCTGCTGCCGGTGGCCGACGGCTCCGATTTCATGGGCTCGCTGCGCAACCCGGCGGGCTGGAACCACGTCTTCGGTCTGCGCCCCAGCATGGGCCGCGTCCCGCACTGGCCGCGGCCCGACCTGTGGGTCAGCCAGCTGTCCACCGACGGCCCGATGGCACGCAACGTGCGCGACCTGTCGCTGCTGCTGGGCGTCATGGCCGGTCGCGATGCGCGCGCCCCGCTGTCGCTGGCCGACGGCCCGCGCAGCTATGCACCGCCAGCCGAGACCAGTGCGCGCGGACTGCGCGTGGGCTGGCTGGGTGACCTGGGGGGCCACCTGGCTGTCGAGCCCGGCATCCTGGCGGTGTGTGAAGAGGCGCTGGCGCGGCTGCAGGGCGACGGCGCGGCCATCGAGCCCGTGGCGCCGAACTTCGATGCGCAGCGCGTGTGGGAAGCCTGGCTGGTGTGGCGCCGTGCGCTGGTGGCGCCTGCAGTGGCAGCCGTCATCAAGACCCCGGCCGACCGCGAGCGCATCAAGCCCGAGGCGCTGTGGGAGCACGACAGCGCGCAGGGCCTGAGCTTCGCCGACTTCATGCGCGCCTCGGCCGTGCGCAGCGAGTTCTACGCGCAGATGCTGAAGCTCTTCGAGCGCTTCGACGTGCTGGCCCTGCCGGTGGCCCAGGTGTGGCCTTTCCCGATGGAGCAGCACTGGCCGAAGCAGGTGGCCGGGCGCACGATGGACACCTATCACCGATGGATGGAAGCCACGATCTACGCCACCTTCGCCGGGCTGCCGGCGCTGAGCGTGCCGGCCGGTTTCGATGCCAGCGGGCGCTGGCCGATGGGGCTGCAGTTGATCGGCCCGCCGCAGGCCGACGCAGCCCTGCTGTCGGCCGCGCAGGCCTACCAGAACGTCAGTGGCGCACTGCTGGCGCGGCGGCCGCCCGAGCCGGGCTGACGGGACGGGCGGGCTCAGGCCTCGCGCGTGAAATCGCGCTCGGGCCTTCGCCAGCCGTACGAGGCCTTCCGGCCTCGTACGTGCGGGCTCAGTCCTTGGTCGGTGGTTTCTCGTCGAGGGACAGCTGCACGAAGTCGGTGTGCGAAGCCTCGCTCACCACGAGCTTGTCCTCGCACAGGAAGGACGACAGGAACTCGTTCTGTGCGTGCTGGGCGGCGGCCGGGTTGTGGCGCGCGATGCGGGTGGCCACGACCAGACCCATCAGCGACAGCAGCTGCGGCAGGGCCGTGTTGCCGGCAGGCAGCGGCAGGCTCCTGAGTTCGGTGCCGGCCTTTTCCAGCAGGGCCTGCGGCAGCCAGTCGAGGCCTTCCATGCCGTCGATGGCCAGAGCTCGCTCCACCGCGGCCAGGCCTTGCAGCACCTTGCGCGACATCGGCACCGGGTCCAGCAGCGCCTTCACCGACAGGTGCATCTCGCGCGCCAGGGCATCGTCGCCCGTCGGCTGGGACGGGTTCCTGGTGGCCGGCGCAGGCTGCGGTCCGGGGGCTGGTGCGGGGGGCGAAGGCATGGCGGTTGGGGCGGCGGCGCGCAGGGATATCCCCTCTTATCGGCAGACCGACGCGCGGCGTCAGACCGGCTGCGCTTGATGAGCGCAGCCCGGCGTGCAGGATCGCACGCCGCCGGGCCCGGGACGCCACCTCAGGTCCGCGTCTCCCGCTCGACGTCCTGCAGGAAGTCGGCTTCGCGCATCGCCGTGGCGGGGGCATACAGGTCCGGGTAGGTGGCCTCGAAGTCGGCCACGATGTGCGCCAGCGGCATGTCGTCGAAGGCGCCGCGCTGGTTGACGTACTCCATGTGGCGCTGGCCGGTGGCGTCGAAGGGGTGGTAGATCGAGTCCTGCAGGCCGTCGAACTCCAGCGGCAGCAGGCCGAACTTCTGGCACAGCGACAGGTTGAAGGCCGGCGTGGCCTTGCGCCAGGCACCTTCGATCCAGAGATCGGTGTAGCCGTGCCAGACGTAGAGGTCGGACTTGAGCGTCTGCCGCATGCGTTCGGTGCTGAGGTGATTGCGCACGTCGGCGAAACCCAGCCGTGCCGGGATGCCTGCTGCCCGGCAGGCGGCTGCCAGCAGCGCTGCCTTCGGCACGCACCAGCCGGCGCCCTGGGCGATCACGGTGCTGGCCCGCATGCCTTCCGGCGACAGGTCGATGCGGTAGGGGTCGTAGCGGAAGCCGTCGCGCACCGCGTGGTACAGCGCCACGGCACGCTCGCGCGCGGTGGCGCCGCGGGCGTGATCGGCGGCGAAGGCCTGCACCGCCGGGTGGTCGCTGTCGATGAAGGCCGTGGCGGCCAGGTGGGCGTCGGTCGGTGTCATGGACCGCATTGTGCGGGGGCGAGCGCCAGGCTGCGCGCGTCTGCCGCACCTGCGGCTCTATCGGCGTGGGCGCCTCAGATCTTTCTCGCCAGAGGGCCCAGCAGGGCCTTCTCCATGGCACCGAGGGCCTTCTCGACGTCGCGCGAGTCGAGCATGGAGCGCCGGACGAGGCCGCGTTGCACGGCGGTGGCGTAGGAAAAGCGCATGGCGTCGAAGGGCAGGGCGGCCACACGGGCACTTGCCTCGACGACGGGGCGTGGATCGATCGTTCGTATGGTTGTGGACATGAGGTGTCCTCCTTGGCGGGCAGACTAACAGGTTTCAGGGTTAACCCTTAGTGCGATGTGCCCAATGGAACCTGGTTCGGCATGGGGTTGGCGGCCGAACGTCACGGACAGAAGCCCCGCCGGACGGCGAGCGTGACGTGCGCCGGTGCCGCTATGCTCCATCCACCCCCTGCCGCAGCACGCTCCGATGACTCCGATCTTCCACATGATTTCCGGCGCCCCCGACCCCGTGGCGCCGTTCAGCCACGCCACCGAGGCCGACGGCTGGGTCTTCGTCACCGGCCAGATGCCCTTCAGCGGCACCGGGCTGGACACCGGCTACCCCGAGGGCATCGAGGCGCAGACGCACCAGGTGATGCACAACCTGCAGACCGTGCTGCACGGCTGCAGCCTCACGCTGGACGACGTGCTGCAGGTGCGCGTGTACCTGCTGCACTTCGACGCCGACTACGAGGCCATGAACCGTGTGTACGCCGGCTACTTTGCCGCGGGGCGGCGGCCTGCGCGAACCTGCATCGGCGTCAACGGCCTGGCCAAGGGGGCCCTGATCGAGATCGACATGGTGGCGCGGCGGCCGCAGGCGCCGGGCTGACGCGAGTTCGTCCACCGACGCGTGGCCGCGGTGCTGCGGGTCTTCGCGCCGCGGCAGTGGTCAGGCCGACAGGTAACGCTCGGTCAGCAGCACCCAGTAGGCCGAACCGACGGCGATGTTCTCGTCGTTGAAGTTGTAGGCCGGGTGGTGGCACATCGTCGAGCCCGGGCCGCTGCCTTCGCCGTTGCCCACCAGCAGGTAGCAGCCGGGCACCTTCTCGAGCATGAAGGCGAAGTCTTCGCTGCCGGTGACGGGCTGCGCGTCCATCACCACCTGGTCGGCACCCACCAGTTCCACACCGACCCGGCGCGCGAAGTCGGTCTCGGCCTGGGTGTTCACGAGCACCGAATAGCGGCGCTCGTACTGGATGTGGGCCTGCACGCCGAAGCTCGCGGCCTGGGCCGTCACCAGCGCCTTGATGCGCTCTTCGAGCAGGTTGCGCACGTCGCGGTCGAGCGAGCGGATGCTCAGCTCCAGCGTGGCCACGCCGGGAATGATGTTGCTCACCGTGCCGGCGTGCAGCGTCCCCACGGTGACCACCGAGGTCATCAGCGGATCGACGTTGCGCGAGACGATGGTCTGCAGCGCCATCACGATGGAGGCTGCCGCCACCACGGGGTCGGTGGCGCGGTGCGGGAAGGCGGCATGGCCGCCCACGCCGGTCAGCGTGATCTTCGCGTAGTCGCTCGACGCCATCGCCGCGCCATGGCGGAACAGCAGCTGGCCTTGCGGAAAGCCCGGCGCGTTGTGCATCGCGAACACGGCGTCGCAGGGGTGCTGGTCGAACAGGCCGTCCTCGATCATCTTCACCGCGCCGCCCTGGCCTTCTTCGGCGGGCTGGAAGATCAGGTTCAGTGTGCCGCTGAAGTCGGCCTTCTCGGCGATCTGCCGCGCCGCGGCCAGCAGCATCGCGGTGTGGCCGTCGTGGCCGCAGGCGTGCATCACGCCGGTGCGGCGGCTGGCGTATGCCAGGCCGGTGGCCTCGACGATGGGCAGCGCGTCCATGTCGGCGCGGATGCCCAGGCGCTTGCCGCCGTTGCCGCGCTTGAGCACGCCCACGATGCCGGTGCCGCCCAGGCCTTCGTGCACCTCGTAGCCGTACCAGCGCAGGCGCTCGGCCACGAGCGCACTGGTGCGGTGTTCCAGGAAGCCGAGCTCGGGCTCGGCATGGATGTCGCGGCGCAGCGCGATGAATTCTTCGGCCAACGCTCGCGAGCGCTCGAGGACTTCGGTCATGGGGTTCAGGCTCCTGCGGGGATCGAAGGCAGGCCCGACAGGGCCATCGCCAGTTCGGCCTCATCGTACTGTTGATCGGTGAGCTTGCCGGCGAAGTAGGACATGTAGGCCGTCATGTCGAAGTGGCCGTGGCCGCACAGGTTGAACAGGATCACCTCGCTGCGGCCTTCGGCCTTGCAGCGCAGCGCTTCGACGATGGCGCCCTTCACCGCGTGATTGGCCTCGGGCGCGGGCACGATGCCTTCGGCGCGCGCGAACATCACGCCGGCCTCGAAGCAGGCGTTCTGGTGGTAGGCCGTGGCTTCGATGAGGTTCAGTTCCTTCAGATGCGAGACCAGCGGCGCCATGCCGTGGTAGCGCAGGCCGCCGGCATGGAAGCCGGGCGGCGTGAAGGTGCTGCCCAGCGTGTGCATCTTGGTCAGCGGCGTGAGGTGGGCGGTGTCGCCGAAGTCGTAGGCGAACTTGCCGCGCGTCAGGCTGGGGCAGGCGGCCGGCTCCACCGCCACGATGCGGCGCTGCTTGGTCTTGCCGCCGCCGCGCAGCTGCTGGCCGATGAAGGGGAAGGCGATGCCGGCGAAGTTGCTGCCGCCCCCGGTGCAGCCGACGATCACGTCGGGGTCGTCGCCGGCCATCTCCAGCTGCAGCAGGGCTTCCTGGCCGATGATGGTCTGGTGCATCAGCACGTGGTTGAGCACCGAGCCCAGCGCGTACTTGGTGTCGTCGTTCGTGGCGGCGATCTCCACCGCTTCGCTGATGGCGATGCCCAGCGAGCCGGGGTGATCGGGGTTCTGCGCCAGGATGGCGCGGCCCGAGTTCGTGAGATTCGACGGCGACGCGACGCAGGTCGCGCCGTAGGTTTCCATCAGCGCGCGGCGGTAGGGCTTCTGGTCGTAGGACACGCGCACCTGGAAGACCTGCACGTCGATGTCGAACAGCGAGCCGGCGAAGGCCAGCGACGAGCCCCACTGGCCGGCGCCGGTCTCGGTGGTGAGCTTCCTGATGCCCGCCTGCGCGTTGTACCAGGCCTGCGGGATGGCGGTGTTGGGCTTGTGCGAGCCGGCGGGCGAGACGCCCTCGTACTTGTAGTAGATCTTCGCCGGCGTGCCCAGCATCTTCTCGAGGCGGTGCGCGCGCACCAGCGGCGACGGGCGCCACAGCTTGAAGACCTCGCGCACCGGCTCCGGGATGGCGATCTCGCGCTCGGTGCTCACCTCCTGCAGGATCAACTCCATCGGGAACAGCGGCGCGAGGTCGTCGGGGCCCACCGGCTGCAATGTGCCGGGATGCAGAGGCGGGGCCGGCGGCGTGGGCAGGTCGGCCATGATGTTGTACCAGTGGCGCGGCATGCGGCTCTCGTCGAGCAGGAACTTGGTGGGTGTGCTCATGGGCTTCTCCTCGGAGGGGCGGGGGTGTCGGGCCATGCTAAGGGTCCGGCGCACCACTCGAACCCGGGGGTTACCCATCGGCCTTCGCTCCCTAGAATGAGGGGGAGATGCTGCGCCTCGTGCTTCTTGCCGCTCTGTCCTGCACCGTCGTGCTGTCGGCCGAGGCGCAGGGCCTTGCGCCCTCGACGGCCGCCGCCGCGGCGTCGGGCGTGGCGCCCAGCGCCCGCGTGCAGCGCGAAGCGTCCAACCCCATGCGTCTCATCGCCGAGGCCTCCAGGATCCGCCGCAACCCCGTCGATGCCGGATCCCAGGCCGCCCCGGGTGCTGCGACGGCGCGCGCCCTGGCGCGTGGCAGCTCGCTGCGTGCGGTGGGCGACGCGCCGCCGGCCGGCCCGGGCGCCATCGTCGAGAGGGTGTCACCCCTGCCGCCGGCCGCGCCGGCCGCGCCGGCCGAGACGCAGGCGTCCGAGATGCCGCCGCGCATCGTCTCGATGGTGGCCCCGGAGTTTCCTGCCAGCGTGCTGCGCGAGGTGGGCAGCTTCCACGAGATCACGGTGCAGATCACCATCCTCCGGGACGGCACGGTGGGTGACGTCAGTCTTCCGTCGGCCACCTTTCGGGCGCTGCAGCCCTATGTGGCCGACGCGCTGCAGCGCTGGCGCTTCGAGGCGCCCGGCGAGCCTCGCACGCAGCGCCTGCAGCTCGTGTTCAACCACTGATCGGGCGCGATGGCGCCCGACCGGCAATCCGGCACGCTCGGGCAGCACCCGACTGCGGCCTCGTCGCCCGAACCTCAAGATCGTCGCCCTGCGGCCGATGTCCCGTCGATGAACAGGCCTCCCGCAGCCGACGACCTCGTCGCGAACCACGCCGCCGCCCTCGCTGCGGCACCTGCCGGCAGTGGCACGGCGCCCCAGACGACGTCGGGCGCCGGTCGCCTGCTGCTGGTCGACGACGACCTGCTGCTGCGCAGCATGGCCGCCGGCACGCTGCGGCACGCCGGTTTCGAGGTGGTGGAGGCCGACAGCGGCGAGCAGGCCCTGGTCGATTTCGGCGGCTCCAGCTTCGACCTGGTGCTGCTGGACGTGGTGATGGGTGGTGCAGACGGCTTCGAGATCTGCCGCCGGCTGCGCGCGATGCCGCAGCCGCAGCCGGTGCCCATCGTCATGCTGACCGGGCTGAACGACAGCGACACCATCGCGCAGGCCTACGAAGCCGGAGCCTCCGACTTCATCACCAAGCCGATCCAGTGGGCGCTGCTGCCGCAGCGTGTGCGCTACGGACTGCGCGTCAGCGCGGCCAGTGCTGCAGCCGTGCGCAGCCGTGAGAGCCTGGTGCGCGCGCAGCGGCTGGCCCATATGGGCAACTGGGAGTTCTCGCTGCAGGGCGCGATGCGCTGCTCCGACGAACTGGCGCGCATCTTCGGCGCGCCGGCCGACGCCATGCAGTGCGCCTCGCCCCAGATGTTCCTGTCGCGCGTCTGCGCGGCCGACCGTGAGCGCGTGGCCGAGGCGCGGGCCGCCGCGATGCAGGGGCAGCCCTACCAGCTGAGCTTCTCGATCGAGCGATTCGACGGCAGCGAGCGCATCGTGGCCGAGCACGCCGTGCCGCTGTGTGACGGGCTGGGCCGGCAGATCGGCGTGGAGGGCATCACGCAGGACATCACCGAACGGGTCGAGGCCGAGCGGCAGATCCGGCAGCTGGCGCTGCACGACGGGCTCACCGGCCTGCCCAATCGCCAGTTCTTCCTCGAACTGGCCGCCCCGACGATGGAGCGCGCCCGGCGCGCCGGCGCCTTGTGTGCCGTGCTGCACCTGGACGTCGACGATTTCAAGACCGTCAACGACGCACTGGGCCGCGCCAGCGGCGACATGCTGCTGCGCATCGTGGCCGAGCGCCTGGAGCAGGGCACCAGGGGGTCGGACATCACTTCGGTGGGTGCCGCCGCGCGCGCGGCCGAGGTGGTGGCTCGCATCGGCGCCAATGCCTTCACGATGATGCTCTACGACATCGGCCACCCCGAGAACGCGGCCAGCGCCGCGGCGCGGCTGATCCGCCTGCTGCAGCGGCCCATCAGCATGCAGGGCCGCCCCGTCGTGCTGGGCGCCAGCGTCGGCATCGCGCTGTACCCGCGTGACGGCCAGACGGCGCCCGAGCTGGCGGCGCATGCCGAGCAGGCCCTGTACGCGGCCAAGAAGGCCGGCCGCTCGCAGCACCGCTACTACGACGAAGCGATGAACGTCGCCGCGCGCGAACGGCTGGCGCGCGAGAGCGAGTTGCGCGTGGCGATCGCGCACGACCAGCTTCGGCTGCACTTCCAGCCCAAGATCGATTCCGGCAGCGGCCTCATCGTCGGCGTCGAGGCCCTGGTGCGCTGGATGCACCCCGAGCGCGGCATGATCCCGCCGGCCAGCTTCATCCCGCTGGCCGAAGAGACCGGTCTGATCCACCCGCTCACCGACTGGGTCTTCAATGCCGCCTGCGAGACCCTGGCGGCGTGGACCCGGGCGGGACTGCGCGTGGTGCCGGTGTCGGTCAACATGGCCAGCCCCTGCTTCCGCACCGCCGGCCTGGTCGAGCGGCTGAGCACCCTGGTGAGTCGTCACGGCCTGCAGCCGTCGATGCTGGCGCTGGAGGTGACCGAGTCCATCCTGATGGACGACAACGAACAGGCCGCCTCGCGCCTGCATGCGCTGCGCGAACTGGGCTTCAAGCTGTCGCTGGACGACTTCGGCACCGGCTTCTCATCGCTGTCCTACGTCAAGCGCTTCCCCATCGATGAATTGAAGATCGACCGCAGCTTCGTGCAGGACCTGGCCGCCGGCGGCAAGGACCTGGCGCTGGTGGCTTCCATCGTCACGCTGGGCCGCCTGCTGGGCCTGGTGGTGGTGGCCGAAGGCGTGGAAACCGAAGGGCAGGCCGCGGCGCTGATCGCGCAGGGCTGCAGCGTGCATCAGGGCTTCCTGTACGCGCGGCCGGTGTCGGCCGACGCGCTGGCCGGCCGCCTGCGTCACGGGGCGCCGGCGCATGGGCGCGAGACACCCGCGCGCTGAAGCTTCAAGTGGCGGCGAACACCGCCAGCGCGCGGTCCATGCCGCCAGTGTCGACGCTGATCATGGCCCGCTCGCGCACGGCCGGCTTGGGGTGGTAGGCGATGGACAGGCCGGCGGCTTCCATCATCGGCAGGTCGTTGGCGCCGTCGCCCACCGCGATGGTCTGCGCCGTGGCTATGCCCATCAGCTCGGCCACTTCCAGCAGCACGCGCTTCTTCTCGGCGCCGTCGACGATGTCGCCCCAGGGGCGGTCGAACAGCGTGCCGGTGAGGCGCCCGTTGAAGACGCCCAGCGTGTTGGCGCGTGCGAAGTCGAGCTTCAGGCGCTGCCTGATGCGCTCGCTGAAGAAGGTGAAGCCGCCCGAGATGAGCAGCGTCTTGAGGCCTGCAGCCTGGCAGGCCTGGACGAAGGTCTGGACGCCCGGATTGAGCTGCAGCCGCTCGCGGTAGACCTGCTCCAGCGCCGCTTCCGGCACGCCGGCCAGCAGGGCGACGCGGCGGCGCAGGCTGTCCTTGTAGTCGGCGATCTCGCCTCGCATCGCGGCTTCGGTGATCTCCGCCACCTCGGCCTTGCGACCCGCGGCATCGGCGATCTCGTCCACGCACTCGATGTTGATGAGCGTGGAGTCCATGTCGAAGGCGACCAGCTTGAAGTCGCGCAGCGACAGCGGTGGCGTCAGGCCGCGAATGAAGAGGCCGGGCTGGAACTCGAGGGGCGTCATGGGGCAGGGCGGACGATGAGAGCGTGGCTATTATCGACAGCATGAGCGATGCCCCCGGGGCCACCACGTCGATGATGCGGGCCGAAGCCCTGCAGGCGCCCGCGGCCGTGGCGCGCCTGCTGTCCAGCGACGCCGACCTGTACCAGGCGCTGGCGCGTTGCTGGAGCGACGCTCCGCCGGGCGGCCTGCTGACTCTGGCGCGCGGCAGCTCCGACCACGCCGCCTCGGCGATGGCCTATGCCGTGATGTCGCGCCTGGGGCGCCTGGTGACTTCACTGCCGATGTCGCTGCTGACCTTGTACGGTGCCCGCTTCGACGGCCCGCATCTCTGGGCCGTGGCCTTCTCGCAGTCGGGCCAGAGCCCTGACCTGGTCGAACCCCTGCGGCAGTTCGGGCAGGGCGGCGCACAGACCATGGCCGTCGTCAATGACACCGCATCGCCGCTGGCCGGCGCGGCGCGCTGGGTGCTGCCCCTGCACGCCGGCGCCGAGGCCAGCGTGGCAGCCACCAAGAGCTTCATCGCGCAGTGGGTGGCGGGCCTGCGCCTGGTGCAGTGCTGTCAGGGAGATGCCGCGCTGGCCGCGGCCCTGCAGGCCTTGCCTGAAGCGCTGCAGCGTGCCGCGGCTGCCGACTGGACCTCGCCCTTCGACGAACTGCGGCAGGCCGACAG
This sequence comes from Rubrivivax sp., assembly GCA_022843905.1. Taxonomy (GTDB): domain Bacteria; phylum Pseudomonadota; class Gammaproteobacteria; order Burkholderiales; family Burkholderiaceae_C; genus Rubrivivax. The sequence continues at coordinate 215,360 of JALHMT010000001.1, forward strand.
CCTGTTCGTCGTCGGCCGCGGCGCGGGCTTGTCGGCCGCGCTCGAAATGGCGCTGAAGTTCAAGGAGACCTGCGGCATCCACGCCGAGGCCTTCTCCGGTGCCGAAGTGCAGCACGGTCCGATGGCACTGGTGGGCCCCGGCTTCCCGCTGCTGGTGCTGGCGCCGCGCGGCCCGGCGCAGGCCGGGCTGCTGGCGCTGGCCGAGGCCATGCGGGCACGCGGGGCCCGCGTGCTGCTGGCCGCACCACCGGGCACGCCGGGAGCCGAACTGCCGCTGCAGCCGGCCGATCACGAAGACCTCGATGCGCTGTGCGCGGTGCAGAGCTTCTATCCCGCGGTGGAAGCCCTGGCGCGGGCCCGTGGCTTCGATCCGGACCAGCCGCGCCATCTGGCCAAGGTGACGCGAACCCGATGAAGCCCGCAGGCGCGCTCGCCGGGTCGCCGAGGCCTCAGGCCGCTGCCGGCACCGGCGTCCCCAGCCCGCGCAGCACGTCGCGCACGTACATCGCCCGCTCGGCCGGCGTGGCCAGTTCGCGGTCGATGCGCAGCTTGTCGTTGCCGGCCAGCTTGATGGCGCGGTTCTTCTGCACCAGCTCGATGATCCTGCGCGCGTCGATCGGCGGGTTGGGGCGGAACACGATGTTCATCAGTTTCGGGCCGGCGTCGATCTTGGCCACGCCGTAGGGCCTGGCCAGCACGCGCAGGCGGTGCGTGTCGAAGAGGGTCTGGCCCTGCGCCGGCAGCTTGCCGAAGCGGTCGGTGATCTCTTCGAGCAGGGCGTCGATGGCCTCGGGCTTCTCGGCCGTGGCCAGGCGCTTGTAGAGTGACAGGCGCACGTGCACGTCGCCGCAGTAGGCGTCGGGCAGCAGCGCCGGGGCGTGCAGGTTGACCTCGGTGGTGCCGAGCAGGCCGCCCAGCGGCGACAGCAGGTCGGGCTCGCGGCCGGCCTTCAGGGAGCGCACGGCCTCGGACAGCATGTCGTTGTAGAGCTGGAAGCCCACCTCCATCATGTTCCCGCTCTGGTTTTCGCCCAGCACCTCGCCGGCGCCGCGGATCTCCAGGTCGTGCATCGCGAGGTAGAAACCCGAGCCCAGCTCCTCCATCTGCTGGATGGCTTCCAGCCGCTGCGCCGCCTGCTTGGTCAGGCCCTCGACGTCGGGCACCAGCAGATAGGCATAGGCCTGGTGGTGGCTGCGGCCGACGCGGCCGCGCAGCTGGTGCAGCTGGGCCAGGCCGAACTTGTCGGCGCGGCTGATGACGATGGTGTTGGCGCTGGGCACGTCGATGCCGGTCTCGATGATGGTCGAGCACAGCAGCAGGTTGTGGCGCTGCGCCACGAAGTCGCGCATCACGCGTTCCAGCTCGCGCTCGGGCATCTGGCCGTGCGCCACGGCGATGCGCGCCTCGGGCAGCAGCTCGGCCAGCTTCTCGCGCCGGTTCTCGATGGTCTCGACCTCGTTGTGCAGGAAGTAGACCTGCCCGCCGCGCTTGAGCTCGCGCAGCACGGCTTCGCGGATGGTGCTGGTGCCTTCGTTGCGCACGAAGGTCTTGATGGCCAGCCGGCGCTGCGGCGCGGTGGCGATCACGCTGAGGTCGCGCAGGCCTTCCAGCGCCATGCCCAGCGTGCGCGGGATCGGCGTGGCGGTGAGCGTCAGCACGTCGACCTCGGCGCGCAGCGCCTTCATCGCTTCCTTGTGACGCACGCCGAAGCGGTGTTCCTCGTCGATGACCAGCAGCCCCAGGCGCGCGAACTTCACGTCCTGGCTCAGCAGCTTGTGCGTGCCCACGACGATGTCGATGCTGCCGTTCTCGATGCCTTCGATGGCCGCCTTCACTTCCTTGGGGCTGCGGAAGCGCGACAGCTCGGCCACCTTCACCGGCCACTTGCCGAAGCGGTCGACCAGGGTCTGGTAGTGCTGCTCGGCCAGCAGCGTGGTGGGCGCCAGGATGGCCACCTGCTTGCCGCCGTGCACGGCGACGAAGGCGGCGCGCAGCGCGACCTCGGTCTTGCCGAAGCCGACGTCGCCGCAGATCAGCCGGTCCATCGGCTTGGGGCTCACCATGTCCTGGATCACGGCGTGGATGGCGGCGCGCTGGTCGGCCGTCTCCTCGAAGCCGAAGCTGGTGGCGAAGGCCTCGTAGTCGTGCGGGCTGAAGCGGTGCGCCATGCCTTCGCGCGCGGCGCGGCGCGCGTACAGGTTCAGCAGTTCGGCCGCCGTGTCGCGCACCTGTTCGGCGGCCTTGCGCCGGGCCTTCTCCCACTGGCCCGAGCCCAGGCGGTGCAGCGGCGCCTCGTCGGCGCTCACGCCGGTGTAGCGGCCGATCAGGTGCAGCTGCGACACCGGCACGTAGAGCGTGGCCTTGTCGGCGTATTCCAGGTGCAGGAACTCGCTGGCGCCTTCGCCCAGGTCGATGTTCATGAGCCCCTGGTAGCGCCCGATGCCGTGGTTGACGTGCACCACGGGGTCGCCGATCTTCAGCTCCGACAGGTCCTTGATCAGCGCGTCGACGCTGCTGACCTGCTCCTGCTTGCGCCGCCGGCGGGCCTGCGGCGAGGTCGCGAAGAGCTCGGTCTCGGTGATGAACTGCAGCGACAGCGCGCCGGTGTCGGCCGGCTCCATCCAGTGGAAGCCCGCGGCCAGCGGCGCCGAGGCGATGGCCACCTTCTCGTCGCCTTCCAGGAACTCGACCAGCGTGCCGACGCTGGGCACGGCGATCTTGTGGTCGCGCAGCAGGTCGAGCAGGCTCTCGCGGCGGCCGTCGCTCTCGGCCACCAGCAGCACGCGGTGCGGCGTCTGGTCGAGGTGGCGTTCCAGCAGCTGCAGCGGGTCGGTGGCACCGCGGTCCACCGACACGTCGGGCAGCGGGCGGCACCATTCCGTCGGCTCGGTGCCGCGCAGCGCCAGCGTGGCGTGCGCCTGCGTCAGCGTGAAGAAGTCGTCGCTGCGCAGGAACAGGGCCTCGGGCGGCAGGATGGGGCGCTCGGGGTCGTGCTGCAGGAAACGGTGACGCTCGCGGGTGTCGACCCAGAAGCGCTGCAGGGCTTCGTCGATCTCGCCGTGCAGCACCACGGTGGCGGCACCGCCCAGGTAGGTGAAGATGGTGGCGGTGTCTTCGAAGAACAGCGGCAGGTAGTACTCGATGCCGCCGGTGGCCAGGCCGGTGGCGATGTCCTTGTAGACGCGCGAACGGGTCGGGTCGCCTTCGATCTTCTCGCGCCAGCGCGAGCGGAAGGCCGTGCGTGCGGCCTCGTCCATCGGAAACTCGCGGCCGGGCAGCAGGCGCACCTCGGGCACGGGGTACAGGCTGCGCTGCGAGTCGGGGTCGAAGGTGCGGATGGAGTCGACCTCGTCGCCGAACAGGTCCACGCGGTAGGGCACCGGGCTGCCCATGGGGAACAGGTCGATGAGGCCGCCGCGCACGGCGTATTCGCCCGGCGACACCACCTGGCTGACGTGCTGGTAGCCGGCCAGCGTGAGCTGTGCCTTCAGGCGTGCTTCGTCCAGCCGCGTCTTCTGCTTGAAGTGGAAGGTGTAGCCGGCCATGAAGGACGGCGGCGCCAGGCGGGTCAGCGCCGTGGTGGCCGGCAGCAGCACCACGTCGACGTCCTGGTTGCGCACGCGCCAGAGCGTGGCCAGGCGCTCGGAGATCAGGTCCTGGTGCGGCGAGAAGGTGTCGTAGGGCAGCGTCTCCCAGTCGGGAAAGACGGCAGTGCGCAGGCCGGGCTCGAAGAACGGCATCTCGTCGGCCAGGCGCTGGGCGTCGGCGGGCTCGGCGGTCACGATGGCCAGCATCTGGCCGGCCGAGGTGCGCTCGCGGGCCAGTCGTGCGAGCAGCAGGGCGTCTCCCGACCCCGTGGGGCGGGGCAGCGTGAAGCGTTTGCCGGGGACGATGCGGGGAAGTTGCATGGGAGCGGTGCCACAAAAGCAAATCGCCCCGCCGCAGGGCCGGCGGGGCGCGAAACGGGACCCCGAACGGGGTGTCGGGCGGGCCGAATTCTAGAATCGCCCCATGAACCTTGCCTGGAGCCCAGGACTCGCCCCGCGCTGTGTCGCCCTCGTGCCTTGCGCCGGCGTCGGCCAGCGTGCCGGCGCCGGCGGGCCCAAGCAGTATGCGCCGCTGGCCGGCCGCGTGGTGGTGGCGCACACGCTGGCCGCCCTGGCGGCGGTGCAGCGCCTGGAGGCCACACTGGTGGTGCTGTCGCCCGAGGACACGCAGTTCGAGGAACACCTGCCGCGTTTCGAAGGCGAGCGCAGCTGGGTGGCACGCTGTGGTGGCGCCACGCGCGCCGAGACCGTGGCCGCCGGACTGCAGGCGCTGCGAGAGCGCGGCGTGGCGCCGCACGACTGGGTGCTGGTGCACGACGCTGCACGCTGCCTGCTGCGGCCCGAATGGGTCGACCGCCTGATCGACGCCTGTGCCGACGACGAGGTGGGCGGTCTGCTGGCGATGCCGCTGGCCGACACGCTGAAGCAGGCCGACGGCGGTCGTGCCGTGCAGACGATCGACCGCCACGACAAGTGGTCCGCACAGACGCCGCAGATGTTTCGCCTGGGCTTGCTGGAGCGCGCCCTGGTGCATGCCGGCGGCCAGGTCACCGACGAGGCCAGCGCCATCGAAAGACTGGGTCATGCACCGAAGCTCGTGCCCGGCGACATGGAGAACCTGAAGATCACCTGGCCGGCCGACTTCGCGCTGGCCGCCCGACTGCTGGAGACACGATGAATCCGCTCGCAATGCGTATCGGCGAAGGCTGGGACACCCATGCGCTGGTCGCCGGCCGTCCCCTCGTGCTGGGCGGCGTGACCGTGCCGCACACGCACGGCCTGCTGGGCCACAGCGATGCCGATGCCTTGCTGCACGCCATCACCGACGCGCTGCTGGGCGCTGCCGGCCTGGGCGACATCGGCCGCCATTTCCCCGACACCGATGCGCAGTTCGCCGGCGCCGATTCCAGCGTGCTGCTGCTGGAAGCCTACCGCCGCGTGCGCGAGCAGCAGTACGCCATCGTCAACATCGACAGCACCATCGTAGCGCAGGCGCCGAAGCTCGCGCCGCACATCCCGGCGATGGTGGCGCACATCACCGAGGTGCTGGGCCTGGAGCCCGGGCGCGTGAACGTCAAGGCCAAGACGGCCGAGAAGATGGGCCCGGTGGGCGAAGGCCGCGCCATCGAGGCGCGCGCCGTGTGCCTGCTGGCCAAGGTCGAGCCGGACCGCTGGTAGGGCAGGGGCACAGGGGCTGGCCCCTGCGCGCCGCCGTCAGCGCTGGAACGCCGGCTTCAGCGGCACCGCGAGTGCGGCCCAGCGGCGGCTGACCTGCAGGTGCTGGCAGACGTTGCCCACGGGCACCGACGGCCCCGAAGCGCCCGAGGCGAAGACATCGTTGCCGTCGGGCAAGATGCTGTCGCTCAGACCATAGAAGTTCGAGGCCAGGCCGGCGGCCGGGCTCACGCCGCCGGCATCGCCGTTGGCCGCGACGAAGCTGGCCACCAGCGGCGCCGGCTCGTTGGCCAGCGTGACGCAGGCGGTGGTGCCGTCGCGCGCACTGGCCGCACGCAGAGTGCCGAAGGGGTTGGCCTGGTTCACGCCCCGGTAGTTCACCGCACCGGCCGCCAGGTCCTCCAGCCGGCCCATCTGCACCATGATGGGCCAGGTGCCGGTGGGCGGGGCGACGAGGTACCACATCTCGATGCGGTTGTCGGACCACCCATCGATGGCCGAGCCCAGCCGCGTCATCACGCGGCCAGCGTAGCTCACGCTGATGGCGCCGTTGTTGTTGTTCGAGGCCACGCCCACCAGCAGCAGCCGGTTGTTGCCTGCAGGCACCGTGTGTTGCCAGCTCTGCAGCAACGCGCTGCCCGACGTGGCCTGCGAGCTGCCCGCGGTGGTGAGGCCGCCCTCGAAGAGAAACTGCGACCTCTGCCAGGCCTGCTGGCCGGCCTGGTCCCCGATCAGCAGGCCCACGGTGTTGTCGTCGTTGAAGTGGATGCCGCCGAGCAGCCGCGTGGCTGCCGCGTCGTTGGCCGCCTGCGTGAAGGTGGCATAGCTGAGCTGGGTCGGCACGGCCGGCACGCCGGGCTCGACGCGGCCGAAGTCGGCCGGGATCACCGTGGTGTAGTTGAAGGCGTCGCTGCCGGTGAAGTTGCGCAGCACCGCGGCGCTGGCGGCCGAGAACGAGGCATGACCCGAGACCCAGCCCGGGAACGCGGGCGACAGATTGCTGCCCGGGTTGTAGGGTGTCCAGCGGCTGCCGCCGATCCAGCGGCTGGGCTGGCCCGGGCCACCCCAGGCGAAGATCGACTTCCCGTTCTTGTTGGCACGCACCGCCGTGATGGGCCGCACGCCGTCGTGCTTGCGCTTGAGATACCAGGCCACGATGCCGGCGTCGAACGAGGCGTTGTGCATCGCGAAGAACATCCTCACGTCGCGGTCGAGCGACGTGGCGCTGTTGAAGTCGCGGCGCGCCACGTGCTGCGCGTAGAGGCCCCAGTGGCCCGGCGGCAATTCCGACTCGGGGCCGTCGGCCCAGTACTCGACGAGCAGCTTCTGCCAGGGTGTGAGCGCGCCGCTGATCTGCACCACCTGATCGACGTCGGCCTGGAAGAGCTGGGCGCTTTGCAGGTAGCGCGGCCCGGCGGCGACTGCGGGCAGGGTGTCGAACTGCCTGGCGGAGCTCAGCGCGAAGCCGCGCACGTGCTCCCAGTGCGGTGCGATGTACCGCTGCACCGTGCCGGTCGGCCCCGTCAGAGGCTGCCAGCGCAAGGGGTCTGCGATGGTGAACGGGCAGCCGACAGGATCGGTGGGCAGGCAGAAGGGCATCGGCGCATTGCGCGGCACATAGCCCGTGTAGTCGCTGTAGGCCCCGGGCGCCAGGTCGCCGTACTGGTTCGAGCCGTCGTGACGGCGGCTGGCCAGCACGGCGGCGGCGGCGGCATTGCCCACGCCGGCGCCGTACGTCAGGTTGGTGGTCTGCGTATCGTTGGGGTCGAAGCCCAGGCTGCGCAGCGTGGTCTCCAGGCGCGCCTGGCCGGCCGGGAAGAGGTTGCGCAGGCAGTGGTACGCGGCATGGCTGACGGCCTTGGTCTTGTTGTGCACGTTGACCTCGCCCAGCGGCCGACGCGGCACCGTGGAAGCCACCGGCAAGGCCACCGGGTCATAGGCGGCCCAGGCGTCGTACATGCAGGTGTGCGCCACGGCCAGGGCACGCGCGACGATGGGAGGCCCCAACCTGCCCAACCGCACTTCCTGCAGCGCTGCCGCATTCCAGGTCACGACGACCGACTGGCTCGCCTGTGCGGCCGCCGGCAGGCCGGCAACCAGCAGGGCGGCCATTACCAGTGCGCTGCTGCGTGTCAGCTTGTCCATGGCGAGAACTCCTCCGTCGAAACCACAGGTCGACGAAAGATTCTGTGTGTTGCAGGCCGTTGCAGATGCGCACTTATGCGCAGATCTGACGCCACACCACCCGTGCCGGGGGGCGCAAACGTCGGAGCGCCCCTTCGTTCAGGGGGGCAGGGCCCTTCGGGCCTCGCCGGATCAGGCGGCCTTCTTCAGCCGGACGTGCGCCATCAGCCCGCCATCGGGCGCATTGGCCAGCTCCAGGCTGCCGCCCATGCGCTGCATCGCCTTGTCGACGATGGCCAGGCCCAGGCCCGCGCCGGTGGCGGCGGTGCGCGCCGCGTCGCCGCGGAAGAAGGGCACGGTGAGCTGGCTCAGCTTCTCGGGTGCCACGCCGGGGCCGTGGTCACGCACGGTGATGATGACCCAGGGCCCCGTGCGCACGTGCGACACCGAGACCTCGGCCACGCCGGTGTAGGTGCCGCGGCCGTAGCGGCGCGCGTTCTCGAAGAGGTTGAGGAAGACACGGCCGATCTCGGTCTCGTCGGCCTGCACCTTCAGGTCGATCGCCACGCGCGAGGTGATGCGGATCTGCGTCGGGTCGCGGAAGCCGGCGATCTCGCGGTCGATCAGCTTGGCGATGTGGACGGGCTCCAGGCGCGTCTCGCCCGGACGCGCGTAGTCCATGAACTTGTCGATGATGGCGTCGAGCTGGTCGATGTCCAGCGCCATGTTGCGCTTGGCCTCTTCGTCGCTCACGCTCATCTCGGTTTCCAGCCGCAGCCGCGCCAGCGGCGTGCGCAGGTCGTGCGAGATGCCGGCCAGCATCACGGCGCGGTCTTCCTCCACGCGCGCCAGCTCACGCGCCATGCGGTTGAAGCCGCGATTGACCTCGCGGATCTCGCTGGTCAGCGTGTTCTCGTCCAGGCGCGATTCCAGATCGCCCCCGCGGATGCGGCTGGCCGCGAAGCTCAGCTCCTTCAACGGGCGGTTGATGAGCCGCGCCACGCCCGCCGAGCCGAAGAGGGTGGCGGCCAGCGCGATGCTGGTCCACACGAACCAGGTGCCGCTGGTCAGCGGGCCGCTGGGCGTGGCCTCGGCCTGCAGCCAGTAGCTGTCGCGTTCAATCGAGAAGCCCACCCAAAGCCCGGCCTGGCCGTTGACGCTGCTGGCGACCAGCGATTCGGGCCCCAGCTTGCTGCGCAGCTCGCGGCTGACGCGGCGGGTGAAGCGGTCGACTTCGAAGGGTTCCCAGCGGTCACCGGGCTCGCGCGGCGTCACGCGGATGGCCTGCTGCGTGCCCAGCGACTTCACCAGGGCCACGCGGTTGATGCCGTCGGCCTGCCGCAATGCGGCCCGCGAGAGGTTCACCAAACCCGCCGTCTGCTGTGCGGCCTGCACCGCGCGAGGCTCGAATTCCAGAGCGCGCAGGGTCTGCACCCAGGCGAAGACGCCTCCCGCGAGCAGGATCGCCAGCAGGAAGAAGGTTCGCCAAAAGAGGCTCAGGCCGACGGATTTGCGCGACAAGGAAAGTGATCAGTTCGTCCCATCGGGTACGAAGACATAGCCCACGCCCCACACGGTCTGAATGTAGCGCGGCTGGCTCGGGTCGGGTTCGAGCATCTTGCGCAGTCGCGAGATCTGGACGTCGAGACTGCGGTCGAACGGTTCGAATTCACGACCGCGGGCGAGCTGCGCGAGCTTGTCGCGCGACAGCGGCTGGCGCGGATGGCGCACCAGGGCCTTCAACATCGAGAATTCGCCGGTGGTCAGCGCGATCTGCTCGCCGTTCTTGGCCAGGCGGCGCAGCGAGAGGTCGAACTCGAAGGGGCCGAAGCTGACCACCTGCTGTTCCTTCGAAGGCGCGCCGGGCGCTTCGGGCGGCGGGCGGCGGCGCAGCACGGCATGGATGCGTGCCAGCAGTTCGCGCGGGTTGAAGGGCTTGGGCAGGTAGTCGTCGGCACCCACCTCCAGGCCGACGATGCGGTCGACGTCCTCGACCTTGGCGGTCAGCATGATGATGGGTGTCGCGTCGTTGGCGGCCCGCAGGCGGCGGCAGATCGACAGGCCGTCTTCGCCCGGCAGCATGAGGTCGAGCACGATGAGATCGACGGTGTCGCGCGTGAGCACGCGATTCAGGGCTTTGGCGTCCTCTGCCAGCAGCACCTCGAAGCCTTCCTGGGCCAGGTAGCGGCGCAGCAGGTCGCGGATGCGGGCGTCGTCGTCGACCACCACGATGCGGTCGGGACGGGCGTTGGCGGGCTGGTTCATGGGCGGCTCCAGAGATGTAACAGCCGCATTGTGGGGGTCGGAAACCATGGATTTCGGCACGAAAGGACCATCTGTTACAGATCTTGCGGGGTTCACCCTGAATGAGCCGGGTCAACCGTGAAGTAGGCCCGCGCGTGGAGAACCTGCGGCATGGGCAACACTCCCGCCCTGTCGCGTCGCACTCCCGAGGATCCCAATCATGACCATCCGACCGCCCATCCACCTGCTGCTGCCCCTGGCGCTGGCCCTGTCCTCCGGCGCCTCGGCCCAGAGCGCCTATCCGCCACCGACCAACGTGCTGAGCCTGTCGGCCAGCGCCACCACCGAGGTGCCGCGCGACATGCTGGGCGTGACGATGTGGACCACGCGCGAGGGCGGCGATGCCACCGCCGTGCAGGCTCAGCTGAAGCAAGCGCTGGACGCCGCGCTCACGGAAGCGCGCAAGGCAGCGCGACCGGGCCAGGTCGACGTGCGCACGGGCGGCTTCAGCCTGATGCCACGCTACACCAAGGGGGTCATCAATGGATGGCAGGGCACGGCCGAACTGATCCTCGAAGGCCGCGACATTCCCGCCATCTCGCAGCTTGCCGGCCGGCTGCCGACGATGACGGTGGCGCGCGTGGGCTTTTCGCTGTCGCGCGAGATGCGCGAGAAGGTCGAGGCCGAGGTGGCGGGCCAGGCCATCGAACGCTACCGCGCCCAGGCCGACGCCTACGCGAAGCAGTTCGGCTTCGGCGGCTGGACGCTGCGCGAGGTGCAGGTCAACACGCACGGCGACCCGGGCGGCCCGGTGCCAATGATGGCCCGCGCACAGATGTCGCCGGCGATGTCGGCCGATGCACCCTTGCCGGTGGAAGCCGGCAAGGCCAACGTCACCGTGACCGTCAACGGCAGCGTGCAGCTGTCGATCAAGTAGCCTGACGGCCCGGCCGGCGCAGGGCCGCGCCGGCCTTCTGGCCCATCACTGCGCGACCCAGCCGCCGTCGACGTTCCAGGCCACGCCGCGCACGTTGTCGCCAGCCGGGCTGCACATGAAGATGGCCAGTTCGGCCAGCTGCTCCGGCGTCACGAAAGTCATCGACGGCTGCTTCTCGCCCAGCAGGCGGCGCGTGGCCTCGGCGTTGTCGACCCCGTCCTTCGCCGCCCGGGCGTCGACCTGCTTCTGCACCAGCGGCGTGAGCACCCAGCCCGGGCAGATGGCGTTGACCGTCACGCCGGTGGTGGCGCATTCCAGTGCGGCCGACTTGGTCAGCCCCACGATGCCGTGCTTGGCCGCCACGTAGGCGCTCTTGGCGGCGCTGGCCACCAGGCCGTGCGCCGACGCCACGTTGATGACCCGGCCCCAGTTGCGCTGCTTCATGCCCGGCAGCGCCATGCGCATGGTGTGGAAGGCCGAACTGAGGTTGATGGCGATGATGGCGTCCCAGCGTTCCGGCGGAAAGTCCTCGACGTTGGCCACGTGCTGGATGCCGGCGTTGTTGACCAGGATGTCCAGCCCGCCCAGCTCCTTCTGGCAGGCGCGCACCATGTCCTCGATCTCAGCCGGCTTGCTCATGTCGGCGCCGTGGTAGGTGACGCCCGAATCGAAGGCGCGCACCTGCGACTTGGCGCCCTCGATGTCGCCGAAGCCATTGAGCATCACGCGGGCCCCGTTGCGCGCCAGGGCCAGGGCCATGCCCAGGCCGATGCCACTGGTGGAACCCGTGACGAGGGCGGTCTTCCCCTTGAGCATGTGATGCACTCCTGCGGTTGTTAGCATGCCGCCATTATCGAGCGACGCCTTTCATCACCATGACCGAACCCCGCCTGGCCCATGTGCAGTGTCTCGATTCACGCGGCCTGCACCGCATGGCCTACTGGGAATGGGGCGACCCTGCCGGCAGCCATGTGGTGGTGTGCGTGCACGGCCTGTCGCGACAGGGCCGCGACTTCGACACCCTGGCGCGCGACCTGGTCTCGCGTTCCCCCCAGCTGCGCGTGGTCTGCCCCGACGTGGTGGGCCGCGGCCGCAGCGACTGGCTGGCCGACCCCATGGGCTACGCCATCCCGCACTACGTGGCCGACATGGTCACGCTGCTGGCGCGCCTCAATGCCGGCACGCTGGACTGGGTGGGCACCTCGATGGGCGGCCTCATCGGCCTGGGCCTGGCCAGCCTGAAGCAATCGCCGGTGCGCCGGCTGGTGCTCAACGACGTCGGCCCGGTCATCGAGGCGCAGGCGCTGCAGCGCATCGGCACCTACCTGGGCATGCCGGTGAAATGGGCCACCGAGGACGCGGCCGCCGACGCGCTGCAGGCCATCTCCACCGGCTTCGGGCCGCACACGCGCGAGCAGTGGCTCGAGCTGACCCGCCCGCAGCTGGTGGCGGCCGAAGGCGGCGGCTTCAAGCCGCACTACGACCCGGCGATCGCCGTGCCCTTTCGCGCCATCACGCCCGAGATCGCGGCGGCCGGCCAGGCGGGGCTGTGGTACGCCTACGACCAGCTGCGTTGCCCCACGCTGCTGCTGCGCGGTGCCGACTCCGACCTGTTGTCGCCCGACACGGCGCGTGCCATGACCGAACGCGGCCCGCGCGCGCGCCTGGTGGAATTTGCCGGGGTGGGCCACGCTCCCACCCTGGTGGCGGCCGACCAGCGCGAGGCCGTGGCCGGATTCCTGCTGTCGCCGTGACGTCGTTGCCGTGAAGCTGTCCGCTCCTGCCTCGGGCGCGACCGACGCGCCGGCCGCGGCCATCGTGCAGCTCGCGGGCGAAGGGTCGGCGCCCGGCAGCCACGAGGCCGAGGCCTCGGCCGTCGAGCGCGCACGTGCCTTCGCCGAGCCGCTGCTGGCCGGACAGGTGCTGGACACCGGCGAGGACGCGATGGGCCATGCCGCCGGCGTGGCGGCCATCCTGCAGGGCATCGGCGCGGCGCCGTCGATGTGTGCCGCGGCCTACCTCGTCTATGCCGGCGACTACCTGCAGCGTCCCGAAGAAGTGGTGGCCAAGGCCTTCGGCCCGTCTTATGGCAGCCTGGTCTCGCTGACGCGCAAGCTGGTGCAGATCCAGCGCGCGGCGCGCGATGCCAAGGTGGGTGCCGACCAGCGCGCCGAGCAGACCGAGCGCGTGCGCAAGATGCTGCTGGCCTTCTCGCGCGACCTGCGAGTCGTGCTGCTTCGCCTGGCCTCGCGACTGCAGACGCTGCGCTGGTTCGCGGCCAGCAAGCAGCCCTGTCCGCCCGAGCTGGCGCGCGAATCGCAGCAGGTCTTCGCACCGCTGGCCAACCGGCTGGGCATCTGGCAGATCAAGTGGGAGATGGAGGACCTGGCCTTCCGCTTCCTGCAGCCCGACGAGTACAAGCGCATCGCCGCCCTGCTGCAAAGCACGCGCGCGGCGCGCGAACAAGGCATGGCTGCCGCGCGCGAACAGCTCGAGCAGCGGCTGCGCGAGGCCGGCATCCGCGCCGACGTGCAGGGCCGGCCCAAGCACCTGGCCAGCATCTGGAAGAAGATGCAGGGCAAGCAGCTGGACTTCGAGCGCATCTTCGACATCCGCGCCATGCGCGTCATCGTCGACGACACCGCCGCCTGTTATGCCGCGCTGGCGCGTGTGCACGAGTGCTACGTGCCGGTGCCCGGCGAGTTCGACGACTACATCGCCAAGCCCAAGCCCAACGGCTACCAGTCGCTGCACACCGTGGTGCAGGGCGCCGACGGCCAGCCCATCGAGGTGCAGGTGCGCACGCGCGCCATGCACGAGCACGCCGAACACGGCGTGGCCGCGCACTGGATGTACAAGGAAGCCGGTGCGCGCGGCTACGCCGGCGTCAGCGCCGCGGGCGACTTCGAGGAGCGCGTGGCCGAGGCGCGCAAGGCCGTGCTGCGACAGCTGCTGGCCTGGGAGCGCGACTTCGTCGAGCAGGGTGCCCCGCAGGAGGGCCCGGGCGTCTTCGACGACCGCATCTACGTCTTCACGCCCGAGGCCACCATCATCGACCTGCCGGCCGGCGGCACGCCGATCGACTTCGCCTACAGCCTGCACACCGACCTCGGCCACCGCTGCCGCGGCGCACGCGTGGACGGCGCCCTGGTGCCGCTGAACACGCCGCTGGCCAACGGGCAGACGGTGGAGATCACGGCGGCCAAGGAAGGGGGGCCGTCGATGGACTGGCTCAACGCCGAGCTCGGCTACCTGAAGAGCCCGCGCTCGCGCGCCAAGGCGCGCGCCTGGTTCAACGCGCAGGCGCAGGCGGCGACCATCGCACGCGGCCGCGAGCTGGTGGAAAAGCTGCTGCAGCGCGAAGGCCGCACGGCGCTGAAGCTCGACGCGCTGGCCGAGCAGCTGGGCTTCAAGCAGGCCGACGCGCTGTTCGAGGTGGTGGGCAAGGACGAACTGTCGCTGCGCACCATCGAGAACCTGCTGCGTCCGGCCGAGCCTGCGCCGGCCGACGAGCCCATCATGCTGCGCCGGCCCAAGAGCGACGGCCGCGGCGGCGTGCTGGTGGTGGGCGTGGAGTCGCTGATGACCACGCTGTCGCGCTGCTGCCGGCCGGCGCCGCCCGACGCCATCGGGGGCTTCGTCACGCGGGGCAAGGGCGTGGCCATCCACCGCCGCGACTGCCGCGATTTCCGCCACATGTCGGCCACGCACCCCGAGCGCGTCATCGAGGTCGAATGGGGCCGCAACGATGTCGCGGGCCGCGAGGCCATGTACCCGCTGGACGTGCACATCGAAGCGGCCGACCGCCCGGCGCTGCTGCGCGACGTCTCCGAAGTCTTCGCCAAGGAGAAGATGAACGTCATCGGCGTCAACACGCAGAGCACGCGCGACGCCACCGGCGCCAGCGCGCGCATGACCTTCACGGTGGAGGTCAACGACGCCGCGCGGCTGGGCCAGGTGCTGGGCCAGATCGCCCGCATTCCGGGCGTTCGTCACGCCCGGCGGCGCTGACTTTTCAACTCGCCCGTGCCGGTCCGCCGCGGAGCCTGCGCCGAGTCCTATATACTCATGGGCTCAACAGGCGCGTAGCTCAGCTGGTTAGAGCACCACCTTGACATGGTGGGGGTCGTTGGTTCGAGTCCAATCGCGCCTACCAAACACGGTAGGAAGAACAGGCACCCGGCGGTAACGCCAGGTGCTTTTTCTTTGGGGTCGACACTCCGTCAGACTCGGGCGCCACTCGGCGACTTGCGGTCCGACGTGTCGCGCGGACGGGTGCGGGACCGTCGAACCGGTGCCGCTCCCGCCCCCGCGTCGGCCTGCCGCAGCGAGGCCTCGATGGCCGCCACGCAGTTGAGCAGCCGTCGGTCGACCTCGCGCTGGCGGGACTCGGTCATGCGCGCGCTGATCGAGGCCACCAGCACCGAGCCGATCGGCACGCCGTCGCGGTCGCGCAGCGCACGTGCCAGTCCCGTCACGTCGTTCGAGGCGCGGCCTTCGTCGACCGCCAGCCCGTCGCGCCGCTGCGTGAGCTCGATGCGTTCGCGCAGCAATCGCGTGGTCAGCCGGTAGCGGCGCAGCTGCGGCGTCACCGCCGTCAGCACGATCTGCTGCTCGCCCTCGGGCAGTGCGGCCAGGATCGCCAGCCCGCCGGCGCCGGCGCCGAGCAGGTGACGGTCGCCGACGCCTTGGGACATGGTCTGGATCGCAAAGCGTCCCTCGACGCGGTCCAGGCACACCGACTGGAAACCGCTGCGCGCGAGCAGAAAGGCCATGTCACCGGTGCCGCGCGCCAGCGCCTGCAGTGCCGGCTGCGCCAGTTCCCGCAGGTTCGTGCCGGGCAGGGCCGCCAGGCCCAGTTCGTACAGCAGCGGGCCCAGCCGGTAGCCGTTCAGGCCGGGGTCGCGCACCAGCAGGCGTTCCTGCTGCAGGCGCTGCAGCAGTCGGTGCGCGGTGGACTTGTCCAGCGCCGCCATCTCGGCGATGTCGACCAGCCGCAGGTGGCGCGCCTGGCTCGACGCCACCAGGCGCAGCAGCTGGACCGCGCGTCCGACGGTCTGCGCAGGATGCGAAGTCCTGGCGGGCATGTGATCGCTCCCTGGGGGTGTTGGGCCGTGGAGTCGGACCTTAGCAGCAAGACGGTGCCGGCGCGTTGCCTCGGCACGCAGACCCGGGCCTCGTTCTCACTATTCGAGAAGCCCGGGCACGGTTCTTTGACATGCGGCGAGCACGCCCCCTACGATGAATCGAGCCAAAGGAGCCCGCCATGCCGCAGATCGCCGACTACGCGTCCAGCTACTTCCCGATGACCTGGCTGGGGCCCAAGGGCTACCCCGAAAACGCCAACGCCGGGCGCTGCTACTTCACCGGTGTGCTCGGCGCACTGCGGCATGTCGGCGAGGACGACGTGCTGTTCGCCGACGGCATCAGCGGCGACGGCTTCTCGTTCCGCTGGTGCCCGGCCTGGGGCGCACCGGCGTTCAACGGCGGCAAGGGCGCCTTCCACGAGATCTGGGAGTACACGCCGCAGATCCTGGGCTTCCGCAGCCACTGGGAGGAAGACCACGACGGCGGCTTCGACGAGGCCTTCTCGCGGCTGACGGCGCTGATCGACCGCGGCATCCCGGTCCAGGTCGGGCTGCACTACAGCCTGCTGCTGCCGCACGGCGCGTTGGCTTCGCCGCGCCTGGCCTTCCAGCACCAGACCATGAAGTCCAGCGGCTTCGGCCACCACGTGATGGTCGCGGGCTACGACCTGGAGCGCCAGGTGGTGACGATCTGGGAACCGAACGACCTGCGCGAGCATGCGCGCTACGAATGCCCGATCGAGGTCTTCCGGCTGGCCTGGGAGCAGTCGTCGCAGCGCAACGGCGACCAGTACCAGGCCTGGGCCCACCACCACCCCTGGGGCGGGCAATGGAGCCTGCACGACGGCTACGGCCCCTTCCTGATGGTCTGGGTGGAGCCCGGGCGCGACCCGCAGTGGGATGTGGTGCATGCCATCCAGCACAGCTACCGGCGCAACCTGAAGATCCTCTGCGGCGATTACCCCAAGCCCTACATGCTGTTCGGCAACCCGTGGCAGATCCCGCACTGGGAGACGGGCGCGCCCGGCATGGACCGCTTCGCCGACGCCGTGCTGCGCGGCGAGGTCGAGGATGCGCTGTCGCCGACCGGCGAACGCCGGCCCTTGTTCGTCGCGGGCAACATCCCCAATCACGGCGTGCTGGGCCGGCGCGGCGCCGCCGGCTATCTGGCCCGCGTGGCGCGCGAACTCGCGTCCCGCGGCCTCGACGAGCGCGCGGTGGCGGCTGCTGCTGAGGCGATGACGCGCTCGTCGGAACTGTTTCGCGTGTTGCGCTACGAAAGCGACATGCAGCGCGCCGGTGCGCTGCTCAAGCGCATCGCGCAGGCCGAACTCGATGCGCTGGCCGACATGCAGACCGGCCACGCCCAGGTGCGCCTGCTGTCCACGACACCGGTCCTGGCGCCCGACGCGAAAGTGGCGCCCGTGGCGGCCAGCGCTGCTGCGGTGCCAGGCTGAACCCCTTGCGTGCTTTGTTCCCCCACCGTTCCACCGATGCCCAGGAGGCCTGCATGAACCGACGTCTCGTCGCGCTGAGCGCGTTGCTGCTGCCACTGTGTCTGGCCCTGCCGGCGCAGGCCCAGCCCTTCCCGAACAAGCCGATCAAGATCATCGTGCCCTACACCCCGGGTGACGGCCCCGACGTGATCGCCCGGTTGGTGGGCGAGAAGATCGCCGAACGTTTGGGCCAGCCCGTGGTGATCGACAACAAACCCGGCGCCAGCGGTCAGATCGGCATGAGCCTGACCGCCAAGTCGCCGCCCGACGGCTACACGCTGGGGGTCGGGCTGGTCACCAACCTGGCGCTGGCCCCGCACGCCTACAAGAGCCTGCCCTACGACCCGCTGCGCGACCTGGCACCGGTGGCGCTGGGCGCGATCAACTACCTGGCGCTGGTGAGCCGTCCGGATGCGCCCTACAAGAACGTCGCCGAGATGATCCGCTGGGCCAGGGACAACCCCGGCAAGATGACCATCGGCACCACCAGCACGGGCGGCTTGCCGCACATGTCCTTCGAACTGCTGGCCTTCATGTCGGGCTTCAAGTTCCTCAACGTGCCATACAAGGGCAACGGTCCGGTGATGCAGGACCTGGCCGGTGGCCGGCTGGATCTGGGCGTGACCTCCTACACCAGCGTGGCCGGCCTCGTCGAGAGCGGCAAGCTGCAGTTGCTGGGCATCACCAACCCCACGCGCGACCCCAAGCTGCCGAACCTGCCGCCCATCGGCGAGACGGTGGCCGGCTACGCCGCGCCGGGCTGGTTCGGCTTCGTCGCCCCGGCCGGCACGCCGCCGGAGATCGTCGCCCGCCTGAACGCCGAGATCAACCACGCCATCGGCCTGCCCGAGGTGCAGAAGGCGATGGGCACCCTGGGCCTCATCCCCTCCACCGGCTCGGCCGAGGACTTCGGCCGGCTGCTGCGCAACGAGAACGCCAAGTTCGCCAAGCTGGTCAAGGACATCGGCTACCAGCCGCAGTGAGTCCCGGACCCCACACACCTTTCCAACCGACACGGTCCCCCATGAACCCAACAACCAAGCCAGCCAGCTACGAACCCTTCGGCTGGCACCACTGGCACGACGACTTCTGGATGTCCTACCAGTTCCGGCGCGGGCTGGGCGAGACGCAGGAAGGCGGCGGCGCCGTCAGCGAAGTCTTCCAGGCCGCCAGCAAGATCGTCGCCAACGACTTCGAGAGCTGGTATCGCGAGTGGACGCACATCGCCGAGCGCAACGACCGCCGCGGCGACGAGGCTGCGGCCCGGGGCCACGTGCGCACGGCGATGAACTGCTGGCTGCGTGCCACCAACTACTTCCGCGAAGCCGAGTTCTGGCTCGCCGCCGACGATCCCCGGCGCCTGCCCACCTTCGACCGCTGCGAGAAGGCGACGCACAAGTTCATGGCCCGGCTGACGCCCCGGGCCGAGGTGGTGGAGATCCCCTACGAAGGCGGCAAGACGCTGCCCGGCTACTTCATCCGCTCGGCCAACGGCGGTGACAGACAGCCGGTGCTGATCTCCTTCGGCGGGCTCGACTCCTTCAAGGACGAGCTGTGGTTCATGACTGGCCGCGGCGCCTTGCAGCGCGGCATCTCGGTGCTGCTGGTCGACGGCCCGGGGCAGGGGGGCGCGCTGCGCCGCCACGGCCTGGTCACGCGCTACGACTACGAGGTGCCGGTGGGCCGCTGCATCGATTGGCTCGAGCAGCGCGGCGACGTCGACGCCTCGCGCATCGCCGTCAGCGGCTCGAGCCTGGGCGGCTACTACGCGGCGCGCGCCGGTTCCATGGAGCCGCGGCTGGCAGCCTGCATCTCGCACGGCGCGATCTGGGACATCCACGAGCGCTGGAAGACACGCGACGACAACCATGGCCTGGCCGGTCACATCAAGTGGGTCTTCGGTGCCAAGAGCATGGCCGAGGCGACCGAGATCGCGCGCCCCTTCAAGCTCGAAGGTGTGCTGGAGCACATGAAGTGCCCCTACCTGATCATCCACGGCGGCCACGACGTGCTGGGCGTCGACGCGGTGAAGAAGGTGCACGACTACGCCACGCGCCACGGCGTCAACGCCACGCTGCGCCTGACCAGCGAGGAAGAGACCGGCGCCGAGCACTGCCAGCACGACAACCCGACGCTCGGGCAGGAACTGATGATCGACTGGCTGTGCGACGTGTTCAAGATCGACCAGACCAAGCTGGCCTTCTTCCCGGGTTGATCCTTGGCATGGCGGCCCGGCGGCCCGGATGGCGCTGGGCACTGACCCGGCGGCGTCGGCCCTGGGGCCGTTTCCCATCGGGTCCTACGAGGCAACGGCCTGACGGCCGACATCCCGGGCCGACGAAGCGACTTACAAGAGAAGGGTACCCGACCCTTCCGGAGCGGGCTCATCTTCCAGCGACAGGAGACCCGCCATGAACACAGCTTCCACCACGCCACCCGTTGCAGCGCCTGCAGACCCCGACCTCGCCGCGCAGGCCCGACCGGGCCACGGCATACCGTCGCAGGACCCTTCCCCGGAAGCGCAATCGCCGCTGCCAGCCAAGGAGGCCGAGCGCGAAGCGCGGTCGGTCCTGACGGGCGGCGGCATGGTCGCGGGAGCGGCCACCGGTGCCGCCATCGGAGTCGCCGTGGCGGGGCCGGTGGGCATCCTGGCAGGGGCCTCGATCGGCGCCGTCGCGGGCGCACTGGGGGGCTCGGCGGCTGGTGCCGTGGGGCAGCAGGCCAGCCCGGACGCCGTCAAGGCGCGGCGTCCGGGCCAGTCTTGAAGCTTGAACCTTGACTCTTGTCGCGGACGCTGGCGAAGCAGCCGGCGGACTCGCGAGTCGCGGTCCGGCCTCAGGGGCCATCGGGCCAGCACACGCCGCCGCGCACAGCCCCCACAACTCTGATGAGGCGCCGCCTTCGGTTCAGGTCTACGCTGCGGCCGTGCCTGAAACCACCAAGAAGGAGCTGCGATGCTTGCTCGAATGGCCTGCTGGATGTCCCTGCTGTTGTGCTGCACCGTCGCGCACCCGGCCGCGCTGACCGCCACCTACACCCCGATCGCCGGCAACACCTGGTCCCTGGCCTTGAAGGTCGACAACGATGGTGCGCTGCCGCTCATCGGTGGCTTCACGGTGTACTTCGACGAAGCCTCGTTCGGCGCCCTCTCGCTTCAGGCCAGCCCGGCCGCCTGGGACACCCTGGTGGTCCAGCCCGATCTGAACCTGCCTGACGCGGGCTTCCTGGATGCGTTCGCCATCGACGCCGCCGACGATCTGGCTCCAGGCCAATCCGCCGGCGGCTGGACGCTGCAGTTCGAGCATCTCGGCAGCGGCCTGCCCGGTGCCCTGGCCTTCGACATCGTCGACCGGGACTTCAAGCTGCTGTTCTCGGGGCAGACCGCGGTCGTCCTCCCTGTCAGCGAGCCGGGCAGCCTGGCCTTGCTGGTCGCAGGCCTGATCGCCGGCACCGGGCTTCGCCGAGGCCGGCGCGCTCTGAGCTGAAAGGTCCTTCGCGGACTGCCCGGTGCGCTGCGATCAGCAGCCGCCCGAGGCCCACCCCTGCCCCCTGTCGTCCCAAAGGAGCGGATCATGTCGTCTCGCTGGTCGTTTGCCCGCGTGTCCATTTCTCGTTGGAGTCTGCCGGTGGGCCTGTCCGCCGCCGCGCTTCTGCTGGCTGCCTGCGGCGGCGGTGACAGCCCGACGATGTCGGCTGCGAAGTCGGAGCCGTCGAAGCGCGCTCTGGCGGTCAGCAGCCCGGTCTCGGCGCTCCCCGGCGTTCAGGTCGATGCATTGGTGCTGCAGGCGCAACGCCGCATCTCGCGCACCGTCTTCGAGTACGACTACCGGGTCACGCTGCGCAACAGCGGGCCGCTGGTGATGGGAGTCGTGGCCCGCATCGGCGCCACGGGCACCGGCACCTCGGTCGTGGACGGCGTCGTGGCTGCCGGCACGCTGGCGGCAGGTGCCACGTTGACGCCTGCCGACCTGATCACCCTCCGCCACGACCGGCAGTTGCCGTTCGCGCCGGGCCAGATCGGCTGGCAGCTCACGGCCGCGGGCGGCATCGTCGGCACCGCCGCCGTGGGTGCCGCGCTGGGCAACGCCGATGTCACCGTGACGGACCGCACCGGCAGCCCCGTCTGCGCCGAGCCCAGGGTGGTCACCACCGGCACCGGCAGCTTCGAGTGCACCGTGCTGCCCGGCAGGGTGGCGCCCTTCCTGGTGGTGGTGACGGAGCCCTTCCAGGCCTATCCGCCCATGGTCAGCATCGTGGCTGCGGCACCGGCGGACGGTTCGACCCTGGTGGCCAACGCCACGCCGCTGACCACGGCCATCGTCGGACAGCTCGCGCCCAACGGCAACGCGCTCGCGGTGGTGGCCGATCCGGCCCTGATCGACCTGGCGGCGCTGGCGCGGATCACCGCCAACGTGATGATGCAGATCGCGCCGGTGCTCAACGCGCTCAATGCAGCCCCTGGCTACGATCCCTTCACGACACCCATCGTCGCTGCCACGCCCACACGCGCCGGCAACACCGCCGACCTGGTGGTGGAACTGCTGCGCTTCACCGTCGTCAACGGCGTGCCGCAGGTCGCCGTGCTGGGCAGCCCGGGCAACACCGTCCCTCTGGCCGATGCGAACACGGTCAACCCGCCGGTGCTGCCCGCCGTCTCGTCGGCCGCGCTGGAGTTGGCGAGTTCGCTGGGCCTCTTCGCGCAGGCCTACAAGAGCTGCTTCGACCTGCCGGTGGCCACGCGCGTGATCGCGGTCGACAACAGCATCCCGCTCGCCCAGGGCGGCCGTCGGGTGACGCAGATGGCGCCGCCGTGCCAGCAGCTCGCACATCCGACCTACCTGAGCAATGGTTATGTCTGGGGCCAGCGCATGTACAACCTGCTGCAGGCCGGCAGCATGGTGGGCGCCAGCTTCAGCCTGCCCGAGGTGATGCTGGTGCTGGACGACACCTCGCCGGCCGACAACGACCGTGCGGTGCTCAACATCCGCTACGTCGACGCCAGCGGCGTGGCCGGCAACCTGATCGACCTCGTCCAGAAGTTGCCGGGAACGGCGACCGCCTCCCGGCCCACCGACTGGTGGATCTACGGCAATCGCGATCCCATCGAGTCGGCCGTGCGCTCCTATGTGCGCCGCAGCGAGCAGCGCGCCCCCAACCCCGGCGTCGCCCCCTTCGCCAACGCCAGCAATAGCCGCTTCGAGTCCGGCATCGAGGTCTTCATCAACAAGGACGGGCCCGGCAGCACCGACCTGCGCGCCGCACGCGTCCGGGGCCCTGGCCTGCCGCCGGCCGGCGTGGTCTACACGCGGCCCGACCCGGCCATCATCAGCGACGGCAACTGGCTCACCATCAGGAACAAGACCGGCCTGACCGACCCTGCCTCGGCCGGCTTTTCAAACGCCAGCAACATCTTCAGGCTGCATCGCACGCTGGGGCTGACGGGGGGCGACGCCATCAGCACGCGGCCGAATCCGAATGCCGGCAACGGCAACACCACGCAGTTCGTCGATTGGGCGCATCCGCTGGACTACGGCGCGGCGGTGGGCACCCCGACCCTGGACTACATCGATTTCGCCGCCTTGAAGGCGCACAACGTCTACACCATCGAGGTCTTCTACGTCGGCGAGACGACACCCCGGCATGTCGTCACCAAGAGAATGCTCACGCCGGTCACGCCGGCGACGTTTGCCGGCAACCTCGAATGGCTGACGCTCACCGATGGCACGGTGGACCTGCTGCGTCCCGCGCATCCGCTGGCGGCGCCCCAGACGAGCGTCGGCCTGTCGTGGATCGCCAACCCCTTCGCGGAAACCGCGGCCTCGGCCGGCTTCTACACCTTCGGGGCGGGCCAGTCGATCAGCGACGCCATCATCGGCGTGCCCAGCGGCGCCACCTCTGCCACCGGCTTCGCGCCGCCGGGATTCCCCTTCCCGGCCCTGACGAACGACGGCAGCAGCAGCCGCACCATCCAGCTGCGCTACCGCATGCTGGACGGCAGCTACAAGGACTCGATCGTGCGCTTCAACTGAAGCCGGGACGAGCTGCGGGGCTGGGCAAGCTGCCCGACCCCGCCTTGGGCCTTCAGATCTTGAAGCGCTCGACCAGCTGCTTGGCGATGATGGTGCGCAGGATCTCGTTGGTGCCTTCGCCGATGCACAGCAGCATCGCGTCGCGGTAGAAACGCTCGATGTCGTACTCCACCGAATAGCTGTAGCCGCCGAAGATGCGCATGGCCTGCTGCGAACATTCGGCGCCGGCCTCGCTGCCGGCCAGCTTGGCCATCGCGGCTTCGAGGTCGCAGCGTTCGCCGGCGTCGTACTTGAGGCTGGCTTGTTCGATCAGGCGCTTGGCGCCTTCCACCAGCGTGACCATGTCGGCCAGCTTGAGCTGCACCGCCTGGTGCTGCCAGATCGGCTTGCCGAAGGCCTCGCGCTCCTGGGCGTAACGCAGGGCCAGCTTCAGCGCGCCTTCGGCGATGCCCGCGCCGCGCGCGCCGACGTTGATGCGGCCCAGTTCCAGGCCGCTGGCGGTCTGGACGAAGCCCTTGCCCTCTTCGCCGCCCAGCAGCCGGCTCTTGTGCACGCGGTAGTTCTCGAAGTGCAGCTCGCAGGTGTCGATGCTGCGGTAGCCCATCTTCTTGAGCTTGCCCACCACGGTGTAGCCCGGGCCCTTCTCGGCGATCAGCAGGCTCATGCCCTTGTGGCGCGGCTGGGCGTGCGGGTCGGTCTTCACCAGCAGCAGCGTGAGATGGCCGTGCAGGCTGTTGGAGATCCACATCTTGCCGCCGTTGACCACGTAGTCGTCGCCGTCCCGCACGGCCGTGGTGCGGATGGCCTGCAGGTCGGAGCCGGCGTTGGGCTCGGTCAGGCCGATGCTGGCGCGCAGTTCGCCCTTGGCCAGACGCGGCAGGTAGTGGCGCTTCTGTTCGTCGGTGCCGTGGCGTTCGATGGCGGCGGCGACGATGAGGTGCGAGTTGAAGATGCCCGAAGGAGCCATCCACACGCTGGCCACCTTGATGACGATCTGCGAGTAGGTCCAGGCGCTCAGGCCCAGGCCGCCGTATTCGGGGCTGATGGTGGCGCCGAACAGGCCCATTTCCTTCATCTGCTCGACGATGGCCGTGGGGTACTCGTCGGCCTGGTCGAACTTCTTGGCCACCGGGCGAAGCTCCTTCTCGGCCCACACCTCGACGGCGTCGACGAAGGCCTGTTCGTCAGTGTTTCTGGCTTGCATGCTGTTCTCCAAGATCAATGGTCATTCAGTGCTCGCTGCGTTTTTCGCCGCTCCACTGCGAATCAAGCAAACGCCGCGGATCCGGCTCCGCCGGTCCGCCGGGGTTGCCCCCTCGAGGGGGCTTGGCCCGGACGCACGACGCCGGAAGGCGTCTTGCGCCTGGCCGAGGCCGGCCAGCGATTTCACGCTGGCTGGCGCGCAGCCGCTTCGGGGGTGGGCTAGTACCCCACCTTGTCTTCGATCGAGTGGCCCTTCTTGGCAATCAGGATCTTGCGCACGAAGTGGCCGATGACCTTGTGGTCCTGGTTGAAGCCGGTGGTCTTCACCGTGACGATGCCCGCACCGGGCCGTGACTTCGACTCGCGCTTGTCCAGCACCTCGCTCTCGGAGTACAGCGTGTCGCCGGCGAACACCGGCGAGGTGAGCGTGATGTCGGTCCAGCCGAGGTTGGCGATGGCCTTCTGGCTCACGTCGCTCACGCTCATGCCCACCATCAGGGCCACCGTGAAGGGGCTGCTGACGATGCACTTGCCGAACTCGCTGGCCTTGGCGTATTCGGCATCGAAGTGCAGCGGGTGCGTGTTCATGGTCAGCAGGGTGAACCAGGTGTTGTCGGCCTCGCTGATGGTGCGGCCCGGCCGGTGTTCGTACACGTCGCCCACCTTGAAGTCCTCGTAGTGGCGGCCGAAGGACTCGCGGTAGCGGTTTTCTCCGACGAGCTTGGTGGTCTGCACCATGGAATGTCTCTCCTTGCGTGGGATGGTGGGGGTCAGGGCAGGGCAGCGCGCTGCGCGATGCGGCGGGCCTTCTTCAGCAGCGGCGCGTCGACCATGCGGCCGTCGAAGAGGAAGGCGCCGACGTTGATGCCATCGCCGCCGGCGTGGCCGGCCGGTACCGCGGCCAGCAGGGCGCGGGCCCAGTCGAGTTCGGCCGGCGTGGGGCGGAACGCCGCGTGGATGGTGGCGATCTGCTGTGGGTGGATGGCCGACTTGCAGTCGAAGCCGAGCGCCAGAACCGCGCGGGTCTCGGCGGCGAGGCCGGCGTCGTCGGCCAGGGTGATGTGGGGAACGTCCCAGGCCTGCAGACCGGCTGCCTTGGCTGCGTTGACCAGCCGGCCGCGCGCGTAGGCGAGCCCGGCCTGATCGAAGCTGGCGCCCAGCTCGGCCGACAGATCGGCGCCGCCCAGCATCAAGGCCATCAAGGGCGCGGCCGGCCCGGGTGCGAGCCGCGCGGCCTGGCCGATGGCCGCGGCGTCCTCGATGCCCTGCGGCGTCTCGAGCAGCGCCACGATGCCGCCCAGCTGCGCGCCGACCACCGCCTGCACCGTCAGCACGTCGGCCGCGGCTTCGGTCTTGGGCAGCAGCAGTGCATCGAGGCGCAGGCCGCAGTCCGCCAGCGCCACCAGGTCACGCAGCCCTTCGAGCGTGCGCAGGCTGTTGATCCTGATCGCACGTCGGGGCGTGCCCGGAGGGAGCGGCTGTTCCGACTGCTGCTTCAGCCAGCCCAGCACCTGCGCTCGCGCCTCGGCCTTGCGCGCCGGGTGCACGGCGTCTTCCAGGTCGATGCAGACCAGGTCGGCGCCGGCGGCCATGGCCTTGGCGAAGCGCTCGGTCTTCTCGCCGGACACGAAGAGCATGGAGCGGGGTTGGAAACTCATGCAGCGTCTCACAAATGTACGGACAATATAAAGACGACTGCCGCGCCCGTCAAGTCCATGCTGAAATGTGGCCATGACCAACCCTTCCGCAGACGCGGCCCAGCCGCGCTACCTGCAGATCGCGCTAGAGCTCAAGCAGGCCATCGCCAGCGGCCGCTATCCCGTCGGGTCCAAGCTGCCCACCGAGGCCGTGCTGTGCGGTCAGTTCGGCATCAGCCGCTTCACTGCCCGCGAGGCGGTGCGGGT
Organism: Rubrivivax sp.; assembly: GCA_022843905.1. GTDB lineage: Bacteria > Pseudomonadota > Gammaproteobacteria > Burkholderiales > Burkholderiaceae_C > Rubrivivax. The sequence goes on from JALHMT010000001.1 coordinate 241,606, forward strand.
GCTGTCCGCGGCAGGGCTGGTCACGCGGCGCCAGCGCGTGGGCACGGTGGTGACCGCCCTGCCCGACGACGCGCGCTACAGCCACGAAGCGCGCTCGGTGCGCGACCTGCTGCAGTACGCCCAGGAAACGCAGCTTCGTTTCGCCTTCGTCGGCCGCGTTCCCCTGTCCAGGGCGCAGGCGCGCGAACTGGACACCGAGGCCGGGCAGGAATGGATCTACGCCATGGGCTTGCGCATCGTGACCGGCGAGACGCGTCCCATCTGCATCACACGCCTGTACCTGAACCCCGTGCTGAAGGGCATCGAGGGCAAGCTGCGCGGGCGCCACGGCGCGGTGTACGCCTTGATCGAGGCCGAGTACGGCATCGGCATCGAACGCGTCGAGCAGGAGCTTCAGGCGGTGCTGCTGGACACCGACGACGCAGCCAACCTCGGCGGCACCCCTGGCGGCCCGGCGCTGCGCGTGGTGCGGCGCTATTTCGATGCCCGCGGCCGCCTGCTCGAGTTTGCCGAGAACGTGCACCCCGGCGACCGCTTCAGCTATCGGATGCAGCTGCGCAAGTAGCGGCCCCGTCGGCTGCCGATGGGTGAAAGCCCGCAGGCCTGGCCCGAGCTGTTGACAGGCCCGGCGGGGTCGCCGTAGTATTTGTCCGCACAAATAGGAGACCCCCCATGATCGCTCGCCGGATTCTCTTCACGGCCCTGGCTTCGCTGTGGGCCCTGGGCTGGCAAAGCCCCGCGCTGGCCCAGGCCACCGACTACCCGACCAAGCCGGTGCGCGTGCTCATCGGCTTTCCGCCAGGCCAGGCCACCGACACGCTGGGCCGTGCAGTGGCGCAGAAGCTGCAGGAGGCCTGGGGCCAGCAGTTCTATGTCGACAACAAGCCCGGCGCCAGCGGCACCATCGCCACGCAGCTGGCGCAGCAGAGCGCGCCCGACGGCTACACGCTTCTGGTCAGCAGCTCGGGCGTGCTGGCGGTCAATCCGCACCTGTTCACCAAGCTCGCCTACGACCCGGTGAAGGACTTCGTGCCCGTGGCCGGCATCGGCATCGTGCCGCTGGTGCTGCTCACGCACCCGCAGTACCCGGCCAAGGACGTCAAGGAACTGGTCGCGATGGCCAAGGCCAGGCCGGGCCAGATCAACTACGCCAGCAGCGGCATCGGCATCACCAATCACCTGGTGATGGCGATGTTCCTCTCGGCCTCGGGCACCGAGATGACGCATGTGCCCTACAAGGGCGGGCCGCCCGCACTCACCGACCTGATGGGCGGCCAGGTGCAGGTCATGTTCGAGACCTCGGTGGCGGCGCTGCCGCACGTCAAGAGCGGCCGCCTGCGAGCGCTGGCCGTGAGCAGTTCAGAGCGACTCGCCGCCGCGCCCGACGTGCCCACCGTGGCCGAGCAGGGCTTCCCCGGCTTCTCCGGCGTGCCCTGGATCACCCTCATGGCGCCCGCCGGCACGCCCAAGCCCATCGTCGACAAGCTGCATGCCGAGGTCGTGCGCATGCTGCAGACGCCGGCCATGCGCGAGACCTTCACCGCGCAGGGCGTGCTGCCGATGGTGATGACCCAGCCCGAGCTCGCGGCCTTCATCCGGGGCGAGATCGCGAAGTGGGGCAAGGCCGTGAAGGACAGCGGCGCCAAGGCAGAGTGACATGAGCACGCCGTCCATCGACACCACGGCCCAGTCGCTCGCCGAGTTCGCCCAGGGCCTGCAACTGGCGGCCGTGCCCGCGGCCACGCAGCAGCGCGCGCTGCACCTCATGCTCGATGCGGTGGGCTGCGCGATGGCCGCGCGTCAGGAAGCCTTCGCGCTGAAGCTGGCGACGGCCATCGGCTCGCTGGCCGACACGGCCGGGCCGCGTGGCGTGATCGGCTTCTCGCGGCGTCTGCCGCTGCGCGACGCGATCTGGCTCAACGGCGTGCTCATGCACGGCCTGGACTACGACGACACCCACATGGCGGGCGTCGTGCACCTCACGGTGGGCGTGCTGCCGGCCGTGCTGTCGCTGGCCGCCGAGCGGCGGGCCAGCGGCGCCCAGATGCTGCTGGCCTACATCGCCGGCGTGGAAGCCGGTGCCCGCCTCGCCAGCGTCGTCAAGGGCGGGCTGCACACGCAGGGCTTCCACCCCACGGGCGTGATCGGCGCCTTCGCCAGCGCGGTGGCGGCCGGCAAGCTGCTCGGTCTGAACACCCGGCAGCTGGTCGGCGCGCAGGGCATCGCCCTGTCGCAGGCCAGCGGCAACCTGCAGTTCCTGGAAGACGGTGCCTGGACCAAGCGCCTGCATCCCGGCTGGGCGGCGCAGGCCGGCGTGCAGGCGGCACGTCTGGCGGCACACGACATCCCGGCGCCGTCGGCGCCTTACGAAGGCCGCTACGGCCTGTTCCGCGCCTACCTGGGTGCCGAGCTGCAGTCGAAGATCGACATCTCGCTCGGCAGCGCGGGCCTGGGGCGGGTCTGGGAGCTCGAGCAGATCGCGATCAAGCCCTTCCCGATGTGCCACTTCGTTCATGCGGCCGCCGACGCCGCCATCGCCCTGCACGCACGCGGCGTGGCGGTGGACGACATCGAGCGCATCGACGCCCTGATGCCGGCCGGCACCATGCCCGTGGTGTGCGAGCCCCCGGCCGCCAAGCGCCGTCCCGGAAGCGACTACGACGCCAAGTTCAGCCTGCCCTACGCCGTGGCCAGCGGCCTGATGCGCGGCCGGCTCGGACTGCAGGAGCTGCTGCCGGCGGCATTCACCGAGCCGGCGGCGCTGGCGCTGATGGACCGCGTGCACGCCGAGATCGACCCCGCCTCGACCTTCCCTCTGCACTACAGCGCCGAACTGCGTGTGACCCTGAAGAACGGCGAGGTGCTGCGCCACCGCGAGGCCGTCAACCGCGGCCATGCCGAGCGGCCGCTGTCGAACACCGAGATCCAGCACAAGTTCGGCGCCAACGCCGCGCTGCACTTCGCTCCCGAGCGCGCCGCTCGTGTGCAGCAGCAGGTGCTGGCGCTGCCGCAACTGTCCGACGCAAGCACGCTCGAGACGCTGCTGGCGCAGGATCCGGCGCACCCGGCGACGTCCGTGAAGGAGTCCGCCCGATGAGCCGCCCGCTGCCACTGGCCGGGCTGCGCGTGCTGGCCGTCGAACAGTACGGCGCCGGCCCCTTCGGCACGACCTACCTCGCCGACCTGGGGGCGGAGGTCATCAAGATCGAGAACCACAAGGACCGCGGCGACGTCGGCCGCCACGTCGGCCCGCACTTCTTCGGCGAGAACGACAGCCACTTCTTCCAGACCTTCAACCGCAACAAGAAGAGCCTCACGCTGGACCTCAAGCACCCCGAGGGCCGCGCGGTCTTCCTGCGGCTGGTGGCCGGCGCCGACGCCGTGCTGGACAACCTGCGCGGCGACCTGCCGGCCAAGCTCGGCGTCTGCTACGAAGACCTGAAGGAGGCCAACCCGCGCATCGTCTGCGCCCACCTGTCGGCCTATGGCCGCGAGGGCTCGCGCGCCGCCTGGCCGGGCTACGACTACCTGATGCAGGCCGAGGCCGGGCACATGAGCCTGACCGGCGAGCCCGACGGACCGCCGACGCGCTACGGTCTGTCCGTCGTCGACCTCATGACCGGTCTCGCGGCGGCCTTCGGCCTGCTCGCCGGCGTCATGAGTGCGCGCGCGACGGGGCAGGGCACGGACGTCGACACCTCGCTGTTCGACGTCGCGCTGCACAACCTCAACTACCCCGGCACCTGGTACCTCAACGGCGGCACCGTGACCGGCCGCACCGCGCGCAGCGGCCACCCCAGCCTGGTGCCCAGCCAGCTCTACCGCACCGCCGACGGCTGGCTCTTCATCATGTGCAACAAGGAGAAGTTCTGGGGCCTGCTGGCCGATGAACTGGGCCACCCCGAGTGGCGCGACGATCCCGAACTCTGCAACTTCGCGGCGCGCCTGGCCCACCGCGACCGTGTCACGCGCGAACTCGACGCGGCCCTGATGCAGCACCCCACGGCCCATTGGCTGCACAAGCTGTCGGGCAAGATCCCCGTCTCGCCGGTGTTCGACGTGGCCCAGGCGCTGGACAACCCCTTCGTGCGCGAACGCGAGGGCGTGGTCGGCCTGGCCTACGGCGACGGCCGGGAGGCGAAGGTGGTCGCCAACCCGATCCGCGTCGCGGGCGTGACGCTGCCGACGCGGGCCGCGCCCAGCATGGGCCAGCACAACGAGGCGCTTTTAGCCGAGGCCGGCTTCAGCGCCGAGCAGATCCACAAGCTTCGCGAACTCGGGGTGATCGCCCCTGTCTGATCCGGCGCCGCCGCCGCCTGCCAGCGCCAGCGTGCGCCGTGCGGCGCTGCCCGTCACCACCTTCGTGCAGGCCGCGTCCTCGGCCGCCGTGATCGCGCCGACCGTGGCGGCCCCCCTGCTGCTGCAGCGGCTGGACCTGAGCGCGGTGGCGGTCGGCGTGTTCATGGCGCTGGTGTATCTGGGCGCGATGGTGGCCACGCAGGTCGGCGCCCACCTGGTCAGGCGTTTCGGCCCCATCCGCACCAGCCAGGGCGGGCTGCTGGTCAGTGCCCTGGGCCTGCTGCTGCTGAGCACCCCGGAGCTGCCGCTAGTGGCGCTGGGGGCATTTGTCGTGGGCCTGGGCTACGGGCCGATCACACCGGCGAGCAGCCAGATGCTCTCGCGCACCACCGAGCCGCGCCACTACGCGCTGGTGTTCTCGATCAAGCAGACCGGCGTGCCGCTGGGCGGCGTGATCGCCGGACTGGTGGTGCCGCCGCTGGTGCTGCTGGGTGGCGCCGACGCGGCGCTGTTCGGCGTGGCCGCCCTGTGCGCGGTGGCTGCGCTGGGCGCTGCGCCGCTGGCCGGCGAACTCGACCGCGAGCGCGACGCCGGCAGCCCCTGGCCCAGGCCGGCGCAGATGCTGGCGCCGGTGCGTTTCGTCGCCACGCACCCCTTGCTCAGGAGCGTGGCGATGGTGAGCTTCGTGTTTTCGATGGTGCAGGTGAGCCTGACCTCGTTCATGGTCAGCCTGCTCACCGGCGATCTGCGCTGGACCCTGGCCGCGGCGGGCGCCGCGCTGGCGGTGTCGCAGGTGGCCGGCGTGGTCGGCCGCATCGCCTGGGGTTTCGTGGCCGACCGCTGGCTCGGCTCGCGCCGCGTGCTGCTGGTCCTGGCGTGGGGCATGACGGCCTGCGCGCTGGCGACGGCCCTGCTGTCGCCCGACAGTCCGGCGCCGCTGGTGGGGGTGCTGCTGGCGGCATTCGGCGCCACCGCGGTGGGCTGGAACGGCGTCTACCTGGCCACCGTCGCGCGTCTGGTGCCGCAGCCCCAGGCCGGCATGGCCACCGCGGGCACCTTGTTCTTCACCTTCTTCGGCGTCGTCGTCGGGCCGCCGGTCTTCGGGCTGCTGGCTGCAGCGCTGGGCAGCCTGACCGCGGCCTTCGCCTGCCTGGCCCTGCCGCTGGCCGGCGGGCTGTGGGTGCTGATGCGCGCGCGCTGGACCTGAGGGCCGTCGCGGCCCCATCCGGGCTCAGCGGCGCCGCTGCAGGGGCGCGGGCAGGGGGTCGCCGGCCTGGCGGCGGCGAAACAGCGCCGCGCGCGCCAGCACGATCGTCGTCACCGGGGCGGTGATCGACAGCACGATGATGATCAGCCAGACATGCAGGCTCAGGCCGCCGCGCGCGCTGAAGTAGACGATGGAGGCGAAGGTGACGATCCAGGCGGCGAGCGTGGAGGCCAGCGCCGGTGCGTGCATGCGCATGAAGAAGTCGGGCAGCCGCCACAGGCCCAGTGCGGCCACCAGCACGACAGCCCCGCTGCACAGCAGCAGCAGCGCCACCACGATCTCGGCCCAGGCCTGCATGCTCAGATCACCTCGCCGCGCAACAGGAACTTGGCCATCGCCACCGACCCGACGAAGCCGAACAGCACCATCACCAGGGCGCCTTCGAAGTACATCTCGCTCTCGTAGCGGATGGCCAGCACCAGCATCATCAGCATGCCCACCACGTAGAGGAAGTCCATCGCCAGCACGCGGTCCTGCGCGCTGGGCCCGCGGAACAGGCGCGCCGCGCCGAGGCCCATGGCCGCAGCGTACAGGCCGAGGGTGGCGGTGATCGCCATCGACAGGACATCGCTCATGCGAGCACCCGTCGGGTCGAGCGCACGCCGCTCGGGCGGCAAGTCGCGTGGTGGAAGCCCTCGCTGTTCATTCGAAGATCTCCTTCAGTGGCTGTTCGTAGTCGGTCTTGAAGTGGTGGATGAACGCGGCCTCGTCCTCGAGGTCGAACACGTGCATCAGCAGGGCGCTGTGGTCGGGTGCCAGTTCAGACCAGACCGTGCCCGGGATGACGGCCGAGATCATGGCCAGGGCGGCCAGCCCGTGCGTGTCGTGCAGATCCAGCGGCACGATCACGAAGGCCCCTCGCGGAGGGCGTGATTGCGCCCGCAGCACGCCCGCGGCCACCTGCGTCGCCGAGCGCAGCACCTCGGCGCCGACGCGCAGGATCAGCCGCAGCAACAGCTTCCAGCGGCGCAGCGGCCCGGGCCGCGGTCGCAGGGGAGCCATCAGCAGCGGCATCGCCACCGCCACCAGCACACCCAGCAGGATCTGACCGACGCTGAAGCTGCGCGTGAGCAGCAGCCAGCCGCCGAACAGGCCCAGCGACAGCCAGGGCGACGGCAACAGGCGCTTCATGGGGCCACCGCCTGACGTGCCACCGGCCGCGCACCCATGACGGCGTCGATGTACAGCTGCGGCGCATGCAGCGATTCGGCCGCGGCGCGGGTGTAGGCCAGCCCGGCGTCGGCCTGCAGCACCAGGGCTGCGGATGCCGCCATCAGCCCGGCGATGGGCAGCGTTTCGATCACGCGCAGGCGCGGCGCCGGGCGGTCCTGTGTGGTCCAGAAATGGCGCACGCCCACGCGCATCAGCGCGATGGCCGCGCACAGGCCCGAGACGATCAGCAGTCCGAACAGCGTCCACGCCGCCAGCGTGGGCTGCACCAGCAGCGCCGACAGCATCGCCAGCTTGGCGACAAAACCCGACAGCGGCGGCAGGCCCGCCGTGACCAGCGCGCACACCGTGAACGCCACGCCCAGGAAGGCCAGCGCGGCGGGGATGGCGCGGCCGATCAGCGCTTGCTCGTTGTCGTCCAGGTTGGTGCCAGCGGGCGGCCCGGCGTCCATGAAGGCGGGCAGCGCGTCGTTGCCGTCGTCCAGTTGCTGCGGGCCCAGTTCGACCTGGCGCGAACGCTCCAGCAGTTCCACCAGCAGGAACAGCGCGCAGCCGGCCAGTGTGGAGCTGGCCAGGTAATACAGCGCACCACTGCTCAGCGCCGGGGCGTCGAAGCCGATCGCCGCGATCAGCGTGCCCGAAGACGCGATGACGGCGTAGCCGGCCAGCCGCGCGAGCTGCTGCGACGCCAGCATGCCCACCGCCCCGAAGGCCAGCGTGGCGATGCCGCCCCACACCAGCACGTCGCCGCCGAAGCCGGCCGAGGCCCCGGCATCGGCCGGAAAGCACAGCGTCCACAGCCGCAGCACGGCGTACACGCCCACCTTGGTGAGGATCGCAAACACCGCCGCCGCCGGCGCGCTGGCGGCGGCATAGGCCGGGGGCAGCCAGAAGTTCAGCGGCCACAGGCCCGCCTTGGCCAGGAAGGCGATGGCCAGGATGGCCGCCCCCGCGTGCAGCAGGCCGCGGTCGCTGTCCGGCACCGCGGGCAGCTTCTGCGCGATGTCGGCCATGTTCAGCGTGCCGGTCACGCCGTAGAGCACCGCCACGCCGATCAGGAACAGCAGCGAAGCCACGAGGTTGATGGCGATGTAGTGCAACCCGGCGCGCACCCGCGGGCTGCCGCCGCCGTGCAGCAGCAGGCCGTAGCTGGCCGCGAGCAGCACTTCGAAGAAGACGAACAGGTTGAACAGGTCGGCCGTCAGGAAGGCGCCGTACAGCCCCATCAGCTGCAGCTGGAACAGCACGTGGAAGTACACCCCGGCGTGCTGCCAGCGCGCCAGCGCGTACAGCATCGACGCCAGTCCCACGCAGCCGGTCAGCACCGCCATCAGCGCCGACAGCCTGTCGGCGACCAGCACGATGCCGAAGGGCACGGGCCAGTTGCCCGGCAGGTAGATGCCGAAGGCCGCCGGCGCGTCGCGTCCGGCCACGTCCAGCAGCAGGCTCACCGCGATGGCCAGCCCGAGCGCGGTGGACAGCACGTTGGTCACCGCCTTGATCCCGCGCCGGCCCTCGCCCAGCAGCAGCATCAGCGCCGCCGTGGCCAGCGGCAGCAGCACGGGGGCCACCAGCAGGTGGTTCATTGTCGCCGTCACGGGCGCTCCTCCTGGCCGTCGACATGGTCGCCGCCGGACAGGCCGCGCAGCGCCAGCAGCACCACCAGGAACAGCGCAGTCGTGGCGAAGCCGATGACGATGGCGGTGAGCACCAGCGACTGCGGCAGCGGGTCGCTGTAGTTGACGAGGTCGGCCGCCAGGCCCGGCTTCACGATGGGTTCGCGGTCCACTGCCAGGCTGCCGACGCTGAAGATGAACAGGTTGACGGCATAGGACAGCAGGGTCAGGCCGATCAGCACCTGGAAGGTCCGCGGCCGCAGCACCAGCCACACCCCGGCGCTGGCCAGCACGCCGATGGCGATCGAGATGACGACCTCCATCAGCCGTTCCTCGTGTCGACGACGGCCATGCCGTAGCGCCGGCGGGCGCGCAGCGACTGGTGCGCCAGAGAGGTCAGGAGCAGCAGCGTGGAGCCGACGACGACCGCGAAGACGCCGAGGTCGAAGATGGCCGCGGTGGGCAGGTGCACCTCGCCCACCAGCGGCCAGGTGACGTGGGCGGTGTGTGTCGTCAGGAAGGGATGGCCCAGGGCCAGCGAACCCAGGCCGGCGGCCAGGGCGATGAGCAGGCCGACGGCGATCCATAGTTGCGGCTGCAGGTGCATGCGGTCTTCCACCCAGCGCGTGCCGCTGACCATGTACTGCGCGATGAAGGCGATGGCCACCACCAGGCCGGCGACGAAGCCGCCACCGGGCTCGTTGTGGCCGCGCATGAAGAGGTGGAAGGCAAAGAGCCCGGCCACCGGCAGCAACAGGCGCACGAGCACGGCGGGCACCTCGAGATAGGGCGGCAAGTGCACGTCGCCGTCCCCGTCGCGATCGATCAGGTCTTCGCCGGAGGCACGGGCGGGCGCCTTCTGCTGCTCCGTCGGGTCCACCGTCTCGGGCGCCGGCCGGAAGCGCCGCAGCAGGGCATACACCGTCAGCCCGACGATGCCCAGCACGGTGATTTCGCCCAGCGTGTCGAAGGCACGGAAGTCGACCAGCATGACGTTGACGACGTTGGTGCCGCCGCCTTCAGGCAGGGCCTTCTCGATGAAGAAGGGCGAGATCGACAGCGGCGCCTGCCGCGTCAGCAGCGCGTACGACAGCGCCGACAGCCCGATGCCGATGGCCGCCGCCAGCACCAGGTCACGGCGCCTGCGCCACCACGCGCGCGCGGCCGTGCGCGGGTCGTCTTCCTCCATTCGCTTGGGCATCCAGCGCAGGCCCAGCAGGAACAGCACCAGGGTGACGACCTCGACGGCCAGCTGGGTCAGCGCGAGGTCGGGTGCCGAGAACCAGGCGAAGGTGATGCACAGGGCCAGGCCGACGACGCTGAGCATGGCCAGCGCCGCCAGGCGGTGGAACTTGGCCTGGTTGGCCGCACCGATGGCGCAGGCTCCGGCGATCACCCACAGCAGCACGAACTCGGGCGTGACCGGCACGCGCTCGCGGTCGCCCCAGGTCAGCGGCACGATCAGCGCCGAGGCCAGGCCCGCCAAGCCGGCGATCAGCAGCATCATGAACAACTGCGGCTGCAGCCGCCGCGTTCCCAGCCAGCGCACCAGCTGCCGCGCGGCCTGCGAGGCGCGGGCCAGGCCGTTTTCGAACAGGCGCTTGCCGTCCAGGCCCAGCAGCAGCGGCGCGCCGCGCCCGCGGTGCTGCTTGAAACGTGCGGCGAACAACAGGTAGACGAGAAGGCCGCCTGCGGTGGCCATCAGGCTCATCATCAGCGGGGCATTGAAGCCGTGCCAAAGCGCCAGGCTGTAGTCGGGCAGCGTGCCGCCCACCACCGGCTGCGCGGCCAGGGCCAGCACCGGGCCGATGGACCAGGCCGGCAGCGTGCCCACGACGATGCAGGCCAGCACCAGCAGTTCCACCGGCACGCGCATCCAGTGCACCGGCTCGTGCGGCTGGCGCGGGCAGTCGGTGGGCGGCGGGCCGAAGAACACGTCGTGGCCGAAGCGCAGCGAATACACCACCGCGAACACGCCGGCCAGTGTGGCGGCCGCCGGCAGGCCGTATTCGATGGCCGGATGGGCGGTGACGAAGACGGTCTCGGCGAAGAACATTTCCTTGGACAGGAAGCCGTTGAGCAGCGGCACGCCGGCCATCGCGGCGCAGGCCACGATGGCCAGGGTGCCGGTGATGGGCATGAAGCGGAACAGGCCGTCGAGACGGCGCATGTCGCGCGTGCCGCTCTCGTGATCGATGATGCCCACCGACATGAACAGCGAGGCCTTGAAGGTCGCGTGGTTCATCATGTGAAACACCGCCGCCACGGCGGCCAGCGGACTGTTCAGTCCCAGCAGCAGCGTGATCAGGCCGAGGTGGCTGATGGTCGAATACGCGAGCAGGCCCTTGAGGTCGTTCTGGAACATCGCCACGTAGCTGCCCAGCAGCAGCGTGGCCAGCCCTGCGCCGCCGACGATCCAGAACCACTCCGGCGTGCCCGACAGCACCGGCCACAGGCGGGCCAGCAGGAAGACACCGGCCTTCACCATGGTGGCCGAATGCAGGTAGGCCGACACCGGCGTGGGCGCGGCCATGGCGTGCGGCAGCCAGAAGTGGAAAGGGAACTGTGCGCTCTTGGTCAGCGCGCCCAGCAGGACCAGGCCCAGCGCCAGGGGGTAGAGCGCGTGTGCGCGCACCAGGTCGCCCGAGCGCAGCAGCACGTCGAGCTCGTAGCTGCCCACGATGTGGCCCAGCAGCAGCACGCCGGCCAGCAGGGCCAGCCCGCCCGTGGCGGTGACTGTGAAGGCCATGCGGGCACCGCGGCGCGCGTCCTTGCGATGGGTCCAGTAGCCGATCAGCAGGAAGGAGAAGACGCTGGTCAGTTCCCAGAACACCACCAACTGCACCAGGTTGCCCGACACCACCACGCCCAGCATGGCCCCCATGAAACCCAGCAGCAGTGAATGGAAGCGCGCCGCCGGGTCGTCGGCCGACAGGTAGTAGCGTGCGTAGACGATGACCAGCAGCCCCATGCCGCTGACCAGCATGGCGAACATCCAGGCGAAGCCGTCCAGGCGGACCACGATGTCGATGCCCAGGCCGGGCATCCAGGCCAGGCGTTCGCTCAACACCACGCCGGCGCTGATGTCGGGGTACAGCCAGGCCAGTTGCACCACGATCACGAGGGCCACGGCCGCGGCCCACAGCGACTCGAGGTTGCGTGCGGTGGTCGGCAACAGCGCGGCAACCACGCTGCCGATGAAGGGCAACAGGAACAGCAGGAGCAGGGACATCGCCGCGGAGTCTACTTTCGGGCCGCGCAGTGCCCCGGTAGGCGGGCCCCGATCAGCCGGATCGGCGGCTGCAGATCAGCACGTCTGCCGCGCCTTCGGCCACCACCATGCGGGTGGTGCTGCCGAGCAGGAACTCGTCGAGGGCGTGCCGTCCCTGCCGGCCGATGACCACCAGGTCGCAGTCCTGCTCCTGTTCTTCCATCACGGTCAGCATCCAGGGGTCTGCGCCGCTGGGCGTGCTCAGCCGCAGCCGCGCCGTGTCGAGCCCGGCATCGGCTGCGAGATCGTGCAGCCGATGCTGCGCCTCGCTCCGCGCGGCGTCCCGGTACCGCCCCACGACGTCGTCGGTCACGCCGGCAAGCCGCATCTTGCCTTCGTAAGGCACTTCGACGGCGTGCATCAGCACCATCGAGGCCTGCGGTGCGACCTGCCGCGCCAGATCGATGGCGCTGCGGCTCCAGTCCGAGAAGTCCACCGGCACCAGGATCCGGCGATAGGCCTCGTGGGGCAGCTGGCGCACCATCAGCACCGGTCGGGAAGAACGTTTGGCGATGCGCTCGGCGGTCGATCCGATCGCCACCCCTCGAAGGTAGCCGGCGCCTCGCGTGCCCGTCACGAGCAGATCGGCGTCGGTGTCGTCGGCGTGGCGGATCACCTGCTCCACCGGGTGCCCGGTGCTCAGATGGGTGCGCACCTCGAGGCCCTGGCCGGTGGCCAGCTGGGCCGCCAGGGCCTGCAACTGCTGCTGTGCATCGGCCTCGATGGCGCTGGCCGCCTGGCTGTCGTCGGCAAGCCAGCGGCGAAGGTCATCGAGCGCCGAGCCGCCGACGGTGTGCATCAGCGTCAGCGATGCGCCGCTGGTGCGGGCCAGCAGGGCCGCCCGCTGTGCCGCATGCCGCGATGGCGCAGAGAAGTCGGTCGCCGCGATGATGGCGCGCAGAGGGCTCATCGGTCGTCCTCCTGGAGTGGATCGGTTCAGTATCCCAGAAGGGGCAGCGCAGGCGCAGGCCTGCCGACCCGGCGGGGCTTGCGCCGGCCGCGCCTTGCGCCGCCCGCGTCAGGGCGCACGGGGGGCGTCGGCCAGGCGTCCCCTGGCCTTGCAGAGCTGCTGCGTGGCACGACGCAGCGCGCTGCTGCGTCGCAGGGCCTGTTCCATCGTGGTCAGGGCCAGGCGGCCTTCGGCGCCGGCGGACAGCAGGGCGGCCTTGAGCTCCTGGTAGCGTGCGTCCAGCGCGGCCAGGTCGCCCTGCCACTCGGTGGCGCCGGGCGCTTCGTCGGCCTCGCATCGCGACAGCAGCAGGCCGGCAGCGGCGGCAAAGGCAGTGTCTGCCGCGGCCAGGTGTGCATCGGCGGGTCCGGGCGGCGCCAATGCGGCGGCGTTGGCTGCCAGCTCCGCTGCTTCCTCGTGGTAGCGCTCGATGCGCAGCAGCTCGGCCAGCCGGGCGCCCGCGGCCTGCGACATCGAGGCCCGGCGCAGGCGATCGACGAAGCGCTCGATGGCGGCGTCCAGGCTCGCGAAGACGGCTTGGTCCGTCTTCAGGGCCGACGCAGGGGCGCCGCGCAGGGCGGATCGCGTCATGCGCAAGGCCACCTGCCCGGCGCGGGCCGCCTCGCGCGCCAGCGCGTCGAGCGCCAGCGTGGGCACGGCCAGCACGTTGTCGTCGAGGAACTGGGCTTGCGCTTCGTCTTCCTCGCGCGCCCGGAAGCGCTGCTGCAGCCAGTGCGTGAGCCGGGCCGCCAGGGGCCACATCAGCAGCACGCCCAGCACGTTGAAGGTGGTGTGGAACAAGGCCAGCTGGGTGGCCGGGTCGGGCGGCAGGTCGAGCGCCTCGCGCGCCAGGCCCAGCGCGCCGATGAGCCAGGGCAGCAGCAGCAGCGCGACCAGTCCCGTGAGCAGGTTGAAGACGACGTGCGCCGTTGCCGCTCGGCGGGCGTTCGGCGTCGCACCGACGGCGGCCAGCACGGCCGTCACCGTGGTGCCGACGTTGGCGCCGATGACCACCGCCGCCGCGCCCTGCGCATCGATCAGCCCGCCCTGCGCGGCGGTCAGCGTGATGGCCATGGCTGCGCTGGACGACTGCATCAGCACCGTCATGATCACGCCGATGCCCAGTTGCGCCAGCACCGCGAGCGGCCCGGTGCCCTGCGGCAGGCTGATCTGGCCGGCCAGCCCGGCAAAGGCCTGCTGCAACAGGGCGATGCCCATGAACAGCAGGCCGAAGCCGGCGAGCGCGGTGCCGATGGCGCCGCTTCGCCGGCCCTCGCCGGTCAGCCGCAGCAGCGCGCCCAGACCGGCCAGCGGCATGGCCAGCGCCTCGACCTTGAACTTGAGGCCGATCAAGGCCACGATCCAGCCCGTCATGGTGGTGCCGACGTTGGCACCGAACAGCACCCACAGCGCCGGGCCGAGCGCCAGCAGGCCGGCGTTGACGAAGCCGATCGCCGCCACCGTGACCGCGCTGGACGACTGCACCAGCGCCGTGACCAGCAGCCCCGAACCCAGGGCGTGTGCGCGTGTGCGCGTGGCACCGGCCAGGATGCGGTGCAGGGCCGGCCCGGCAGCGAGTTTCAGGCCGTCGGTCATCAGGCCCATGCCGAGCAGGAACAGGCCGAGGCCACCGGCCATGGTGCCGAGGGTCTGGACGAAGGATGACTCGGAGGACATGCGACGACGGCAGTGGCGAGCGGCCATTGTGGGTGACGGCTCGCGCGCTCGGTCCCTGGCCGGCAAGCCCCCGGCAAGGGCAGGGATGGCCGCCCCGGCAGGTCGCGCTCGTCCCCAGGGATGCAGGGCCTGGGTGGCGGCACACGGCGTCGCGTCACCGGCCGATGTCACACTGACGGCATGACTTCCAAAAGCCCCGGGCGCCGGCAGCGCCGACCCATCGACTTGGCCCTGCAGGGTGGAGGTGCCCACGGCGCCTTCACCTGGGGGGTTCTTGACCGCCTGCTCGAGGAACACCCTCTGGTGATCGCTGGCGTCAGCGGCACCAGCGCCGGTGCCATGAACGCCGTGGCTCTGGCCTCGGGCCTGATGGAGGGAGGCCGCGACGGCGCGCGTGCCGCCCTGCGGCGCTTGTGGGAAGGGGTGGCGCAGCGGGCGCCGTGGCAGGAAGGGCCCGGTGCTGCACCCGGGGCACCCGGCGCTGAAGCGGCGCCCGCGGGCGCGTCCCTGTCCCCCTGGATGTTTTCCTGGCCGGCCCCCGCGCGCGCCTGGGCCGAGGCCTGGACCGCGCCCTCGCAGGCCTGGGCGCGCGGCGTGCAGGGCTGGTGGTCCGACGCCATCGCCAGGACCTGGTCGCCCTACCAGCTCAACCCGCTGAACCTGAACCCGCTGCGCGAGCTGCTGGCCCGGACGATCGACTTCGACGGCGTCCGCCGCTGCGACAAGCTGCAGCTGTTCATCTCGGCCACCCACGTGCGCAGCGGACGGTTGCGCATCTTCCGCCAGCAGGAGATGACGGCCGACGTGGTGCTGGCCTCGGCCTGCCTGCCGCTGCTGTTCCAGGCGGTGGACATCGAGGGCGAGGCCTACTGGGACGGCGGCTTCGCCGGCAACCCGTCGCTGCTGCCGCTGATCACCGAGACACCGGCCGACGACCTGCTGCTCGTGCAGATCAACCCCCACCTGCGCGAGAGCGTGCCGACCACCGCGCGCGACATCCTCGACCGCATGAACGAGGTCACCTTCAACGCCAGCCTGCTCAAGGAGTTGCGCTCCATCGCCCTGCTGCAGCAGCTGATCCAGGCCGAGGGCCGCCCCGGGCACCAGTACCGCGAGCGCACCTTCCAGCGCGTAGAGGCGCTGCGCGTGCACCGCATCGACGGCGGCGAGCCGCTGGCGGCACTCGGCGCCTCGTCCAAGCTGGACACGCACTGGAGCTTCCTGTCGCGCCTGCACGGGCTGGGGCGGGACGCCGCAGACCGCTGGCTGAAGGCGCACGGCGCCGACCTCGGCCATCGCTCGACCTTCGACTTCGGGCGGGACTTCCTCGAATGACCAGCATGGCCGGCATCGTGCTGGCGCTGGTGCTGTTGATGACGCTGGCCTACCGCGGCGTGAGCGTGCTGTTGCTGGCGCCGCTGTGTGCCTTGCTGGCCGTGCTGTTCAGCCCCGAGGCGCCGCTGTTCGCCAGCTACACGCAGGTCTTCATGAGCGCGCTGGGCGGCTTCATCGTGGCCTTCTTTCCGCTGTTCCTGCTGGGGGCGGTGTTCGGCAAGCTGATGGAAGCCAGCGGCGCGGCGCTGGCCATCGCGCAGGGCATCGTGGGCCGCCTCGGCACGCGTCACGCCGTGCTGGCGATCGTGCTGGCCTGCGCGGTGCTCACCTACGGCGGCGTGTCGCTGTTCGTGGTGGCCTTTGCCGTGCATCCCATCGCGGCAGCCCTGTTCCGGCGAGCGCAGGTGCCGCGGCGGCTGATCCCGGCCACCATCGCACTGGGCGCCTTCACCTTCACGATGACGGCGCTGCCGGGCACGCCGGCGATCCAGAACGCGATTCCGATGCCCTTCTTCGGCACCACGCCGTTTGCCGCGCCCGGCCTGGGCCTGATCGGCGGCGCGGTGATGCTGGCCGGCGGCTGGTGGTGGATCTCCCGCCGCGCGGCAACCGCCCGGCGCCGCGGCGAAGGCTACGGCGACGAGGCGCCGCCAGGCGTGGCCATCGTGGGCGCAGCCAGCCCCGAACCCCTGCCGCTGCCCTTCGGCATGGCGATCGCGCCCGTGGTGCTGGTCATCGTGCTGAACTACGCCTTGTCGACCTGGCTCTGGCCGGCGCTGGACACCGGCTACCTGGCCGAAGCCCGCTACGGCGGCACCAGCGTGCAGGCGGTGCGCGGCATCTGGGCCGTCATCGGCGCCTTGAGTGCCGCCATCGTGCTGCTGGCCGGGCTGTGGTGGCTGGCACGACGTCGGGCCGCGGCGCCGGGCCTGCCGCTGAAGTCGGTGCTCGAAGAAGGCGCCGGCGCGTCGGTGATGCCGCTGATGAACACCGCCTCCCAGGTCGGCTTCGGCGCGGTCATCGCGTCGCTGGCCGGCTTCACGCTGATCCGCGACGCGGTGCTGGGCATCGCGCCGGACAACCCACTGGTGTCCATGTCCATCGCCATCAACATCCTGGCCGGCATCACCGGCTCGGCCTCGGGCGGCATGAGCATCGCGCTGCAGACGCTGGGCGCGACCTGGCTGGAGATGGGTCGCGCGGCCGGCATCGCGCCCGACCTGCTGCACCGCGTGACCGCCATCGCCACCGGCGGCCTCGATGCCTTGCCGCACAACGGCGCCGTCATCACGCTGCTGGGCATCTGCGGGCTCACGCACCGCCAGAGCTACTTCGACATCTTCGTGGTGGCGGTGCTGGTGCCGCTGCTGGCGCTGGTGGCAGTGGTGGTGCTGGGCACGGCGCTGGGCAGCTTCTGACGGCCCCGCGCAGCGCCGCGGCGGCCCGGGCCCGCGCTTGCCGGCTTGCCGCAGCGAAGGTGGACGATATATTATCCACTCACGACGAGGTCTCCGTCCTCTGCGCTCCGTCGTCCAGCGAAGGCTTCGATCAGGGCCATCGTGTCCGCAGCCGTCTCCTGGAGCTCGCCCATGGCCTTGCCGGCCGATTCCCCGCTCGGCAGCGACCCCACGCCGACCCCAACCGCAGCCGCCGAGCCCGGCGCGCCGCCGTCGTCGTGGTGGACCCTGGCCTTGCTGGTCGCGCTGGCGCTGTACACGCTGGTCGACCGCCAGATCATCAGCCTGCAGGTCGATGCACTGCGCCAGGAGTTGACGCTGAGCGACTTCCAGATCGGCCTCGTGCAGGGCGTCAGCGTGGCGCTGTTCACCGCCGTGGCCGGCTACCCGATCGCCTGGCTGGCCGACCGTTTCGACCGCCGCATCGTGCTGGCCTGTTCCATCGCGCTGTGGAGCATCTCCATGGCGCTGGCCGGCTCCGCCCGCAGCTTCGAAGAGCTTTTCATCGCCAGTGCCTTGATCGGCATCGGCGAGATCGGTCTTCTGCCCATTGCCTATGCACTGATTCCCGAACTGTTCCGCGGCCGCCAGCGGCACCTGGCGAACTCGACCCTGATCCTGGGCGGCCGCCTGGGCATGGGGCTGGTGATCGCCTTCAGCGGCTGGCTCATCCACGGCATCGACCTCTGGCGCGAAGCGCTGCCGGAACTGCTGCAGGGCCTGCCCACCTGGCGCCTGGCCTTCCTGGCCACGGCCCTGCCGGGTCTGATCTTCGTGCCGCTGATCCTGTGGGCGCCGATCTCCCGGCCGGTGCGGGACGCGGTGCCGGCCGCCGGCCCTGCGGTCGCACAGCGCGCGAGCCGGCGCGCGCCGCCCGTGCTGCCTTTCCTGCGCCGCCAATGGCCGGCCTTCGTGAGCTTCTACCTCGGTGTGGGCTGCATGGTGTTCGGCATCGGCGGTGTCCTCGCCTTCGCACCGGCGGTGGCCATGCGGCAGATGGGCGCCTCGACGCTGGTGACCGGCAACGGCATGGGCGCAGCCACCTTTGCCGCCACCCTGGCGGGGTTTTTCATCGCGCAGGTGGGTTACCGCCGGCTGGAGCCCTGGTTCGGCCTGCGCCTGCCGGCCGCGATGCTGCTGGGCGCAGCCGGCCTGGGCGCGACGGTCGCCGTCGGCATGCTGTTCTCGCAGAACACGACGCAGCTGTTCATCGGCGTGGGCCTCTACCTCACCGCGGTGATGGCGGGCACGCTGCTCTACCCGACCGCGCTGCAGGACATCACGCCGGCGCCGATGCGCGCGCGCCTGGTGTCCATCGGGGTCACGACCAACATCGTGCTGGGCTCGCTCGGGCCTGTAGCGGTGGGTGCCCTGTCCGACCAGTGGAAGGGCCAGGCCGATGCCCTGCTGACGGCCATGGTGGCCGTCGCCGTCGCGGCCATGCTGCTGTCGGCAGCCCTGCTGGTGCCGGTGCTGCGCCGCTTCCCGGCCACCGTGACCGCGGCGCGCGACGAAGAGGCGCGCTTGGGCGCCGCTCCCTAGGCGCCGGCGAGCTGCGCCGCGAACGGCTGCGCGCTGTTCAGTCCTGCAGCGGCGGGCCGGCGCCCCGGCGCTCGACGATGAGCCCGTAGGCCCGCGGCTCGCGGTGCGCTGCGAAGTCGAAGATGGTGCTCTTGTACGTGCCTGTCAGCTCGAGATCGCAATCGGCCAGCACCAGCTCGTCGCCCTCGGTGCGCGACTCGGCGACGATCTCGCCCGACGGCGCCACGATGAGGGTGTCGGCCAGCAGGGCCTGGCCTTCCTCGGTGCCGCCCTTGGCCACCGCCACCGCCCAGGTGGCGTTCTGGTAGGCCCCGGCCTGCATCACGAGCCGGTGCTGCGCCTTCACGTGGGCGTCATGCCCAGGCGCCTCGGGGTTGTGCAGGGGCGTGTTGTAGCCCACCAGCACCAGTTCCACGCCCTGCAGCCCGAGCACGCGCCAGGCCTCGGGCCAGCGGCGGTCGTTGCAGATCAGCATCCCCACGATGCCGCCCAGCGCGGGCCAGGCCCGGAAGCCGCCGTCGCCGGTCTCGAAGCAGCGTTTCTCGAGGTGCTGGAAGGCCGCGCCGGCCCGCGGTTCACGATCGCCCGGCAGGTGCACCTTGCGGTAGCGGCCGATCACCTCGCCGCTGCGATCGACCAGCACGCTGCTGTTGAAGTGGTGCACCGCGCCGTCGATCACTGCGCGTTCGGCATAGCCGATGTGTACGCCGATGCCGAGCCGTCGTGCGGCGTCGAACAGCGGCTGCGTGCCCGGGCCCGGCACGGCGTCCTCGAAGAAGCCTTCGAATTCGGCCGGGTCGTCGATGACCCAGCGCGGAAAGAAGGAGGTCAGGGCCAGCTCGGGCAGCACCACCAGCGCCGCGCCCCCGGCGGCCGCCGCTTCCACCAGCGCCACCAGGCGACGCAGCACGGCGGCGCGGCTTTCGTGGCGGCCGATCGGCCCGAGCTGGGCCGCCGCGACGCGCAGCGGGCGCGCGCGCGCCGTGCTGCTCATCGCGGCAGCCTGGCGAAGGGCGGCGCACCCTCGGTCAGCGGCAGCACATGCTGCACCAGCGCCAGCAGGAAGCGCCCCGGTTCCTCGAGCATCACGAAGTGGGCGCTGCGCTCGAAACTGACCAGCTGCTTGGACGGGGCATCGAGCGCGTCCAGCCACGCCGCGGCCGCGGCGTGCGGCGTGGCGAGGTCGTAGCGGCCCTGCAGGAGTACCACCGGCACCTGCAGCGAGCGAAGGCTTCGCAGGTCGCAGGTGGCCAGATCCTGTCCGAGGGACCCTGCGACGATCCAGGCCGAGCCGGCGCGCCAGGCGGCGAGGTCGCGCTCGTCGTACTCCGGCGCCAGACTGCACAGGTCCGTCATCAACTGCAGGTCGGGCCGCCCGTACCACATGCCGTCGTAACGCGCCGCATGGCGGCGCAGCGCGCGCACCTGCTCCAGCGGGAAGACGCCGTCGCTGCCCGTGCCGCCGGCAGCGACGTCCATCGCTTCGAGCTCCCGTACCGCGGCTTCGTCGCCGGCACGGCGTGCCGCCGCCAGCACTTCGCCATGGATCAGGGGTTCGAAGGCGGCCGACACCGCCTGTCCGGTGCCCACGTAGACGCTGAGGAGCTCGGGCCGGCGCGCAGCCAGAAACACGCCGACCAGCGCGCCCCACGAGTAGCCGAGGACGGCGATGCGCTCCTTGCCCAGGCTGCGCCGCAGGTGTTCGATGACGGCCTCGCCGTCGCTCACGATGCGTTCCAGCGACATCGTGGGCAGCAGCTGCTCGCGATCGGCGTCGGCGGCGTTCCTGCCCACGCCGCGCTGGTCCCAGTTGACGACGGTGAAGAAGTCTTCCCAGGGGCTCTGGTAGGCCCAGCTCAAGGGCATCGCCGGGGTGCCCGGGCCACCGTGGATCACCAGCAGGACGGGGTTGGCACGGTGGCGGCCGCGAATGCAGATCCACTGCCTGTCGCCGCCCACGTCCACCTGCTCCAGCCGCTCGATGCCCTCGGGGGTGGCGATGCGCCGCAGCGCGGCCAGGGTCTGCGTGGCAAAGGCGCGCCCCGGCCCGGATGGCGCCGGGGGTGTGTCGTCAGGGGATGGAGGCGCCGATTCGCTCACGTCAGGAGCCGAAGCTCTTGCGAAGTGTCAGCCCGATGCTGCGCGGCGCCGCGTGGTTGCCTTCCTGGGACGATGCCAGCGGTGCGATCGGGAACAGCAGAGGCTGCTTGTCGGTCAGGTTCTTCACGTCCAGCGAGACGCTCCAGTCCTTGCCCTCGACGCCGGCGCGCAGGTTGATGTAGTCCTGGGTCGCGCTGCGGAAATCCTGCAGGGTGGCCACGGTGCCGTTGGGCAGGCCCTGGCGTACCCGGAAGGCGTAGGGATCGGCGTGCTGGTAGTCGACGCGCCACAGGCCCTTGAGGCTGCCGGTCAGGGCGAATCGCTGGCTCAGTGCGAGCGAGCCGGTCATCTTCGAGACCCCGTCGAAGGCTTCGCCTTCCAGCACCTCGACGTTGGACGTCTTGGCCTTGATGTCGCTCCAGCCCACCGTGCCGGTGAGCTCCAGCCCCGCACCCAGGCGGGCGCTGACGGCCACTTCCACGCCGGGGCCTGCGGCCTTGCCGACGTTTTTCGTCAGCGCCTGGAAGACGCCGGGGCTGATCTCGCTGGCCGCCTGGGCCTGCCGGTCCTTGTAGTCGGCGTAGTAGATCGCGCTGTCGAGGTACAGGCTGCCGCCCATCAGCATCGCCTTGTGGCCGAGCTCGAGATTCCACAAGGTCTCGGGATCGTAGGTCGTGCCGTTGCCGTTGAAGCCGCCGGAGCGGAAGCCCTTGGACAGAGTGGCATAGGTCGAGGCGTTGCGGCTCCATTCGTAGCGCGACGACAGGCGCGGACTGAAGGCGTCGAAGCTCGCCTGGCGCGTGGCAAAGGCGGGAATGGTCGACCCGAAGGAGCGCTCGTCGCGGTAGTAGCGGCCGCCTGCACTGAGCTCGATGCGAGGACTGAACTTCCAGGTGGCGTCTCCGAACACGGCCGAGGACTTGGAGTCGACCGGGTCGTCGCCGACGCGGCGCAGCGTCGGCACCGCCGGCGTCGAGACGCGGTCGACATCGGACTTGAAGTCCCGCGCCCAGACGCCCACCGTGTACTGCAGCGGCCCGCTGCCGTTCGAGCTCAGGCGCAGTTCCTGGTTCCACTGCTTGAAGCTGCTGTCGAAGGTGACACGCAGCGCCCCTCCGGGGCCCAGCGAGGCGTTGAACAGCAAGGCCCGCTTCAGGTAGCCGGTCGAAGAGGTGAGCGTCACCGGTCCGAAGTCGTACTGGACCACCGCGTTGGCGAGGTCGCTGTTGTCCTTGCCCGCATAGAGCGTGCCGCGTTGGCGGAGTCCGGGATTCGCGACGCTGGCGTAGTTGTCGGTGTCCCCTTCGTAGACGGAGTGCAGCGCCAGCAGCGAGATGCTCAGCGCGTCGTTCGGCTGGATCAGCAGCTTGGGACGCACGAAGTAGCGCTTGGCCGAGTTGGCGTCCTTGGCGCCGATTTGCGGGTAGTCGATCCAGCCGGCCACCTTGTCGCTGCCGGCCGCCACGCGAAGGCCGACCTTGCCTTGCACCAGCGGCATGCCGAAGGCGCCGCTGAGCCGGTGACCCATCTCGCCCTGGCCTTGCTTGTGCACGTTGGCTTCGACGAATCCGTTGCTCTGGGTCAGGCTGGGGTTGCGCGTGATGTAGCGGATCGTGCCGGCCAGCGAGCCTTCACCGTACAACGTGCCCTGCGGGCCCCGCAGCACTTCGATGCGGGCCAGGTCGACCAGCGGGAACGGGGCGTCGCGCTGCTGCTGGTCGATGGTGACGCCCATCTCGTCGACGTAGGTGCCGACGATCGGCAGGCCGGTGCCGGCGCCGGCGTTCACGCCGCGCAGCTGGATGCGGTTGGCCCCTGGCGACTGCTCCTGGATGTTCAGCCCCGGAATCGAGTACTGCAGGTCGCGGATGTCGACCGCGCCCCGATCGCGGATCTCCGACTCTCCGATGGCCGTGACGGCCAGGGGCACGTCGGTGATGCGTTCCGAGCGCTTGGTGGCGGTGACCGTCACGACGTCTGCCCCGGGCGCCGACTGGGCGTGGGCAGGGTGGGCGGCCAGGAACACCACATAGGGGCTCAGCAGCAGAGTCAGACCAAGGGTTCGCATGGGAGTTCGCTCCGCCAGTTTGAGGGTGAGGTTCATGCTAGTGGATAGGATAATAGACGTCAATGCGGGAGTCGTCTGGTGATTGCACTTCTCAGACAGGCGGCCGATGGTCAGTATCCTGGCCAGCGTCCGGGGGCTGCAAAGCGGTCTCGTGAAGACGTGCGGCACGCACCGTCGCCCCGTAGTGCCGGCTGCACCAGGCCAGCATCGCGGCCGACACGACCAGCGCGACCACGGCCGTGCCCACGGCGGCCCTGAGCAGGCCGTCGGGGTAGGACTTCAGCTGATCCGACAGCGCGCCCACCACGGCCGGGGCCAGGGAGCTGAACACGGTGTTGACGATGATGACGATGGAGACCAGCCGGGTGCGCAGGGGCTGCGGCGACATGTCCTGCAGCGCGGTGGGGAACATCATCGAGCCGGTGAAGACGCAGGTCGTCAGCGCGCCGAACAGCACGAAGAGCTGCGTCGGCGTGGTGGCCTGCAGCATGGGCAGACAGGCCAGCGGCGCCAGCAGCGAGGCGACCATCAGGAAGACGATGGGAAGCCTCTCGCCCAGACGTCGCGCCAGGGCGCGCGAGCCCAGCGTGCTGACCACCAGGCCGATGCCGGTGGCCAACGCCGTGGCCATCCCCATGCCGTTGCCGACCTGCACCGCAGTGGCGCCCATCTGGCGCATCGCCACCACGGGCAGGAAGGCGCCGATCGCCGACATGCCGAAGATCAGGGTGCCCAGGCCCGCGTAGAAGCTGCCGAAGGTGATGGCCTGCTGGCGCAGGAAAGGCCGCACCGGCGGCGCCGGCCTGCGTTCACTGGCCGTGCGGGGCGGACGCGGGGGACGTGCGACGCCGGGCAGGCGCAACGTCATCACCAGCACGATGAGCAACACGCCGGGCATGGCGGTGGCGAACATGGCCAGTCGCCAGCCCTCGGCATCCTGCAGCACCTCGGGCAGCCAGGGTCTGGCGCGGTCGACGTACTGCACCAGGTAGCCGCACAGGGCGATCACGAAGCCGGCGCCGAAACGTCCGGCCACCAGCAGCAGCGAGTTGGCCAGCTGTCGCTGCGGCCCCTTGAAGAACTCGGGGATCAGCGAATAGGCGATGGGCAGCAGCCCGGCTTCACCCGCGCCCACCAGGGCGCTGGCGACGAACAGCGCGGTGAAGTCGCCGGCCAGCCCCATCAGCACCATCGATGCGCTCCACACCGCGATGCACAGCGACAGCACGACGCGGCGGTCGAAGCGGTCGGCCATCCAGGCGATGGGGTAGCCCACCACGGACACCAGGACCGCCACGCTCAGACCCGAGACCAGGCCGATCTGCAGGTCGCTCAGCTGCAGCTGCTGGCGTATGGTCTCGACCTGCAGCGTGAAGACCGGACGGTCCATCACCACGTACAGCCCCACCAGGATCAGCACCGCGAGGCCCCACCAGGCGGACGCTGGCGCCCGGGGCGTCGCCGGGGGCTCGGCGGCGGTGGGCGCGGGGGCTGCAGGCATGAGGCTGTCCTGGGTGCCGGGTCGGTCAGACCGGGGGCGAGCTGCGGTCGGCGGCGCGGCCCAGCCGATGCAGGCGGGCGTGCGCCACCGCCAGTGCGCCAGGGGCCGGCGTGGCGTTCACGGGTCAGCCGCGCCGCATCGTGAAGCGGATGCCGCGCGCGATGCCGGCCGGCGGCACCATGTTGTGGTCGTCGCCGTCGTGCACCAGGGCCTCGACCGCGAAACCCGCGTTCTGCAGAACCGCCAGGCGTTGCCCCAGTTCGACCGTGTTGGGCACCATGCGGCACTCTTCGATCATGTTGCGGAAGACCTCCTCGCTGGCCGGCACGCCGGGCGCGAAGCGCAGGGTCGATTCCAGCCCGCCCACGGTGATGAGCGCACGCGCGTTCACCTGGCCGGCCCGCACCCGGTCGGCGAAGGCCGCTTCGTGCTGCAGCACCGCCGCGTCGTTCCACCAGATCGACGGACTGATGGCCACGAACTGCTGGAACGACGTGGTGCGTCGGAACAGCGCGTGCAGCGTCGTCAGGCCGCCCAGCGAGTGGCCCATCAGCACCTGGTCGCCGCGGTCGATGTTCACCAGCGCCTCGACCCGCGGCTTGACCTCGTCTTCGACGACACGGAGATAGTCGTCCATGCCGCCATAACCGTCGGGAGGCGGGGGCATGCTCGCCATGAAGCCCTGCTGCAGCCGCTCGGGTGCGATCGGCGTGGTCAGGTCGATCATGCGGCGCTGCAGCGCCTCGGTGACGCTGTCGGTGGGGTAGCCGATGCCTACCACCACGGGGTCGACCACGTCGGGCCAGCAGGCCTGGATGCGTGCGGTGTCCACGGCGATGCCGAAGTGCAGGTTGCCGTCGATGAGGTAGACCACGGCGTGTCCCTGCGCAGGCGTCGGCCGGCGCGTGGGCACCGAGACGAACAGGCGGTAGTCGCGGCCGTTGACCTGGGACCGGAAGTCGATGACCTCGGCGTTCAGGGCCATCTCGCTGGTGGGGCGGGCAGGCGTGGGTGCAGGCATGGAAGGGTTCCGTCGAAGTGGAAGTGAATCAGCCCCACAGGGCCGGCGTGGGCGGCTGCAGGAAGCCGCCGATGAACTGCATGGCATGGGCGCGGTCGTCGCACTGCAGCAGCGGGCCGTCGAGGTCGGCCCAGCGCGACTGCTGCGCCAGCAGGTGGGCCGGCGCCATGCCCAGCGAGGTGCCGCACATGTTGCCCACCATGAGATCGAAGCCCAGCTCGCGGGCCTCGCGTGCGAGCGCCAGGGCCTCGGTGAGGCCGCCGGTCTTGTCCAGCTTGATGTTCACGGCCTGGTAGCGGCCCACCAGGGCGGGCAGCGAACGCCGGTCGGTGCAGGACTCGTCGGCGGCCAGTGGAATGGGCCAGGTGCGGCCGGCCAGCGCGGCATCGTCGCCGCGCGGCAGCGGCTGCTCGACCAGTTCCACGCCGAAGGCCGGCAACTCGGGCATCAGCCGCGCCAGCAGTGCGGCCGACCAGGACTGGTTGGCGTCGACGATCAGGCGCGCCTCGGGCCGTTCTTCGCGCAAGGCCTGCAGCAGCGCCAGGTGTCGGGCCGCATCGACCTTCAGCTTGACCAGCGGGAAGCCGCGCGAGGCGCGGGCGCGGCGGCGCACCTCGTCGGGGGTGCCCAGACCGATGGTGAAGGTGGACAGCACGGGTTGCAGCCCGGCCAGGCCCGCTGCAGCCCAGGCCGGTTGGCCCTGCTGCTTGGCGCGCAGGTCCCACAGCGCGCAGTCCAGTGCGTTGCGTGCGCCGCCGGGGGGCAGCAGTCCCAGCAGGTCTTCGCCGCACAGATCGTCGCCAAGCTTCGGCGCCACGGCTTCGATCTGGCGCGCCATGGTCTGCACGGTCTCGCCTTCGTAGTCCACACCCGCGGCTTCGGCATGACCCGATCGGCCCCGGTCGTCGGTCAGGGTGACGTGGATCAGCGGCAGCCGGTGCATGACCTCGCGCGCGATTTCGAAGGGTTCGTTCAGAGCCCAGGACTCGCAGGCCACCTTGACGGCCAGCGTCATGCCAGCAGCGTCTGCGCGATGGCGTCGACCCCACCGCGCAGGGGGTCGCAGACGGGCAGGCCCAGGTCGGCGATGACCTGCTCGCGGTAGGCGGCCCAGGCGGCATCGCCCAGCGTCGACGAGTTGATCGCCACGCCCACGCATCTCACGGCCGGATTGGTCAGCCGGGCCGCTTCGACGTAGCGGCGGATGGCTTCGTGCAGCGTCGGCAGCGGGATGTGCGGGTAGTCCTCGATCGTGGTGCGCGAGGGATCGTGGCACAGCACGATGGCGTCGGGCTGCGAGCCGTGCAGCAGGCCCAGCGTGACCCCCGCGAAGGCCGGGTGGAACAGCGCGCCCTGGCCTTCGATGACGTCCCAGTGGTCGGGCTCGTTGGCCGGCGACAGCGTCTCGGCGGCGCCGGCGATGAAGTCGGCCACCACGGCGTCGATGGCCACGCCTTCGCCGGCGATCATGATGCCGGTCTGACCCGTGGCGCGGAAGCTGGCCTTCACGCCGCGGGCCCGCAGCGCGCGCGTCAGCGCCAGCGCGGTGTACTTCTTGCCCAGCGCGCAGTCGGTGCCCACGGTCAGCACGCGTTGGCCGCCGCGGCGCAGGCCGGTGCCGGTGGGAAAGGACCGGTCGGAATGGCGCACGTTGATCAGCCGTGCTCCCGTGCGCGCCGCCGCGGCGGCCAGCGCGGGGTGCTGCTCCAGGCGTGTGTGCAGCCCGCTGACGATGTCCAGCCCCGCATCCAGCGCCTGCACCAGCGTCGGTATCCACCGCTCTGGCAAGGTGCCGCCGACCGCGGCCACGCCGATCAGCAGCGAGCCGGCACCGCGTGCCGCCGCATCGGCAGGCGACAGCACCGGCAGGTCCAGGCTCACCGTCCCGGCGGGCAGGGCCCACTGGCCGATCACGTCGTCGGGGCACCAGTCACGCAGGCCGAAGCCGGTCTTGGCATCCGACTTGAGCGTGACTTCGCCCAGGAAAATGAGGTAGGGCTTGCGAAGCAGCGGCATGGAGTGGATATTATTTCATCCACTCCGATCGGTAAAGCACGCGCGCCCGACGGCGCGCCGGAGTTCTGCGAGCAGCCCGGGAGGTGGTCCGCGCGCAGCCCCTACAGCGGCGGCGTGTTGGCGCTGACCACCACCGCCTCGCCGTCGCCGACGTTCCTGAAGCGGTGGGGCAGGCGGCTGGAGAAGAGATAGCCGTCGCCCGGGCCGAGCACGCGCGTGTTGCCGCCCACCGTGACCTCCACCTGGCCCTGGATCACCACGCCCCCCTCGTCGCCCTGGTGGCTGTAAGGCTGCGCCGCGGTCTCGGCGCCGGGCGCATAGCGCTCCAGCAGCACCTGCAGCGGGCGGCCCTTCAGGTTGGTGCCGACCTGGCGCAGCGAGATGCCGCCGCCGCCCACTTCCATCAGTTCGTGATGCTGGAAGAACATCTGTGTCTCGCTGCCCGGATCCAGCGAGAAGAACTCCGACAGCGTCATCGGCAGGCTGTCCAGGATCTTGCGCAGCGAGCCGACCGAAGGCGAGATGGTCTCCTTCTCGATGCATCCGATGGTGCCGTGATTGAGCCCGGCGCGCCGTGCCAGTTCGCGCTGCGACAGGCCGTGCACCTCGCGCACGTAGCGCAGGCGGGCGCCCAGTCCGAACGACGGTTCGGTGTCCGCCGGGCTGGCTGACGCGGCCGCCGCCAGCGCGCCGCCGGCAGCCGCGCCAGCCGGCGCGCGAGGCGTGGTCTTGCGGGGAGCTGGGAGGGGCTTGGTCTTCGTGGGCATGGGGCGCTGGGGGCGGCAACGGCTGGTGGGTAGTTTAACGACCACCCCCCACGCCTTGATGCCGGCCTGGCCGCTGGATAGGATAATGAACAAACACGAAGGCGACCATGGATCCACTCGAACCTCTGTCCCCGCGGCAGGCTGACTGGCTGGCCGACCAGGCCGGGGCCTTGGCCGTGCCCGGCCTGGCGCTGTCGCTGGTGGCGCCGGGCCGCCGGTCGCTGTTCACCTGGGGCGTCGAAGCGGCCGGGTCGAACCGCGCCGTGAGCGACGACACCTGGTTCTCGGTCGCCTCGCTGGGCAAGCACGTCACGGCCTGCGCCGTGCAAGACCTGGCGCGCCAGGGCCGGCTCGGGCTGGACGATCGCATCGAAGCGCACCTGACCGACCTGCCGCCGGCCTGGGCCGGGCGCAGCGTGCGCAGCTTGCTGACGCACACCAGCGGCCTGCCCGAGTACCTGTCCTACACCGGCTCCGAACCCGTGCCCGAGGACGGGGCAGACTTCATGCGCCTGTATGGCCAGCTCGTGCCGGCCTTCGACGAAGGGGAGGGCTGGATCTACACGAACACGAACTACATCCTGCTGGGCCTGCTCGTGGCCCGGGCCTCGGGTCGCAGCTACGGGGCGGCCGTGCAGTCGCTGTTCGACCGCGCCGTCTGCCCGGGCGCCACGGTGGCCAGCCCGGCCTGGACACGTCAGGCCAACGCGCAGGGCCTGGGGGCGCATGCGCGCGACGCCGCCAGCGCTGCGCGCCAGGTGATCGGGGATGGTGACGTCTCGTTCACCGCGAAGGGCGCGCTTGCCTGGTTGCAGACCTTGCTGGATGCGCCTGAAGACCTGCTGGCGTCGATGGAGCCTGCGGTGCTGCGGACCGGACGCCCCGCGGCCTACGGCAGCGGCTGGTTCCTGGACAGCTTGCGCGGTGAGCGCCTGGGCCATCACGGCGGACACTTCGATGGCTGGACCGCCATGGCCATCGTCTTGCCCGCTCGCGGCTGCGGCGTGATCGTGATGTGCAACCTGGCCCCCGGGAACACACGCGCCGTGCGCCATCTGGCCTCGCAGGCCCTGGAGGCCTGGGCGCCGGGGTCGACGCCGCTGTCCCTGAACCCCATGCATGACGATGCGCCCGGACTGACGGCGACGGCCCGCGCGCAGCTCTTCCGGCAAGGCGACACGCTGGACCGATCCTGCTTCGCCGACGAACTGCTGCGCGTGGCCGCGCACGGCAGCGCGGTGCGCGGCGTGCCCAATCTGTGGACCGGCACCGAACCCCTGGGCTTCGAACTGGTGGAGCAGCAGGTGCAACCCGGCTACCGCATGCGCCGCTACCGCACGACCTATGCGGATCGCACCGAACACCTGCTGGTGGGCACCACGCCGCAGGACAGGATCTACTGGGCCTGGCCGATGTGAAGCTGCGGCGCTCCGGCCGTCCGCCCGATCAGCGCAGCGTCTGCATCAGCCCCATCAGCAAGCGCGTGCGCGGCACGATGCTGCTGATGTACAGGCGCTCTTCCAGGGTGTGGCCGCCATCGCCGTCGACGCCCAGGCCGTCCAGCGTGGGGGCGATGGCCGCCGTGAAGTTGCCGTCGCTGCCGCCGCCGGTCTTCAGGTCGACGAGGTCGAAGCCGATGTCGGCAGCCAGCGCACGCGCGTGTTCGTACAGCGCCGCGATGCCAGGCGTCTTTTCGTAGCCGGGCCGGTTGATGCCGCCTTCGATGCTGAGCGTGACGCCAGGCACTCGGGGCTGCAGGCCGCGGATGCGGCGCACGATCTCTTCGCCGATCTCGGGGTTGGGCATGCGCACGTCGACCTCGACGCTCGCGCGGTCTGGCACGACGTTGGAGCGCGTGCCGCCGCGCACCAGGCCGACGCTGACCGTGAGCTCGCGCGAATAGTCGGTCATGGCCTCCAGCGCCAGCACCTGGTGCGCGATCTCGTGGATGGCGCTGCGGCCCAGGTGGTGTTCAACGCCGGCATGGGCAGCCACGCCGTGGGCCGTGACCGTGAACTGTGCGATGCCCTTGCGCGCGGTGACGATCTTGCCGCCCGAGCGCGCCGGTTCGGTGACGAGCACGAACTTCGCCCGCCGCGCCTCGCGCTCGATGTGCTCGCGCGAGGTGCCGCTGCCCATCTCCTCGTCGCTGACCATCAGGTGCCGCACCGGCAGGTGCGTGCGCAGGCCCTCTCGGTGGATCTGCCGCAGCGCGGCCAGGGCCAGGTAGGTGCCGCCCTTCATGTCCTCGGCGCCGGGACCGTAGGCGCGGTCGCCGTCGATGCGGAAGGGCAGCGGCCCGGCCAGCGTGCCGATGGCGTGCACGGTGTCGATGTGGCTGAGCACCAGCACGCCCGGCCCCGCGGCGGCCTGCGGCGGGCAATGGCGGTCGTCGACGGCCAGCAGATGGTCGCCGAAGCCGTCACGGCCGGGAATGCGTTCCACGCGCGCGCCGATGGCCTCGTAGTCCTGCTGCACGCGGGCCGCCATGCGCGCCATGGCCTCGGGCACGTCGGTGGGACTCTCGATCTCGATCCAGGCGCGGATGCCGGCCAGGATCTCGTCCACGTCGAGGGCGGGCGCAGTTGACAACATGGACTTCATGGAATGAAAGGGGTGAATGTCCGGAGAACTGTCCGGGGAACGCTGGACAGTATATTAACCAGACTGCAGGACCCCGCCTCAACCCCGCGGCGCGATGCGCACCGTCACCCCCGCGGCCTTCAGCGCCGCGGCCAGCGGCGCCGGCGGGGCGGCATCGGTGATGACCATGTGAATCTCCTGCAGCGTGCAGGCCTGGGCCAGCGAACGCTGGCCGAACTTGCTGGCGTCGCACAGCAGGATGACCTGATCGGCCCGTTCGATGTACACGCGCTTGACCTGCGTGTCCTCGGGCGACGAATCGAAGCCGCCCTGCTCGGTCAGTCCGGCCACGCCGATGAAGGCCTTGCTGAACCAGTGCTGCGCCGTCTGCGCCAGCGCCGTCTGTCCGCACAGCGACAGCTCCTGGGCGCGCACGATGCCGCCCGGCATCAGCACCTCGCAGCGCGTGCCGGCCAGCAGCGCTGCCAGCCGCAGGTGGTTGGTGAAGACGCGCAGGCCCGGGCCCTTGGCCAGTTCGCGCCCCAGCGCCAACACCGTGCTGCCGACGTCCAGCGCCACGTTGTCCTGCGGCCCCAGCAGCGCGGCGGCGCTGCGCGCGATGGCCTGCTTTGCGGCGTTCTGGCGGCGCCGGCGCGTGTCGTACTGCAGCTCGCGCGTCTCGGCCTCGGCGCCCTCGCGGGTGGCTGAAGCGACCGGCGCCGGCACGGCCGCGCCGTGCGAGCGCACCAGGCGGCCCTGCGCGCTCAGCACGTCGAGGTCGCGCCGT
This sequence comes from Rubrivivax sp., assembly GCA_022843905.1. Classification (GTDB taxonomy): domain Bacteria; phylum Pseudomonadota; class Gammaproteobacteria; order Burkholderiales; family Burkholderiaceae_C; genus Rubrivivax. The sequence goes on from JALHMT010000001.1 coordinate 273,032, forward strand.
GCGCTCATCTGCGAGACGCCGAAGCGCTCGGCGATCTGCGCCACGCCGACGAAACCTTCCTGCCCCATCATCTCCAGGATGCGCTGCTGGCGCGCCGCGGCCGGCAGGCGCTCGGTGCGCTCGGGCACCGGCGAGCGCGGGGGCTTGCGCGCGGGCTTGGCTGCGGACTTGGGCCGGATGGAGGCGGAGGCAGGTCGCACGGCCATGGCAGGCAGCTCAGTGGATGGTGGACAGGAAAGCCTTCAGCCGCGCCGGCGCCTCGTCGCCGAAGAAGCGGGCCGGCGGCGCATCGTGCTTGATGAGGCCGTCTTCCATCAACACCACGCGGTGCGCCACCTGGCGCGCGAAACCCATCTCGTGGGTGACGATGATCATGGTCATGCCGCTGGCTGCCAGCTCCGAGATGACGGCCAGCACCTCGCCGGTGGTCTCGGGGTCCAGCGCGCTGGTCGGCTCGTCGAACAGCATCAGCTCGGGCCGCATGGCCAGCGCACGCGCAATGGCCGCGCGCTGCTGCTGCCCGCCCGAGAGCTTCATCGGGTAGGCGTCGGCCTTGTGGGACAGGCCCACGCGCTCCAGCAGCGCCAGGGCGCGTTCGCGCACCTGGGCCGGCGCCTCGCCCAGCACCTTGACGGGTGCTTCCATCACGTTCTGCAGCACGGTCATGTGCCAGAACAGGTTGAACTGCTGGAACACCATGCCGATGCGGCGCCGCTGCGCCACCACCTGGCTGGTCGGCAGCGGCAGCAGGCGCTGGCCGGCCTCGCGGTAGCCGATGAGTTCGTCGCCGACGTACAGCCGGCCGCCCTGGTAGGTCTCCAGCTGGTTGATGCAGCGCAGGAAGGTGCTCTTGCCCGAGCCCGATGGGCCGATGATGCACAGCACCTCGCCGCGCGCGACCTCCAGGCTCACGCCCTTGAGCACCTCGGTCGGCCCGAAGAACTTGCGCACCTCGACGGCACGCACCAGGGCACTGCTCATGAACGCCGCTCCACGGTGGAAGCGCGCGGCTTCAGGTAGTACAGCAGGCTCTGCCACCAGCCCCGCACCGATTCGTCGAGCTCGTGCGCGCGCAGCCGGGTCTCGATGACGCCCTGGATGACGTTCCAGATGGCCGTCAGCAGCAGGTAGTTCAGCGCCACCACGCTGAGCAGCTCGAAGGTCTTGAAGGTCGTCGCCGACAGGCTCTCGGTGATCTGGAAGATCTCCTGCACGCCGATCACGCTGGCCAGCGAGGTGGTCTTGAGCATGTGGTTGAAGTCGTTGCCCAGCGGCGGCACGATGACCCGCGTGGCCTGCGGGATCACGATGCGCCAGGTCACCAGCCAGGGCCCCATGCCCAGCGAGCGCGCGGCTTCGATCTGGCCGCGCGCCACCGCCTGGATGCCGTTGCGCACGATTTCGGCCATGTAGGCCCCTTCGTGGATGGCCAGGCCCACCACCGCGGCCTGGAACGACGCGGTCAGCTTGAAGCCGGCGATGTTCAGGTCGCTGAAGCGGAACAGGCCCGCCGCCGCCATGCCCGAGAACAGCATCACCAGCAGCACCAGCACCGGGATGCCGCGGATGAGCCAGACGTAGAAGCCGCAGGCCGCCCGGATCACGGCGTAGCGCGACAGCCGGCCGAAGCCCACCACCAGGCCGATCAGCAGCCCCAGCGCCATGGCCAGCACCGCCATCGCGATGGTGCGGCCCAGGGCGGCCATGTAGGGCTCGCCCGGGTCGACGATGCGGCTGAAGAAGTAGGCCCAGTCAAAGCTCATGACAGCGCGCCTGTGCCGATCAGAGCTCCATCCCTTGCATGTTCCACTTCTCGATCATGGCCTTGTAGGTGCCGTCGGCGACGATGCCGTCGAGTGCGGTCTTGATGGCGCTGGTCAGCTCGCCATTGCCCTTGCGCACGCCGATGCCGGTGCCGATCAGGCCGAAGGGGCTGCCCTTGGGCTTGAAGTCGTTGGGCCGCAGGCGCACGTAGTAGGCGCCGGCGGTCGACGTCGTGCCCACGGCGTCGACCTGGCTGGTGGCCAGTTGCTGGAAGGTGTCGGTGGTGGTGGGCAGCACCACCAGGTTGATCTCGGGCTTGCCGGCTTCCTTGAGCTTCTTGTTGGCTTCCATCGCCAGGTTGTGGATGGTGGTGCCGTTGGGCACCGCCACCTTGCGGCCCGACAGGTCTTCCAGCGAGGTGCCTGGGCTGTTGTCGGCGCGGCGCACGACGATCTGCTGGCCGGTGCGCGAGAAGGGCACCATGTCGATGATCTCCAGCCGCTCGGGGCGGATGAACAGCTCCTGCATCAGCGCGTCGCACTGCTGCGCCTGCAGCGCCGGGATGAGGCCGGGGAACTTCAGCTGCACCCAGCTCACCTTGAGGCCCATGCGGCTGGCGATCTCGGTGCCCAGCTCGACCTCGAAGCCGATCGGCTGCTGCTTCTCGTCGTAGTAGGCGCGCGGCGGGTTGTCGATGGTGGCGCAGTAGGTGATGCTGCCCTTGGCGGCCAGCGCGGCGGGGGCCGCCACGCGCTTGGCCGCGGGTTGTGCCAGCGCGGGAAGGGCCAGTGACAGGCCCAGGGCCAGGACCAGCGCCAGGCGGCGCGCCACGGGTTGGGGAAGGCGGTCGGTCGAGAGAGGCTTCATGCGGGGCTCCAGGAGGTTGAGGGACGGGGGCGGGGCAGGGGACGGGAAGGGGACGGCGCGTCAGTCCATGTACGCGCCGCCGTTGACGGCGATCGATTCACCGGTGATGAAGCCGGCGTCGGGCGACAGCAGGAAGGCCACGACGCGGGCCACGTCATCGGGCTGCTCCAGGCGGCCCATCGGCGTGTCGGCGATCCACTGCGCGCGCACGGCGTCGGGCGTGCTGCCGCGCAGCTCGGCCTCCCAGGCCAGCTCGCGCACCTGCATGGGCGTGGCCACGAAACCCGGGCAGACGGCGTTGACGCGGATCTGCTGCGGCGCCAGTTCCAGTGCCATCGCCTGCGTCAGCCCGACCACGCCGAACTTGCTGGCCACGTAGTCGGCCAGGAAGGGCGCGCGGCCCTGCTTGCCGGCCATCGAGGCCACGTTGACGATGACGCCGCCGCGGCCGCTGGCCGCCATCGCGCGCGCCGCGGCCTGTCCGGCGAAGAACAGGCCCTTGAGGTTGACGTCGAGCGTGAAGTCGTACTGCGCCTCGTCGATGTCCAGGAAGCGCGCCATGCGCGAGACGCCGGCGTTGGAGACCCAGCCGTCGAGCCGGCCCCAGCGCTGCAGCACCTGCTGCACCACGGCCTGCGACATCGCGGGTTGCGTCACGTCCAGCGCCAGGGCAGCGGCGTCGGGCAAGGTGGCGGCCAGCGCCTGTGCGGCAGCGAGGTCGACATCGGTCACCACCACGCGGTGCCCGCGCTGCGCCAGCAGGCCGCAGATGGCCGCCCCGATGCCCGAGGCACCGCCGGTGACCACGGTCACCGCCAGGGCGGCGGCATCGGGTTGGGGAACCGGGGTCATGGCTGCTCCTGAGAGGATCGAAGAGGGGTCGATGGGGAGCCGGTCTGCGCCTGCCACCACGGCAGCATGTCGTGCAGGCTGCCCAGGGCCAGGTCGGCGCCACGTTGCCAGCCGGCCAGGTCGCCGGGGCCCGCCAGCAGCAGCACGCGAAGACCGGCGGCGCGGGCGGATTGCAGACCGCTGGCGCTGTCTTCCACCGCCACCACCTGCGAAGGCGGCAGGGCCAGCGCAGCGGCGGCGCGTTGGTAGGGCTCGGGGTGCGGCTTGGCCTGCACCACGTCGTCGAGCGTGATCACGAAGCGCATCAGCTCGAAGGCACCGATGGCCCGCAGGTTGGCCTCGACGATGGCGCGTTCGGAGTTCGATACCGCGCCCATCGGCACGCCGCGGCCGGCCAGGGTCGTCAAGACTTCTTCGGCGCCCCGCATGGGTCGCAGCAGGTGCGCGCCCGCCCGGTAGTGCTCGGCCACGCCGTGGCGGAAGGCCCGCTCGCGCTGCGCGTCGGCGGTGCCCAGCGCGCTGCCGAAACGCGGCGCCAGCAGGCGCCACACCTCGTGGATGCCGATGCCGACGAAGGGCGCGGGCCCGAACTCCGACAGGTCCACGGCATGCGCGGCGCACACCGCCTGCAAGGCCTGCAGGTGCAGCGGCTCGCTGTCGACCAGCGTGCCGTCGACGTCCCAGGCCACGGCGGCGGGGGCGCTGTTCATGCGGCGGCCCCGGCGGCCTGGAACCAGGGCTTCAGGCTGGCGTAGAGCGCGCGGTACTCGCGGTAGGCGCGGTCGCTGGCGTCGCGGTGCGCGGCCAGCGGCTCCACCACCGCGCCCGCGCTGACGAAGGCCGACACGCCCGCCCAGTCGTCGGCCAGCCCGGTGCCCATGGCCGCCATCCAGGCCGCGCCCAGGCAGGAGCCCGGATGGCCCTGCAGGCGCTGCACGGGGCGGTCGAGCACGTCGGCGACGATCTGCAGCCACAGTCCGCTGGCGGCGCCGCCGTCGGACGCCAGCACGCGCGTGGCCGGCATGCCCAGTTCGGCGAAGACCTCGACGTGGTGGCGCACGCCGAAGGCCACGCCTTCGAGCAGGCTGCGCCACAGGTGCTGCGGTCCGTGATGCAGGCCCAGCCCGGTGAAGGTGCCGCGCGCCAGCGGGTCGTGCACGGGCGTCTTCTCGCCCAGGAAGTAGGGCAGGGCGCGCACGCCTTCGCTGCCCGGCGCCACGCCGGCGGCCCAGGCGTCCAGCGCCTGGTGGCGGGTGCCGTGCCCGGCCATCGGCGCGGCGTGGCCGAAGTGCTCGGCGAACCAGTTCAGCAGCGAGCCCGAGCAGGCCATGCAGCCGTTGGGCATGAACAGGCCGGGCACGGCGTGGTGGTCGAGGAAGATGCGCGGGTCGGGCCGGGCCACGGGGCTGGCCAGCAGGATGTCGCAGGCGCCGCCCAGCTTGACCAGCAGGTCGCCCGGCGCCTGCACGCCGGCGCCCCAGGCCGAGGCCACGTGATCGGCCAGGCCCGCCACCACCGGCGTGCCGGGGGCCAGGCCGGTGGCCGCCGCGGCTTCGGCGCTGACGCTGCCCACCACCTCCTGGCTGCGCGCCAGCGGTGGCAGCTGGCCCGGCGACAGCCCGGCCAGGGCCACCAGGTCGTCGGCCACCGAACCACTGGCCAGGTCGACGAAGCCGCCTTCCAGCGCCCAGTTCTGCTCGATGCGGCGGGCACCGCTGAGCCGCCAGTTGATGTAGTCGTAGCTGCCGAACACGGTGGCGATGGCACCGAACACCGCCGGCTCGTGCCGATGCAGCCAGCGCAGCTTGGCCGCCACCAGCTGCTGGTTGATGCCGTTGCCGGTGCGCCGCGTGAAGGCCGCCTCGTCGCACTCGGCACGCAGTTCGTTCACCTCGGCATGGCAGCGCGCGTCGCTCTGCTGGATGCTGGGGCGCAGCAGCCGGCCCTGGGCGTCCAGCAGCACCACCGCGGGCACCATGCCGGTCACACCCACCGCCTTCACGTCGGCGGCGGCCACGCCGGCACGGGCCAGCAGTTCGGGCACCAGCTCGCAGACGTTGGCCCACCACTGGCCCGGGTCTTCTTCGGCCCAGCCGGCGTGGCGGTGGCTCAGTGTCACCGGCCGGCTGGCCGTGGCCAGCGTCGTGCCGGGCAGTCGGATCAGCAGGCCGATGGTCGACGTGGTGCCGATGTCCAGGCCGATCACGCAGGTCATCGCGGGCTGCTCGGTTCGAGGCTCGGGTCGCTGTGCAGCGGGCTGTTCAGCGCAGCCGGTTCACGGCATCCATGAAGCGCTTGACGCGGTCGCCGTCGACGGCGTTCCAGGTCACGCCGTCGACCTTGAAGTGCGTGCCGACGATGCAGCCGTCGGCCACCGAGAGGATCTGCGCCACGCTGTCGAGCGTGACACCGGTGTTGGCCAGCACGGGCACGCGGCCCTGCAGCGCTTCGGCCACCTTGCGCAGGTCGGACTGGTCGACGCCCTGGCCGGTGAGCGGGCCCGAGACCAGCACCGCGTCGGCCAGCGACGAGAACACCGCGCTGCGCGCGCGCAGCTCGATCGGTCGGCGGTCCAGCGTGTCGGCGAACTCGGCGTTGATGTTGAACATCAGCTTGAGCTGGCGGTTGCCGAGGTTGCTGCGCAGGCGCAGCGCGGTGGCGGCGTCGGGCTGCCACAGGCCCATGTCGGAGGCGAACAGGCCGGTGAAGATCTCGCGCACGAAGGACGCGCCGGTGGCCGTGGCGATGGCCACGCTGGCGGCCGGATCCCACAGCCAGTTCACGCCGAAAGGCACCTTCAGCATCGGCTTGACGGCCATCACCACCGCGGTCATGGCGGCCACGCCCTCGGGCGGCGCCTTCAGCTGGTAGGGGCGGTCGTTCTCGTTGCCGAACATGATGGCGTCGACACCGCCGGCCTGCAGGCGCTCGATGTCGTGCACCACGCCCTGCACCAGCTTGTCCATGCCGCCGTCGGCGTCGTACAGCGGTGCGCCGGGCAGGGCGCCGATGTGCGCCATCGCGATGACGGCCTTGCGACGCTCGCCCAGGAAATCGAACACCATCAAAGTCTCCCAACTTGCGCCACAAACGCACAGATTCGCACAAAGCCGACGGTAGCACCGCCATCGCCCCCTGGCAATGGGGTGTGCGGGGAGGAGGATCGGAAGCGGCCGGGGCCGCGCGCTTCAGCGGGCCCCGACCACGGGCCGGCCCAGCTTGACCTGCAACTCGGCCGGCGCACTGGCGCGCGCCAGGAAGGCGGACGCCGCCTGCGGGTCGTAGAACTTCAGCCCGGCTTCGCGGATGGCCGCATCGGGCACCTTGGCCAGCGGCGTGTAGGGCGGGTGGTGGTGCACCAGGGTCGGGTCGTTGCGCGCGGCGTTGTAGCAGTTGATGACGGTCCAGCGCCGGTTCGGGCTGCGGTTCTGGTCGGAGCGGTGCAGCGTGTTGCAGTGGAAGAAGACCACGTCGCCGGGCTCCATCACGCAGTGCACCCGCTCCAGCCGTTGCAGCGCCATGTCGACGCGCTTCAGGTCGGCGCCCACCTGCTCGCCTTCGAGCAGACCGTGCTCGATGCGGCCCATCAGGTGCGAGCCGCGCAGCACCTGCAGGCAGCCGTTGTCGGCCGTGCAGCGGTCCAGCGCGGTCATGGCCGAGGCCATCAGCGGAAACAGGCAGCCGTTGTGGTACCAGTAGCCGTAGTCCTGGTGCCATTCCCAGGCACCGCCCTCGTAGGGCTCCTTGGCGGTGAGCTTGGAGTGGTAGTGGTAGACCTCGCCGCCCAGCAGGTCCTCCATCGTGTCGACCATCTTGTGGCAACGCGCCGCCAGGCCGTAGACGCTGTCGCCGGGGTGGTTCCAGCTCACCATGCGCGTCACGGCGCCCTGGGCATCGGCGCGGTCGTAGACGTGGCTGCGCACCGTCGGGTCGGTCTCCATCGCCTCGCGCAGCAGTTGCGTCTCCACGGGGTCGTAGAAGCCGCGCACCATGACGTAGCCGTCACGGTCGTAGGCGGCGCGCTGTTCGGTGTCGAGGATGCTGGGCATGGGGTCTCGTCAGAAGTTTCCGGTGTCCCGGATTCCATCGGCAATCGCAGGGCCGTTGCAGGGTGGGAACCCTTGGTTCGGCCAGTCGCCACCCGGGACAGGAGGCGGTCCGTGCGACATCGAAACGCTGGCGTTGCAGCTCTCCTCCAGGGTCGCGACGTCGTCGACGGCATGCTGGAACCTGTTGTTCGCGGCCGTGATGCAACGCGCGCGGCTGGAAGTACGGGGCCGGCCGTCGGGCGTCGCCGTGGGCCGCCCATCGCGGCCCGAGCGCGTGCTTTCGCGTCGGTTGCTTCACGCAGCGCTGTGCAGGGAGCTTGCCGCGCACAGCGTTCGCTAGCGAACAGACCGCGTCGCGGCGGCAGCGCAGGCTCGACGTCAGCACGTCATCGGCGTGCGCCAGAGCGCAACGGCAAGGACACCCCATGAGCAGTTTCACGATGGCGCGCACCATGCAGGCCGCCCAGGTCGAGCAGTTCGGCCAGCCGCTGGTGCTCAGGGAAGTGCCGGTGCCCCGGCCAGGCCCCGGCCAGATCCTGGTGAAGACCGAGGCCTGCGGCGTGTGCCATACCGATCTGCACGCCGCGTCGGGCGACTGGCCGCTGAAGCCGCCGCTCCCCTTCACGCCCGGCCACGAAGGCATCGGCATCGTGGTGGCGCTGGGCAGCGGCGTCAGCGCGGTGAAGGAAGGCGAGCGTGTCGGCGTGCCCTGGCTGTACTCGGCTTGCGGGCACTGCGAGTTCTGCCTGGCCGCGCAGGAGCCGGTGTGCGGGCAAGCGCAGTTCGGCGGCTACACCCGCGATGGCGGCTTTGCCGAGTACATCGTTGCCGACCCCGACTACGTGGCCCATATCCCGGCGGGCCTTTCGCCGCAGGAGGCGGCACCGCTGATCTGCGCCGGCATCACCTCGTACAAGGGCTTGAAGGAGACACAGGCGCGGCCCGGCGAGTGGGTGGTGGTCTCGGGCGTGGGCGGACTGGGGCACCTGGGCGTGCAGTACGCCAGGGCGATGGGCCTGCAGGTCTGCGCCGTCGACATCGACGACGGCAAGCTGGCCCACGCCACGCGGCTGGGTGCCGATGCGGTGGTCAACGCCCGGGGCGACGACCCGGTGGCCGAGGTGATGAAGATCACCGGCGGCGGTGCGCACGGCGTGCTCATCACCGCGCCCTCGCTGCCGGCCTTCCGCCAGGGCGTGGGCATGACGCGCAAGCACGGCAGCTGCGTGCTGGTGGGCATCCCGCCGGGCGAGTTCCCGACGCCGCTGTTCGATGTGGTGGCGCGATGCATCACGATCCGCGGCTCCTTCGTCGGCAACCGCCGCGACATGGCCGAGGCGCTGGCCTTCGCCGCGGCAGGCCGCGTCAAGGCCGGGATCGAACTGCAGCCGCTGTCGGCCATCAACGAGGTGTTCCGGCGCCTGGCGCGGGGCGAAGTGCCTTCGCGCGTGGTGCTCGACTTCGCGGGCGGCTGATGCGGCGGGCCACCGCTGCAACGCTGTTCAGCGGCCTGGTCTGCGGCTGCGCCGTGCCGCTGCCGCCGGGCCCGGCCCCGCAGGCGATCGAACTGCCCGCCGCCTGGTCGGCCGACCCGGCGGCTTTCACCGCCGGTGCCGCCAGGCTGGACGATGAGGCGCTGAGGTCCTGGTGGCGACGCTTCGGCGACGCGCAACTCGACGACTGGCAGCAGCGCGCGCTGAGCGGCAACGCGCGCATCCAGCTCGCGCAGGCCGCCTGGCTGCAGGCGCGTGCGCAGCGCGACGCCGCCATCGCAGCGCTGTCGCCGACGCTGGACGCCAGCGTTTCGGCGCAACGCGGCCGGGCCGGCGGGCAGAGCACCGGCAACCGACTGGAGAGCGGTCTGCAGGGCCGCTGGGCGCCCGACGTCTTCGGGGCGCAGCGCTCGGCCGTCGACGCGGCCGAGGCCGCCGTGGCCGCCGGCGCCGCCACACTGGGCGACACCCAGGTGCAGGTGGCCGCCGAAGTGACGCTGGCCTGGCTGCAACTGCGCGGCACGATGGCGCGCCAGGTCATCGCGCGCGAGAACCTGGCCAGCCAGCAGGAGACGCTGCAGATCACCGACTGGCGCCACCAGGCCGGGCTGGTCAGCCTGCTGGCGCTGGAGCAGGCGCGGGCCGCCGTGGCGCAGACCGAGGCGCTGCTGCCCGCGTTGCTGACGCTCGTGCAGCAGCGTCGCCACGCGCTGGCCGTGCTGGCCGGTCTGCCGCCCGCGGCCCTGGCGTTGCCCGAGATCGAAGCGAGCGACCTGGTTCGCCAACCCCAGGCATTGGCCGACACCTTCGTGCCCGACGCGCCGGCCGATACGCTGCGGCGTCGCGCCGACGTGCGTGCGGCCGAGTACGAGGTGGCCGCGGCGCTGGCGCTGGTGGACCAGGCCGAAGCGCTGCGCCGACCCTCCTTCAGCATCGGCGGCTCGCTCGGGCTGAGCGCCGTCACGCTGGGGGCGATGACGCAGGGCGCTTCGGTGGTCGCCAGCCTGCTCGGCGGCATCAGCCTGCCGATCTTCGACGGCGGTGCCGGGCGTGCGCAGGTGCTGGCGCAGCAGGCGGCGCTGGCGCAGGCGCAGCAGCGCCACCGGGCCGCCGTGCTGGGCGCCCTGCAGCAGGTGGAAGACGCCCTGGTCGCGCTGCGCGGCGACCGCCTGCGGCTGCAGAGCCTGAGCGCCGCGGCGGCGGCGGCGGCCCGTGCCGCCGATCTGGCGCGCCTGCAGTTCGGCAGCGGCCTGGTGGACTTCCAGACCGTGCTGGAGACGCAGCGCACGCAGTTCAGCACACAGGACGCCGTGGTCGGTGCCGCCACCGACATCGGCATCGACCACGTCAACCTCTTCAAGGCGCTGGGCGGCGGCTGGCGCCCGCTGCCCATCACCGACCTGCCATGACTGCACCGATGCCCCCGCAGACCCCGACACCTTCGGCCGACGTGGCCGCGTTGCTCGACGAGCCCCCCGCCCGACGCTGGTTCCTGCGGCCGACGGTGTGGGCCGCCGCGGCGCTGCTGCTGGTGGCCGTCGCAGGCGGCGCCTGGTGGTGGACCAGCCGCGCAGCCCAGGACGCACCCGTCTACACGACCCAGGCCGCCACGCGCGGCGACGTCACGCTCACCGTCACCGCCAACGGCACGGTGCAGCCCACGCGCACCATCAACATCGGCAGCGAGCTCTCCGGCACGGTGCTGAAGGTCAACGTCGACGTCAACGACGTCATCGCCAAGGGCCAGGTGCTGGTGGTGCTGGACACCGCCAAGCTGCGTGACCAGATCCTGCGGTCGCAGGCGGCGCTGACGGCGGCGCAGGCCAAGGCGGCGCAGACGGCGGCCACCATCGCCGAAGCACGCGCCGCCCTGGGGCGGCTGGAGGAGGTGGCGCGGCTGTCGGGCGGCAAGGTGCCGTCGAAGGCCGAACTCGACGGCGGACGTGCCGCGCTGGCGCGCGCCCTGGCCGACGACGGCAGTGCACGCGCCGGCATCAGCGACGCGCGCGCTGCGCTGTCCACCGACCAGATCAACCTGTCGAAGGCATCCATCACGGCGCCGGGCAGCGGCGTGGTGCTCACGCGCAGCGTCGACCCGGGCAATGCCGTGGCAGCCTCGCTGCAGGCGGTGACCTTGTTCACCGTGGCCGAAGACCTGTCCAGGCTGCGGCTGTGGGTCTATGTCGACGAGGCCGATGTCGGCGCGGTGAAGGTCGGCCAGCAGGCCACCTTCACGGTCAGCGCGTATCTGGGCCGGCCCTTCCCGGCGCGCATCACGCGGGTCGGCTTCGGCTCGACCATCACCGACAACGTGGTGACCTATCTGACGTATCTGGACGTCGACAACGCCGACCTCGCGCTGCGCCCCGGCATGACCGCCACCGCCACCATCGTGGCCATGCAGCGCAGCGACGTGCTGCGGGTGCCCAACGCCGCGCTGCGCTACGTGCCCAGCGTGCCGGCCGAAGCGGCGAAGAAGGGCGTCACCTCGGGGCTGATCATGGGCCCGCCGCGCGCTGCGAAACGCCCGGCGGCCAGCGACGCCAGCACCGCTGGCGCGAAGCAGCTGTACGTGCTGCGCGACGGCGCGCCGGTGCGCGTGGCCGTCACCCCGGGCATCAGCGATGGACGCCAGACCGAGATCACCGGCGGCGAGCTCGAGGCGGGCATGCTGGTCATCACCGGCCAGAAGACGGCTGTGAAGTGAGCGCGCCCCTGATCCAGCTGCAGGGCGTGGCCAAGCGCTATGGCAGCGGCGCCACCGAGCTGATGGCGCTGAAGGGCATCGACCTGCGCGTCGAGGCCGGCGAGTTCGTCGCCATCATGGGGCCCAGCGGCTCGGGCAAGTCGACGGCGATGAACATCCTGGGCTGCCTGGACACCCCCACGGCCGGCCAGTACCTGTTCAAGGGCGCCCACGTCGAGGTGCTGTCGCGCGACCAGCGCGCGCGGCTGCGGCGGCGTTTCCTGGGCTTCGTGTTCCAGGGCTTCAACCTGCTGGCACGCACCTCGGCGCAGGAAAACGTCGAGCTGCCGCTGCTGTATCGCGGCGACGGCGCCGCCGCGCGCCGCACCGCCGCCGCGGCGGCCCTGAAGGCGGTGGGGCTGCAGGGCTGGGAGCAGCACACGCCGGCCGAGCTGTCGGGCGGCCAGCAGCAGCGCGTGGCCATCGCGCGCGCCATCGTCACCGAGCCGGCCGTGGTGCTGGCCGACGAGCCCACCGGCAACCTCGACACGCAGCGCAGCCACGAGATCATGGGCCTGCTGATGTCGCTGAACGCCGAACACGGCATCACCGTGCTGATGGTCACCCACGAACCCGACATGGCCGCCTGGGCGCGGCGCATGGTGCACTTCGTCGACGGGCGCATCGCGCGCGACGAGGCCAACCCGAACCCGACCACCGCCGCGCCGCCTGTCGAGCCCGCCGGCCACGAGCAGGGCTGATGCTGTATTCGGTCTTCATGCTGGCCCTGCGCTCGGTGCGGCGCAACCTGCTGCGCTCCTTCCTCACCATCCTGGGCATCGTGATCGGCGTCAGCGCCGTCATCACGATGGTGACGCTGGGCAACGGGGCCACCGCGGCCATCGAGACGCAGATCACCAGCCTGGGCACCAATCTGCTGATGGTCAGCCCGGGGCAGCGCATCGGCGGCGGCGGTGGCGGCGGCGGCGTGCCGCAGTTCAGCGAGGCCGACGCCGAGGCGGTGGCGGACCAGATCGGCGGCGTGGCCGCGGTGGCGCCACAGGCGCGCGCCAGCGTCACCGTGGTGGCCAACGGCCGCAACTGGGCCACCGGCGTCACCGGCAGCACCAACGCCTGGTTCGAGACCGGCAACTGGACGCTGGCCAGCGGACGCTTCTTCGCCGATGACGAGCAGGCGGCGGGCGCCGCGGTGTGCATCGTCGGCGAGACGGTGCGGCGCGAGCTGTTCGGCGGCACGGTGGGCGAGACCGGCCTGGGCGAGCAGCTGCGCATGAGGCAGTTTTCCTGCGAGGTGGTGGGCGTGCTGGCGGCCAAGGGGCAGGGCGGCATGGGCGACCAGGACGACGCCGTGGTGCTGCCGCTGCACACGCTGCAGCGTCGCGTGACGGGCAGCCGCAACGTGAACGCGCTGATGGTGTCGATGCAGGACGGCGCCGACAGTGCACCGCTGAAGGCCAGCCTGAGGCAGCTGCTGCGCGAACGACGCAAGCTGGCCGACGGCGACGAAGACAACTTCAACATCTTCGACACACAGCAGCTGGCCGACACGCTGGCCAGCACCATGGGCGTGCTGACCAGCCTGCTCGGCGCGGTGGCCGCGGTGAGCCTGCTGGTGGGCGGCATCGGCATCATGAACATCATGCTGGTCAGCGTGACCGAGCGCACGCGCGAGATCGGCCTGCGCCTGGCGGTGGGTGCGCTGGAGCGCGAGGTGCTGCTGCAGTTCCTGATCGAAGCGGTGGTGCTGTCGGCGCTGGGCGGTCTGGTGGGTGTGGGCATCGCCACCGCGGCGTCCTATGTGCTGGCGGGCGTGATGAACGTGCCCTATGCCTTCGACCCGGCCATCAACGGGCTGTCGCTGGTCTTCTCGGCCGCCATCGGCGTGCTGTTCGGCTACTTCCCGGCGCGTCGGGCGGCCCGCATGGACCCGATCGAGGCGCTGCGCCACGAGTAGGGTACGGGCTCGCCGCAGGCTGTGTCGCCATCGGCGGGCAAGTCCCGATGGGGGCCGCGGCCACGCGGCAGGAAGATGGCGCTTCGCCGCACCTCTGACTGCGGCTCTGGAACGCGCCATGACCCCGCCCGCCGCCCCTGTTTCGCTGCCGCCGCTCCACATCCGCGACCTGCGCCTGCGCGGCGTGCACGTGCCCTTGCGCCTGCCGCTGCAGACCAGCAGCGGCACGGTGATGCTCGCGCCGCTGGCGCTGATCGACCTGCTCACCGACGAGGGCGTGACGGGCAGCACCTATCTCTTCTGCTACACGCCGCTGGCACTGAAGCCGGTGCTGCAGACGCTGGCCAACCTGCTGCCGCTGATCCGTGGCGATGCCGTCTCGCCGTTCGACCTCGACCGCAAGCTGCAACGCCAGTTCCGCCTGCTGGGTGCGAAGGGCGTGGTCGGCATGGCGCTGGCCGGCCTCGACATGGCGGCCTGGGATGCCCTGGCGCGCGCGCAGGGCGTGCCGCTGGTGCGGCTGCTGGGCGGCGCGCCCCGTGCGATCCCGGCGTACAACAGCTGCGGGCTGGGTCTGATCGGCCCCGCGCGGGCGGCCGCCGAGGCCGAGTCGCTCGCCGCGCCCGGCTTCCCGGCCATCAAGGTGCGGCTGGGTTACGCCGACGCCCGTGCCGACGTCGAGGTGGTGCGCGCCGTGCGTCGCAGCGTGGGCGACGGCGTGCTGCTCATGTCCGACTACAACCAGGGACTGTCGGTGGCCGAGGCGCGGCTGCGGCTGCACGCGCTGCGCGACGAGGGCCTGCACTGGGTCGAGGAACCCACGCTGGCCGACGACCATGCCGGCCACGCCGAGATCCGCCGCAAGACGGCGCTGCGCATCCAGATGGGCGAGAACTGGTGGGGTCCGCACGAGATGTCGCGCTGCATCGCCACCGGGGCTTCCGACCTCTGCATGCCCGACGCGATGAAGATCGGCGGCGTCACCGGCTGGCAACGCGCCGCCGCGCTGGCCGATGCCGCAGGGCTGCCCATGTCCAGCCACCTGTTCCCCGAGGTCAGCGCGCACCTGCTGGCCGTCACGCCCACCTGCGACTGGCTGGAATACGTCGACTGGGCCGAGCCCGTGCTGCAGCAGCCGCTGCAGGTGGTGGCCGGCCAGGCCACGATGAACGATCGCCCGGGCAGCGGCATCGAGTGGAACGAAGAAGCGGTCGAGCGACTGCTGGTGAACTGAGCCGGCCGCTCAGGCGGACGGCCATGTCCGCTGCGCGCGTTCGATCGCCACGTCGTCGCTGACGGCGCCGGCTTCGTCCTGCAGGCGCGCCAGCCGCCCGGCGTCCATCGCGCCCCGCAGCCGGGACCACAGGTCGTCCATCGAGCGCCGGATGTAGGTGCCCGGCGCGAACTCGCCACCGGTGCGCTGCGGCGCATCGAAACGCGCCAGCAGCAGGGCGGCCAGGTCGTGCTGTTCTTCGTGCACCGCCAGCCAGGCCAGCGGCAGCAGCAGCATGCCGCGCCGACCGGCGCTGGTCAGGATGTCCTGCACTTCGGGCAGCACCTGGCGCGTGCCTGCCGTGTCGCCGCTCTGCGCCAGCATCATGGTCCAGATGCCCAGCCGGTTGGCGTTCTGGCGCAGCCGCCCGGCGGCCCGGATCTCGGCCAGCACCGCCCGGCCGACCTCGATGGCGCGTGCCGGGTGGCCGGTGTCGTGTTCGGCCAGCATCAGGCCGATGGCCGCGCTCCAGGACTCCCAGACCGCGCCCAGCGCCCTGCAGCGCGCCAGCTCCTGCCGGTTGAAGTCGAGATAGGGCTCGAAGCGCCCCTGCAGCCGCTCCTCGTAGGCGCGTGCGCTGCGCCCGAAACGCCGCAGCAGGTCGCTGGCGCCGGACGGCAGCAGGTCCTCCATCAACGCGATGCATGCGCTGCGGTCGGCCTGCGGTTCGGCGCGGCACATCAGCGTGTGCTGAAGATACAGCGCGTAGGACTGGCGCACGGCGTCGCCCGCCTCGGCGAACGCGGCCACCGCTCGACGCGCCGCGGCCAGGCCCTCGCTGGCGGGCAGCACCATGCCGATGCCTGCCAGGTGGGCCAGCGCCAGGTCGACGCCGGCACGCTGCACCGCGTCGGCCTGTGGCCCGGCAGCAGCCAGCGCGGCACGACACCATCGAAGACCTTCTGACGCGTGACCGGCACGGTGCCACAGCAGACCCGTGTGGCCGACCAGCGCGAACAGCGCCTGCAGCGCCTCGCCGCGCGAGGCGCCCGACGCCGCGTCTTCGGAAGGGCCCTCCAGACGCCCCAGCGCGTGCGCCAGCGCCGCGCGCAGGTTGTCCATCTCCGCGACGTGCAGCGTCACCCATGCCAGCGCCGGGTCGCCCAGCGCACGCCCATCGGCACGCTGCCAGTAGCGGGTGGCGGCTCGCAGGTGGCGGTCGCGGCAGGCCTGCACCTCGCCGGCCTCGATCAGGCGTTCCTGGGCGTAGTCCTGCAGGCTCTGCAGCAGGCCGAAGCGGCGCTCGGCGGTCTGTGCGTCGGGCGCCAGCACCATCGACTTCTCGACCAGCGCGTCGAGTGCGTCCAGCACCGCCCATTCGTCGAGCTCGGCGTCGGCGCACACCGCTTGTGCCGCGTCCAGCGTGAAGCCGCCGCGGAACACCGCCAGCCGGCGGAACACGCGCTGCTGCGCGTCGGTCAGCAGCGCATGGCTCCAGTCCAGCGTGGCGCGCAGGGTGCGCTGGTGCGGGGCTGCAGTGCGGGTGCCGCGTGTCAGCAACTGCAGGCGCGGTGCGGTGTCGCCATCGACATCGCGCGCCAGTTGGGCGGCCAGGCCTTCGAGGCCCAGCGTGGGTACACGCGCAGCGGCCAGTTCCAATGCCAGCGGCAGGCCGTCGAGCGCGCGGCACAACTGCGCGGCCGGCCCCTGCTGCGCGGTGGCGAGCACGAAGCCGGGCAGACGCGCAGCCACGCGGTCGACGAACAGCCGCAGCGCGCCGCAGGCCATCAACCTGGTCACTTCGGCTTCGTCGCCCGGCGCCGGCACGGTCAGGGGCCCGAGTCGGTAGACCTGCTCGCCGGGCAGCTGCAGCGGTTCGCGGCTGGTCACCAGGCAACGCAGTCCCGGCACGCGCGACTGCAGGCGTGACAGCACCGGCGCCAGCGCGCTCAGCAGGTGCTCGGCGTTGTCGATGACCAGGAGCAGCGACAGGCCCGCCATGGCCTGCGCCAGCGCGTCGGCATCGCGCCCCGCCGCCTCCGCCAGGTGCAGGGCATGCGCCAAGGCGGCGCACAGGGTCGCGGCCGTGGTGTCGGCGGCGTCGAGCGGCGCCAGTTCGATGAGCCAGCTGCCGTCGGCCCGTTCCCCGGACGCTTGCAGGGCCTGTTGCGAGGCCAGCACCAGGGCCAGGAAGGTCTTGCCCACGCCGGCGGCGCCCACCAGCGTGACGAGGCGATGCGCGCGGGTCAGCATGTCCAGCGCCTGCAGGTCGGCTTCGCGCCCGATGGCCGCTGGCAGGGTCGCCGGCAGGTTGCCCGCGCGCCGGGCGAAGGGGCCCTGCGCGCCGGCGGACGCGGATCCGGGCGCCGCCAGCGCCGGCAGCACATCGCCCACGAACCGATAGCCCCGACCCTGCACCGTCTGCACCCAGCGCGGTGCACGTGCGTCGTCGCCCAGGGCAGCGCGCAGTTCGCTGACCACCGTCTTCACCGCGCCTTCGCTGACGAAACGACGGCCCCAGACGTTGTCCAGCAGTGCGTCCTTCAGCACCAGCTCGCCCGGCCGCTGCACCAGGAAGCTCAGCAGCGCGAAGGACTTCGGCGTCAGCTCGACCACCCGGCCGGCGCGTGTCAACCGCGCATTGCCGACCTCGAGCACGAAGTCACCGAAGCGCAGCGGACCCGACGGCGATCCCGGTGGCGACGGCGGGGAGGCGGCGGACATGGCGCGATTCTGGTCCAGCGCCCGAGCGCTTGCCAGTCTGTCGACGACGGCTTTGCGTCGGCTTTCGAACCGACGAAATGCCGACGCCGTCCTGACGACAGGCGGGTGTCGGTTGCCGTCGGCCCGCGTGGCCGCGGGGCTTGCAGCGCTTGCCCGGCGCCTTCCAGCGCTCCTTACGCGGCGCTCTCGGCCAGCGCCATGGCCACCGCTTCAGCAGCGGACAGGGCCTCGCCCTCGCGCCGCAAGGCGTCCCAGCGCGCAGCGCAGACACGGCCCTTGACGAGTCGGCGCACGCGGCGTTGCTGCTCTGCGTCGAAGCGATCGGCACGGCCCACGTGGGTCTGGGCGGTCTTGGCGGCGTAGGCCTGCAGCCGCACCGCGGCTTCCGACCGGCGCAGGTGGGCCAGCACGCGCGGCAGATCGCGCAGCGAGCGCGTCAGCTCCACCAGCGCCATGCCGTCCCGGGCCAGCTGGATCGATTCGTGCAGGGCGGCCGCCGCCTCTTGCCATCGCCTGAGCGCGCTCAAGGCCTTGCCTCGCACCTGCAGCGCCTGGCTCAGGCGACGGGTGTCGCCGAGCTGCCGGGCAGTGGCAATCACCTCGTCGGCGCGCGCCAGCGCTTCCGGGTAGCGGCCGGCCTCCTGCACGACCAGGGCGACGAAGTAGCGTCCGGCGTTGATCGTGTGCCGATTGCCCAGCCGCTCCCAGATGGCCAGCGCCTGCCGGTAGAGGGCTTCGCCCTGGGCCAGGTCGCGCCGGTGCGCGTAGGCGATGGCGGCGCGAAGCACGGTGAGCCGGGCCAGCACCTGGGTTTCCTGTGCAGCGCGGGCCCCTGCCTCGGCCTCGTCGATGAGCGGCTCCAGCCAGGGTGCATAGCCCTCCAGCAGCCAGTGCAGCCGAGCCTTGACGTACAGCGCCCGGGCGCGCAGGCCGGGCTCGTCGGGCACCTGCTCGGCCCCCAGTTCGGCATGGCGACGCGCCGGCTCGCTCCTCGCGACGCTGAACAGCAGCTGCGCGAGCTGCGTGTGGCCGCGGCTGCGCAGCTCGACGTCCTCGCATCGAAACACGGCCTGCTCGAGGTAGGCCAGCGAATCGGGGCCGAGCACCAGGTCGTCGTGGGCACGGCCCAGCGCCAGCACGATGCGCAAGGCGTTGCTGACGTCGCCGTCGGTCAGTGCGCTGTGCAGTGCCGTCGACAGGTTGCTCAGCTCCGCACGCAGCGCCGGCAGCGAAGGGGTGCTCGGCAAGGCCTCGGCCCACTCCAGCATCCAGGCGCGGTGCGCAGCGCGCAGCCCGGCCTCGGCACCCGTGGTGCCTGACTGGCGCAGGTCGAGGACGGCGAACTCGCGGATCGGTTCATACATGAAGAAGCGCATCTCGCCGTCCGGCCCTTCGGCGGCGCGCAGCATCGAGCAGGCCACCAGGGCGTCGAGCCCCAGTGCGGCCTTCAGCGGCGAGACGCCGCGCACTGCCGCGGCCGCCTGCAGGGTGCAGCCTCCGCCGAAGACGGTCAGAGCGTGCATCAGGCCTCTTTCTTCATCGCTGAGCAGCTCCCAGCTCCAGCGGATGACGCGCTCCATCGATGCATGCCGTGCGTCGCGTGCGCCCCGCGGGCCGCTGCGCACCAGCAGCTCCAGCCGCGGCGCATCGCCTGCCTGAAGCAGTTCGAGGATGCGTGCCGGTGCCAGGCTGCGCACACGCGAGGCGGCCAGCTCGATGGCCAGCGGCAGCCCCTCGAGTGCGTGCACCAGGTCCAGCACGGCGGCCTTGTTCGGCTCGCCGAGGTGGAAGCTGCTGCGCGTCTGCTGTGCACGGTCGACGAACAGCGCCACGGCCGGGTTGCGCAGCACCTCGATCAGGGCCAGCGGGCTGCCGCGTGCCGGCAGCGCAAGGGCCGGGACCGTCAGCGCGCGTTCACCGTCCACACCCAGTGCGCGCCGCGAGGTGACGAGCAGGTGCAGCTGCGGCAGCGCCCCTGCCAGCCGGGCCACGATGTCGGCGGCCTGTTCGACGAGCTGTTCGAAGTTGTCCAGCACGAGCAGCATCGCGTGCCCGTGCAGCGCCTGCACGAGGGTGTCGAGGTCGTCTGCGGCGCCGGGCGCCGCCGTGGCGTTGCTGCGTTGGCCTTGCGCCGAGGCGCCGAGCGCTTCGGCCACGGCTTCGACGACTTGGGCCCGGGTCTCGCAGGTCACCAGCGAGACGAAGGCGACTCGATCCACGCCAGGCAGGGCCCGGGCCAGTTCCACGGCCAGTCGGGTCTTGCCCGAGCCGCCCGGGCCCAGCAAGGTGACCAGCCGATGCTCGGCCAGCTGCGCCAGCCACGCCGCCCGCTCCGCCTCGGGCAGGAAGTGCCGCGTGAGATAGACCGGCAGCGCCGCCCGCTGGTCGGTGGCGGCGGGCGCAGGCACAGGCGCGGGCACGGACGATGCTGACGGCATGCTGGCCGCGGCGGCAGGCGCCGGCGGCGTCAGCCGCGTGCTCAGGGTCTCCAGGCGCTGCCGTTCGGCCAGCACCCACTCGTCGAAGAAGCCCGGCAGCAGTTCACCGCGGTACAGGGCGAGCGCCTGGGTGGCGCGGCCGTGGCGCGCCAGGTGCTCGAACTCCAGAACGTCGCAGGCGATCGCGCCGCGCACCAGGCGCACGTCGTGGCGGTCCGCCAGCAGGACGGGGGAGGGCACGGCACCTGGGGGCTCGAGCACGGAGCGCAGCACCGACAGCGCTTGCCGCAGGCGGTTGCGACTGACCTGCGCATCGACACCCGGCCACAGCAGCTCGACCAGTTCCTCGCGCGGGTGGTTGCGGTCCGGTGCGAGCGCCAGTCGTGCCAGCAGCGCCACCATCGGCCGGCTGGCCAGGCGTGTCAGGCGCTGCTGGCCGTCGTTCAGCTCGAAGGCGCCGAGAAGCCTCAGCGTCCATCGCGCCGGCGTTTGACTGCCGCGCCCTGCAACGCCGGCATCGTCGGGAGTCGAGGGTGGTCTTGGCGCCTGCATCAGCCGCAAAGGATAGCGGCAGCCGATGACAGCGCACCCTGGGCGCCGGGGCCGCGCCCGTGTGCTTCGTCGCGCTGCCCACGGTCTTCGCGGCCCCGGGCCGACGCCGCGCCGAGGTCCCGCCCGGCACGGAACCCGCGCGCCGTCCCGACTGTCGCCAACGGCCCGGCGCGATGCCGTCGAACCGACACAAAACCGACGCCGCCCTGACGACAGACGGGTGGCGGCTGCCCACACTGCGCCCTGTCGATTCCCGTGCAATCAGCAGCGCCAGCCGCTGCAGGAGGTCTCATGAAGTCCCTTCGATCCGCCCTGCGGCTGCGCCGCTCTCCCGGCTCCACCGCCACAGGAGGTCCGCGATGACGCCGGCCCGCGTGCAGCTGGTGCGCGACACCTGGGCGCTGGTGCTGCCCATCCAGCAGCAGGCCGCAGCGCTCTTCTACGAGCGTCTGTTCCAGATCGCACCCGAGGTGCAGCCTCTGTTCAGGGGCGACAAGGTCGAGCAGGGCGCCAAGCTGATGGCAGCCCTGAACACGCTGGTGCTGAGCCTGGGCCGCATGGAGCAGATGCTGCCGATGGCCCGCGAGCTGGCCATCCGCCACGTCGCCTGGGGCGTGCAGCCCGCGCATTACGAGCAGGTCGGACAGGCCCTGCTGTGGACGCTGCGAAAGGGCCTGGGCGATGCGGCCACGCCCGAGGTCATGTCAGGCTGGGCCGAGGCCTACGGCGAACTGTCGGGCGCGATGAAGGCGGCAGCATACGGCGACGCACCGCCGTCCGCGACGGCGGCGGCCCACGCGAAAGTGCATCGATCCTCCGAGGCCGAGTCTGGAGAACGCTCATGAGCACAGCCCACGGCGCGGCGCTGGCGCTGTCCAGCCGGATCCGGCCCTGGCCCTGCTGGCCTGCCGCCGCTGCCGCCCGGCGACGCAGGGGGGGCCGATGAACGGCCTGGGCGCCGTGCGCCTGCTGCAGGGGCTGGGCCTGCATGCCGTGGCCGAGTGGATGCTGCGCCGGCGATTGCGCCGCGCTGTCGATCGCGACCTGGATCGCCTGCACTACCTGCTCGCGCTGAGCCTGGATGCGCAGGGCCGCCGGCGCGAGGCCGCCGCCTGTTACGCGCGGGCGATGGACGGTGCGCTGGCGCCCTTGCTCGACGCGCAGCACGCCAGGGCTGACCCCGCCCAGGGCACGCAGACGCTGCAGCGGCGGGCATACTAGGCGCCCCCGGCCCGGCCGGGCTTACCAGCCACGGTCCCCTATTGGCATGCAGCTTTCGCAGATCCTCTTCACCCAGGGCTTCGGCACCCGGCGCGAGTGCGCCGGGCTCGTCGCGCTGGGAGCGGTCAGGGTCGGCGGCGAGGTGGTGGACGATCCGGCCGCCGACTTCGCGCCGGCCGGCCTGGTGCTCACCATCGACGGCGTCGACTGGCCGGTGCACGCCAAGGCCGTGGTGCTGCTGCACAAGCCCGCGGGCTACGAGTGTTCGGCCCGGCCCAAGCACTGGCCCAGCATCCTGTCGCTGCTGCCCAGCCCCCTGCGCACGCGCGGCCTGCAGCCGGTGGGCCGGCTCGACCAGGACACCACCGGCGCGCTGCTGCTCACCGACGATGGCGCCTTGATCCACCGCCTGACGCATCCGAAGCGCCATGTGGCCAAGGTTTACGAGGTCGGCACCGCACGCCCGGTGGAGCCGGCCCAGGTCGAACGGCTGCTGGCCGGCGTGGTGCTCGACGACGACCCGGCGCCAGTGCGCGCCGCCGCTGCCGAGGCCACCGGTGAATGTGCGCTGCGGCTGGTGCTCACCGAAGGCAAGTACCACCAAGTCAAGCGCATGCTGGCGGCGGTGGGCAATCACGTCGAGACCCTGCACCGCAGCCGCATCGGGCCGATCGAACTGCCGACCGGACTGAAGCCGGGGCAGTGGTGCTGGATCGACCCGGCGCTGGCCGAGCCCGGTGCGGGCGGCTGACCGGCACGGCCGGCAGCGTCAGCCGCTGCGTGGGGGCGGGCCTTCGTCCAGCAGGTGGGCGGCTACCGCAGCCCGGGTTGCGAGGTGATCGTGCACCTGCCCAAGCTGTTCCGCCCGCCGCTGACCGTCCGCCAAGGTCCGGCGCCCCGGCGATGAGACGAGGCGACAGCCAAGGTCCGTATCATCTTCGGATGCGATGGAACTGCTGGGGCCGGCACGCAGGCCGTGATGCCGATGTCGGCCGGCGCTGAAGACGACGAACTGCTGGTGCAGCGCTGCCAGCGCGGTGACGCCGCGGCGTGGACGGTGCTGGTGGAGCGCTACCAGCGTCTGGTGTATGCCGTGGCCTGCCGGGCCGGGCTTGACGAACATGCCGCGGCCGACGTCTTCCAGACGGTGTTCTCGCGCCTGGTCGAGCACCTGACCCGCATCCGCCAGGCCGACCGCCTGCAGGCCTGGATCGTCACCACCGCCAAGCGGGAGACGCTGGCGCAGCTGCGGCGCCTGAAGCGCACCACCTCGCTGACGCCCTTGTCCGAGGGCGACGATGCCGAGGAATTCGACGTGGCCGACGACTCGCCGATCGCCGAAGCCGCGCTCGAGGAGCTGCAGCAGCTGCACCTGCTGCGCCAGGGCCTGGAACGCCTGGACGCGCGCTGCCGCGACCTGCTGCTGCTGGTGTTCCGCGAAGACGGCGATGCGCTGCCCTACGACGAGGTGGCGCGCCGCCTGGGCATGCCGGTGGGCAGCATCGGGCCGACCCGCTCGCGCTGCCTGGGCAAGCTGCGCAGCCTGGTCGGCTGAACGTCGGCGCCTCGGCCGGCGCGACAAATTGTCGCCCGGGCATGTATCTGGCCCGGCCGCGCCGGCTCTGTCGGGCACAGCCCCCACCCGGCCCGTCATGAAGCCCCTCCACCTCAGCAGCGACATCGAGTTCGACCGCCTGGCCGGCCAGGCGATCCGCCTGCCCGATGCGCCGCACCGCCTGGTGCGGCATGCGGTGGGCTTGTGGGCTGCCCGGCCGGCCGCCAACGGTCTGCGCGCCGGGGCCGATCGCCTGCGCCGTTGCATCGTCGCCACCCTCAGCTTCGACAGCGCGGCCACCAGCGGCCTCGCGCTGGGCATGCGCGGCGGCGCCGACGCGGCCCGGCAACTGGTCTGCAGCACGCCGGTCTGCGACATCGACCTGCGCGTGGCCGCGTCGGCCGGCAGCTTCCACATCAGCGGCCAGGTGCTGGGCTGCGAGCCCGGCGCCGAGCTGCTGCTGGTGGCCAGCGGCCCGCAGGGCCTCGAGCGCTTCGCCACCGTCGATGCCCTGGGCGAGTTCCGCCTCGCCGATCTGGCCCGCGGCTGCCATCGCTTGACCCTGCGCGGCCCAGGCGACGACATCGTGCTGCCCACGATCGAGCTCGGCGCCTGATCCTGAGCACCCAGTCCGGCGCGCCGCCCGGCGGCGCCCTCGGCCCGTTCCTGTCCATCGTCCCGTGACTCGCTAACTTTCAAAATGTGACGTATCTGGCATCTGCCTCGCCGCTCTGTCCTTCGTGACAACGCCATGACAAGGCAGCCCCGATGAAACGCGTCCTGATCTACTCGCACGACACCTTCGGCCTCGGCAACATCCGCCGCATGCTGGAGGTCGCGCGCCACCTGGTGAGCAGCTCGCCCGAGGTCTCGGTGCTGGTGATCACCGGTTCGCCGATGCTGCATGCCTTCCGCATCCCGGCCGGCATCGACTACGTCAAACTGCCCTGCCTGTCGCGCAACGTCGAAGGCCGCTACGCCGCGCGCTCGCTCGACCTGTCGCTCGAAGCCACCGTGCGCCTGCGCGCCAACATCATCCGCAGCGCCATCGCCGACTTCGAGCCCGACGTCGTGGTGGTCGACAAGAAGCCCTTCGGCGTGGAGGACGAGCTCAGCGGTGCGCTCGAGGCGCTGCCCGGTTCGCTGCACCGGCCGAAGATGGTGCTGCTGCTGCGCGACATCCTCGACAGCCCCGAGGCCACGCGCCGCGTGTGGCGCAAGAACGGTTACTTCGAAGCCATCACCACCTACTACGACCAGGTGCTGGTGGTGGGCAGCCCCGAGGTCTTCGACCTGCGCAGCGAATACGACTTCCCGCCGTTCGCGGCGGCGAAGGTGCGCTTCTGCGGCTACATCGCCCGCGAGTCCGGCCGCCAGGGCCGCGACGCACTGCGGCGGCAGCTCGGCGTGGGCGAATCGCAGCCTCTGGTGCTGGTCACCCCGGGCGGCGGCGAGGACGGCTTCGGTCTCGTCGACAACGCGCTGCGTGCGCTGGCGTCGATGCCGGCGGCGCTGCGCCCGCGCACCCACATCGTCTGCGGGCCCGAGATGGCCGAGGCACAACGCCAGCACGTCGCCGCGGCTGCCGCCGCCTTGCCCGGTGTCACGCACCAGGACTTCTGCGACGACATGATGGGCATGCAGTCGGCCGCGGACGTGGTGCTGGCCATGGGCGGCTACAACACGGTGTGCGAGCTGCTGAGCTGCGGTCGGCGCGCGCTGATCGTGCCGCGCATCAGGCCCGGTCAGGAGCAGAACATCCGCGCCGAGCGCATGGCCGCGCTGGGCCTGCTGGCCATGCTGCACCCCGACCGGCTCACGCCGTGTGCACTGGCGCACGCGCTGCTGGAGCAGGTGGCCGCGTGGCGACAGGGCATCCCGCTGCCTCGCCTGCGCACGTTGCACGGGCTGGAGCAGGCCACCGCCGCCTTGTGCGAACTGATGGACCTGGCCTTGCCGCGACAGGTGGCGCCGGTGCAGATCGCCGTGCCGCTGGCTGCCGCGCCGATCGCTGCGGCCCGGGGCGTACGCCGCGCGGCGCGTGTGCGCGTGATGAACGGCCGCGGCTTCACCGAAGCACGGGTGGCCGCATGAACGGCCACCACGACGTGAGCCGCCCCCTGGGCATGCTGGTCAAGACCTGGCCCAAGCTGTCGGAGACCTTCATTCTCGAAGAGGTGCTGGGCCTGGAGCGCCAGGGCGTGAAGCTGGCGATGTATGCGCTGGAAGCGCCCAGCGACGACGTGCGCCACGGTGCCGTCGACCGCGTGCGCGCGCCGGTCAGCCACGTGCCGCCAGCCCGGCTGCGCCATGCCCCGGCCTTCCTGCTGCGTCACCTGCAGCTGCTGGTGAGCGAGCCGCTGGCCTGGGGTCGCACCCTGTCGGCCGCGCTGCGCCGCGGACGGTCCGGCCGCATCGACTTCCTGCGCGCCGGCTGGCTGGCCGTGCAGATGCAGCGCGACGGCGTGGCGCACCTGCACAGCCACTTCATCAGCGCACCGGCCGACATCGCCGAGCTGGCCGCGGCGCTGGCGTGCCAGCCGTTCTCGATCTCGGCCCACGCCAAGGACATCTACACCTCGAAGCCGCAGGACCTCAAGCGCAAGATGATGGGCGCGCAGTTCACCGTGAGCTGCACCGAGTTCAACGTGCAGACGCTGCGCGAGATCGCGCCGCAGGCCGTGGTGCAGCGCATGTACCACGGCATCGACCACCAGGTCTTCCACCCGCTGCGCCGCGAGCCGTCACCCGGCGAGTTGCCGCTGCTGCTGGCCGTGGGCCGCCTGCGCGCCAAGAAGGGCCTGGACACCCTGATCGAGGCCTGTGCCCTTCTGCAGCAGCGCGGTGTGCCCTTCCGATGCGAGATCGTGGGCTACGGCGAAGAGCGCGACCGCCTGGAAGCGCACATCGTGCAGCGCGGGCTGGTCGGCCGCATCGTGCTGCCGGGCAAGCTCACACGCGAACAGGTGATCGCCCGCTACGCACGCACGGCGGTCTTCGTGCAGCCCTCGCGCATCACCGCCGATGGCGACCGCGACGGCATCCCCAACGTGCTGCTGGAGGCCCTGGCGATGGCGCTGCCGGTGGTCGCCACGCGCGTCTCGGGCATTCCGGAGGTGGTGCGGCACCAGCACAACGGCCTGCTGGTCGAGCCCGACGACCCCGCCGCCCTGGCCGACCAGATCGCCTGGCTGCTGGTGCACCGCGAAGAGGCGGCGATGTTCGGCCGGGTGGGCCGCGCCACCGTCATCGACGCTTTCGACAACGACCGCAATCTGCAGGTGCTGACGCGCCTGCTGGAGCATTCCCATGAACACTGCACGCACTGCGCCGCGGCCTGAGGCGCCGATGCGCGCTCCGAACGATGCGCTGCCGCGCGTCGCCTACGTGATGAACGGCTTTCCGCGCCTGTCGGAGACCTTCATCGCCCACGAGATCCACCAGCTCGAACGGCTGGGCCTGGGGCTGCGCCTGTTCTCGGTGAAGCGCGAGGACGAGCCGCACGTGCACCCGGTGGTGTCGCAGATCGCCGCGCCGCTGGCCTACCTGCCCGACGCCAGCTCGCTGTCTGGCACGGCGCTGTCGCGCTGGCTGGTCGACAACGTGCCCACCTTCTGGCCCGCGCACGCCGAGCTGCTGCGCCGCCACCCGCTGCGCTGGGTGCGCACGCTGGCCAGTGCCGCGGCGCTGGCCTGGCGCCACCGCAAGACCGAAGACGGCAGCTTGCGGCTGCGCAAGGTCTTCCTGAAGGAGTTCCTGCAGGCCGGCCACATCGCGGCCGCGGTGCTGCGTGCCGGCGACGTGGGCCACCTGCACGGCCACTTCTGCCATGGCGTGGCCACCATCACCTGGATGGCCAGCCGCCTGACCGGCCTGCCGTTCAGCTTCACCGCGCACGCCAAGGACATCTACCAGGCCGAGCTCAATCCCGGCCGGCTGCTCGAACGAAAGATGGGCGCGGCGCGCTTCGTGGCCACCTGCACCTGCGCCAATGCCGAGGTGCTGAGCGCGCGCCACCCGCGGCCCTGCGAGGTGCACACCATCTATCACGGGCTGGACACCGACGTGTTCGCGCCCAGCCGCCAGGCCTGGCCTGCCGTGCCGGTGCTGCTGTCGGTGGGCCGCTTCGTCGAGAAGAAGGGCTTCGATGTGCTGGTCGCCGCCTGCGCTGCGCTGCGCTCGCGCGGACTGCCGTTCCGCTGCGTCATCGTCGGTGAAGGTGGCCCGGCGCTGGCCGGCATCGAGGCCCAGGTCGCCGCTGCGGGCCTGCAGGACGTGGTCGAGCTGCGCGGGCCGATGACGCAGGACGCGCTGCGCGAGGTCTACCGCCAGGCGCACGTCTTCGCCTTGCCCTGCCAGGTGATGGAAGACGGCGACCGCGACGGCTTTCCCAACGTGCTGGCCGAGGCCATGGCCATGGGCATCCCGGTGGTCAGCACGCGCATCTCGGGCATCCCCGAGATGATCGACGACGGCCACCACGGCCTGCTCGTGGAAAGCCGCGACGTCGCGTCGCTGGCCGACGCGCTGAGCCGCCTGCTGACCGACACCACGCTGCACGCGCGCCTGTCGCTGGCCGCCCGCGAGCGCATCTGCGAACGCTTCGACTCCCGCCGCACCACGGTGGCGCTGCGCGACCTCTTCGTGCAGCAGCTGCAGGCGCGCGCACAGCGCCCGGCGGCCCCCCTGCGCGCGGCCGGCGAGGCACGGGCATGACGCTGTCTCCCTGCGCCGCGCCGACGCCTGTCGAGGCCTCGGCCCCGCAGCCCTCGATCTTCCAGCCGTTCTGGGCGGCGATGAACGATCGCCAGCTGCTGGAGCACTACCGCGGCGTGCGCGGCGTGCACTTCGACGCCGTGGTCGACGCCGAAGAGACCCGGCGCGAGCGCATCGACGGTATCGTCGATGGGGACTTCCAGTTCAACGGCGAGACCCATTGCCTGGGCGGGCAGGTCGACTGGCTGAACAACCCCAGCCGCGACGTCGAGTGGCACATCCTGCTGCACAAGTTCTACTACGCCGTGGGCCTGGCGCAGCAATGGCAGCGCAGCGGGGACGCGCGCTACGTGCAGCGCTGGGCCGAGCTGATCGACAGCTGGATCTCGGTCACGCCGCCGGGCTTCATCGCGGCCGACGTCACCGGCCGCCGCGTGCAGAACTGGATCTACAGCCTGCAGGGCCTGGTGCTGCAGCGTGCCGGTGCGCCGGTGGAGGCCGGCTTCTTCCGCCGCCTGCTGACTTCGCTGCACGGGCAGGTGGAGTTCCTGTGCGCCAACCTCACGCCCAAGCGCAACCACCGCACGCTCGAACTGCTCGCCATCTTCCTGGCAGGCGTGGTGTTCCCCGAGATGCAGCGCGCGGCGCACTGGCGCCGCTTCGCGTTGGCCGAGACGCTGGCCAACGTGCAGGCCGACCTGCTGACCGACGGCGTGCATTGCGAGCTGTCGTCCGACTACCACTGCCTGGCGCTGCGCAACTGGTTGCAGGTGCGCCAGCTCGCGGCGCGCAACGGCATGACGGTGCCGGCCGAGATGGACGCCGCATTGCAGCGTGCCTTCGATTTCGCCCTGCACGTGCACCGGCCCGATGGCGTGGCGCCCAGCCTGTCGGACGGCGACGCCCGCAGCTATCTGCCGCTGCTGGCGCTGGGTGCCGAGGTGTACGGTCGCGAGGACCTGCGATTCGTGGCCACGGCCGGCCGTGAAGGCCAGGCACCGGCGCATCGTGTGGCGCACTTCCTTCAGAGCGGCTACCACGTGCTGCGCAGCGGCTGGGAGCGCGCGCCGCACTTTGCCGATGCGCAGTGGGTGGTGTTCGACTGCGGCCCGCTGGGTGAGGGCAACCACGGCCACCTGGACGCGCTGAGCTTCGAGCTGGCGGCCTTCGGCCGACCGCTGCTGGTCGACCCCGGCCGCTACACCTACAGCGAGGCCGGCGACGTCAACTGGCGCGTTCACTTTCGCGGCACGGCGGCGCACAACACCGTGGGTGTCGACGGCCTGCAGCAGACGCGCTATGCCCCGAAGCCGATCAAGGAGCCTTCGCGCCATGCGCAGGGCAGCGTGCGTCACAAGATCGGCGGGCCCGGCCCCGAGACCACGCTGATCGAATCGGCCAGCTCGCCGCACCTGGACCTGCTGCACGGCCGCGCCGTCTGCCGCCGGCCGGCGCAGGAGTACGACGCGGTGCACGAACGCTGCATCGTCTTCGTCGACCAGAGCTACTGGATCGTCAGCGACCGGCTGCGGTCTTCCGAAGATCACCGCTACGCGCTGCACTTCCAGCTGACGGCGGCGGCGCAAGGGCGCACCTCGCTGCGGCTGGACGCCGCCCCCGGGCTGGACAGCCCGGGCCTGTCGCTGGCGCTGGCGCCATGCGCCGGCCTGCAGGTCGAACTGGCGGACAGCTGGGTCTCCACGCTGTACGGCCAGAAGGACCCGGCGCCGCAGCTGCGCTGCACACTGCAGGGCCGGCATGTCGGCTTCGACACGGTGCTGTTGCCTTCGCGCGGCGCAGCCCCGCGGGTGAACGTCGAACGGACGTCCGGCACGGCGCTGCGCATCACCGTCGAAGGACGGCCGGGACACGACACGTGGCTCCATGGGCACGACCCCGAGGCTGTGTCCATCGAAGGCATCGACTTCCGCGGCCGCTGGCTGCTGCTCCGCCATGCGCCCGACGGCACGCTGCTGCATGCCACCACGCACGCCGGCGCGGTGCTCGACCAGCGCTGCACAGCCGTTCCGGTGACGCACGTGGCGGCGCGCTTCGGGGCCGGTGAGCGGTGATGACGATCGCCCGCCCCGCGCCGCCGCTGCCCGTCGACGCCCAGCTGCCCCAGATGCGTCGGGCGCTGGATGCCGAGGCCATGGCGACTGTCTTCACGGACCTCGTCGACCCCGACCACGGCGTGCCGACGTGCGAAGTCGACCGCGTGAAGTACCGCCCCGGTCACAACCTGTCGGTCGCGTACAGGCTGCTCTGGCCCGATGGCGCCCCGTTGCGCGAGCAGCGCGTGTCGGCGCGCTTCTGCACGCACGGCGAGTCGGCGCGCCGACACGCCAAGGCGGCGACCCGGCCCCTGCAGGCCTCGCCCGCGGGCCCGGCGCTGAGCCACTGCCCGTCTCTCGGGATGGTGGCGCATTGGTGGCCCAACGACCGCCGGCTGGCCGCCGCTGCCGTGCTGCACGACGAGGCTGCGCTGCGCGACCGGTGGCTGCCCGAGGTGGTGTCGGCGCTGGGCTTCGATGACGACCGGCTCGTCGGGCACCGCCTGCAGATCGTTCAGCTGATGCCCGAGCGGCGCGTCACCTCGCGGGTGTCCCTGGATGTCGACCACGGCGCGGGCGTCCTGCGCACCCACGTCGTGTACGCCAAGTCCGATGCCGCGCTGCGCGGCGCCACCACGCAGGCCGTGATGCAGGCGCTGCGAGGCAGCCCGGCAGCGCGCGACGGCAGCTTGCTCACGCCGCTGCCTCTGTTGTGGCAACCGGGCAGCGGCCTGCACTGGCAACAGGCGCTGCCGGGCCGCACCCTGCTCGACGACGAGCCCCTCGTCGGCGCGGCCACCGCCGGACGCGTGGGTGCGCTGGTGGCGGCACTGCACGGCACCACGCCGCCCGGCCTGCCGGCCGTGCAGCGGGACGACCTGCTGCAACGCCTGCAGGCCGTGCGCGCGCTGCTCGAGCAGGTGGAGCCGGCCTGGGCCTGGCGCAGCCTGCCGGTGCTGCGGGCGCTGGAAGACGGCCTGCCCGCTGCCGGCGAAGGCGCGCCCGTCACCCTGCACGGCGACCTGCATCCCGGCAACGTCCTTCGCCATGAAAGGCAACTTGCGATGATCGATCTGGACGACGTGCACCGTGGTCCGGCCTGGCTGGACCTCGGCGACTGGTGCGCCGATGCCGTCTATCGTGCGCTGCTCGGCGGCCGCACGGCGGCCAGCGCCGGCGCGGTGAACCAGGCCTTCTGCGGGGGCTACTTCTCTGGCGGCGGAGCGCCGCTGGCTCCCTCGCGCCTGGCCTGGGCCACCGCGTGGCAGCTGGTCTGCCGACGGGTGCAGCGTTGCATCGTCAACCTGAAGCCGGGCCGCTATGCCCTGGTGCCGGCGCTGCTGGCCGCGGCGCAAGGGCTGCTCGCCGGGCACCGCCGGGTCGTGGCGGAGGTGGGCGCATGAACCGGGCCGACGTGCCGGAAAGCACCGTGGCCGGCGATGGGCTGCCGCTGACCGACCTGCAGGTCGCACTGCAGCAGGGTATGCCCGGCTTCGCCGACGGCACGCTGGTCATCGACTCGCTGCGCGTGGTGAAGATGCGCCGCAGCAGCTCGAAGCGGCGCGATCCGCACCCCTACACCGTGTGCCTGGACATTGCCCTGCACGAGGCCGCGGGCGGGCGCCGGCACGGCCTGCGGCTGTACGGCAAGGCCTGTCGCGACGGCGCCAGCGTGGCGCTCTTCGACGCCGCCCGGCAAGCGCCCCTGGCGCCCGTCGAGGGCGGGCCGGCCCTGGCGCACCTGCCCGCGCTGGACATGGTGCTGTGGGGCTGGCCCAACGACCCCGGCCTGTCGCAGCTGCCGGTCTTGCTGGACCCGGTCACGCTGTGGCCCGCGCTGCCGGCGGCCGTGCGCGAAGGCGCCGTGCGCGTGCTGTCGGTGCAGGCCTTGCGCTACGAGCCGGAGGTGCGCGCCACCTTGCGCTGCGTGCTGGAGCAGGCCGACGGCAGCCGCCGCGAGGTCTTCGGCAAGACCTTCCGCGACGGGCGCGCCGGGCTGCTGCTGCAGCGCTTCCGGTACTTCGCGGAACTGTCCCGGCGCGATCCCTCCGCGCCCCTCGTGGCCGAGCCGCTGGACGCCCATGCCGGCACACACTGCCTGTGGCAGGCCGCGGCACCGGGCCGTCCGCTGACGTCCTTGGAAGGTGAAGAAGCAGGGACCGTGTTCGCGCGGCTGGGCACGGCGCTGGCGCATCTGCATGGCGCGCCGCTGCCCACCACCAGCAAGCGAACGGTGTCGCACTGGCTCACCGAGGTGGGTCGCCGCGCGAAGAAGATCTCGCGGGTGCAGCCGCAGCTCGGCGAGCGCGCCTACGCGCTGGCCGACCGGCTCGCGGCCCTGGCTCAAGCCCTGCCGCCAACAGGCACGGCGCTGATCCATGGTGACTTCCACCCCGACCAGGTGTGGGCGCACGACGGCCGCCCGCTGCTCTTCGACTTCGACGAGTTCGCCATCGGCGATCCGATGGAGGACCTGGCCGAATTCGTCGTGAAGCTGCACGAGGCCGGCGGCGGCGCGCGACCGGCGCTGCACGGGGCCGCCTGCGAAGCAGCGCTGCTCGGCGCTTACCGCGCTGCTGCGCCCGAGCGCTGGCACGCCGGCTGGCTGGGCTGGCACCGTTCTGTGCAGGCCTTGCTGCAGGCCAGCCGTTCCTTCGTCTTCCAGGCCCCGGGATGGCCCGAGGCCATGTCCCGCTGGCTGAGCGCCGCCGAGGACGCTGCCGCCGCCCTGGCCCTCACCCTGGACGAGGAGACCCCGGCATGACGCGCCACCCGGCCCCGGGCGCACGGCTGAGGGCCGTCGTGGTCGGCTGCCTGAAGGAGCAGCGGCTGCAGCTCCTGCTGGCCTCGCTCGCCCTGGTGGGCGTGGTGCTGGCCGAACTGGTGGCGCCCTGGCCGCTGAAGATCATCTTCGACCACGTGCTGCTGGGCCAGCCGCTGCCCACCTCGCTGCGCGCGCTGCAGCCGCTGCTCGACCTCGGCGCAGGGCCGGCGCTCGGCGCGATGGCCGCGGCCATCGCCGTCATCGCGCTGGCGGTGGGGTCGCTGTCCTACCTGCAGCTCTACACCACGGCGCAGGTCGGTCACCGCATCACCTGGCGCTTGCGTAGCGCGCTGTTCTCGCATCTGCAGCGCCTGTCGCTGGCCTACCACCGGCACCAGCGCAGCGGCGAGATGCTGACCAAGGTGGCCAGCGACACCAACCTGCTGCGCGACCTCTTCGCCGAATGGCTGCTCACGCTGGCGCGCCACGCGCTCACGATGGTGGCGATGCTGGCGGTGATGTTCATGCTGAACTGGCAGCTGGCGCTGGTGGTCGCCGTGACGCTGCCGCCGCTGCTGGGCGTCATGTTCCTGCTGAACAGGCGCGTCAAGGCCTCGGTGCGCGAGCAGCGCAAGAACGACGGCCGCATGGCCTCGCGCCTGAACGAGGTGCTGTCGTCCATCGCGCTGGTGCAGGCCTTCGGCAGGCAGCAGCACGAAGAAGGGCGCTTCCAGGCCGAGATCGAGGCCAACTACCGCAGCGGCATGCGCAGCGCGCGCTCGTCGGGCGCCATCGTGCGGGCCATCGCGGTGATCAGCGCCGCGGGCACCGCCATCACCGTGCTGCTGGGCGCGCGCGAGGTGCTGGCCGGGCGCCTCTCGCCCGGCGAGCTGCTGATCTTCATGGCCTACGTGGCCAGCCTCTACAAGCCCGTGCGCGACCTCGGCCGGCTGTCGGCCAAGTTCTCGCGCGCCTCGGTGAGCCTGCAGCGCGTGGGCGAGATCCTCGACACCGAGCCCGACGCCGACGACGAGCCCGATGCCGTCGATCTGCCGCGCCCGGCCGGCGAGATCGTCTTCGAGAACGTCTCGTTCGGCTATGCCGCCGGCAAGCCGGTGCTGCAGGACGTCAACCTGCGCATCGCCGCCGGTGAGCGGGTGGCGCTGATCGGCCCCTCGGGCGCCGGCAAGTCGACGCTGGTGAACCTGCTGCTGCGCCTTTACGAGCCCGACCAGGGGCGCATCCTGATCGACGGCATCGACATCCGCCGCTACCGCCGCGAGAGCCTGCGCCGCGAGATCGGCGTGGTGCCGCAGGACCACATGCTGTTCGCCGTGTCGGTGCGCGAGAACATCGCCTACGGCCGGCCCGACGCGCCGATCGAAGCCGTCGAACGCGCCGCGCAGCTGGCCCGTGCGCACGAGTTCATCGTCGACCTGCCGCAGGGCTACGACACCGAGCTGGCCGAGCGCGCCGCCAACCTCAGCGGCGGCCAGCGCCAGCGCCTGTGCCTGGCGCGCGCCTTCGTCAAGGAGCCGGCGGTGCTGGTGATGGACGAGCCCACGGCCGCCGTCGACACCGAGTCGGCGCGCCTCATCCACGACGCCGTGGCGCACGCACACCGCCACCGCACGCTGCTGGTCATCACGCACGACCACGCCGACCTGTCGCGCTACGACCGCGTGATCCGCCTGGGCGAGGGCGGTGTCGCCGAGCGGCCCGTGCCGCTGCCCGGGGCCGCGCAGCGCACTCCGTCCACTGCCCCGCTGAGCCTCGTGGAGCCGCGCCATGCATGACGCCGTCGAATCCCGTCCGACAATGCTGTTCTATTGCCAGCACTCGCTGGGCATCGGCCACCTCACGCGCAGCTTCGCGCTCGCCGCGGCCCTGGTGTCGCGCTTCCGCGTGGTCTTCCTCAACGGCGGGCGGCTGCCGTCGGGCGTGCCGGTGCCCGCCGGCATCGAACTGATCGACCTGCCGCCGCTGGGCATGGACGACGGCCACACGGTGGTCAGCCGCGATGCGAAGCACGACGTGGCCGCGGCGCGTGCCGAGCGCCGCCGACTCATCGCGCTGGCGGTCGAGCAGACGCGGCCGGCGGTGCTGCTGGTGGAGCTGTTCCCCTTCGGCCGCAAGAAGTTCGCCGACGAGATCCTGCCGATGATCCGTGCCGCGCGGCGCCAGCCGGGCACGCCGGCGCGGGTGGTGTGCAGCCTGCGCGACATCCTGGTCGACGCGCGCCCCGACCAGCAGCACCACGACGACCGCGCGCGCTGGCTCTGCGAACGCTACTTCGATGCCGTGCTGGTGCACGCCGATGCTGCGTTCGCACGGCTGGAGGACAGCTTCCACCCGTCCCGCGCGATGCGCACGCCGGTGCACTACACCGGCTTCGTGGTGCCGCAGCGCGCCGCGGCGACGCCCGAAGCGCGCGGTGATCACCTGCTGGTCTCTGCCGGCGGCGGCATCGTCGGCGCGCCCTTGTTCGAGGCCGCGCTGGCCGCGCGCGCGCTGATGAAGCAGCCGCTGCCGCTGCGCATCGTGGCCGGCCCCTTCCTGCCCGAGGCGCACTGGCAGGCGCTGCAGCAAAGGGTCGAAGGCCTGCCAGACGTCACCCTCGTGCGCCACGTGCCAGACATGGTGGCCGAGATGCGGCGCGCGCGGTGCTCGCTGAGCCAGTGCGGCTACAACACCGCGCTCGACCTCGTGGTGGCCGGGGTGCCCGCGCTTGTGGTGCCCTATGCCACGGTGACCGAGAACGAACAGGCGCAGCGCGCCGAGCGCCTGGCGGCTGCCGGCGCCTTGCTGCAGCTGCCGGCGTCCGATCTGTCGCCGCCGGCCCTGGCGGCCCGGCTCGACGCCCTGCAGGCCTTCGAGCCGCGCGCCGCGGCGCTGGCGCTGGACGGTGCGGCGCGCACCGCCTGCACGCTGGCGCAGCTGGCCGCGTCCACCTCCCCCGAGACCCTTCAGCTGGAGCCGGCATGACCGATGCCCTGACCCCCGTGCTGCGCGCGCTGGACGCACGCCGCGCGCCCCTGACGATGTTCCTGCGCGACGACGACGCCGGCTGGGAAACGCCGCGCTTGATGGCCCTGATCGACGTGACGCAGGCCGCCGGCGCAGCGATCGACCTGGCGGTGATCCCGCAGGCCACCGGCGAGGCGCTGGCCGAGACGCTGTGCGCCCGCATCGATGCCGCGCCCGGCTCGATCGGCGTGCACCAGCACGGCTTCGCGCACCTGAACCACGAGACCCTGGGCCGCCGTTGCGAGTTCGGCAGCGCGCGTTCGGTGTCGATGCAGCGGCACGACCTGCGCCAGGGCCGCACGCGCCTGCGCACGATGTTCGGCCACCGGCTCGACGACTTCTTCACGCCGCCCTGGAACCGCTGCTCGGCGGCCACGCCTGCGGTGCTGGCAGAACTCGGCTTCACCCTGCTGTCGCGCGACCGCACGGCTGCGCCGCAAAACGTCCTTCCCGAGTTGAACGTGACGCTCGACTGGTGCAAGCACAGCCGCGACGACGGCCGGGATCTGGGCCCCGTGTGGCAGACGCTGGCCGAGGCCGTGCAGCAGCACGCCGACGGCGATGCGCCACTGGGCCTGATGCTGCACCACGGTCCGATGACCGCCGCCGACCTCGATGGGCTGCGCGGCCTGCTGCGGACGCTGCAGGACCACGGTGGCGTGCGCTGGCAGGCCATGCGCGACCTCGTGCCGCAGCGCAGCGTGGCGGGAGTGCACTGATGCGATACCGCCGATGGGCCCCGCTGCTGGGGGCCGTGGTGTCCGCGGTCTGCCTGCCTGCAGGGGCGCAGCAGGCCCTGCCGGAGGCGCCGGCCGTGCCCGCCGAGCGCCGTGTCGACGAGCGTCGCTCCGACCGGCCGTTCACCGTACCCCTGCTCGGGCGGCCGCTGCAGCTCACCGGCAGCTGGGAAGCCACGGCCGAGCACCGCGGCAACTTCGACCTCGACGACGCGCGGGCGCGCAACCGTCGTGTCATCGAGCACGAAGTGAAGCTCGAGGCGCGCTGGCTGCTGCAGCCCGACCTCACGGCTTTCGTGCAGGCCGTCGGGCTGCACGAGGCACGGCGCACCCAGGGCACGGCAGGAACCCAGCGCGCGCGCGCACTGGAGCGCGGCCAGACCTGGTTGCGCTGGGACCGTCTGGCCGGCACCGCGGCCAGCCTGCAGCTGGGACGGGTGGCCCTGATCGACCGCCGCTCTTGGTGGTGGGACGAGGATCTCGACGCCGTGCGCGCCACCTGGGAGCAGGGCCCCTGGCGTGTGGACAGCGGCGTGGCGCGCGAGCTGTCCCGCGTCTCGTCTGCCGAGACCGGCATCGTGCCCGAGCAGCGCGGCATCACGCGCTGGTTCGGCCAGGCCGGCTGGCGCTGGGCGCCGCGCCACACGCTGGAACTCTTCTGGCTGCATGCCCGCGACGGCTCGGGTGCCCCGGCTGTCGGAGCGCCGGCCAACGCCGCGGCGCTGGACGATCCGCTGGACCTGCAGGGCCGCTGGCACGGCCTGCGCGCCAGCGGCTCGGTACGGCCGGAGGTGGGGGCGGCCTGGCAGATCAACTACTGGGCCGACCTGGCCGCGCTGCGCGGCCGCGAGACCGAGACGCGCTTCGCCGCGGCCACGGCCGTCGCCGCCGCACGGGCCACGGCCAGCACCAGCCGCCGCGTCAAGGGCCGGGCCTACGACATCGGCAGCACCTTCGTGTGGCGTGCCGCGCCCTTGCGGCCGTCGTTCACCCTCGCGCTGGCGCGCGGCTCGGCCGACTTCCGCCAGACCGGCTTGCAGGAGAACAAGGCGCGGCTGGGCGGCGTGAAGCGCCTGCGCTACTACGGCGAACTGCTGCAGCCCGAGTTGCACAACCTGCGCGTCAGCACGCTGGGCGCCGGCCTGCGCTTCCTGCAGAACAGTTCCGTCGAACTGCTGTGGCACGGCTACCGGCAGCCCACGCCGTCGGCCTTGCTCAGTGGCTCGAAGCTGTCGCAGGCGCCGGCCGGCCTGGATGGTCGGCTGGGCCGCGAGATCGACCTGCTGATCGCCTTGCGCGAATGGCAGCACGTCGAGTTCACGCTGCGGCTGTCGCGCTTCCAGCCCGGCACGGCCTTCGCGCCCGACCGCCGCGATGTCGCCCACGGCATCGAGTTCGGCGCCACCTTGAACTTCTGAACGCCGCTTCTTGCGTCGTCCGAGTTCCTCGGCTGCCTGGACGTGGTGACGCGCCGCCAGGTGCAGCGGGCCTGGGCAGGGCCTGAACGGATCCCTGGTGGCGCCGCAGGCGCGCACTTGCGGAGCCATCGGCTACGATGTTGCGTCACAGCAATCCAAGGATGCACGATGCGAATCGATCGACGAGTGGTTCTGGCCCGTCTGGCTCAGCTGGGCGCCGTGGCGTGTGCGCCCGGCGCGCTGTCCATCGCCCAGGCGCAGGGCAGCGCGCGGCCGGTGCGCCTTCTGGTCGGCTTCACGCCCGGCGGGCCCAACGACATCCTGGCGCGCATCATCGCGCCGCGGCTGGGTCAGGCGCTGGGCCAGAACGTCATCGTCGAGAACAAGCCGGGCGTGGCCGGCAGCATTGCCAGCACCGAGGTGGCGCGCGCCGCCGGTGACGGCTACACGCTGCTGCTGGGCTCGGCCGGCCCCAACGCCATCAGCCCGGCCGTCTACCCCAACTTCCCGTTCGACCCCATCAAGGACATCGCCCCGGTCAGCATGGTCGCGCAGGTGCCCAGCGCGCTGGTGGTGCGGCCCGACCTGCCGGTGAATTCGGTGGTCGAACTGGTGGCCTATGCGAAGAAGAACCCGGGCAAGCTCACCTTCGCCTCGTCGGGCAGCGGCACCACGCTGCACCTGTCGGGCGAGCTCTTCAAGCAGCAGGCGGAAGTGTTCATCCTGCACATTCCCTACCGCGGCACGGCGCCCGCCACGCAGGACGTGGCGGCGGGCAACGTCGACATGATGTTCGGCGCGCTGCCCAGCGTGATGCCGCTGGTGCGAGCCGGCCGGCTGCGCGCGCTGGCCGTCACGCCGCCGCGGCGCTCGCGCACCTTCACCGAACTGCCCACCGTGGCCGAGGCCGGGGCATCGGTGGGGCTGGGCCGCTACGACGTGAGCCCCTGGTTCGGTGTCTTCGCGCCGGGCTCCACGCCGGCGGCGGTGCAGGACCGCATCGCGGTGGCGGTGCGCGAGACCGTGGCCGACCCTGCGGTGGCCGAACAACTGGCCAAGCAGGGCGCCGAGGCGCTCACCAACACGCCGGCCGAGTTCCGCGCGCTGCTGCAGGCCGAGATCAACAAGTGGGCGGCCGTCGTGAAGTTCGCCAAGGTCAAGGTCGACTGAACGCCCATGCGGGCGTGAGCCGCGTCGGGCCCACTCCGGCCCACGGCAAGGCGCGCGGCGACCGATGAAGGGCGCAAGAGGGCGTAGGACTTTGTGAGGTCTGTCCGAAAGCGTTCCAGGCGCGACGGGGGCGGGGTGCCGCAGGACACACATCAGGTTGCATGCGCAAGGCCGCCGGGCCCCACCCTGTGCGCTGTCCTGCCGATGAAGCCACCGCCCGCTGCCGATGTTCAACCGTTCCCGACCCGTTTCCTTCAATCCCTACGGCCGCAAGCCGTCGCGCTGGCGCTGGGCGCGCTGGATCGTGCTGCCGCTGGCCCTGATGCTGGCAGGAGCGGCCGCCGTCATCGTGGCGCAGGAACGTTACCTGCCGCCGCGTCTGAGCGTCGAAGCCTCGTCGCGTCTGCAGCAGGACAGGGATGCCGCGCGCAGCGAAGCGCAGCGGCTGGCGGCCGAGTTGTCGCAGACCCAGGGCCGGCTGAGCGGTGCCACATCCGAGAACCAGGCGCTGGCCAGGGACCTGGCGGCCCAGAAGGCGGCGGTCGAGCAGTTGCAGGGCGACCTCGCCTCGGTGGTGGCCGCCTTGCCGCCCGACCCGCGCAGCGGTGTCGTCGAGGTGCGCGCGGCGCGCTTCGCGGCCAGTGGCGGCATGCTGGCCTACGATGTCGTGCTGACGCGCGACAAGGCCGGCAAACGGCCCCTGACGGGCACGATGCAGCTGGTGGTGACCGGTGAATCGGCCCGGAGCGGACCGACCACGGTGACCATGAAGCCGATCGCCTTGTCGATGGGGCAGCACGAGATCGTGCGCGGCAGCCAGCCCCTGCCCGAAGGCTTCACGCCGCAGCAGACCACGGTGCGCGTGCTCGATCGCCAGGCCGGTCAGGTGCTGGGCATGCGGCAGCTGCTGGTTCGATGAGCGCGCCGGCGTTTCGGGGGGCCTTCGATGGTCCGCGCCGGCTGCTGCTTGCCGGGGCCCTGGGCACGCTCGCAGGGTGCGGGACGGCGCCGCCCGCCCGGGCTCCGGCATCGGACCCGCTGCCCCGGACGGCGCCGGCGCCAGCCGACTCATCGCCGGCGTCCGGCCCAGGCCGGGCCGGGCAGCGTCAGGCGCCCGACAAGGCAGGCGCCGAGCAGCGCACGGCGCTGGCCGAGGCGCTGGCCACCGAGCAGCGCTGGCTGCAGAGCTGGTTCAAGGGCACGCCGGTGCTCATCGCGCAGCGGGGCGACGGCACGCTGGCCGTCGACGTACCGCGCGAGTTCTGCTTCGATGCCGGCGGCAGCGGTGTCAAGCCGGCGCTGGCCGCCGTGCTCGACAAGGTGGCCCAGAGCCTGCGCCGGCGGCCGGCCGCGCATGTGGCGGTGCTGGCGGCGCCGGGCGATGCCGGCGGCTCGCCGGCCCTGGCCCTGCAGCGGGCCGCGCAGGTGCACCGGCACCTGCGAGAACGCGGCGTGCCGGCGGCCAGGCTGGCGTCGCCCGAGGCGACACGTGCCGCGGCCGTGCAGCTGCGCATCGGGCTGCCGCTGGACTGAGCTCCGCCGTCCTACACTGGGTGACCTCCCGAGGACGCCCTGCATGGACATCGACTTCAATGCCATCACCGCCTACCAGCGCTACAAGCTGATGGCCAGCCTGATCGTGCCGCGACCCATCGCGCTGATCACCACCGTCAACGCCGCCGGCGTCATCAACGCTGCGCCCTTCAGCCTGTTCAACATGCTGGGCGAGGACCCGCCCATCGTGATGGTCAGCATCAACCGCAGCCACGGTGGCCACATGAAGGACACGGCGGTCAACATCCTGGCCAACGGCGAGTTCGTCGTGCACCTGACCGACGAGGCGATGGCCGAGAAGATGCACCGCTGCGGCGACGTGCTGCCGCACGACCAGAGCGAGCTGGTGCATGCCGGCCTCACCCCTTTGCCCGCGCGCACCGTCAAGCCGGCGCGCATCGCCGAGGCGCCGGTGGCTTTCGAATGCGTGCTGCACGAGAAGCTGGAGACCGACAGCCGCTACATCTTCATCGGCCGCGTCACCTGGCTGACGGTGCGCGACGGCCTGGTCGACACCGAGAGCTGGCGCGTGCGGCTGCAGGACTACCACCCGGTGGGCCGTTTCGGCGCCAGCTTCTACGTCAGGACCGGCGAGCGTTTCGCCATCGCCAACCCGGGGGCGAGCGAGGCCGAGCAGCGCAGCACGGCGATCGACGAGATCTGAACGCTGGGGTCGGCCGCGCAACGGCCGGCGCCA
The DNA here is from genome assembly GCA_022843905.1 of Rubrivivax sp. Lineage (GTDB taxonomy): Bacteria > Pseudomonadota > Gammaproteobacteria > Burkholderiales > Burkholderiaceae_C > Rubrivivax. The sequence continues at coordinate 314,558 of JALHMT010000001.1, forward strand.
TACTCGGCCATGTTGATCGAGACCCTGGGCACCGCGCGCGACCTCGGCCGCCTGCATCAGATTGCCGGCGTGCTCATCCGCCACGGCCTGGGCGACGCCGTGCACCGGCTGGGCCTGGCCGACGCGCTGGAGCGCGCCGGGCAGGCGCTGCACCGCGAGCACGCGGCCGATCTCGCGAAGCTGGAACCGCCGGTGCAGGTGCGTCGCGCGCTGGAGGAACTGGGGCCCACCTTCGTCAAGCTGGGCCAGATCCTGGCCGGTCGCGCCGACCTGTTCGGCCCGGAATGGATCGCCGAGTTCGGCCGCCTGCACAGCCGCGTGCCGCCGGTGCCGCAGGACGAGCTGATGGCGCAGTTGCGCGAAGACCTGGGCGGCGAGCCCGGGGCCGTGTTCGCGCGTTTCGATGACCAGCCCCTGGCCGCGGCGAGCATCGCGCAGGTGCACCGGGCCACGCTGAAGGACGGCACCGAGGTGGTGGTGAAGGTGCGCCGCCCGCACATCGTGGAGACCATCGAGGCCGACCTGCGCCTGCTGGCCCGCCTGGCGCAGCGTGCCGAAGCCGACTGGCCGGCACTGAGGCCCTACCGGCCGCGCCTGCTGGTGCGCCAGTTCGCACGCTCGCTGCGGCGCGAGCTGGACCTGGGCGCCGAGTGCCGCAACGCCGAGCGCATCGCGGCCAACCTGGCCGGGCTGCCGCACGTCGTCATCCCTCGCGTGCACTGGCCCTTCACGGGGGAGAGGGTCAACGTGCAGGACTACGTGGGCGGCGTGCCCGGCGACCAGCCGGCGCGTTTCGACGCGGCCGGCCTGGACCGCCCGCTGCTGGCGCGCCGCGGGGCGCAGGCGGTGCTGAAGATGATCGTCGAAGACGGCTTCTTCCATGCCGACCCGCACCCCGGCAACGTCTTCTACCTCAGCGAAGACCGCGTGGCCTTCATCGACTTCGGCATGGTCGGCCGCCTGTCGCAGCGGCGCCGCGAGGAGCTGCTGACGCTGCTGCTGGGCCTGGTGGAGCGCCGCCCGCGCGCCGTGGCCGAGGTGCTGCTGGACTGGACCGGCGACGCCGCAGCGGCCCAGCCGGCCACGCTGGAGGACGAAATCGAGGCCTTCGTCGACCAGTACCACGGCGCATCGCTGGGCCAGCTCAACCTGGGGCAGATGCTGCTGGAGGTGACGGCCATCCTGCGCGAGCACCGGCTGGCGTTGCCGGTCGATCTGGCGCTGCTGGTCAAGGCCTTCATCACGCTGGAAGGCATGGGCCGCGGGCTGGACCCCGGTTTCCGCATGGCCGAAGAGGCGCTGCCGCTGCTGCGCCAGGTTCTGCGTGCGCGCTACGAGCCTCGCACGCTGGCCCTGCGCGGCTGGAGCGGGTTGCGCGAGCTGCTGTCCGAGGCCGGCCGCCTGCCGCACGACCTGGGGCAGCTGCTGCGCCGGGCGCGCCAGGGTCGCGTGCAGGTGGCCATCGACATCGCCCACCTCAAGCGCGTGGGCGACCAGATCGACCGCGCCGCCAACCGCCTGGCCATGTCGCTGGTGGTGGCCGCGCTGATCATCGGCTCGTCCATCGTGATGACGGTGGGCGGTGGCCCCACGATGCTGGGCCTGCCGGCCTTCGGGCTGCTGGGCTTCGCCGGCGCGGTGGCCGGGGCGATCTGGCTGTTGCGCTCGATGCGCAGCGATCGCCTGAAGAATGACGACGAGGGGCGCTGAACGCACTGCGCCGCGCGCTCCACAGGGTTTGGCGGGGCCTGGCCCGCAGTGGTGACGTCCCGCAGGGCACGATCGGAGCACGGATGGAATACAAGGACTACTACGCGATCCTCGGCGTGCCCCGCGATGCGTCGGCCGAAGACATCAAGCGCGCCTACCGCAAGCTGGCGCGCAAGTTCCACCCCGACGTCAGCAAGCTGCCCGATGCCGAGCTGCGCTTCAAGGAAGTCAACGAAGCCAACGAGGTGCTGCAGGATGCCGAGAAGCGTGCCGCGTACGACGCCCTGGGCAGCGCGGGCGCGGGGCGCGGCGCCGGCGGCTTCAGCCCGCCGCCGGGCTGGGACGCCGGCTTCGAGTTCCGTGGCGGCGGTGCGGGCGGCGGCTTCGGCGAGCACAGCGACTTCTTCGAGGCCTTGTTCGGCCGCCATGCCGGCGGCCGCGGGCGCGCAGCGCCGCGCGAGCGCGGTGAAGACCACCGTGCCAAGGTGATGATCGAGCTGGAAGATGCCATCGCCGGTGGCCGCCGCCAGGTGAACCTGCGCGTGCCGGTGGTCGATGCGCAGGGTCGCACGGTGCTGAGCACGCGTCAGCTCGAGATCAACATCCCGCCCGGCATGCTGCCGGGCCAGCAGATGCGCCTGGCCGGGCAGGGGGCGCCGGGACGCGGAGGCGCGCCGGCAGGCGACCTGCTGCTGGAAATCGTGTTGAAGCCGCATCCGCTGTACCGCGTCGATGGCCACGATCTGCGTTTCGACCTCCCGGTGGCGCCCTGGGAGGCCGCGCTGGGGGCCGAGGTCGATGCGCCGACGCCGCAGGGCACCGTGCGCCTGACCGTGCCCGCGGGATCGGCCCAGGGCCGCAGCCTGCGGCTGAAGGGCCGGGGCCTGCCGGGCAAGCCACCCGGCGACCTCTACGCCGAACTGCGCATCGTGCTGCCGCCGGCCGACAGCGAAGCCGCGAAGCGCCTGTACCGCGAGATGGCCGAGACCCTGGGCTTCGATCCGCGTGCGGCGATGAAGGGCTGAGCCCTTTCGGCGCGGCCTGCGGCCGCTTTGGGCGACGCCGCTGGACCTGGCCGCCACGGCCGACGTGGTGCGGCAGCGTCTGCAGCTCTCCGATGCCATGCGCCTGGCCGTGTTCGGCAAGAGCCGTTGAGCCACTCCGCCGGACCGATGGTGTCGGCCCGGCTTTCAGGCCACCTGAGCCGTCCTACAGGCTGGACGTGATGCCGCCGTCCACGTACAGGATGTGGCCGTTGACGAAGCTCGACGCGTCGGAGGCCAGGAAGATCGCGGCGCCGCCGAGCTCTTCCACCTCGCCCCAGCGACCGGCCGGCGTGCGGCCCGACAGCCAGGCCGTGAACGCGGTGTCGGCCACCAGCGCCTGCGTCAGTTCGGTCTTGAAGTAGCCCGGCCCGAGGCCGTTGACCTGGATGCCGTGCTTGCCCAGGTCGATGGCCATGCCCTTGGTGAGCATCTTCACCGCGCCCTTGGTGGCGGCATAGGGCGCGATGCCGGGGCGGCCGAGCTCGCTCTGCACCGAGCAGATGTTGATGATCTTGCCGCGGCCGCGCGGGATCATGCGCTGCGCCACCGCGCGACCGACGAAGAACACGCTGTCGATGTTGGTGGTGGTGATCTTGTGCCAGGCGTCGGTGGGGAACTCGGCGAAGGCGCCGCGGTGCTGCATGCCGGCGTTGTTGACCAGGATGTCGATGGCACCGATGTCGGCCTCGATCTTCGCCACGCCGGCGTCCACCGCATCGGCGTCGGTCACGTCGAAGGCCGCAGCAGCGACATTCCAGCCTTGTGCCGCGAGCGCGGCACGGGCCTGTTCCAGCCGCGCGGCGTCGCGTGCGTTGATCACCACGCGCGCACCGGCCGAGGCCAGCGCGCCGGCGAGCGCGTAGCCGATGCCCTTGCTGGCACCGGTGATGAGGGCCGTGCGGCCGCTGAGGTCGAAGAGTTTCATGGTGTGGGGTTCGGAACGGTGCGGCATGGTGTGGGCGCGCCCGGCGCCGGTCAAGAGCCGGCGTGGCAGTGATATCCCCGATGGTGCCGACCTCGGGGCCGGCGATGCAGCCTGCACAATGCGACGACCCCACAAAGACGGAGCCCCCATGGACGAAGGAAGACCGCTGCGCCTGCGCTGCCTGTGCCTGGTGATCAACGCGCCCGACGACCTGCAGGTCGTCGAGCAGGACGCCGGTGAACTCGGCGAAGGCCAGGTGCTCGTGCAGGTCGGCTTCGGCGGCATCTGCGGCAGCGACCTGCACTACTTCCACCAGGGCGGCTTCGGCACCGTGCGGATCAAGCGGCCGATGATCCTGGGCCACGAGGTGGCGGGCACCGTCAGCGCCGTGGCCCCGGGCGTCACCAAGGTCAGGCCGGGCGACCGCGTGGCGGTGAACCCGAGCCGGCCCTGCAGCCGCTGCAAGTACTGCCTGGAAGGCCTGCCCAACCAGTGCCTGGACATGCGCTTCTACGGCAGCGCCATGCGCGACCCGCACGTCGAAGGCGCCTTCCGCAACCTGCTGGTGTGCGACGCCGTGCAGTGCGAGGTGGTGGCCCCCGGCGTGCCGCTGGAACTGGCGGCGCTGGCCGAGCCGTTTTCGGTGGGCCTGCACGGCGTCTCGCGCGCCGGGCCGCTGCTGGGCAAGCGCGTGCTGGTGTCGGGCTGCGGTCCCATCGGCACGCTGGCCATCGCCGCGGCGCGTGTGCACGGCGCGGCCGAGATCGTGGCGGTGGACGTCACCGACGAGACCCTGGTCGTGGCGCGCGCGATGGGCGCGCACCTCACCATCAACGTCGCCAAGGACAGCGGCTGGGTGCAGCGCTACGCCACCGACAAGGGCACGTTCGACGTCATGCTCGAATGTTCGGGCAACGAACGTGCGCTGCGCGCGGGGCTGGAGGTGATGCGCCCGCGCGGCGTGGTGGTGCAGCTGGGCCTGGGCGGCGACGTCAGCATCCCGCAGAACATGGTGGTGGGCAAGGAGCTGAGCATCTGCGGCAGCTTCCGCTTCCACGCCGAGTTCGCGCTGGCCGTGCGCCTCATCAACGAAGGCCGCGTCGACCTGCGGCCGGTGGTCACGCGCAGCTTCCCGCTGTCGCAGGCGCGCGAGGCCTTCGAGCTGGCCAGCGACCGCACCAAGGCGATGAAGGTGCTGCTGGACTTCGCGGCCCAACCCGCCTGAGCCGCCGTGCGGAGACGATCTGCCGATCCGGCCGGCGGCCGGGTGCAGCGACAGGAAGAAAGAGGATGACGATGACTTCAGTTCCCGCCCCCGGCCGGATCGTCGTGCTGGGCACCGGCATCATGGCCGGCGGCATCGCGGCCGGCTTCGTGGCCGCCGGCCGGCCGGTCACCGTGCTCGGGCGCGACCTCGCGCGCGCCCAGGCCACGCTGGCCTCGGCCCTCGCGCTCGCAGGCCCGGTGGCGCAGGCCTCGCCTGTCGCGGCGGCCCACCGCACGGGGCTGCTGGACAGCCCGCAGGACTGGGCCGGCGTGGCCTGGGTCATCGAGACCGTGGCCGAAGACCTGGCGCTGAAGCAGCGCCTGTTCGCGGGGCTCGACACCGAGGTGCCGCCCGGGGTGCCCATCGGCAGCAACAGCTCGAGCTATCCGATCAGCCGCATCGCCGCCGGATTGACCACGCGCTCGCGCATGTTCAACGCGCACTACTTCATGCCGGCCCACCTGGTGCCGCTGGTGGAGGTGGCGATGGGCCCCGACTCCGACCCGGCGCTGGCCGAGGCCGTGTGCGAGCTGTACCGCGGCATCGGCAAGATGCCGGTGCTGCTGCGGCGCGACATTCCCGGATTCCTGGGCAACCGCATCCAGCACGCGCTGATGCGCGAGGCCCTGGCGCTGATCGACAGCGGCATCGCCTCGCCCGAAGACGTCGACACCGCCGTGCGCTACAGCTTCGGCTTCCGCTACGCTGCGGCCGGCCCCATCCTGCAGAAGGAACTTTCGGGCTGGGACACGCTGATGCGCGCGGCCGAGGAGATCTATCCCTCGTTGTCGAACAGCAGCACGGTGGCGGCCTGCGTGACCGAGCGCGTGGCCAGCGGGCGCACCGGCATGAAGGCCGGCGAAGGCTTTCGCCGCTGGACGCCCGAGGAGGTGAAGGCCGAGCGCGCTGCGTACGAGCAGCGCTTGCGCGCCGCCTTCGAGGTGCTGGGCCTCGGCGGGCCGGCCTGATCCGGCCGGCGCCGGGCCGGGGTGGGCCCACGTCTCCGACGCGGCGCTCCCCCCAGCCATAGGGATGGGCGGCCCGTGGCCGCGGGCTTAGCGTCACCGGATCACTCCGGAGACGATCCATGGCCCTTCCTGGCAACCCGATCGGCGGCTCCGTGGGCTTCGGCGGCAAGAACCGCCAGGCCGACGTGCTGCTGGTCCAGAAGCTGCTCAACGCCGTTCCCAGGGCCCGCGGCGGCCCCTTGTCGGCGCTCTCGGTCGACGGCTTGTGCGGCCCCATGACAGGCGGTGCGATCAAGCGCTTCCAGGGCAGCAACGGCTGCGTCAACGACGGCCGCATCGACGTCGGCGGCAAGACGCAGCAGGTGCTGCTGCAGATGCTGGAGGCGCTGGGCGCGCTGGCTGCGCTGCTGGGCGGCGCCGCGCCGTCCGCACCGAATGGCGGGGCCGCCGGCAACGGCAGCTTGTCGCCCCTGCGCGCCGACATCAGGAAGTGGGCGCTGATCGGCGCCCACGGTCCCCACGGCGACGTCGGCGGCAGCGCGCCGAAGGGCATCGTCAGCGATCTGCACACCACCACCGAGACGCTGTCCTGGGGCGGCACGCGCACCATCCGCAAGGGCTGGCGCAACTACAAGGCCTTCTTCGACGAGGCCGTGGCCGGCTGGACCGAAGGGCACTGGAAGGCGCCGGGTTACCTCGACGGGGTGAAGGTGCCGGGCAAGCGCGTGCCGCAGGGCGGCGGCAAGGGTGTGTCGTGGTGCGGCATCTTCGCCACCTGGTGCTGGGTCAAGGCCGGCAAGCAGACCGAGTGGATCGTCGGTGTCGGACCTTCGATGAGCCAGCGCGTGGCCGGCAACGACGGCATCCAGGTGGGCGACATCTGCGTGCAGAAGGGCGCCGAGGTGCATCACTTCGTGGCCATCGACGTCGAGGGCGACGTCATCCAGGGCGTGAACGGCAACTCCGACTTCCAGAGCATCCTGGTCAAGCCGATGCAGCGATCGACGGTGCTGTATTTCTACCGGCCGGAGTGAGCGGTCGTCCTGCTTCATCTCCCACTCTCTCACTCCCTCTCCCCGCTTGCGGGGAGAGGGCTGGGGTGAGGGGTGAGGTGAGGGATGCTGGCGGCCCGCGGCGCCTTGCGATTCCCACCCTCACCCCAGCCCTCTCCCGCCCTGCGGGAGAGGGAGTGAAGCCGCCGTGCGGGAGAGGGTGAGAAGTCGAACCGGCGGGGTGCTCAATCGGCCAGCGAGAGCATGGCCTGCCGATAGCTGTCGGCCAGGCGCCTTTCCTGCGTGTGCCGGCCGCCCTGCAGCACGAAACGCCCGGCCACCATCACGTCGCTGAAGGGCGAGGCTGCGCCGGCGAACACCAGGGCATCCAGCAGATGGTCGGCTGCGACGCCGCGAAGCGCCGGTTCGTCGGCATCGATCACCAGCAGGTCGGCACGCGCGCCGGGCTCGAAGCCCCAGCGCGTGAAGCCGGCCGCAGCCGCTCCACCCTGCAGCGTGCGCTCGAACAGGCGCGCCGCGCTGCTCGGTTCGCCGCCTGCCGGGTCGGCCGCCACGTTGCGGCGGCGGTGCAACAGGCGCTGGCCGTACTCCAGCCAGCGCAGCTCTTCCGGCCAGGCGCGTTGCACCTGGCTGTCGCTGCCGATGCTCAGCGGCACGCCCGCGGCCAGCCAGCCCGGCAGGTCGGCCAGGCCATCGCCCAGGTTGGCCTCGGTGCCGGGGCAGATCACCACGCCGGCGCCGGTACGCGCCACGGCCTGGACTTCGCCCGGCACGCTGTGCGTGGCATGCACGAGCTGCCAGCGGGCGTCCATCGCCACGTTCTTCGTCAGCCATTCGATGGGGCGCTGGCCGGTGGCCTTCAGGCAGTCGTCGACCTCGCCGGTCTGCTCGGCGACGTGGATGTGCACGGGATGATCACCCGCGCCGTCGGCCACTGCGCGGATCGACTCCGCACGCGCCGCGCGCAGCGAATGCAGCGCCACGCCCGAGGACAGCAGCGGCCGGCGCGCGCCGTTCACGGCAGCCTGCAGCGCCAGCACGTCGGCGGCGCTGGTGGCGAAGCGCCGCTGGTCATCGCGCAGCGCCGGCTGCGTGAAGCCGGCGCGTTCGTACAGCACCGGCAGCAGCATGAGGCCCATGCCGGCGTCCTGCGCGGCGTCGGCCAGCGCCCAGCTCAGCGTGGCGGGGTCGACGTAGCGCGCGCCGTCGGGCGCGTGCTGCAGGTAGTGGAACTCGCAGACCTGCGTGTAGCCGCCCTGCAGCAGTTCCATGTAGAGGTGCGCGGCCACGGCACGCAGTTGCGCGGGCGTGATGCGCAGCGCCACGCGGTACATGCGGTCGCGCCAGGACCAGAAGTCGTCGTGCTCGCCGCTGCGGGTCTCGGCCAGGCCCACGAACGCGCGCTGGAAGGCGTGGCTGTGCGCGTCCACCAGGCCCGGCAGCACCGGGCCGGTCAGGGCCGTGGCTTGTTCTGGGCAGGGCTGGTCGGGCGTGACCTGCTGCCAGTGGCCCATGGCGTCCACCTGCAGCACCACGCGCTCGCGCCAGCGGCCGGCGATCCAGGCGCGTGGCGCCCAGAGCAGCGCAGGAGCGCTGTCAGCGCGCATCCGGCGTCCAGTGGATCATGGCCTCGATCATCGAGCGCAGCACCGGCGTGACGGCCGCGGCGCGCTCGTCGCTCCAGCGGAAGGGGCGGTCTTCTTCCATGTAGGCGCGCCAGCACATCTCGAGCTGCACGGCGTGCAGGTGCTCGGCCGGGCGGCCGTAGCGGCGCGTGATGTGGCCGCCCTTGAAGCGGCCGTTCAGCACGTGGCTGTAGCGCGGCTCGGCCTCGAACACGGCCTTCACGCGTTGCGCCAGGCCGGGGTCGCAGCTGGCCCCGTTGACCGTGCCCAGGTTCATGTGCGGCAGCTCGCCGTCGAACAGCCAGGGCAGTTCGCTCTTGATGCTGTGCGCGTCGAACAGCACGGCGTGGCCGTGGCGCGCCTGGATGCGTGCCAGCTCCTGCTGCAGGTTGTGGTGGTAGGGCGTCCAGAAGGTGGCCACGCGCTCGCGGATCTCGGTCTCGTCGGGGGCCTGGCCGGGCAGGTACAGCGGCTCGCCGGTGAAGAAGCGCGTGGGGCACAGTTCGGTGTTGTTCTGGCCGGCGTACATCGGCGTGTTTTCGCTGGGCCGGTTCAGGTCGACGACGTATCTGCTGTGCGTGGGCACGATCAGGCTGGCGCCCAGGTCTTCGACGAAGGCGTAGAGGCGGTCTAGGAACCAGTCGGTGTCCTCGGTCTCCATCGCGCGCGGCACGAGGCGCGTGCGCAGGCCGTCGGGGATGTGCGTGCCGACGTGCGGCATGCTCACCAGCAGCGGCGTGCTGCCTTGCTTGAGGTGGAACAACGGGTACTTCATCGGGGGATCTCCACGCCGGCCACGAAGACCCGGCGGCAGGGGTTGTGGCCGAAACGGTAGGCCAGCTCGCGCGGGTGGTCGACGTCCCACACCGCCAGGTCGGCACGCTGGCCCGGCACCAGGGTACCGCGGTCGTGCAGACCCAGCGCGCGCGCGCCGTTCACCGTGACGCCGCGGAAGGCTTCTTCCGGCGTCAGCCTGAAGAAGGTGCAGGCCATGTTGAGCATCAGCAGCAGCGACAGGGCGGGCGACGAGCCGGGGTTGTGGTCGCTGGCCAGCGCGATGGGCACGCCGGCCTCACGCAAGGCGGTCACGGGCGGCAGCTTGGTTTCGCGCAGGAAGTAGTAGGCCCCCGGCAGCAGCACGGCCACGGTGCCGGCCGCCTTCATCGCGGCAATGCCCTCGGCCGACAGGTGCTCCAGGTGGTCGCAGCTCAGGGCCTGGTATCGAGCGGCCAGCGCCGTGCCGCCGAGGTCGCTGAGCTGCTCGGCGTGCAGCTTCACCGGCAGCCCCAGGGCGCGCGCCGCGTCGAACACGCGCTGCGTCTGCGCGACACTGAAGCCGATGCCCTCGCAGAAGGCGTCGACGGCATCGACCAGCCCGGCCGCCTGCTGGCCCGGCAGCCAGCGGCAGACGGCGTCGATGTAGTCGTCGGTGCGACCCTCGAACTCCGGTGGCAGCGCGTGCGCGCCCAGCGAGGTGGTGCGCACCGTCAGCGGCAGCTCGGTACCCAGGCGGCGGGCGACGGCCAGGCAGCGTGCCTCGTGCGCTTCCGACAGGCCATAGCCCGACTTGATCTCCAGCGTGGTGACGCCTTCGGCCATCAGCGCGCGGGCGCGTGGCAGGGCCAGCCGGTAGAGCTCGTCGTCGCCGGCCGCGCGCGTGGCGGCCACGGTGGAGCGGATGCCGCCGCCGGCCCGGGCGATCTGCTCGTAGCTCGCACCTTGCAGGCGGAGCTCGAACTCCGCCGCGCGGTGACCGCCATAGACCAGGTGCGTGTGGCAGTCGACCAGGCCCGGCGTGAGCAGGGCGCCTTGCAGGTCGATCTCGCGATCGGCCTGCGGGTCGGGTGGCAGTGAGGCGTCGTCACCCACCCAGCGCAGCGTGTCGCCTTCGACCAGCAGCGCGCCGTCTTCGATCCAGCCCCAGGCTTCGGGGCCTTGCAGCGTGGCCAGGCGGGCGTGGCGGATCAATGTGCGGGTCATCAGGCCTCCAGGCTCAGCCACCAGGCGCGCCCGCTGCTGGCGTGATGCAGGGTCCAGCCCGGCGCGGCGGCGTCGTCGGTCCACAGCAGCGTGCCGGCGGCCACGGGTTCGGTGACGCCTTCGCACTCGAGCATCACCGCGCTCGCGGCGTACAGGCCGCGCCAGCGGGCCCCGCCGTCCTGTGTGCCGCCGGGCAGGGCGCGTGCCATGCGGGCGCTGCCGGCCTCGCGCATCGACATGAAGTTGAGGTCGCGTGTCGGTCCTTCGACCAGCTGGCAGTCGGGCGCGGCCTCGCCATCGAAGTGCAGCGGCTCGTCGCCCGGCACCAGCGTGCGGGTGCCTCGCGGCAGTTGCAGCCGCACGCCTTCGCCGGACAGCACCGTGAACCAGCGCGAGACACCCGGGAAGGGCGAGAAGGGCCCCGAGCGGTCGATGGTGGCCACGCTCACGCGCACGGCCCAGGCCGCGGCCGACGGCCAGGCCAGCAGTTCGTGCGTGACGCCGCCGCCATTGCGCCAGGGCTGGGCCGGCACGTCCTGCAGGTGCACCGTGTGGCCGAGATTCATGGGGCGTGCTCCACCATCAAGGGAAACAAGGGGTGGTCCATCACCGCCCCTGCGGGCAATTGGTCGGCCAGGCCCGGAAAGTCGGGCGAGGTCTTCCACGACCGTGGCGCATGGCGCGCGTCGTCGCCCAGGAAGCGCACCGAGAACACACGGCGCCGCCGGTCGCCGTCGACGCCGGCCGAGGCGTGCAGCGCCAGCATTTGGAAGGCGATGGCGTCGCCGGGCTCCAGCGCCCAGCCCAGGATGGACCGGCTGGCGCGCGTGGCATCGATGTCCGGCAGTTCGGCCAGGCTGCCCTCGGGGAACCAGCGCGCCTCGTTCGTCATGAAGGTGCGCGGCATCAGCCAGGGGCCCAGGTGCGTGCCGGCCACGAATTCCAGCGTGGAGTGCCGCCGCACCGGGTCCACCGGGATCCAGAAGCTGACGTTCTGGCGGCCGTCGACGTTGTAGTAGGGCTGGTCCTGGTGCCAGGGCGTGGGCTGGCGCGTGCCGGGCTCCTTGGTGAGCATGTGGTCGTGATACAGGCGCACGCTGCGACTGCGCATCAGGCGCGCGGCGGTCTCGGCCAGGGCCGATTCGAAGATGACGCGGCGGTAGTCGCGGTTGCCCTGCCAGTTGCAGAAGTCCTCGATGAAGAAGCCCGGGTCGTCGGGCCGGCTGGCGACGATGGCGCGCGGGCTGGGCGCCGCCAGGTTGGCGTCGATGCCGTGGCGCAGCGTGTCCACCTCCTCGGGCGTGAGCAGCCCGCGCAGGCAGACCGCGCCGTCGCGAGCGAAGGCCTCGACGGTGGCATCGTCGGCCACCCGGAAGGCATGAGCGGATCGTCGGGGATCGGGCGCGGGGCGGGGCAAGGGGCTCACGTTGTCCTCACGGTTGGAACTCGCCCTGGAGGACGTAGTGGGTGCCGGGATGCACCAGCCGCGCCAGCGTGATGGCGGCATCGCGCGTGAAGGTGCGGCGGGTCATCACCAGGCAGGGGGCGTCGGGGGCCAGCTGCAGCAGCCTGGCCTCTTCGTGCGTGGGCCGCGCCGCTTCGATCGAATACTGGGCGCGCCACAGCGCGGTGGTCTCGAACAGCACCTGGGTCGGCGTGGTCCTGGTGAAGTCGAACGCCAGATAGTCCGGGCTGCAGGCGGGGTTGACGTAGCGGTCCTCGCACTGCAGCGGCACGCCGTTCTCGTGATGCACGATGAGGGTGTGGAACACCTGCGCGCCCGCCGCCAGGCCCAGCTGTTCGGCCAGCGCCGGTGCGGCCCGCTCGGCGCGCTTGACGTGCACCACCGCATGGTGCACGTGGCCGCGCGAGGTGATCTCCTCGTGCAGGTCGCGCAGGGTCAGGCTCGACGACACCCGGTGCAGCCTCGCCGCGAACGTGCCCACGCCCTGCGTGCGATCGACCAGGCCTTCGGCCTGCAGCTCCTTGAGCGCGCGGTTGACGGTCATGCGGCTGACGCCGAACTGCGCCACCAGCTCGGCTTCCGACGGCATCAGTGCGCCCGGCGCCCAGCGACCGGCGGCCAGTCCCTCCTTCAGGTGCTGCTTGACGCGTGCATACGGTGCCGGGGCGTCGGGCGGAGACAGGAGGGCCATGCGGGAGATCCTACTTGCAGGGACTTGTCTAGACAAGTAGCATGCGCGTCGATTCGTCCCGCCGCGCCCCCGTTCGATCGCCACCGAACCTGCCCAGGAGCCCGTCATGACCGACCTGTCCACCGCCCGTCGCATCGCCCAGCCCCGTCCCGTGCGCTCGCCGCGCGGCAGCCAGATCAGCTGCGCCAACTGGCTCATCGAAGCCGCCTACCGCATGCTGCAGAACAACCTCGACCCCGAGGTGGCCGAAAACCCCGAAGCGCTGGTGGTCTACGGCGGCATCGGCAAGGCGGCTCGCAACTGGGAGTGCTTCGAGGCCCTGCTCGAAAGCCTCAAGGCCCTGAAGCCCGACGAGACGCTGCTGGTGCAGAGCGGCAAGCCGGTGGGCGTGTTCCGCACCCACGAAGACGCGCCGCGTGTGCTGCTGGCCAACAGCAACCTGGTGCCGAAATGGGCGACCTGGGAGCACTTCGCCGAGCTCGACCGCAAGGGCCTGATGATGTATGGCCAAATGACGGCCGGCAGCTGGATCTACATCGGCAGCCAGGGCATCGTGCAGGGCACCTACGAAACCTTCGTCGAGGCGGCGCGCCAGCACTTCGGCGGCGAGGCCGGCGGTCGCTGGATCCTCACCGCCGGCCTGGGCGGCATGGGCGGCGCGCAGCCGCTGGCCGCCACCTTCGCTGGCTTCTGCAGCCTGAACATCGAGTGCCAGCAGAGCCGCATCGATTTCCGCCTGCGCAGCCGCTACCTCGACGAGCAGGCCACCAGTCTCGACGACGCGCTGGCCCGCATCGCGCGCTACACGGCCGAGAAGAAGGCCGTCTCCATCGGCCTGCTGGGCAACGCCGCCGAGATCCTGCCCGAGATGGTGCGGCGTGGCGTGCGGCCCGACCTGGTGACCGACCAGACCAGCGCGCACGACCTCGTCAACGGCTACCTGCCCGCCGGCTGGAGCGTGGAGCGTTGGCGCAGCGCGCAGGCCGACGCTTCGCTGCACGCCGCGCTGCGCGAAGCCGCCGCGAACAGCTGCGCCGTGCACGTGCAGGCCATGCTCGACTTCCAGAGCATGGGCGTGCCCACGGTGGACTACGGCAACAACATCCGCCAGGTGGCGCTGGACGCCGGCGTCAAGAACGCCTTCGACTTCCCCGGCTTCGTGCCCGCCTACGTGCGGCCGCTGTTCTGCCGAGGCAAGGGCCCCTTCCGCTGGGTGGCGCTGAGCGGCGATCCGGAAGACATCCGCAGGACCGACGCCAAGATGAAGGAGCTGTTCCCCGAGGACGCGCACCTGCACCGCTGGCTGGACATGGCCGGCGAGCGCATCGCCTTCCAGGGCCTGCCGGCGCGCATCTGCTGGATCGGCCTGGGCGAGCGCCACCGCGCGGGTCTGGCCTTCAATGAGATGGTGAAGAGCGGCGAACTGAAGGCGCCCATCGTCATCGGCCGCGACCACCTGGACAGCGGCAGCGTGGCCAGCCCGAACCGCGAGACCGAATCGATGAAGGACGGCAGCGACGCCGTGAGCGACTGGCCGCTGCTCAACGCGTTGCTCAACACCGCCGGCGGCGCCACGTGGGTGAGCCTGCACCACGGCGGCGGCGTCGGCATGGGCTATTCGCAGCACAGCGGCGTGGTCATCGTCTGCGACGGCACCGACGCGGCCGCGAAGCGCATCGAACGCGTGCTATGGAACGACCCCGGCACCGGCGTGATGCGCCATGCCGATGCGGGCTATGAGGACGCCGTGGCCTGCGCGAAGGAGCAGGGTCTGAAGCTGCCGATGGTGGGCCTGTGACGGGCACGGTGGTGGACGCCGCCCTCACCCCTGCCCTCTCCCGCGAGCGGGAGAGGGTGGAGACCCGCCGCTGCGCCTCGCTCCCTCTCCCGCAAGCGGGAGAGGGCTGGGGTGAGGGCGGCGGCACAGCCCTCGCCGCCTGGAGGGCCCCCTGATGCTGCTGCGCCCGGGCCAACTGACGCTGGACGAGCTGCAGGCCATCCACGCCGCACACGACCGCCCGCAGCCGCTGGTGATGGACCCGCAGGCGCTGCCAGGCATCCTGGCCAGCGCCGAGGTGGTGCGCCGTGCCGCCGAAGGCCAGGCCGCCGTCTATGGCGTCAACACCGGCTTCGGCAAGCTGGCCAGCACGCGCATCAGCGAATCCGATCTGGCCACGCTGCAGTGGAACCTGATCCGCAGCCACAGCGTGGGGGTGGGCGAGCCGCTGCCGCCGGCCGTGCTGCGGCTGATGCTGGCGCTGAAGGCGGCCAGCCTGGCGCGCGGGCACTCGGGCGTGCGGCCGGTGGTCATCGACACGCTGCTGGCCGTGCACAACGCGGGCCTCGTGCCCTGGGTGCCCAG
>JALHMT010000002.1:0-143306 GCA_022843905.1 Rubrivivax sp.
GGCTTCCCGCCGCCGCCCGTGGGCATGCCCGGGCTGGCCCGCCCGCCGGCGGGCGCCCCGGGCCGCCTCCCTTTCGCGCCGCCGACAGGCCAGGCAGTGCCGGCGCTGCAGTCGCCCGAAGGTCCGCAGGATGGTTCGCCCGGTGCGCCCGGCACCATCGAAACGCTGCCGACCAACCCCTTCGGCAGCCCGCTGCCCAATCCGACCGGCGCGCAGGACGGCCAGCGGCGTCCCGTGCGCCCCGGCGCCAACGCCACCCAGCGCTGAGAAGCTCGTGTGAGCGGTCCGACCTCGCCCGCCGCGTTCACGCCATCGGCGCAGTTGCTGGGCCATCTTTGTGCCGACCTGTCGCGCCACCTGCCGTTCTCGCAGATGGAGGCTGCCGACGTGGCCTTGTTCGCCGCGGCGGCCCACGAGGCTTACTACGCTCCCGGTGAAACCGTGCTGCAGCCGGCCGACGGCCCGGTGCGGCGGCTGCTCTTCGTCAGGCGCGGAGAACTGCGCGGCCAGCGCGGCATGGCCGATCTGGCGCAGGGCGGCTTCCACTACGAAGCAGGCGACCTGTTCCCGGTAGGCGCCCTGATGGGTGAACGTGAGGTCACGGCCACCTACGTCGCCGTCGACGATCTGTTCTGCCTGGAGGTCGATGCCGCGGTGGTGCAGCGGCTGGCTGCGCAGTCGCCGGTGTTCGCCGACTTCCTCAACCGCCGCATCCAGCAGTTCCTGGACCTCGCCCGTCGTGCGCTTCACGGCACCCAATCGGCGCAGGCGATGGCCGAGCGGGCGCTCGAGTCGCCGCTGTCGTCGCTGCCGCGCAAGCAGGCCGTGACCTGCGCGCCCGACACGCCGCTGGTCGATGCGCTGCGCCGCATGCACGCTGCCCGCGTCGGCTCCATCCTCGCGCTCGATGCGCAGGGCCGCGTTCAGGGCATCCTCACCCGCCACGATGTGCTGGAACGCGTGGCGCTGGCGCGGCCGGCCGACCACACGCCGGTGCTGCAGGTCATGACGCAGCCGGTGTTCACGCTCGATGAACGAGCCAGTCTGCAGGAAGCGGCGTTGGCCATGTCGCGCCATGGCATCCGCCACCTGCCCATCACGGCCGACGGCGACCTGGTCAACATCGTCTCCGAACGCGATCTCTTCGCGCTGCAGAAGCTGTCGCTGAAGCAGGTCAGCGGCGCCATCCGTGCGGCCGCCGACCGCAGCGCGCTGAAGGCCGCCGGTGTCGAGATCCGCCGCTTCGCGCAGCACCTGCTGGCGCAGGGGCTGTCGGCCCGCTCGCTCACGCAGCTGCTGAGCCATCTCAACGACCTGCTCACCGAACGCCTGGTGCAGCTGGTGGCCGCCGAGCACGGCCTGGACCTGCGTCGTGCCTGCTGGCTGGCCTTCGGCTCCGAAGGGCGCTCCGAGCAGACCATCGCCACCGACCAGGACAACGGCCTGATCTTCCTGGCCGACGACGCCGCGCTCGAGCGCCCGGCCTGGCTGGCGATGGCGCAGGACGTCAACCGTGCGCTCGACGATTGCGGCTACCCCTTGTGCAAGGGCGGCATCATGGCTGGCAACCCGGCCTGCTGCCTGACGCCCGACGAGTGGCGTACGCGCTTCGAGCACTGGATGGAGCACGGCGCGCCGCAGGACCTGCTCAACGCCAGCATCTTCTTCGACTTCCGCGCGCTGGCCGGCAACGCGTCGCTGGTGGCGCCGCTGCAGGCGGCCGTGGTGGCCAGGGCTGCCAGCCTGCCGCGCTTCATGAAGCAGATGGCCGAAAACGCGCTGCGCAACCGCCCGCCCCTGAACTGGCGCGGCGGCCTCGACGCCAAGACCGACGGCAGCGCCAAGGGCATCGACCTGAAGCTCAACGGCACCGCGATCTTCGTCGACTGCGCCCGCCTGTACGCGCTGGCCCACGGCCTGGCCCAGACCGGCACGCGCGAGCGTTTCGAGGCCTTCGCGCGCGTCACCGCCGTGCCCGCCCAGGAGGTCGAGAGCTGGGTCGGTGCCTTCGAATACCTGCAGATGTTCCGACTGCGCATCCAGATGCAGGGCGGGGAGTCCTCCGGCATGCAGCCCGGCAGCGCGGTCGCGGTGGGCGACAACCCCAACCGCGTCGACGTGGCGTCGCTGAACCAGGTCGACCTGCGCATCCTCAAGGAATGTTTCCGTGTCGCGCGCCGCCTGCAGCAGCGGCTGGAAATGGATTACCAGCGCTGAAGCGATGCGGCCGTGATGGACTTCCTGCAGCGCTGGCGCAAGCCGGCCGACGACGCCACGCGCTGGCTGGTGATCGACGTCGAGACCAGCGGGCTGGACCCGGCGCGTGACCGTCTGCTGGCCATGGCCGGGGTGGCGCTGCATCGCGACGGCCCGCGCTGGCGGCTGCAAGCGGCCGACAGCTTCGAGGTCGTGCTGCGCGCTGGCGACGCCGGTGCCTCGCACGACAAGGCCAACATCCTCGTGCACGGCATCGGTGTGGGCGAGCAGCGGCGCGGCGTACCGCCCTCGCAGGCGCTGCAAGACTTCGGCGCCTGGGCCGGCGCGGCGCCGCTGCTGGGCTTCCATGTCGGGTTCGACCGCCAGGTGATCGACCGCAGCGCGCGGGAGGCTCTCGGTCGCGTGCCGCCCCACGAGTGGCTGGACATCGCGCCCCTGGCCGCGCTGGCCCATCCCGAAGTCAAGGCGCGTGCGCTGGACGACTGGCTGACCCACTTCGGCATTCCCTGCGCCGCACGCCACCAGGCGGCCGCCGACGTGCTGGCCACGGCCGAGCTGTGGTTGCGCCTGTGGCCCTTTTTGCAGCGCGAAGGCGGCGACCTGCGCTCGCTGCAGAAGCTGGCGTCCAGCCAGCGCTGGCTGGCCGGCGCCTGAACCCGAGCGGGGCGGTGCCCCGGGGCGGACCGTCAGTACAGCCGGTCGCCGGGAAACAGTTCCGGCTGCGGCGGCTCGTCTTCTTCCAGCTCGCCCGGCCACGACGGCCCCGGATCTTCCCCGTCGGCCACTTCGGTGAGCAGGGCCGCGGCACTGCGCACCATGGGCCAGGCCAGCGCGGCGCCGGTGCCGTCGTTGCTGTCCAGGCCGAGTTCCATCAGTGCAGTGGCACGGAACAGGCTCAGCGCCTTGTCCAGCCCGCGGTGCGGGTGGCTGCGGCAGAACACGCAGTAGTCGGTGACCGGCTGCGCGATGCGCGAGGCCAGCAGCAGCGCCGCGCAGGCCGGCAGGCCGTCGATCATCAGCAGGCTGCGCTTGCTGGCCGCCATCAGCATGACGCCGACCATCACCGCCACCTCGAAGCCGCCGAACGCGGCCAGCACTTCGATGGGGTCGGTGATGCCGCGGTGTCGCGCCTGCGTGCGGCGCACGATCTCCAGCGACGCCGCGGCGTCCTGCGGATCGATGCCGGGGCCGGAGGTGATCAGCTCGCGCACCGAGGTATCGGCCAGGCGCGCCAGCACCATCGCAGCGCTCTCGTTGGCGCCCACGCCCAGACCGGCCAGCACCACCGCGTTGCCGCGCAGCTTCTGGCCGATTTCCATGCCGGCGCGCATGCCGGCGTGCGCCTGCTCCAGCGTCATGGCCTGCGTCATGCGGGCGTTGCGCGTGCCGTGCGCGATCTTGCGTGCCAGCAGGCGTTCGTGGCCGGGAATGTTCTCGGACATGCCGCAGTCGACGACGCTGAGGTCGAGCTGCTGCAGGCGCGCGAACACGGCCAGCGGGAGCTGGCCGTTCATGAGCTGGTCCACCACCTCGTGCGTGTCGCCCAGCGAACCGCTGGACAAGCCGTTGACCGCGATGCCGTGGTCGGCCGCGAAGACGAGCAGCTGCGGCTCGTGGAACTTCGGCTTCAGCGTGCGCTGCATCAGGCCCAGCCGCACGGCCAGGGGCTCCAGTTCGCCCAGGCGGCCGCCGGTGCGGTTGCGCAGCTGGAGTTTTTCCAGCAACGCCTTCTCCAGCATCGGGTTGGACGTCGGCGAGACGAGGGATCGCATGGTGTTCGCAGTATCCAGCAGATCTCAGCGCAGGAACAGCCGGTACACCGGATTGTTCGTTTCCTCGACGAAGGGATAGGCCAGCGTCTGCAGGAACTGCTGGAAGACCTTTTCGTCGCCCGCCGGCACCTGGATGCCCACCAGGATGCGGCCGTAGTCGGCGCCCTGGTTGCGGTAGTGGAAGAGGCTGATGTTCCAGCCCGGGTGCATGGCCGACAGGAACCGCATCAGCGCACCCGGCCGCTCGGGGAAGGTGAAGCGGAACAGCCTTTCGTCTCGCGCCATCTCGGAGTGTCCGCCCACCATGTGGCGCACGTGTTCCTTGGCCAGTTCGTCGTCGGTCAGGTTGACGGTGGGGAAGCGCTGGCGGATGAACGAGCGCTCGATGCGCTCGGCCTCGTCTCGCTTGCTGATGGTCAGGCCGACGAAGACGTGGGCGACGCGCTCGTCCGAAATGCGGTAATTGAACTCGGTCACCGAACGCGGGCCGATCAGCTCGCAGAAGCGCTTGAACGAGCCGCGCTCTTCGGGGATCGTCACGGCGAACAGGGCCTCGCGCTGCTCGCCGAACTCGGCGCGCTCGGCGACGAAGCGCAGGCGGTCGAAGTTCATGTTCGCGCCACAGGTGACGGTCACGAAGGTCCTGCCCTTGACCTTGTGCGTTTCGACGTACTGCTTGATGGCCGCCACGCCCAGGGCGCCGGCGGGCTCGAGCACGCTGCGGGTGTCCTGGAAGACGTCCTTGATGGCGGCGCAGACGGCGTCGGTGTCGACGGTGATGAACTCGTCGACCAGGGCCCTGGTCAGGCGGAAGGTCTCCTTGCCGACGCGCTTGACGGCCGTGCCGTCGGAGAACAGGCCGACGTCGGACAGCGTCACGCGGCGTCCGGCCTGCACCGAGCGGATCATCGCGTCGGAGTCGACCGTCTGCACACCGATGATGCGGATCTCGGGGCGAACGGCCTTGATGTAGGCCGCCACGCCCGAGATCAGGCCGCCGCCGCCGATGGCCACGAAGATGGCGTCGATCGGCCCCTGGTGCTGGCGCAGGATCTCCATCGCGATGGTGCCCTGGCCGGCGATCACGTCGGGATCGTCGAAGGGGTGCACGAAGGTCAGGCCGTGCTCGGTTTCGAGTTCCAGCGCATGGGCGTAGGCATCGCTGTAGCTGTCGCCATGCAGAACGACCTCGCCGCCGAGGGCCGCGACGGCATCGACCTTCAGCTTCGGCGTCGTCACCGGCATCACGATCATGGCCTTGCAACCGAGCTTGCGGGCGGACAGGGCCACGCCCTGGGCGTGGTTGCCGGCCGAGGCGCAGATCACGCCGCGCTGCAGCACGGCCGGCTCGAGCCGGGCCATCTTGTTGTAGGCGCCGCGCAGCTTGAAGCTGAACACCGGCTGCTGATCTTCCCGCTTGAGCAGCACCTGGTTGCCAAGGCGGCGGGACAGCGAGCGTGCGGGGGTCAGCGCGGTCTCGTCGGCGACGTCGTAGACCCGGGCGGTGAGGATGCGTTGCAGGTAAGCCGCTGCCGTGCGCGCTGCGGCCGGTCGGGGGGAGGACATCGGGTGCGTGTCGGCGTGCCGGGTGCGGCAGGCCCCGGAGCATTGGGGCGCCGGATCATAAACGAGCCCCCTGGCACGATGCCGCCGCAGCGCACCGTATGGCCGGTTGACCGCGTTGTGGGGCGGCAGCGGCCAAGAAAAAGGCCCGGGGCTTGTGGCCCCGGGCCGAATCCACCATTGGAGGAGGTGGAGGAGACAATCGGCGGTCGGCAAGCGCTTGTCGCTTTCACCTACCATGCGGCGCAGTCTATCACCGCAATGCTGCAGCGCAATATGCTTGAGGCGGAAGATTCACGCAGGATTTAGTGGGCGCTCCCCAGAACTCGACCACCCTGCGCACCGAACGCGGCAATGCTGCACCAACAAAGGAACAACAGACCATGGAATGCACCATCAACTGGCTGCCCGCTTCAGGCATGGGCTTCGTCGCAGAAACCGGGAGCGGCCACTTCCTCACCATGGATGGCGCGCCCGATGGCGGCGGGCGCAACCTGGCGCCGCGACCCATGGAGACCGTGCTCGCCGGCACCGGCGGCTGCACCGCCTACGACGTCCTGCTCATCCTGAAGAAGGGTCGGCACGACGTGCGGGGTTGCCAGCTCAAGCTCACCTCGGAGCGCGCCGAGGAAGCGCCCAGGGTGTTCACGCGCATCCACATGCACTTCATCGTCACGGGAAAGAAGCTTCCGCCGACGGCGGTGGAGCGCGCCATCGCGCTGTCGCACGAGCGCTACTGCTCGGCCAGCATCATGATCGGCAAGACGGCCGAGATCACCAGCAGCTTCGAGGTCATCGAAGCCTGACCGCAGCGCGCCCGCCCGGACGCGCTGCGCCTCAGACGCGGTGGGCCGTGACGGTCATGACCTTGGCGGCCGCGCGCATCGCCCACTTGACGGGCAAGGGCAAGGGCAGCGCGCCGGCCTGCTGGGCGGCCTGGGCATGGCGGCTTTCGTCGTGCTGCATCTGCGCCACGATGGCACGCGAGCGGCCGTCGTGCAGCGGCAGGCGCTCGAGGTGGCCCGCCAGATGGGCTTCGACCTGCCGCTCGGTCTCGACGACGAAGCCCAGGCTGGTGGCGTCGCCCAGCCGACCGGCCAGCAGGCCGATGCCGAAGGCGCCGGCGTACCAGAGCGGATTGAGCAGGCTGGGGCGATCGCCCAGTTCGTCCAGGCGCTGTTGCGTCCAGGCCAGGTGATCGATCTCTTCCCGGGCGGCGGCGCTCATTTGTTCGCGCAGCGCCGGCGTGCGCGCCGTCACCGCCTGGGCCTGGTAGAGCGCCTGCGCGCACACTTCACCGACGTGGTTGACGCGCATCAGCGCGCCGGCCAGACGGCGCTCACTGCCGTCCAGTTCGACCGCGGGGCCGGCTTCGGCGTTCTCGCGCGGCGTCGGTCGGGAGGCGTGAACGGCGCCGGACAGGGTCCTCAAGGCCACATCCAGACTGGACAGCACACGATCGGTCAAATGCATGGGGATGAGCATAGCCGACCCTGGGTTTTCACGAAGGCAGCACAGTTCCAAGTCAGAATCCCGTCTCGTTGTTGCCAGACAACATGGAGGAGTCATTTGATCCGCAAGCCTTTGCAAGCGACCTAGCCGTCTGGTGCAATACGTCCAACTTCCGATGAGGAGGTTGGCCTGATCAGCCCCTCGCCGGGTGACCTCCCGATCGGGACCTCTTGTTCAACCTAGGAGATAGTTGCAATGAAAAAATCCTTGCTCGCCCTCGCCGCGCTGACCGCGTTCGCGGGTGCCGCATCGGCCCAATCGTCGGTGACCCTGTTCGGCATCGTCGACGCTGCTTACGCTCGCGTGTCGGCTGGCGGCAAGTCTGCCACCGGCATCACGAACTCCGGCTTCAACAGCAGCCGTCTCGGCTTCCGTGGCGTCGAAGATCTGGGTGGCGGCCTGCGCGCTGGCTTCTGGCTCGAAGGTCAGCTGTTCAACGACGTCGGCCAGGGCTCCAACGCCACCACCGGCTTCAACTTCCTGCGCCGCTCGACCCTCAGCCTGATGGGCGGTTTCGGTGAGCTGCGTATCGGTCGCGACTACACCCCGCACTTCTGGAACACGACGGTCTATGACCCGTTCGGCACCAACGGTATTGGCCAGTCCAACACCCTGGGCATGATCGGTGCAGCCAGCGCCACGGCTAACGGCTCTGCCGCCGTGCGCGCCGACAACACCATCGGCTACTTCCTGCCCGCCATGGGTGGCATCACCGGCCAGGTGATGATCGGCTTCGGCGAACAGCTGAGCAACGCCGCCAACAAGGACCAGAACGACATGTACGGGTTCCGCGTCGGCTACGCCGCCGGCCCGCTGTCGGCCCACTACGGTTACGGCAAGGTGAAGGGTTCCACGAGCGGCAACGACGTGACCTACAGCAACATCGGCGCCTCCTACAACCTCGGCTTCATCCAGCCGATGTTCTTCTGGGGCACGGAGAAGGCTGGTTCGGGCGCCAAGATCGGTGGCTGGGAACTGGGCTTCAAGGCGCCTATCGGTGCCGGCGAAATCCGCGCTGCCTACAGCGACTACGACGTCAAGAACAGCTCGAACGACTGGACCAAGATGGCCATCGGCTACGGCTACAACCTGTCGAAGCGCACCCAGGTGTACGGCACGTACGCCCGCGTCGCCAACGACGGCGCGCAGACCCGTGCTGTCGCCAACAACGGTCTGTCGGCTGGCTCGGCTTCCCCCGGTGGCAATTCGACCGGCTACGAGATCGGCATCCGCCACTCGTTCTAAATGGCTCGGGCCTTCGGGCCTGCTGCGCGAAGCCGGGCTGCGGTCCGGTTTCGATTTGCGAGCCGCCCTTCGGGGCGGCTTTTTCATGGCGAGTGCCGTCGAAGGTCAGTCCCCCTCGTGCCCTGGTTCGCCTTGCCGCACGCTTGTCGGCAGCTGAACCTGCGCCGAGAACCCAGCGGAACCCCCCCCATGCCCACACGCAGAGACCTGCTTGCCATGACCGCCGCCAGCCTGGGCCTGGGGGGCTGCGCGACGCATCGCGACGGCCCGCCCAGTGCGGAGGGCTGGCACGACGTGCGTTTGCCAGGCAAGGAGCAGACCCTCTACCGGCAGACCCTGCTGGAAGGTCGGCGGGCCATCGCAGCGCGCTCGGAACGGTCGGCCAGCATGTGGCGCAGGAAGCTGAGCGTGCCGCCTTCGGCCCTGGGCGAGGTAAGCTTCTCCTGGTGGGTTCGCGAGCTCATCGGCAACGCCAGCGTGGCGGACGTCGATCGCGAGGACTCCCCGGCCCGCGTGCTCTTTGCGTTCGGCGGAGATGTATCGCGCTTGCCGCGGCGCACGCGCGTGATGTTCGAGCTGGCCGAGGCGCTGAGCGGTGAAGCGCCGCCCTTTGCCACGCTGATGTATGTCTGGGAGGCCCAGGCGCCGCTGGAGTCGCTGATCGTCAATCCGCGCAGCGATCGGATTCGAAAGATCGTCGTCGACAGCGGCAACTCGCAGTTGCGCCGCTGGCGCGACCATCGGCGCAACCTGGTGACCGACTACCATCGAGCCTTCGGCGAGGCGCCGGGGCCCCTGCTGGCCGTGGCGCTGATGACCGACTCCGACAACACGAGTTCGACTGCGGAGGCGTTCTACGGTCCGGTGACGCTCCTCTGAGCATTCAGGAGGGCTGGCACGGCCCGACTGGCCGGCTTCTCAGGAATTTCCCGCTGCGCTCGGCCTGTGTTTTGCGGAACACTCGCGCGTCGCCGCGGGTCCGCTCCCGTCTGGTGCGCCGGCCTGGCCGGTGCTGCTCTGTCGCCTGGCCCCGTCGCCGGGCAGAATCCTGCCCCCATGCTCGTCTTCATTCTTCGTCGCCTGGCGCAGGCCGTGCTGGTCATGCTGACGGTGGCCTTCCTGGCCTTCATGCTGTTCCAGTACGTGGGTGACCCCGTCACCAACTTGCTGGGCCAGGATGCCACCCAGGAGCAGCGCGACAGCCTGCGCAGCGACCTCGGGCTGGACCAGCCCTTTCCCGTGCAGTTCGCTCGCTTCGTGGGCAATGCCGTGCAGGGCGACTTCGGACTCAGCCTGCGACAGGGTCGCAAGGTGTCCTCACTGATCATCGAGCGGTTCCCGGCGACCCTCGAACTGTCCCTGATCGCGGCCCTCATCGCGCTGATGGTCGGCCTGCCGTTGGGCGTTTACGCGGCGCTGCGGCGCGGCAGCTTCGGCTCCCAGCTGGTGATGACGATGTCGCTACTGGGCGTCTCGCTGCCGACCTTCCTGATCGGCATCCTGCTGATCCTGCTCTTCTCGGTGACGCTGAAGTGGCTGCCCAGCTTCGGTCGTGGCGACACGGTGGCGCTGGGTGCCTGGACCACCGGGTTCCTCACGGTCGACGGCTGGAAGCACATCATCCTGCCGGCCATCACCTTGTCGGTGTTCCAGCTGGCGCTGATCCTGCGCCTGGTGCGTGCCGAGATGCTGGAGGTGCTGCGCACCGACTACGTCAAGTTCGCACGTGCCCGTGGTCTGGAGAACCGTGCCGTGTACTTCGGACATGCCCTGAAGAACACGCTGGTGCCGGTGATCACCATCACCGGCCTGCAACTGGGCTCGCTGATCGCCTTCGCCATCATCACCGAGACGGTGTTCCAGTGGCCCGGCATGGGTTTCCTGTTCATCCAGGCGGTGCAGTTCGCCGACGTTCCCGTGATGGCCGCCTACCTCTGCCTGATCGCACTCATCTTCGTCATCGTCAACCTCATCGTCGACCTGCTGTACTTCGCGGTCGACCCACGCCTGCGCATCGAGAAGCCCGCGGGCGGACACTGAATCCATGAGCACCACCACTCCCGCTGCCCCTCAGGGCGCCATCGCCCGCTTCTTCGATGGCGATGTCTGGTACAGCTTCACCCAGTCGCCGATGGCCATCCTGGCGGCCGTCATCGCCGCCGTGTGCGTCTTCTGCTCGGTCTTCGCACCCTGGGTCGCGCCGCACAATCCCTTCGACCTCGCCACCCTGAACCTGTCGGACGCCCGGCTGCCGCCGGCCTGGCAGGCCGAGGGCAGCCGGCTCTATCTGCTGGGCACCGACGACCAGGGCCGGGACATCCTCTCGGCGCTGATGTACGGCGCCCGCATTTCGCTGTTCGTGGGTTTCGCCTCGGTGGCCTTGTCCCTGGTGGTCGGCGTGGGCCTGGGTCTGTTGTCGGGTTTCGCCGGCGGCAAGATCGACGCCTTCATCATGCGCGTGTGCGACGTGATGCTGTCCTTTCCTTCCATCCTGGTGGCGCTGCTGATCGACGGCGTCGGCCGCGCGATGTTCCCCAATGCACACGACACGCTGGCCTTCGGTGTGTTGATCGTCGCCATCTCGCTCACCGGCTGGGTTCAGTACGCGCGCACCGTGCGTGGCAGCACGCTGGTCGAGCGCAACAAGGAATACGTGCAGGCGGCTCGCGTGATCGGCGTGTCGCCCTACCGCATCATGGTGCGCCACGTGCTGCCCAACGTGATGGGGCCGGTGCTGGTGCTGGCCACCATCCAGGTGGCTGCGGCCATCCTCACCGAGGCCACGCTGTCGTTCCTGGGCGTGGGCGTGCCGCCGACCTCGCCGTCGCTGGGCACGCTCATCCGCGTCGGCAACGACTTCCTCTTCTCCGGTGAATGGTGGATCACCATCTTTCCCGGCGCGATGCTGGTGCTGATCGCACTGAGCGTGAACCTGCTGGGCGACTGGCTGCGCGATGCGCTGAACCCGCGCCTTCGCTGAAGACTCCATGACCTCTCCCTTGCTCGAAGTGCGCCACCTGCGGGTGGAGTTCCCGACGCGCCGCGGCACGCTGCTGGCGCTGGACGACATCTCCTTCGACATCTCGCCCGGCGAGATCCTGGGCGTGGTGGGCGAATCCGGCGCCGGGAAGTCACTCACCGGCGCGGCCATCATCGGCCTGCTCGAACCGCCGGGCCGCATCGCCGGCGGCGAGATCCTTCTCGACGGGCAGCGCATCGACAACCTGCCCTACGAGAAGATGCGCGCCATCCGAGGCCGCAGGATCGGCGCCATCTTCCAGGATCCGCTGACCTCGCTGAACCCGCTCTACACCATCGGTCGCCAGCTCACCGAGACCATCCTGACGCACCTGCCCGTGGGTGCCGAGGAGGCGAGGGCACGCGCCATCCGTCTGCTGCAGGAGACCGGCATCCCGGCCGCAGAACAGCGCATCGACCAGTACCCGCACCAGTTCTCGGGCGGCATGCGACAGCGTGTGGTCATCGCCCTGGCCCTGGCCGCCGAGCCGCAGCTCATCGTTGCCGACGAGCCCACCACGGCGCTCGACGTGTCCATCCAGGCGCAGATCATTTCCCTGCTCAAGCGCCTGTGCAAGGATCACGGCGCAGCCGTGATGCTCGTGACCCACGACATGGGCGTCATCGCCGAAACCTGCGACCGTGTGGCGGTGCTGTATGCCGGCCGCGTGGCCGAGATCGGTCCGGTCCACGACGTCATCCATCGGCCCTCGCACCCCTACACGCGCGGCCTGATGGGCTCCATCCCGGCGATGGACGACGAACGCGAGCGGCTGCTGCAGATCGATGGGGCCATGCCGCGGCTGAACGCCATTCCCGCCGGTTGCGCCTTCAATCCGCGCTGCCCCCAGGTGATGGACCGTTGCCGGACGGAAAGGCCCGAACTGCTCGATGCCGGCGCGACGCGCGCATCGTGCTGGTTGGTCGACACTGAGCGGCGCGCATCATGAGGGCTGACATGGAAGCCAAGTCGGGCGCCAGGCCCGCCGCCGACGTCGCGCCGGGTCCGCTGGTCAGCGTGCAGGAACTCAGCAAGACCTTCGACGTCTCGGCGCCCTGGCTCAACCGCGTCGTCGAGCGCAAGCCGCGGCAATTCGTGCACGCGGTCGACCGGGTTTCCTTCGAGATCAGACGCGGCACCACGCTGGCGCTGGTGGGCGAGTCGGGCTGCGGCAAGAGCACGGTGGCGCGGCTGCTGGTGGGTCTGTACGCACCCACCCACGGCAGCGTCACCTTCGACGGCCAGCCCACCGATGCGGCGCGCAATGCCGGCGAACTGCGTCAGCTACGCCGGCGCATGCAGATGATCTTCCAAGACCCCTACGCCAGTCTCAATCCGCGCTGGAAGGTGCTGGACATCGTCGCCGAGCCCCTCCGCGAGCACGGCCTGGTGGCCACGCCCGACGAACTGCGTGTGAAGGTCGGTGATCTTCTGCGCTCGGTGGGCCTGGCGGCGGCCGATGTCGAGAAGTTCCCGCATCAGTTCTCGGGTGGCCAGCGCCAGCGCATCTCGATCGCACGAGCGCTGGCCACGCAGCCCGAGTTCCTGGTCTGCGATGAACCGACCTCGGCGCTGGACGTTTCGGTGCAGGCACAGGTGCTGAACATCATGAAGGACCTGCAGCGCGAGCGCGGGCTGACCTACCTGTTCATCTCTCACAACCTGGCCGTCGTGCGCCACGTCAGCGACCGGGTCGGGGTGATGTACCTGGGCCGGCTGGTCGAGGTTGCCGACAAGGCTGAGCTGTTCGCCCGGCCACGCCACCCCTACACGCGCATGCTGCTCGACGCGATTCCCGACATCCACATGTCGGGTCGCGCGCGCACGCCGGTGCAGGGCGAGGTGCCGAATCCGCTGAACCCGCCGACGGGTTGCGCCTTCCATCCGCGCTGCCCGCACGCCAACGCGCGTTGTTCCAGCGAGCGTCCGGTGCTGAAGACCTTCCAGGGCATCGAGGTGGCCTGTCACGCGGTGGAGGAAGGCCGCGTCTGATGGCCAGGTGAGGCCCGGGCTGGGCCGTGAGATCAGCGGCCGGGTGCGGACGCCGCCGCGCTGGCGGCTGGCGGCTGGGGCAGCGTCAGCGGCCCCTTCTGGCCGCAGCCCGCCAGGCTCGAAAGACCCACGGCGCATCCCAGCCAAAGCGTCCCGAGGGCGAGTTGCCGCAGGCGCCCGACTACACTGCTTTTCCACCTGTTCCGCATGCGGGAGATTCTAATGACCAGCCACCCCGCCTCCGGCAGACCAGCCCCCTCGGCCGCGACGACGCTGAGCGGCGCCGACTACGACCGCCTCACCCGTCTGGTTCTGGCCAGCCTGGAGACCGCAGCGGACCAGTGGCTGCAACAGGACATCATCGATATCGACACCAGCCGCACCGGTGGCTTGTTGCAGATGAGCTTTCCCGACGGCAGTCAGCTGATCGTCAACACGCAGCCGCCGCTTCAGGAGATCTGGCTGGCGGCACGCGGCGGTGGCTTCCACTTCAGGCACCTGGACGGGCGCTGGGTCGATACCCGCGACGGCAGCGACTTCTTCGAAGTGCTGTCTCACCACGCCACGCTGCAGGGTGGCAAGGCGCTGCGCTTCGTGCCTCCGGCGGTCCAGGCGCAAGACTCCTAGCGCCGGAACAGGTCGAGGATGCTGCTGCGTTCCTGGGCGTCGGGCGGCTGCGGCAAGGCGTCTTCCATGCCCAGGCTGGCCACGCCTTCGCCTTGAGCGAACTCGCTGAAGACCCAGGACCCCGCCGTCAGTGTCACGCCTTCCGGCGGTGTGGGCTCCTGCACCGGAACGCCCTTGAGCGCATGGGACATCAGTTCGATCCAGACCGGCAGCGCCAGCCCGCCGCCGGTTTCGCGGTCGCCCAGCTTGCGCGGGGTGTCGTAGCCGATCCACACCACGGCGGTGAGCGTGGGGTGGTAACCGGCAAACCAGGCATCCATCGAGTCGTTGGTGGTGCCTGTCTTGCCGTAGATGTCGGGCCGCTTCAGGATGCGCTGGGCATTGGCCGCCGTGCCCGAGCGCGTGATCTCCTGCATCAGTTGGGTCATGACGAAGGCATTGCGGGCGTCCAGCATGCGCATGGACTCGTCCAGCACCGGTGGCTTGCTTTCCAGAAGCACGCGGCCCTTGCTGTCGGTCAGCCGCGTGATGAGTGCCGGTGATACACGGTAGCCCCCGTTCGCGAAGACGCTGTAGGCCGCTGCCATCTGCAAGGGAGTGACCGAGCCCGCACCCAGCGCCATCGTGAGATAGGCAGGGTGCTTGTCGGCCTCGAATCCGAAGCGGCCGATGAACTCCTGTGCGAACTCGGGCGATATGGAGCGGAGCACGCGGATCGACACCATGTTCTTGGACTTCGCCAGCGCCGTGTGCAGCTGCATCGGACCGTCGAACTTGCCGTCGTAGTTCTTGGGCTCCCAAGGCTGGCTTCCGGTGGTTGCCGCATCGAAGAACAGCGGCGCGTCGTTGACCACTGTCAGCGGTGTGATGCCCTTCTCCAGCGATGCGGAGTAGACGAAGGGCTTGAAGCTGGACCCCGGTTGGCGCCAGGCCTGGGTGACGTGGTTGAACTTGCTGGTGCGGTAGTCGAATCCGCCCACCATCGCGCGGATGGCGCCCGTTCGCGGGTCGAGCGCAACCACGGCGCCTTCCACTTCGGGCAACTGCGTCAGGGCCCACTCGCCCTTGCCGTCCCGCACGGCGCGAACGATGGCGCCGCGGCGGATCTGCACCTTGGGGGCAGCCTTCGCCGACAGGCCCGAGGCCACCGGGCGCAGCCCGGCGCCGGTGATGGTGATGCTGTCGCCGTTCTGCAGCATCGCGACCACCTCTCTTTGAGAGGCTTCGAGGACGACCGCCGCTCGCAGTTCGTCGTTGTCGGGATGTTCGGTCAATGCTTCGGCGACGCGCGCGTCGAGTTGCGCCGCATCGCGGGGCAGGTCGACGTAGGCCTCGGGCCCGCGATAGAACTGGCGCTTCTCGAAGGCCAGCAGCCCGTTGCGCAAGGCTCTGTGGGCCACGGCCTGTTCGCCGGCGTTCACCGTCACGTGAACATTCAGGCCCCGGGTGTACGACTCCTCGCCGTACTGCGCGAACACCAGCTGGCGTGCCGCTTCGGCGACGAAATCGCCGTGCACGGTGGGTACCGAGGGCGTCCGGTAGCGCAACTGCTGAGCCAATGCGTCGTTGCGCTGGGCTTCGTCGATGAAGCCGTTGTCGAACATCCGCTCGATGATGTAGCGTTGACGCAACGTTGCGCGCTTCGGGTTGGCTATCGGGTTGTAAGCAGAAGGTGCCTTCGGCAGGCCGGCCAGCATGGCCGCCTCGGCCACCGTCACCTCCGCCAGGGGTTTGCCGAAATAGATCTGTGCCGCCGCCGCGAACCCGCTGGCACGCTGCCCGAGAAAGATCTGGTTCATGTAGAGCTCGAGGATCTGGTCCTTGCTCAACAGGCGTTCGATCTTCAGCGCCAGCAGGATCTCGTAGATCTTCCGGGTGAAGGTCTTCTCGGTGGACAGGTAGAAGTTGCGCGCCACCTGCATCGTGATCGTCGACGCGCCCTGGCTCCTGGCGTCGCGAAGGTTTTCCAGCGCGGCGCGGGCCACCCCCTTGTAGTCCACGCCGCCATGCTCGTAGAACCGGGCGTCCTCCGCCGCCAGGACGGCGTCCTTCATGACCTTGGGCACACGCGAGATCGGCATCAGCTCGCGGCGTTCCTCGCCGAACTCCCCGAGCAACACGCCATCGGCCGAGAAGATGCGCATCGGCAGCTTGGGCCGGTAATCGGACAGGCTGGAGATGTCGGGCAGGTTGGGGTAGGCCACGGCGAGCGCCACGCCGATGACCAGCAGCAGCGCCCCGAGGCCGGCGACGAGCGTGCCGAGCAGCCAGGCGCCCGCGGTGAGCAACCGGCGCGTCACGACCGCCGCCATGCCGTGGGCCTTGCCTGAGGGTTGTGTTGTCGACGAGGACGAATCGGTGGGGCTCACGGGCGATCTTCGTGCAGGGCGCCACGGCTGGCGGCCTTCCGGCGGCCCGGACGGGTTTCGCCGACCGGGGGGTGAGACGATGATAGCGGCGCTCAGGAGCGGTCGATGTCGGGTGCCGGCACTGCCGTTGCGGTCGGACGCCAGAGTCGTAACGAACCCGCTGTCGACGAAACTGACCGACCAATCTGCCGCTGTTTCACCCGTTAACGAATGACAACGTGCAGCAGACTCTGGCGAGCCGTTTTTCTTTGGTGCACAAGGGCTTTACTGCTAGCATTGAAGTAACTTCTTAACACGGCCCAGGGTTTCCCTGGGTGACCGGGAGTCAGTCCAAAGTGAGCTTGATGGACCTTCTGCGCGGCCGGAAGCATGCGCCAATGATCGGCCTCGACATCAGTTCGTCCGGCGTGAAGCTGGTCGAGCTGGGACAGAGCGGGTCTGGCGAGATGGTGCTCGAGCGCCTGGCCTCCGAGCCCTTCGAGAAGGGCTGGATCACCGACGGCCAGATCGAGAAGTTCGACGAAGTCGCCGAAGCCGTCCGTCGCGTCGTGTCCAAGAGCGGAACGCGCACCAAGAACGTGGTGATGGCCATGCCGCAATCGGCCGTCATCACCAAGAAGATCATGCTGCCGGCCGGCCTGCGCGAAGAAGAAATGGAATTGCAGGTCGAGTCCGAGGCGAATCAGTACATTCCCTTTTCCCTCGACGAGGTCAGTCTGGATTTCTGCGTCATCGGCCCCAGCCTGACCTCCGCCGGTGATGTCGAGGTGCTCATCGCGGCATCTCGCAAGGATCGCGTACAGGACCGTCAGGGCCTGGCAGAAGCCGCCGGGCTGAAGCCCATCGTGCTCGACATCGAGTCCCACGCTTCCCGGCTGGCCATGAGCCGCGTCGTGACATCGCTGCCCAACGAGGGGCGCGACGCGCTGGTCGCGCTGTTCGAGATCGGGGCTGACACCACCAGTCTCAAGGTGCTGCGCGACGACGACATGCTGTACGACCGCGACCAGGCCTTCGGCGGTGCGCAGCTCACGCAACTCATTTCGCGACAGTACGGCTTCTCGTTCGAGGAAGCCGAACAGAAGAAGCTGGCCGGTGACCTGCCTGAAGACTACGAAAGCGCCATCCTGGCGCCCTTCGTCGACAGCCTGTCCCAGGAAATCGGCCGTGCGCTGCAGTACTTCTTCACCAGCACGCCGCACCACAAGGTGCATTACGTGATGCTGGCCGGCGGCACCGCCACGCTGGCGGGTCTGAAGGACCGCGTCACCGAACTGACCGGCTTCGCCTCGATGGTGGTGAATCCCTTCGAGCACATGCAACTCGGGTCTGCCATCCGTGAAGGGCGCGTGCGCAGGGAGGCGCCGGCCTATCTCACGGCCTGCGGGCTGGCGATGCGGAGGTTCGTGCAGTGATACTGATCAACCTGCTGCCGCACCGCGAGGAGAAGCGTCAGCAGCGCAAGCGTGCCTTCTTCGCGGGAGTGATGCTGGCCGGCCTGGTCGGCGTGGGCATTGCCGGCGCGTGGTACACCGTGCTGCAGCAGATGACCAACGCCCAGGTCTCGCGCAACGACTTCCTGAAGGCGGAGATCGCCCGGCTCGACGCGCAGGTCAAGGACATCGCCACGCTTCGGGGCGAGATCGAGGCGCTCAAGGCGCGGCAGAAATCGGTCGAAGACCTGCAGATCGACCGCAACACTCCCGTGCACCTGCTCGACGAACTCGCCAAGCAGACGCCTGAAGGCGTCTACCTCACCTCGATCAAGCAGACCGGGCAGGTGGTTGCCGTCACGGGTGTCGCGCAGACCAACGAGCGCGTCTCCGAGTTCCTTCGCAACACCGCCTACAACGCGGCCTGGCTCGAGCGCCCGGAGCTCATCGAGATCAAGTCGGCCAACATCACCACGGCAGGACGTGAAGCGCGACGGCTGTACGAATTCTCCCTGCGCGTCACGTTGAAGCGCCCGCAGGCCGCGCCGCCGGCCCCTGCGCCGGGAGCTGCGGTCGTCAAGAAGACGACCTGAGGTCAGCATGGCAGCCAACACCTCTTCCTTCAACTTCGACCTGAACAGCGCCTTCGAACGGGCTTCGTCGCAGTTCAAGGGCCTGAACACCCGCGAGCCCGGCCAGTGGCCCACCTTGCCCAAGCTGGCGGTCTGGTTGTTCACCACAGCCGTGGTCGTGCTCATCGGCTGGTTCCTGTTGCTGTCGACGGCCACCGAAGAACTCGAAGCCGAGCGCCTCAAGGAGCCCGAGCTCAAGCAGAACTACCTGTCCAAGCTGGGGCAGGCCGTCAACCTGAGCGAACTGCGCAAGCAGAAGCTGCAGGTGCAGGAGTACGTGACCCAGCTCGAGAAGCAGCTGCCCGGCAAGGCCGAGATGGATGCGCTGCTGTCGGACATCAACCAGGCAGGGCTGGGTCGCGGCCTGTCCTTCGAACTGTTCCGTCCCGGGCAGGTCGAGGTGAAGGACTATTACGCTGAACTGCCGATCTCCATCCGCGTGACCGGCCGCTACCACGATATCGGTTCGTTTGCAGCCGACGTGTCCAACCTGTCGCGCATCGTGACGCTGCAGAACCTGGCGATCGTGCAGCCCCCGCGCGATGCGGCAGGCAGCCTGTCGATGGAAGCCACGGCGCGCACCTACCGCTACCTCGATCCGACCGAAGTGGCCGAGCAGCAGAAGGCGGCGGCTGCCAAAGCAGGAGCCAAGAAGTGATGCGAGCGGCACGTCTTGGGGCCCTGCTGGGCCTGACGCTGATGTTGGCCGCCTGCGGGGCCAACCACGAGGAGCTGCAGCAGTGGATGGAGCAGCAGCGCCGCGAAGTGCGCCCGAACGTCACTCCCCTGCAGCCACCCAAGAAGTTCGACCCTCAGCCCTACGCATCGGCGCAGGCCGTGGAGCCCTTCAGCAGCCAGAAGCTGACGGTGGCCATCAAGCAGGAGTCGAGACAGCCGAATTCCCTGTTGTCCGGCGAACTCAACCGCCGCAAGGAGCCTCTTGAGGCCTACCCGCTGGACAACATGCGCATGGTGGGTAGCCTGGCCAAGAGTGGCCAGCCCTTTGCGCTGTTGAAGGTCGACAACCTGCTTTACCAGGTGAAGGTCGGAGACTACCTCGGCCAGAACTACGGCCGTATCACCAAGATCGCCGAGACCGAGATCGCGCTGCGCGAGATCGTCCAGGACGCCGCAGGCGAGTGGATCGAGCGCGTCGGCAGTCTGCAGCTGCAGGAGAAGGCGCGATGAGGATCATCGAGGAGAGGTTCACCATGTTCAAGTGGCGCGCGGCACACGCCGCCCTCGCCGTGTTGACGGCTGCCGCCCTGGCGCCGTCGGTGGCGATGGCGCAAAACGCCATCCAGTCGATCACCAGCACGCAGCAGGCCGGCACCGAGGTGGTCCGCATCGAACTGAGCGAGGCCCTGACCGCCGTGCCGAACGGCTTTTCGACCCAGTCGCCGCCACGCATCGCCATCGACCTGCCCAATGTCGGCAATGCGACGGGCCGCAGTGCCGTCGAGATCAACCAGGGCAACCTGCGCTCGGTGAACGTGGCCCAGGCCGGCGAGCGCACCCGGCTCGTGCTGAACCTCAAGCAGGCCTCGGGTTACCGCGCACAGTTGCAGGGCAAGGCGCTGCTGCTCGTGCTCGACGCCACGGGTCCGGGCGCCGGTGGCGAACCCTCGCAGTTCTCTGCCGCTCAGAACGTCGAACCGCAGGGTCTGCGCGACATCGACTTCCGTCGCGGCAGCGACGGTGCCGGGCGCATCGTCGTGGGTCTGCCCAGCACCCAGGTTGGCGTCGACATCCGTCAGCAGGGCCAGACCCTGGTGGTCGAGTTTCTGCGCTCCACCCTGCCCGACAGCCTGCGCCGCCGACTCGACGTCACCGACTTCGGCACACCCGTGCAGACGGTCTCGACCTTCCAGAGCGGCGACCGTGTGCGCATGATGGTCGAGCCACGCGGCAACTGGGAGCACAGTGCCTACCAGACCGACAACCAGTTCGTGCTGGAAGTGCGGCCGGTGAAGGTCGACCCCAACAAGCTGACGCAAGGACCCGGCTTCCAGGGCGAAAAGCTGTCCTTGAACTTCCAGAACATCGAGGTCCGTGCCCTGCTGCAGGTCATCGCCGACTTCACCAACTTCAACGTGGTGACCAGCGATACCGTGACCGGCACCGTCACGCTGCGACTGAAGGACGTGCCCTGGGATCAGGCCCTGGACATCATCATGCAGAGCAAGGGCCTGGGCGTGCGCAAGTCCGGCAACGTGTTGTGGATCGCGCCCAAGGAAGAGCTCGCAGCCAAGGAGCAGGTCGAACTCGAGGCCAAGAAGAAGGTCGCTGAACTGGAGCCCCTGCGCACGCAGTCGTTCCAGCTCAACTACACCAAGGCCGAAGAGATCGCCAAGGGGCTCTCCGGCCAGAACCAGGTGCAGGGCGCGGCGGGCGGCAATGCCCAGGCCACGCGCCTGCTGTCCCCGCGCGGCAGCGTGATCTTCGAATCGCGCACCAACCAGCTCTTCGTATCGGACATTCCGTCCAAGCTCGAAGAGGTGCAGTCGCTGATCGCCAAGATCGACATTCCCGTGCGCCAGGTGCTGATCGAAGCGCGCATCGTCGAGGCCAGCGACACCTTCGGCCGCTCGCTGGGCGTCAAGCTGGGTGGTTCCGACTTCCGCGGACTGGCCGGCGGCATCCCGGGCTACAACATCATCGGCAGCAACTACGCGACCGTCGGCGGCAACTACAACGCCGTCGGTGGCCAGACGCTGCAGTTGGCGCGAGACGACTTCAAGTACAACGACACGCAGTTCGTCAACCTGCCGGCCAACGTCAGCTCGCTGGGCGGCGCTGCTGCAGCGACCTTCGCTCTGTCGCTGTTCAGCGCCACGGCCAACCGCTTCCTCAACCTCGAGCTGTCGGCTCTTGAAGCCGAAGGCAAGGGCAAGATCGTGTCGAGCCCGCGCGTGATCACGGCCGACCAGGTCAAGGCCCTGATCGAGCAGGGCGAAGAACTCCCGTACCAGGCCGCCACGTCCAGCGGCGCCACGCAGATCCAGTTCCGCAAGGCCAATCTGAAGCTCGAAGTGACGCCGCAGATCACGCCCGAAGGCAACGTCATCCTGGACGTCGACGTCAACAAGGACAGCGTCGGCCGCAACACGGTGGCCGGCTTCGCCATCGACACCAAGCACGTGAAGACCCAGGTGCTGGTCGAAAACGGCGGCACCGTGGTGCTGGGCGGCATCTTCACCCAGACCGAGCGCAACGAAATCAACAAGGTGCCGCTGCTGGGTGACCTGCCCTGGGTGGGCTACCTGTTCCAGAACCGCGCCCGCTCCACCGAAAAGACCGAGCTGCTGGTCTTCATCACACCGAAGATCGTCACCGACCGCTCTGCGGCACGCTGAGGCACGAGCCCGGCCCTGACGGCCCAGCCACGGGAAACTGAGAGATGAACTACTTCACGAGAATCTTGTCGTTGCTGGCGCTGGCGTTCCTGGCTGCCTGCGGCGGCGGCGGCGGCAATTCGGGCAGCCCGCTGGTGGGCGGATCGCAAGGCTCTTCGGCCTCCGATCTCGTCATCGTTTTGAGTTCGGCGAGCGTGCCCAACACGGCTGGGAGCTCGGTCACGGCCACCGTCACCGCGCTGGATGCCAATCGGAATGCCGTCAGCGGCGTTCCAGTCAGCTTTCGCGTCGACAACGGTGGTGTCGTTGCACCCGCCGGCACAGTTACAGATGCCGAAGGCAAGATCACCGCCGTTGTGGGCATCGGTGCCGACAGTACGCCTCGCAGCATCAACGTTTCGGCAGGCAGCGGCAGCATTACGAGGACTGCACCGCTGACAGTGACCAGCTCCGCCATTTCCGGCGCAGGTACGCTCGAATTGGCACTCAGCAGCACGTCAATCAGTTCGGCTACCCCTGCCACGGTGACGGCTACGCTGAAGGACTCCAGTGGCCGTGCCATCGCGGGTCAAGTGGTGACGTTCAGCGTAGCGCGCCAGATCGCTGCACCCAACATCGGCACCGCGTTGACAGATAGCGCGGGTAGGGCGGTCGTCGTACTCGCTCCCATCAATTCGACGGGGGCAGGTGCTGACGAGATTCGAGCCACGGCGAACGTCAACGGCACGCAGTTGGCTGCGACTCGTGGTTTCCAGGTGCAGGCAACGAATGTCACCATCGACAGCTTCTCTTCCGCTGTAGGTGCGCTTTCGGCCTATGGCCAGACAACCTTGCAGCTCAGCTTGTCGGGGGTCAGTGTCGGCTCGCCGGTCCAGATCAGCATCAACTCGTCGTGCGCTACGCTCGACAAGGCCGTGGTGTCTCCCAGTACCTTCACCGCAACGACGCCCATAGTGGCATTGCAATACCGCGACGCCGGTTGTGGCGCCATCCAGGTGTCGGATCAGTTGCAGGCAACCATCGTCGGTTCGGCCAACTCGCGCACCCTGTCCCTGCCTATTGCTGCGCCCTCGGTATCTAGCCTTGCGTTCATTGGCGCCAGTCCGGAAACGATCTTCCTGCGGGGCTCCGGATTCGCCGAGGCCTCCATCGTGACGTTCGAGGTACGTGATGCTGCGGGAAATCCGTTGCCGAACCGCAACGTGGTTACGCGGCTGCTGACCCTGACCGGAGGCGTCACGATGGAAGGCGGTACCGCAGACGTCCTGCGGACTTCTGACGCCTCCGGACGAATCTCGGTGCGGGTTAACTCTGGCAGCCTGCCCACCCCTGTTCGGGTGTCAGCAACGCTGCAGAACACCAACATCTCCACCGTTTCGAGCAACCTCAGCGTGGCAGTGGGACTGCCCTCACAGCTGAACTTTTCCTTGTCCCAGGGCACTCTGAACATTGAGGGCTACAACATCGATGGAACGCCCAACACATACCAAATCATTGCCGCTGATCGTAGCGGCAACCCCGTGCCGGCGGGTACCTCGGTCAATTTCGTCACCGAGGGTGGGCAGGTCGAAGCCATCAAACAGACTGCGCTGGTCAATGGCATCGCGCGGACAACGGCCAACTTCGTCTCTGCGGAACCGCGTCCTCTCGACGGACGAGTAACTATTACTGCGTACGCTCTTGGCGAAGAGTCCTTTATCGATCTGAACGGCAACAACACCAAGGATCCGGGCGAGCCTTTCCAGGACTTGGGGAATATCTTCAAGGATCGCCTCTTTGACGGCATGTTCGATGCCAGCAACGATGAATTCATTCCTTTGGCGATCAACAACTCGTCCAGTTGCGCCGATTCTGGCGATGCCTTGTTGCGGCTGAACCCCAGCATCCCGACGATGCCGGCCACCTGCGACGGCTTGTGGAGCGGGGCGGGCCAGGTCTACGTTCGTCGGGCCATCGAGACGGTGCTCTCCACGTCGGCTGCGCGGCCGCTTTGGGCCAACACCTCTCGATTGGACTCAAGCTGCGCCAAGATCGACCTGCAATTCGGCCCGCAGCCGTCGAACGTTTCTCGCTACACCCTGGTTGGAAACGATACGTGGTATGACGGAGCCGCCAGCGGCTCGCTTTCCTTGATCGTCGGCGACAACAACCCGGTCCGGCTCAACCCCATGCCGGCAGGCACAACGATCACCGCGACGACGCCAACCACTGGGCTGACCGTGACTGTTGGCGGTGGATCACCGGTTCCCAGCACGACTGAGCGTACTTTCACCTCGATCGGCTACAACTTCGCCGATGGGCTCGTCAGGGCGGGTGTCATCTTCATTACCTTTCGATCGCCCGGCGGAGTCGCGACGACGTTCTCGGTCAACGTGAACCGTGATCTCGCTCTCCCGTCGGCGTGCCCCACCCCCTGATAATCTCCCTGGTCGGCATGCCCGGCTGTGGCAAGACCACGGTCGGGCGCCACCTGTCACGCCAGCTGGGCCTGAAGTTCGTCGACAGCGACGCCGAGATCGAGCACCGAATCGACATGCCCATTCGCGACTGGTTCGCGGCACGGGGCGAAGCGGCCTTCCGCGACGTCGAGCAGGACGTCATCGACGATCTCACGCAGCGTCAGGGCATCGTGCTGGCCACCGGTGGGGGAGCCGTGCTGCGACCGTCGAATCGTGACGCGCTGCACTCCCGCTCGCACGTGTTCTACCTGCGGGCCACCCCCGAGGAATTGTTCCGACGGTTGAAGCACGACACCCAGCGCCCCTTGCTGCAGGTGGCCGACCCGCAGGCGAGGCTGCGCGAACTGTTCCGCGAGCGCGACCCGCTGTACCGCCGCGTGGCGCACTTCGTCGTCGAGAGTGCGCGTCCCTCGGTGTCGGCGCTGCTGGGCATGGTGCTCATGCAGCTCGAGCTGGCAGGCCTGGTCGATCCCGGCGCCGTGCCCTCGAGCATCGACTCGCCCGGCACGCGCTGACACTCCGCCGCGCCGGCCCTGCTGCAGGAGCAGGGCGGTCCGGCTGGGCGGAGCGCCGGCTGCTGGCGCCCGCGGCATACACTGCGCGGCCATGAACGCCAAGCCCTCCCACCGCACGAGCGTCCCCGTCGAGAC
Organism: Rubrivivax sp.; assembly: GCA_022843905.1. Classification (GTDB taxonomy): domain Bacteria; phylum Pseudomonadota; class Gammaproteobacteria; order Burkholderiales; family Burkholderiaceae_C; genus Rubrivivax. The sequence goes on from JALHMT010000002.1 coordinate 24,847, forward strand.
CCCGTCGGCGCGCTACGAGATCCTCATCGGCAATGGCCTGCTGCAGCGACCCGAGACCTGGGCCGGTCTGCCGCGCGCCAGCCACGCCGTCATCGTCAGCAACACCACCGTCGAGGCGATCTACGAAGCGACGTTGCGGGACGCCTTGTCGCCGCTCTATCGCCGAGTCTCTTCGCTCGCGCTCCCCGATGGCGAAGCGTACAAGACCTGGGAAACGCTGAACCTCGTGTTCGACCACCTGCTGCGCGAAGCTTGCGACCGCAAGACGGTGATCTTCGCGCTGGGTGGCGGCGTGGTGGGCGACATGGCCGGCTTCGCCGCCGCCTGCTACATGCGCGGCGTGCCCTTCGTCCAGGTGCCCACCACGCTGCTGGCCCAGGTCGACTCGTCGGTGGGCGGCAAGACGGCGATCAACCATCCACTGGGCAAGAACATGATCGGCGCGTTCTACCAGCCGGCCCGCGTGATCTGTGACCTGGCCACGCTGGCCACGCTGCCACAGCGCGAGTTCAGTGCCGGACTGGCCGAAGTCATCAAGTACGGCCCCATCTTCGACGCCGCCTTCCTCGACTGGATCGAGCAGAACCTGGACGCCTTGATGGCTCGTGACGCCCTGGCGTTGTCGCATGCCGTACGCAGAAGCTGCGAGATCAAGGCCGAGGTCGTCGGCCAGGACGAACGCGAAGGCGGCCTGCGCGCCATCCTCAATTACGGCCATACGTTCGGCCACGCCATCGAGGCCGGGCTCGGCTACGGCGAGTGGCTGCACGGCGAGGCCGTCGCCTGCGGCATGGTGATGGCCAGCGAGCTGTCCGTGCTGCTGGGGCTGATGCCGGGCGATTTCGTGCCACGCATGCAGCGGCTGCTGCAGCGCGCGCAGCTGCCGATTGCGGGGCCTGCGCTGGGCGTTTCCCGCTACCTGGACCTGATGCGTGTGGACAAGAAGGCCGAGGGCGGCGCGATCCGGTTCGTGCTGATCGAGTCGCTCGGCCGCGCCACGGTGAGGCCTGCGCCCGATGAACTGGTGGCTCGCGCCATCGAACGCCACCTCACCGGCGTCTGAAGCGCATGGCGACGCTGGCGCCCTGGGCCCTGGATCCGGCGCAGTCGCGCGGACGGCGCCATGCGGAGCCGCCGCCCGCCCAGCGCAACGAGCACCAGCGCGACCGCGACCGCATCGTGCACAGCACGGCCTTTCGCCGCCTGGTCTACAAGACGCAGGTCTTCATCAACCACGAGGGCGACCTCTTTCGCACGCGTCTGACGCATTCGCTGGAGGTCGCGCAACTGGGCCGGTCGATGGCACGCGCGCTGGGCTTCAACGAAGACCTCGTGGAAGCCATCGCGCTGGCCCACGACCTCGGCCACACGCCCTTCGGCCATGCCGGGCAGGACCAGCTGGCCGAATGCATGCAGGCCCACGGCGGCTTCGAGCACAACCTGCAGAGCTTGCGCGTGGTCGACCGGCTGGAGCTGCGCTACGCCGCCTTCGACGGCCTGAACCTCACGCTGGAAACGCGGCAGGGCATCCTCAAGCACTGCTCACGCCGGAACGCCGAACTGCTCGACAGTGCCGAACCCGGCGGCGTGGCGCGACGCTTCATCGAAGGCCTGCAGCCCAGCCTGGAAGCGCAACTGGTCAACCTGGCCGACGAGATGGCCTACAACGCCCACGACATCGACGACGGCCTCCGATCGGGTCTGATCGGGCTGGAGCAGCTCGAAGGTCTGGCGCTGTTCAGCCGCTGGCGGCAGGACGCCCTTCGGGAGCATCCCGATCTGCCGCAGCGCGGTGCGCGCCGCTGGCTGGCCGAGACCCTGCGCCGCATGCTGGCGGCCCAGGTGCAGGATCTGGTCCAGGCCACGTCGGCCGCGCTGCAGCAGCATCGGCCGGTCGATGCCGAAGGCGTGCTGCACCTGCCGCCCCTGGTGCAGCACGGCGGGGCCATGCGCGCCGAGATCGTGGCGTTGAAGCAGTTCCTGTTCAAGGCCTTGTACCGCCATCCGCAGGTCGAGGACTCGACGCTGCGTGCACGCACGGTCGTGCGCGAGCTGTTCGCGGCCTACTCGGCCGCTCCGGGCGAGATGCCCGAAGACTACGCCCGCTCGCCCGAGCTGCACCGGGCAGTGGCCGACTACATCGCCGGCATGACCGACCGCTACGCGATGCGCGAGCACCAGCGCCTGAGCGGCCGCGACGTGTTCGCCGCCGCCCGCTGAAGCGCAGGTCCTGCGATGGCGCGGCGGTCTCGTCTGGTGGTGGCAGGCTTGGCGCACTACGTGCTGCTGCGCGGTCACAGCGGCGCGCCCGTGATGACCGACGCCGACGATCGCGGGGCCTTCCTCGCGGCGTTGCGACAGGCGACGACGCCGCAGCACGTGCTCATCCATGCCTGGGCCCTGCTCGACAACGAAGTGCACCTGCTGCTGCGCCCGGCCACCGCAGGGGCCCTGAGCCGCGCCATGCAGACGCTGGGCCGGCGCTACGTCGCGGTCTTCAACCGGCGTCATGGCCGCAGCGGCACCTTGTGGGACGGGCGCTTCCGTGCCGCCGTGCTGGAGCCGGGCAGCACCACGCTGGCTGCGCTGCGCCGCATCGATGCACTGGCAAGGGACCTGCCGCAGGCCTCGAGTGCTCCCGGGCGCACCGGCGGAGTGCGTCCGGCGGAGCTGGTCGACCCGCCCGAGGTCTGGGTACTGGGCAACACGCCCTTCGAGCGTGAAGCCGCCTACGCCGGCCTGCTGGCACAGGAAATGCCTCCAGCGCAGGCCGAACTGCTGGCCACCTCGGCACGAGGCGGCTGGGCCTGTGGTTCGGCCGACTTTCTGGCCAAACTGGCAGAGCAGAGCGTCCGCCCGGTCCGACCCGGACCCAGGGGGCGACCCAGAACGCGCAGCGCCGACGCCTCGTGAGCTGAACCGGCCAAAGAAGCCGCGGCGCGCGGGTTGACTATGTCCCCAATAAACGACGCAGATGAGTTCAGATTCTGGTAATTTGACTCCGACCCCTTTTTAAATGAATTGCCGACCTTGCTGCACTGCGGTAGGCTCGCGACATTCCGCTCGACCCTGGAGAGCCCATGACCATGGCTGCCCGTCAAACCCCCGCCACGCCTGAAGAACGCCGCGCTGCAGCAGACCAGGGGCTGTACAGCTCCGCCAACGAGCACGATGCCTGTGGCGTCGGTTTCGTCGCCCACATCAAGGGTCAGAAGGCGCACTCCATCGTCGAGCAGGGCCTGAAGATCCTGGAGAACCTCGACCACCGGGGTGCCGTGGGCGCCGACAAGTTGATGGGCGACGGTGCGGGCATCCTGATCCAGCTGCCCGACCAGTACTACCGCGAAGAGATGGCGCTGCAGGGGGTGGAACTGCCGCCGCCGGGCGAGTACGGCGTGGGCATGATCTTCCTGCCCAAGGAGCACGCCTCGCGCCTGGCCTGCGAGCAGGAACTGGAACGCGCCGTGCGCCTGGAAGGCCAGGTGCTGCTGGGCTGGCGCGACGTGCCGGTCGACCGCGAGATGCCGATGTCGCCCGCCGTGCGTGCGAAAGAACCGGTGCTGCGCCAGATCTTCATCGGCCGCGGGGCCGATGTCATCGTGCCCGACGCCCTGGAGCGCAAGCTCTATGTGATCCGCAAGACGGCCTCGGCTTCGATCCAGAAGCTCAAGCTCACGCACAGCCGCGAGTACTACGTGCCCAGCATGAGCTGCCGCACGGTCATCTACAAGGGCCTGCTGCTGGCCGACCAGGTGGGCAAGTACTACAAGGACCTGCAGGACGCGCGTGTCGTCTCGGCGCTGGCGCTGGTGCACCAGCGCTTCTCGACCAACACCTTCCCCGAATGGCCGCTGGCGCACCCGTACCGCATGGTCGCCCACAACGGCGAGATCAACACCGTCAAGGGCAACTTCAACTGGATGCGCGCGCGCGAGGGCGTGATGAAGTCGCCCGTGCTCGGTGACGACCTGAAGAAGCTCTACCCCATCAGCTTCGAAGGGCAGAGCGACACCGCCACCTTCGACAACGCGCTGGAGCTGCTCACGATGAGCGGCTACCCGCTGGCCCATGCGGCCATGATGATGATCCCCGAGGCCTGGGAGCAGCACGAGCTGATGGACGAGCGCCGCCGCGCCTTCTACGAGTACCACGCCGCCATGCTCGAGCCCTGGGACGGCCCGGCGGCCATGGTCTTCACCGACGGCAAGCAGATCGGCGCCACGCTCGACCGCAACGGCCTGCGTCCGGCCCGCTACATCGTCACCGACGACGACCTCGTGGTCATGGCCTCGGAGTCCGGCGTGCTGCCCTTCCCCGAGAACAAGATCGTCAAGAAATGGCGCCTGCAGCCGGGCAAGATGTTCCTCATCGACCTGGAGCAGGGCCGCATCGTCGACGACGAGGAGCTGAAGAACCAGTTCGCCAATGCGCGCCCGTACCGTCAGTGGATCGAGAACGTGCGCATCCGTCTCGACTCCATCGCGACGGAAGAGCCCGCGCCCGGCTTCGACGAGTCCTTGCTCGACCGCCAGCAGGCCTTCGGCTACACGCAGGAAGACATCAAGTTCCTGATGGCGCCGATGGCCGCCAACGGCGAAGAGGGCACCGGCTCGATGGGCAACGACTCGCCCCTGGCCGTGCTGTCCGACAAGGACAAGCCGCTCTACAACTACTTCAAGCAGCTCTTCGCGCAGGTCACCAACCCGCCGATCGACCCGATCCGCGAAGCCATCGTGATGTCTCTGAACAGCTTCGTCGGGCCCAAGCCCAACCTGCTGGACATCAACGCCGTGAACCCGCAGATCCGGCTGGAAGTGACGCAGCCGGTGCTCGACTTCGACGACATGGCGCGCCTGCGCGGCATCGCGAAGCACACCAACGGCAAGTTCAAGAGCTACGAGCTGGACATCACCTACCCGCTGAGCTGGGGCCGGGAAGGGGTGGAGGCCAAGCTGGCCAGCCTGTGCGCCGAGGCCGTCGACGCCATCCAGGGCGGCAACAACATCCTCATCGTCACCGACCGGGGCATGAACCGCGGGCAGATCGCCATCCCGGCGCTGCTGGCGCTTTCCGCCGTGCACCACCACCTGGTGCGGGAAGGCCTGCGCACGACGGCCGGCCTGGTGGTCGAGACCGGCTCGGCGCGCGAGGTGCATCACTTCGCCGTGCTGGCCGGCTACGGCGCCGAAGCCGTGCACCCCTACCTGGCGCTGGAGACGCTGGTCGAGCTGCACAAGTCGCTGCCGGGCCAGCTCTCGCCCGAGAAGGCCATCTACAACTACGTCAAGGCCATCGGCAAGGGCCTGTCGAAGATCATGTCCAAGATGGGTATCAGCACCTACATGTCCTACTGCGGTGCGCAGATCTTCGAAGCCATCGGCCTGGAGAAGAGCTTCGTCGACAAGTACTTCCGCGGCACGGCCTCGCAGGTCGGTGGCATCGGCGTCTTCGAGGTCGCCGAAGAGGCCTTGCGCATGCACACGGCGGCCTTCGGCAACGACCCCGTGCTGGCACGCATGCTCGACGCCGGTGGTGAATACGCCTGGCGCGTGCGCGGTGAAGAGCACATGTGGACGCCCGACGCCATCGCCAAGCTGCAGCACAGCGCGCGCGCCAACAAGTTCGACACCTACAAGGAATACGCGCAGATCATCAACGACCAGAGCAAGCGCCACATGACGCTGCGCGGCCTGTTCGAGTTCAAGGTCGACCCCGCCAAGGCCATCCCGCTGGAAGAGGTTGAATCGGCAGCCGACATCGTCAAGCGCTTCGCCACCGGCGCGATGTCGCTGGGCTCGATCTCCACCGAGGCCCATGCCACGCTGGCCGTGGCCATGAACCGCATCGGCGGCAAGAGCAACACCGGCGAGGGCGGCGAGGACCCGGCGCGCTACCGCAACGAGCTCAAGGGCATCCCCATCGCCGCGGGCACCAAGGTCAGCGACGTCATCGGCGGCCGCGTCATCGAGGTCGACTACGAGCTGAAGGAAGGCGACAGCCTGCGTTCAAAGATCAAGCAGGTCGCCTCGGGGCGCTTCGGCGTCACCACCGAGTACCTGGTGTCGGCTGATCAGATCCAGATCAAGATGGCCCAGGGCGCCAAGCCCGGCGAGGGCGGCCAGCTGCCCGGCGGCAAGGTCAGCGACTACATCGGCTTCCTGCGCTACTCGGTGCCGGGCGTGGGTCTCATCAGCCCGCCGCCGCACCACGACATCTATTCCATCGAAGACCTGGCGCAGCTCATCCACGACCTGAAGAACGCCAACCCGCGCGCCGGCATCAGCGTCAAGCTGGTGTCCGAAGTGGGCGTGGGCACCATCGCCGCGGGCGTGGCCAAGTGCAAGGCCGACCACGTGGTGATCGCCGGCCACGACGGCGGCACCGGCGCCTCGCCCTGGTCGTCGATCAAGCACGCCGGCACGCCCTGGGAGCTGGGTCTGGCCGAGACGCAGCAGACCCTGGTGCTGAACCGCCTGCGCAGCCGCATCCGCGTGCAGGCCGACGGCCAGATGAAGACCGGCCGCGACGTCGTCATCGGCGCGCTGCTGGGCGCCGACGAGTTCGGTTTCGCCACCGCGCCGCTGGTGGTCGAAGGCTGCATCATGATGCGCAAGTGCCACCTCAACACCTGCCCGGTGGGCGTGGCCACGCAGGACCCGGTGCTGCGCAGGAAGTTCGCCGGCAAGCCCGAGCACGTCGTCAACTTCTTCTTCTTCGTGGCCGAGGAAGCGCGCCTGATCATGGCGCAGCTGGGCATCCGCAAGTTCGACGAGCTGATCGGCCGTGCCGACCTGCTCGACATGAAGAAGGGCATCGCGCACTGGAAGGCGCGCGGCCTGGACTTCACGCGCGTGTTCCACCAGCCCTCGGCGCCGGCCGACGTGCCGCGCTTCCACGTCGAGGACCAGGACCACGGCCTGTCGCGTGCGCTGGACGTCAAGCTCATCGAGCGCTGCCTGCCTGCTCTGGAGCGCGGCGAGAAGGTGCAGTTCATGGAGGACACGCGCAACGTCAACCGCAGCGTGGGGGCGATGCTCTCGGGCGAGCTGATCCGCCGCCGCCCCGAGGGCCTGCCCGACCACACCATCTTCATCCAGTCCGAAGGCACGGGCGGCCAGAGCTTCGGGGCGTTCCTGGCCAAGGGCATCACGCTGTACCTCATCGGCGACGCCAACGATTACACGGGCAAGGGCCTGTCGGGCGGTCGCATCGCCGTGCGACCGAGCATCGAGTTCCGTGGCGAGGCCACCGACAACATCATCATCGGCAACACCGCGCTGTACGGTGCCACCAGCGGCGAGGCCTTCTTCCGCGGCGTGGCGGGCGAGCGCTTCGCGGTGCGGCTGTCCGGTGCCACCGCGGTGGTCGAAGGCACGGGCGACCACGGCTGCGAGTACATGACCGGCGGCACCGCCGTGGTGCTGGGCAGGACGGGCCGCAACTTCGCCGCCGGCATGTCCGGCGGCGTGGCCTATGTCTACGACGAGGACGGGCAGTTCGCCAAGCGCTGCAACACCTCGATGGTCAGCCTCGACAAGGTGGTGCCGCACGACGTGCAGCTGGCCGCCGGCCCGGCCATCGGCTGGCACCGCGAGACCACCGACGAAGCGCAGCTGAAGAAGCTGATCGAGGACCACCACCGCTGGACCGGCAGCCTGCGGGCGCGCCAGATCCTCGACCAGTGGGCCACCGCGCGATCGCTCTTCGTCAAGGTGTTCCCGCTGGAGTACAAGCGGGCGCTGTCCGAGCGTGCGGCCAAGGCGGGTGCCGCCGCGGCCACCGAGAAGGCCCAGGCCTCATCGGCCGCGAAGGTGCCGGCAAAGTAGCGTGGCCGGCGCGTGCCGGCCTTGCGGGGCCGGGGCGCCGGATGATCGAAGCATCGGGTTGAATCAGAAGGCTGTGCAGGCAGCAACGGGACGATCATGGGAAAAGTGACTGGCTTCCTCGAATACGAGCGTTTGGAAGAGGGCTACGAGCCCGTCGACAAGCGGGTGAAGAACTGGAAGGAGTTCGTCATCACGCTGAACTCCGACCAGGCCAAGGTGCAGGGTGCGCGCTGCATGGACTGCGGCACGCCGTTCTGCAACAGCGGCTGCCCGGTCAACAACATCATTCCGGACTTCAACGACCTCGTGTACCGCGACGACTGGCGCAATGCCATCGACGTGCTGCATTCCACCAACAACTTCCCCGAGTTCACCGGCCGCGTCTGTCCGGCGCCCTGCGAGGCGGCCTGCACGCTCAACGTCAACGACGACCCGGTCGGCATCAAGAGCATCGAGCACGCCATCATCGACCGCGCCTGGTCCGAAGGCTGGGTCGCGCCGCAGCCGGCGGCCGTGAAGACCGGCAGGAAGGTCGCTGTGGTCGGCTCCGGCCCGGCGGGCATGGCCGCCGCCCAGCAACTGGCGCGCGCCGGTCATGACGTCACGGTGTTCGAGAAGAACAGCCGCATCGGCGGACTGCTGCGCTACGGCATTCCCGACTTCAAGATGGAGAAGACGCACATCGACCGCCGCATCGAGCAGATGAAGGCCGAGGGCGTGGTCTTCCGCACCGGCGTGCTGGTGGGCGCCATGCCCGACAGCGGCCCGGCAGCCAAGGTGACGAACGACGCCAGGGAGCGCATCACGCCAGAAGAGCTGAAGGCGCAGTTCGACGCCGTGCTGCTGGCCGGCGGCTCCGAGACATCGCGCGACCTGCCGGTGCCCGGGCGCGAGCTCGACGGCGTCCACTTTGCGATGGAGTTCCTGCCGCAGCAGAACAAGGTCGTGGCCGGCGACAAGGTCAAGGGTCAGCTGCGCGCCGACGGCAAGCACGTCATCGTCATCGGCGGTGGCGACACGGGCAGCGACTGCGTGGGCACCAGCAACCGCCACGGTGCGGCCAGCGTGACGCAGTTCGAGCTGATGCCGCAGCCGCCCGAGGTCGAGGACAAGCCGCTGACCTGGCCCTACTGGCCCTACAAGATGCGCACCAGTTCCAGCCACGAAGAGGGCTGCGAACGCGAGTTCGCCATCGCCACCAAGGAACTCATCGGCAGCAAGGGCAAGGTCACCGCGCTGAAGACGGTGCACGTCCAGTGGCAGGGCGGCAAGATGATCGAGGTGCCCGGCACCGAGAAGGAATACAAGGCCGACCTCGTGCTGCTGGCGATGGGCTTCACTGCGCCGGTCGCCTCGGTGCTCGACGCCTTCGGGCTGGCCAAGGATGCGCGCGGCAACGCCAAGGCCGGCACCGACGCCGAGGGCGGCTATCGCACCAGCATCGACAAGGTGTTTGCAGCCGGTGACATGCGTCGCGGCCAGTCACTGGTGGTGTGGGCCATCCGCGAAGGCCGCCAGGCAGCCCGTGCGGTCGACGAATTCCTGATGGGCAGCAGCACGCTGCCCCGATGAGGCGCATGCTGCCTCGATGAGGCGAAGGCTGTTTCGCTGAGTCGTGGGGCGCTGGCGCGGGGCCGGTTCGGGACCGCGCGGTCTGCGTCGGCTGCGCCCGGCCCGGCTTTACAAAGCTTATTCGGGGTATCCCTCATGGTCGCGGGCTGCGTGCGACAATTCTTCGAACAACGACAACACCGTGCGCGTGCAGGCGCGCGCGCCGCTGCTTGAAGTCCGACACCTTCATCGAGATCGATCACGTCACCTTCGGGTACGACACCAGCCGCACGATCCTCAACGATGTCTCGCTTTCGTTCCCGCGCGGCAAGGTCACGGCGATCCTCGGCGGCTCGGGCTGCGGCAAGACGACGCTGCTGCGATTGATCGCCGGCGTTTTCGCGGCCTCGCAGGGGCGCGTGCTGTTCGATGGTGAACTGCTCAATGTGCGCGACAAGCCGCAGCTCTATCGGATCCGCCGACGCCTGGGCATGCTGTTCCAGTTCGGTGCGCTGTTCACCGACCTCACGGTGTTCGAGAACGTGGCGTTTCCCTTGCGCGAGCACACGGCGCTGCCTGAGTCGATGATCCGCGACATCGTGCTGATGAAGCTCAACGCCGTCGGGCTGCGCGGGGCCGCGCCGCTGCGCATCTCCCAGGTCTCGGGCGGCATGGCGCGGCGCATCGCCCTGGCGCGCGCCATCTCGCTGGACCCCGAGCTGATCATGTACGACGAGCCCTTCGCGGGCCTGGACCCGATCTCGATGGGTGTGGCTGCCAACCTGATCCGCAAGCTCAACGACACCACCGGCGCCACCTCCCTGGTGGTTTCGCACGACGTGCAGGAGTGTTTCGCGATCTGCGACTACGCCTACCTGCTGTCCTCGGGCGGCCGCGTCGTCGCGCACGGCAAGCCGGCTGAACTCCAGCAGTCCGACCACCCCGAGGTGCGCCAGTTCATCCGCGGCGAACCCGACGGGCCGGTGCGCTTCCACTACCCGGCCGCACCCTTCGCGCAGGACCTGAACCTGTCATGACCGAGCAGATCGCCGGCCTCGGCCGATTCACGCTGCGCTGGCTTCAGGCGCTGGGGCATTCGGCCTTCTTCTTTGTCGACCTGATCCGCTTCTCGCCGGCGGCGTTGCGCCGCTTCGGGCTGGTGGTGGCGCAGGTGCACGCCATCGGCAACCGCTCGCTGGTCATCATCCTGGCCTCGGGCCTGGCCGTGGGTTTCGTGCTGGCGCTGCAGATGTACTACGCGCTGGTGGCCTACGGCGCCGCCGAGAGCCTGGGGCTCATCGTGAACCTGGCGCTGGTGCGCGAACTCGGACCGGTGGTCACCGCCCTGCTGTTCGCGGGCCGCGCCGGCACCTCGCTGACGGCCGAGATCGGACTCATGAAGGCCGGCGAGCAGTTGTCGGCGATGGAGCTGATGGCGGTGGACCCGCGCAGCCGCGTGCTGGCGCCGCGCTTCCTGGCCGGCATCGTGTCGATGCCCATCCTGGCCATCCTGTTCTCTGCCATCGGTATCCTCGGGGCCTACGTGGTGGCCGTGCTGCTGATCGGTGTGGACAGCGGCAACTTCTGGTCGATCATGCAAAGCCGCGTCGACGTCTGGCGCGACGTCGGCAACGGCATCGTCAAGAGCGCCGTGTTCGGCGTCATCTGCACCTTCGTGGCGCTCTACCAGGGCCACGAGACGCAGGCCACGCCGGAAGGCGTGGCCTACGCCACCACGCGCACGGTGGTCATCGCATCGCTGGCCATACTGGGCATGGACTTCGTGCTGACCGCGCTGATGTTCTCCACCCCCTGAACGGGCGCGGCCCTGAATCAAGGAAACCGGATATGGCAAAGAAGGGTATCGAGACGCTGGTCGGGCTGTTCGTGCTGCTGGGCATCGTGGCCCTGGTGTTCGTCTCGCTGAAGGCGGCCAACCTGGGCAGCTTCGGCGGTGGCGACGCCTACCAGCTCACAGCACGCTTCGACAACATCGGCGGGCTGAAGGAACGTGCGCCCGTGCGCAGTGCTGGCGTGACGGTGGGTCGTGTGACAGGCATCGCGCTGGACGGCAAGACCTTCCAGGGGGTGGTCACGCTCGAAATCAACAAGAGCTACACCTTCCCCAAGGACACGGTGGCCAAGATCCTCACCTCGGGCCTGCTGGGCGACCAGTACGTGGGCCTCGAGGCCGGCGGTGACGACGCCAATCTGGCGCCCGGCGGCATCGTCGCGCAGACGCAGAGCGCGGTGGTGCTGGAGAACCTCATCGGCCAGTTCCTCACCGGCAAGGCTTCCGATCTGGGTGCCGACGCGGCGGCGCCGAAATGAGCGCGCGCCGCGTCGCCCGCCGGGCCAACGTCGGCCGGGCCCTGTTGCTGGCGGTGGTGCTCGCCGTGTCCGGCTGCGCGAGCGTGGCGCCCGAAGGCGGCCCGCCGCGCATCGCCAACCCGGCCGACCCGTGGGAGAACTGGAACCGCAAGGTCTTCGCGTTCAACGACGCCATCGACGAGGCCGTGCTCAAGCCCGTGGCCACGGCCTACCGAGACGTCGTGCCGGCGCTGGTGCGCCGCGGCGTCGAAAACTTCTTCGGCAACGTCGGCGACCTCTGGTCGGCGGCCAATCACCTGCTGCAAGGCAAGCTCGAGCCCGGGCTGGAGATGGGCATGCGGGTTGCCGTGAACACGGTGTTCGGCATCTACGGCATCCTCGATCCCGCGACAGAGATGAAGCTGACGCGCCGTTCCGAGGACTTCGGGCAGACGTTGGCGGTCTGGGGTATCGGCAAGGGGCCCTACGTCGTGCTGCCGATCTTCGGCCCTTCGACGCTGCGGGATACCACGGCGTTTCCGCTCGATCGCTATGCCACGTCGTCGTCGCTGTATTACGGCGACATCAACAACTACCTCGTGACGCCGCTGCAGGTGGTGGCCGTGCGGGCCGACCTGCTGGCCACCACCAAGCTGCTGGGCGAAGTCGCGCTGGACCGCTACAGCTTCGTGCGCGACAGCTACCTCTCGCGCCGGCTCGACCAGATCTACGACGGCGCGCCGCCCCTGGAAACCTTTGATGACGAACCCGCCGAACCGGCGGCCAAGAAGCCGTGAACCACAACGGCCGCTCGTGCGTTGAGGGATGGTGCCTGCGAACCGCGGGCTGACGAAAGGACCGACAGTGTTCAAGAACTGGATCCCCGCCGCCGTCATGGTGGCTGCCGCCACGATCTCCGCCCCGGTGTTCGCCGATGCCGAGGCCGAAGCCCTGGTGCGCCGCATCTCCACGGAAGTCCTCGACACGGCCAAGGCCGACAAGTCGATCCAGGCCGGTGACATCAACAAGATCATCGCCCTGGTCGATGCCAAGGTGATGCCCAGCGTGAACTTCGAGGCCATGACGCGCAGCGCCGTGGGCCCGCAGTGGCGCAGTGCCACGCCCGAGCAGCGCGGCAAGCTGCAGGCCGAGTTCAAGACGCTGCTGGTGCGTGTCTACTCCGGCGCGCTCACGCAGCTCAAGGACCAGACCGTCGAGATCACCCGCTCGCTGCCGGTGCCCGGCGGCAGCCAGGTGGTGGTGCAGTCCCAGGTCAAGGGTTCGGGCGAGCCGATCAAGCTCGACTACCGCATGGACAAGACCGCCGAAGGCTGGAAGATCATCGACGTCAACGTCGGCGGCATCTGGCTGGTGACGAGCTACCGCTCGCAGTTCGCCCAGGAGCTCAATGCCGGCGGCCTCGACGGCCTGCTGGCCAAGCTGGTCGAGCGCAACAAGGCTGCGGCCAAATAAGCCGTGCAGCTGCCTGCCGCGACCACGCTGGACCAGGCGCCCGAACTGCTGCGGCAGCTGGACAAGGGTCTGGTCGTCGCGGGCAGCGGGCCGCTGCACATCGACGCCAGCGCGCTGAAGGAGTTCGACACCTCGGCGCTGGCCCTGCTGCTGGAGGCCAGCCGCCGCGTGCGCCAGCAGGGCGGCACGCTGGTGGTCGACGGCGCGCCGCCGAAGCTGGTCGAGCTGGCGCGGCTCTACGGCGTCGACGAACTGCTGCCGTTGCCGCTGCCGCCCGCGTAGCGCGTCAGGCGCAGGTTCTTCTTGATTTCCTGCAGCAGCGGCCGCAGCTCGGCGCTGCCCAGCCGCAGTGCGACGCCGGTGGTCAGGATGTCGATGATCAGCAGGTGCAGCAGCCGCGACACCATGGGGCTGTAGCGGTCGGCGTCCTCGGGGTGATCGGCCGCCAGCAGGATGTGGGTCTGCCCCGCCGCCTTGTGGGCCAGCGGTGACCCGCTGGCCGTGATGATCAGCACCTGAGCACCCTTGCGCCGGGCGATCTCGTCGACATCGAGCAGGTCGCGGCTGCGCCCCGAGTTGCTGATGATCACCGCACAGTCGCCCGGTTTGAGCATCGTGGCGCTCATCACCTGCATGTGGCCGTCGGTCACCGCCGAGCACGTCACGCCCAGCCGGAAGAACTTGTGCTGCGCGTCGTGTGCCACGATGCCGGAATTGCCCACGCCGTAGAACTCGATGCGACGGCCGTTGCGGCAGGCCTCGGCCAGCACCGTGATGGCGCGCTCGATCGACTGGCTGGCCGCCGCGTTGCGGTAGCGCAGCATGGCCGCCACGGCGTTGTCGATGACCTTCACGACGATGTCACCGGCCTTGTCGTCGTCGTCCACGGCGCGGTGCACGAAGGGCACGCCTTCGTTGACGCTGCCGGCGAGCTTGAGCTTGAAATCGGCCAGTCCGTCGTAGCCCACGCTGCGGCAGAAGCGCACCACCGTCGGTTTGCTGACGCTGGAACGTTCGGCCAGTTCGCCCACCGGCAGCCGCGCGAAGCTGCGCGGGTCGGACAGCAGCAGCCGCGCCACGCGCTGCTCGGCCGGCGGCAGGGCCGGAATCGATGCGCGAATGCGTTCGAGCATCAATCGAACCTCTGGGCCGCCGCGCCGGGCCGCTCCCAAGCAAGGCCCGATCCCCCCGGGGGATCGACCCATGTAGTCATGGGGCGAGGGGTCGTCATGTCGGCCGCGCCGGGCCGCTCCCAAGCAAGGCCCGATCCCCCCGGGGGATCGACCCATGTGGTCATGGGGCGAGGGGTGGTCATTGCTCTTCGGCCCACACGCAGCCGTCCCGGGCGACCAGCGCACTCGCCGCCGCCGGCCCCCAGCTGCCGGCCATGTACGGCCGCGGCGCGATGCCGTCGGCCGCCCAGGCGTGCAGCACCGGTTCGACCCAGCGCCAGGCCTGTTCCTGTTCGTCGCTGCGCACGAAGAGGTTCAGGCGGCCGGCGATGGCGTCCAGCAGCAGCCGCTCGTAGCCGCCCACGCGCTCGGTGGAGAAGGCCTTGTCGAAGTCGAGGTCCAGCGACACCGGCCACAGCGCTTCGTTGCCCGCGCCGCTCTTGGCAGCCAGCAGGTGCAGCTCCAGCCCGTCTTCCGGCTGCAGCTTGATGACCAGCTTGTTGGCCCGCCGCGTACCCGGAAAGATCGGGTGCGGCACCTCGCGGAAGCTCACCACGATCTGGGCGTCCCGCGCCGCCAGACGCTTGCCGGTGCGCAGGTAGAAAGGCACGCCGGCCCAGCGCCAGTTCTGCACCTCGGTGCGCAGCGCCACGAAGGTCTCGCAATGGCTGCCCGCAGGCACCTTGGCCTCGTCGAGGTAACCCGGCACGGCCTGCCCGCCGACGGCGCCGGCCTTGTACTGCCCGCGCACAACGTCGCGCGCCACGCTCTCCGGCGTGAAGGGTTTCAGCGAGCGCAGCACCTTGAGCTTCTCGTCGCGGATGGCGTCGGCGTCCCCGGTCGACGGCGGCTCCATCGCGATCATGGTGAGCAGCTGCAGTGCGTGGTTCTGCACCATGTCGCGCAGCGCGCCGGTCTTGTCGTAGAAGTCGCCGCGCGTGCCCACGCCGATGCTCTCCGCGATCGTGATCTGGATGCTGGCGATGCTCTCGCGCCGCCACAGCGGCTCGAACAGCGCGTTGCCGAAGCGCAGCGCCATCAGGTTCTGCACCGCCGGCTTGCCCAGGTAATGATCGATGCGCAGCGCCTGGTCTTCGCGGAAGTGCGTGGAGACGACGCGGTTGATCTCGCGCGCGCTGGCCAGGTCATGGCCCAGGGGTTTCTCCAGCACCAGGCGCACCTTCTGGCCGTTGATGCCGGCCAGGCCGAGCTGTTCGCACACGGGCATGAAGAGGTGCGGGCTGGTGGCCAGGAACACCACCACGGTGTCGGCGTTGCGGGCGTCTATCCACTGCTTCAGGCCGGCGTAGTGCTCGGCCCGCGAGAGGTCCATGCGGCGGTAGTGCAGCAGTTCGGCGAACCGTGAGAACTCGTCGTCGCTGGGCTGCTTGGCCTCGTCGACGCCGGTGAATTTCTCGCGGATGTACTGCCGGTACTCGACATCGCTGCGCTCGTCGCGCGCCACCGCCAGGATGCGCCCGCCGGCCGGCAGCTTGCCGTGTCGCCAGGCCTGGAACAGCGCCGGCATCAGCTTGCGCCAGGCGAGGTCGCCGGTGCCACCGAAGAGTACGAGGTCGAAGGACATGTTGGGGCAGGGCTGCGGCGCCTGTTGTGCTGTGGCGATGTAACTAAATTACATCACCCATGATGCCCGAGTTCCACAGTGCGGTCAAACCGTCTGCCCGCCGGGCGTCCCGGCACGCTTGTGCTGCCGTGCAACTGCTGCCGCTTACTGGAAGGCGCCGGGCGACCAGCGCACGGGCGGCTGCAGGGCGCGCACGCCTATGGGTGACGCGAACTCGGCCGTCGGCGACAGATCCTGCCCGCCCGCCTTTCGGGGGTCGACCGCCGTGCCCTTCAGGCGGGAGTCGGCCGGCAGCGCGAAGTCGAGCACAGACGGTCCGCGCAGCCAGCGGCCCAGCGTGCGGCCGTTGCCCTCGAACACAGCCGCATCGCCCAGGCTGTAGATGCCCAGGCCCGCGCCCACGTTGTTCAGCACCTGCACCTGCGCTTCCTTCGGCAGGCGGTCGTCCCACACGCGAACGAACCAGCCCGGCACGACGCCGGCATTGAGCAGGGTGTTGTGGGCCACGACCAGCGAGCTCTCGGGCCAGGCGTTGCCTTCGGCGCCATAGGCGATGAGAACGCGGTTCTGCGTGCCTGCGCTCTGGCCCACCACGTTGCCCACGATGCGTGCGAGCCCGCCGTTGGGCAGGTCGATCTCGTACGACGCCTCACCGCCCGGGCCATCCAGGATCATGTTGTAGGCGATGTTGCTTTCCTTGGCGCGCGACTTCACCAGGTGGCCTTCGTAGCCCTCGTGGAAGCGGCTGCCCGTGAGGCTCAGCTTCGCGATGCGTCCGACGTAAAGCAGGTGCGGCAGCAGGCCGCGGCTCTGCGGCGCGCTGCCGAACTGGCTGTCGACCACGGTCAGTTCGGACCCGGCGTCGTTGCCGGTGAGCAGCCCCTTTTCGTTGTCGTGGAAGGCGCAGGAGCGCACCGTCAGCTTGCCCGACTCGAAGCGGATGCCGGCGCCGTTGCCGTCGGGCACGCGGGCGCCGCGGAACTCGATGTTGTCGACAAGCACCTCGCCCCCGCGCACCACCAGGATCGCCTTGCCTTCGGCGTGCTTGCCCCCGGCACGCAGCACCGGGCGCTTGCCCACGCCCTGGATGGTGAGCTTGTTCTGGGTGACCACTCCGACCTGCCCGTCGTACTCGCCTTCCATCACGGCGATGGTGTCGCCGTCCTTGGCCTTGGCCAGCGCTTCGCCCAGCGTCAGGGCCGGCGCCTTCGGACCGACGACGAAGGTCTCGGCCGAGGCTGCGCCGGCACACAGGCAGATGAGCGCCGCCGCGCCATAGCGGATCAGTGGGTGCAAGGCGGCGCTGAAGAAGGCTCGGTCCATGCTGCGATTCTTGCCGGACTTCGCCCCTTGTCCGGCCGTGTTGTCTCATTCCTGTGCAATCGACCATGAAACGAGGAGGCACGGCCAGCGCTGCGCGCCCGTACGATGAACACGGCCATGCGCCCCTTCGCCAACGCCGCCGCCGTGCCTGCCGTGGACCTGCAGGCCCTTCGCCATGCGTACGACGGCACGCCGGCACTCGATGGCATCGACCTCGCCGTGCAGCCGGGCGAACGGGTCACGCTGCTCGGCCCGTCGGGCTGCGGCACGTCCACGCTGTTTCGCGCGGTGACGGGGCTCGAGAAGGCGCACGCGGGCCGGGCACTGCTCGGTGCTCGAGATGGCTCGAAGCGCTTCAGGCCTCGTCCAGCAGCGGGTGCAGCTGTTCTTCCCAGGCCGGGAGGTCCACATCGCCGGCGCCCAGCCAGAGCAGGGCCCGGCTGCCGTGGCTGCGCCAGTCGGCCCCCTCGGGCAGGCCTTCGTAGCGGTTGACGAAGCTCTCGGCCAGCAGGCCGGCGGCCATCAAGGTCTGCACTTCGCTGTCCACGCGCTGCTGGCCCAGGGCGTCGAGGTCGTGGTGCAGGCGGAGCGACGCCATCACCACCGGCGACAGGTGCCAGGCGCGCGCCACCAGCGCGCCCACCACCGCGTGGTCGGTGCCGTGGTTGGCGTTCTCGGTGGCGACGAAGGGGCGGTCGATGCGAGCAGCGGCTTCCACCAGGGTGCTGCCGTAGCCGCGAACGCTCTGCAGCAGCACCGGCAGGCCGACATGGCAGAACAGGCCGTAGGTGTAGGCCAGGTCTTCGGACAGTCCCGGCAGCTGGCGCGCCAGGAAGCGCAGCGTCAGGGCCTGCCGTGTCGCGCGCTGCCAGAAGCCCTTCAACCGCGGATGGTTCACGGGGATGGCGTGCTTCACCGCGAAGGCGGTCATGGTCTGGGCCGTGATGTCCAGTCCCAGACGATTGAGGGCCTGTCCCAGCGTGTTGACCGGCCCGCCCGTGGTGTAGGCCGGACTGTTGGCCACGCGCACCAGGGTCGCCGACATCGCCACGTCGCTCGACGCCAGCCGCGCCACCACCTGCAGATCGGGCTGCGCCTCGGCCAGCACGGCCTGCAGCCTGGCCAGCAGATCGGGGCAGGGCGGGACCACGATCTGACGCAGCGCGCCGCGCGCACGAGCGACGTCGAGCTCGGTCTGGATGCTGGAAGTGGTCGACGACGTGGGAACTGTTGCCCGGGCGGGAGCGGTCATCGGGATGGGTCTTCTCTGCAGGGCCATGGCCCGTGCACGTTGCCCGAAGCCTGAACGCCTTATCGGACGCCGTCGCTGCGACTTGAGACCCGCCTCGCCCCGTCGACGATCAACCGGGTCGGCCCGAGGCGAGACCTGCCGTGCAGCGGCTTGCGCTGCTGCGCACGTACTGGCCGCCCGCAGCCGCCGACCAGCCTGCCGACGACGACACCATGCGCAGCACGTCGCCCGATGCCTGCAGTTGCATGCCGGCGCCGCCCGCGCCCCACAGGGCCAGTGCGGCGCCGTCGAGCCGGCCCTTCAGTGACCAGCGTGAGCGTCCCTGTTCGATCGTGCCGTCCACCCACTGGTAGCGCTGCTCGAAGCGCAGGCTGCTGCCGCCGGGCCCGCACCACAGTCCCTGCACCTGAGCCGGCACCACCCAGCGGTGCAGACGGCTCAGCTTCTCCAGGCCGACCGCCTTGTCGGGCACGTCGACGGTGATCGTCTGGTCAGGCGCCCAGTCGCCCATGTCCCAGTCGTGCGAGACGATGCGCGTCCCCGGCTTCAGTTTCAGCAGCGACGGCCGCAGCTGCAGGTTGAAGTCGGGCAGCAGGTACATGGTGATGACGCTGGCCGGCGCCAGGTCGGTCTTGAACAGGTCCTGTTCCATGAACCGGGTGCGCGATGCGACACCTGCGCGCTCGGCATTGACCCGGCTGCGCTGCACGAGTTCGGGCACGATCTCCACGCCCAGGCCGCTGGCGCCGAAGCGCCGTGCCGCGGTGATGACGATGCGGCCGTCGCCCGAGCCGAGGTCGATGACGTGGTCTTCCTTCGTCACGCCGGCCAGTTCCAGCATCGCCACGGTGACGTGGTCGGGTGTGGTGATGAAGGGCACTTCTTCGGTCACCTGCGCCCGGGCAGGCGTGAGGGCGACGATGGTGGCTGCCGTCAGGAAAGCGGCGAGCGCTGGCATGGCGGTCTGGGCAAGGGCGGGCTTGGGAATGCGCATGGGGGGCATGCTACCGGTTCGGGGCCACAATGCCCCTCATGGCCAGCAGTCTTCTCGCACTCCTCGACGACATCGCCACCGTGCTCGACGACGTGGCGGTGCTCAGCAAGGTGGCCGTCAAGAAGACCGCCGGCGTGCTGGGCGACGACCTGGCGCTGAACGCGCAGCAGGTGGCCGGCGTGGCCTCCGACCGCGAACTGCCCGTCGTCTGGGCCGTGGCCAAGGGCTCCTTCGTCAACAAGGCCATCCTGGTGCCGGCCGCGCTGCTCATCAGCGCCTTCGCCCCCTGGCTGGTGACGCCGCTGCTGATGGTGGGCGGTGCCTTCCTGTGCTATGAGGGCTTCGAGAAGCTGGCCCACAAGTTCCTGCATGCGCCCGACCAGATCGAGGCCGAGAAGCAGGCCCTGAAGCGGGCCGTGACCGACCCCCAGGTCGACCTCGTGGCCTTCGAGCGCGACAAGATCAAGGGCGCCGTGCGCACCGACTTCATCCTCTCGGCCGAGATCATCGCCATCACGCTGGGCACGGTGGCCAGCGCGCCCTTCGCGACCCAGGTGGGTGTGCTGGTGGGCATGGCCATCGCGATGACGGTGGGGGTCTACGGCTTCGTGGCCGGCATCGTCAAGCTTGACGATCTGGGCCTCATGCTCAGCCGCCGCAGCGGCAGCGTGACGCAAGCCGTCGGCCGCGCCATCGTCGGCGCAGCGCCCTGGCTGATGAAGGGCCTGTCGATCGCCGGCACGGCGGCGATGTTCCTGGTGGGCGGCGGCATCCTGGTGCACGGCCTGCCCTTCCTGCACCATGCCGTCGAAGGCCTGGTGGCCGGGCTGGGCACGCTGGCCCGGGCCGTGCTGCCGACGCTGCTGCACGGCGTGGTGGGCATCGTCGCCGGCGCCGTCGTGCTGGGCGCGGTGGTTCTCTTCCAGCGTGTGCGAGGCACGCCCGCCGCGGGCGGCTGAGGGGCTACTTGACGATGCCCAGCAGTTCGACCTCGAACTGCAGCGTCGCGTTCGGCGGGATCACCCCGCCGGCACCGCGCTCGCCGTAGGCGATGGCCGCCGGGCAGGTGAGCTTGGCCTTGCCGCCCACCTTCATGCGCTGCACGCCTTCGGTCCAGCACTTGATGACGCGGTCCAGCGGGAATTCCGCCGGCTTGCCGCGCGAATAGGAGCTGTCGAACTCCTTGCCGTCCGGGAAGCTGCCCTTGTAGTGCACGCGAACGACGTCACTGGCCTTGGGGTTCGGGCCGGTGCCGTCCTTCAGTGCACGGTAGACCAGGCCGCTGCCGGTGACGGTGGCGCCTGCCTCGGCCTTGGCCTTGGCCAGGGCAGCGTCGCCCTGTGCCAGCAGGGAACCGCTGGACGCCGCGAGGGCGAGGGTCAGGAACAGCAGGGGGATGCGAGTCAAGGGCGTCTCCGTCGAGGGGCGTGTGAGGGGCATGAAGGGCCGGCGCTTCAGGGCGCCGGCACGATGCGGTTGGCGAACCAGCGGCCGATCAGGCGTTGCTCGTAGGGCAGCGACGCGGCCATCTGCATGCGCGTGGCCTGATCGAGGTAGGACATGTCGGCGAGCCTTTCTTCGCCGGACTTCAAGGTGCGACCGCCCTGCGTCAGCGTGTAGCGCAGGTTGATGCGCGGCCAGTCGGCGCGGCCGCGCAGCACCCGCACTTCCTGGCCGGTCCTTGTCGGATCGATCTCGCCGGCCAGGTCGACATCGAGCACCTCCAGCCTCAGGGTCTGGCCGTCCGGCAGCTGCGGCGCCAGCGACTGCATGTGCTCCCTGAGCGTGTCCAGTGTGCGCTGCTGCTCGGCGCTGCTGCGGCCGATGTCGGCAAAGCGCTCGGGCTGCACGAAGCTGACCTCGATCCTGCCGGCGGCCATTGCGGTACCGCCGGCGGCCAGCGCGAGCAGGACGACTGCAGCCGTGCTGGACCGCTTGAGGAGAGCTGGGCGGATCAGGGTCATGAGAAGTCTCCTTGACGTCTTCGGGCCGGGCGGGCGGCCGGCGACCAACGGCAGGCCGCCGGAACCTCTACTTTGCCCAACTTTCCTTCAGGCCGGTGATGCGGTTGATGACCGGCCTGCCAGCGGTGTGGTCCTTGCGGTCGGCCACGAAGTAGCCGTGGCGCTCGAACTGGAACTTGTCGTCGGGCGCCGCCGCAGCCACCGAGGCTTCGACGTAGCCGCTCACCACGCGCAGGCTGGCCGGATTCAGGCTGTCGTGGAAGTCGCGGCCGCCGGCCTCGGGCTGCTCCTCGACGAAGAGTCGGTCGAAAAGTCGCAGCTCTGCCGCCACCGCATCGTGCACCGACAGCCAGGTGATGGTGCCCTTGACCTTCACCGCGTCGGCCCCGGGCGTGCCGCTCTTGGTGTCGGGCACCACGCGGGCCAGCACCGCGGTGATGCGGCCTTCGGCGTCCTTCTCGCTGCCCGTGCATTCCACCACCATGCCGTACTTCAGCCGCACCTTGTTGCCGGGGAACAGGCGGAAGAAGCCCTTGGGCGGCGTCTCGGCGAAGTCGTCGCGCTCGATCCACACCTCGGGACCCAGCTCGAAGCGGCGCAGGCCCAGCTCGGGGCGGTGGGGGTGCGCCGGTGCCTGGCAAGATTCACGGTGCCCCGCGCCGAAGACCTCGGCCCAATTGCTCAGCTTCAGCGGCAGCGGGTCGAGCACCGCCATGGCGCGCGGCGCCACGCCTTCCAGGTGGTCGCGCAGCGCCACGTCGAGCACGCTGTAGTCGACCCAGATGTTGTGCTTGCTGGCGCCGGTCTCTTCGGCCATGCGGCGCACGCTCTCGGGCGTGTAGCCGCGGCGTCGCAGGCCGGCCAGCGTGGGCATGCGAGGGTCGTCCCAGCCGCCGACCACGGCTTCATCGACCAGCGCCTTGAGCTTGCGCTTGCTCGTCATCACGTAGGTCAGGTTCAGGCGGCCGAACTCGTACTGCTTCGGCAGCGGGTGGGCCAGCAGCCCGGCCTCGGCCAGGCGTTCGAGCAGCCAGTCGTAGAACGGCCGCTGGTCCTCGAACTCCAGCGTGCAGAAGCTGTGCGTGATGCACTCCAGCGCATCCTCGATCGGGTGCGCGTAGGTGTACATCGGGTAGATGCACCAGCGGTCGCCGGTGTTGTGGTGATGCGCCCGCTTGATGCGGTAGATGGCCGGGTCGCGCAGGTTGATGTTCGGGCTGGCCATGTCGATCTTCGCGCGCAGCACCATCGCTCCGTCGGCGTGCAGCCCGTCGCGCATCTCGCGGAAGCGCGCCAGGTTCTCCGCCGGCGTGCGGCCGCGGAAGGGGCTGTCGGTGCCGGGCGTGTTGAAGTCGCCGCGGTTGGCGCGCATCTGCTCGGCCGACTGCTCGTCCACGTAGGCCAGGCCGCGCTCGATGAGCGACTCGGCCGCGCGGTACATGAAGTCGAAGTAGTTGCTGGCGTAGTACAGGTGCGAGCTGCCGTGGGCCTGCCAGTCGAAGCCCAGCCACTGCACCATCTCGATGATGGCGTCGACGAACTCCTGCTCTTCCTTCTCGGGGTTGGTGTCGTCGAAGCGCAGGTGGCACACGCCGCCGTGGTCGCGCGCCAGGCCGAAGTTCAGGCAGATGCTCTTGGCGTGGCCGATGTGCAGGTAGCCGTTGGGCTCGGGCGGGAAGCGCGTGCGCAGCCGGGCCGGGTCGGGCTGGCCGGCGGCGTGGTGCGCGGCGTCGCCGGGGCTGCCGGCCCAGAGCCGGCCGGCATAGGTGCCGGCTTCCAGGTCGCGCTCGATGATGGCGCGCAGGAAGTTGCTCGGCTTGGCTGGGGTGTCTTCTTTGGGGGCGGTGGCCATGGACTCTTCGAGGCCCCGCCCCGTTGGTGGGCGACGGCCGGTGGTGCCCGCAGGCAGGTGTGCCCGATTCTATCGACCAGGTTCTGGCGAACCGCCCGACCCCGCGGGCTCGGGTCGGCGCCTGTCTGTCAGTGCCATTTATAGCTGCATCCAGTGACTTGTTTCACTTTCTGCGCCACAGCCGCGCGGCGCTACCTGATCCGGGCTCAGGTTCGCCGGGTCCGCGACGAAAAGAGGACAGGCCCCGTACCGGCAAACCATGACGACCATCGCACGCATCGCCCTGCTAGGTTTCTCGCGCTTCGAGAGAGCGACCTTCGAGTCGTTCTTCCGCCTGGCCGCCAAGCGCACCCCGTCCTATGCCCACGTCACCGATCTCGACGACGCAGACTACATCGTCGCCGACGCCGACGACGCCTCTCTTGCTGCGCGTCTGCAGGACGTGGATGTGAGATCGCGCTGCGTGACCCTCGGCGCCACCGACCACCCCGGCGTGCTGATGCGGCTGCCGCGGCCGATCAATCTCATGCTGGTGGTGCGGGCGCTCGACGCCCTGCCGCGCCGGCAGCCGCTGCTGCCGCCGGGCGAGACGGCACAGCGTGTGCTGCAGGACCTGGGCCGCCTCACGGCAGCGGGCAGCCCTGAGCGGGCGGCCCTGGCGCCCGCCCATCCCCCGTCGGCCGTCGCGAGGCCGCCCGCCGCTGCGGCCCCCCTGGCGCCCGCACCGCAGGCGCGACCTTCTGCTCCCGCGCAGCCGCCCGCGCGACCGCCCGTTCGAGCCGCCGAGTCCGCGCCCGCCGTGCAAGCCGAGTCTTCGGCCGGTGCGGCGCCCCTGGACCACATCCTGGTGGTCGACGACAGTGACATCGCGCTGCGCTTCATGGCGAGCAACCTGCAGCGTTTCGGTTTCCAGATCCACCTGGCGCGCAGCGGCCAGGAAGCCATCGAGCGCGTGGCGCAGCGGCACTTCGAGTTCGTCTTCCTCGACGTCATGATGGAAGGTCTGGACGGCTTCCAGACCTGCAAGGCCATCAAGCGCAGCACCTACCCCGACCGCCGGCCGCCGCCCACCGTGGTGATGCTCACCAGCCGCGGCACCACCATCGACAAGCTGCGCGGCACGATGGCCGGCTGCGACGCCTACCTGACCAAGCCGCTGCGCGAGGGCGAACTGCTGAAGATCGTCGGCGATCGCGAGATCGCCCAGCACGCCTATGCCGAGACAGCGGCCTATGCCAACACGACGCTGTGAGCAGCGCCGTGACTTCCCTTTCCTGACCTGCCCCGGAGACTGCGCATGAAGCGAATCCTGGTCGTCGACGATTCGACGGTCGAACTCAAGAACCTCGAGCGCATCGTGGCCGACGCCGGTGCGATGGTCACCACCGCGTCCTCGGGCACCGAGGCCCTGGCCAAGGCCAAGGAGTCGCGGCCCGACCTCATCATGCTCGACGTCAACATGCCCGGGCTGGACGGCTTTTCCACGGCGCGACAACTCGCCGCCGACCCTGCGACCAAGGGCATCCCGGTGGTTTTCGTGACCAGCAAGGACCAGAAGGCCGACCGCGTCTTCGCACAGATGCTGGGCGCCAAGGGCTACGTCACCAAGCCCTACACCGCAGCCGACATCCTCGCGACATTGTGACCACCCCCTACGGACTTCGGCCGCGCCCACCAGGGAGCCATGCCAGCGGCCCGGCCACGCCGGGTCCGCGGCGTTGGCCGGGGCGCGGGCGCGAGCCGAGGTGCGTCTGTACCCGCTGTTGGGAGACATCCTGATGGAGCTTGACCTCGACCTCGATCTCGGCGCTGAACCCCCGGCGTCGGTTGCCGCAGCGCCCCCTCGCGGCGAGCGCGTGCACGCCATCGACTGCGGCGGCGTCACCATCGCCGTGCCCTTCGCCTGGGCGCGCAGCGTGGTCGAGGAATTCGAGCTGAGCCAGGTGCCGCGCGCGCCGGCGTGGATGGCGGGTGCGGCCAACGTCGAGGGCCGCATCGTCGCCGTCGTCGACCTGGGCGCCTGGGCGCGCCCTGAGGCCCGGAGCGCGTTGCCGATGCGCAGCCGGCTGCTGGTGGGCGGCGACGGCGACGACGCCTTCGCCCTGCGCTTCGACGGCCTGCCGGCGCTGGCGCGAACCGACTCGGGCGACGAGCGCATCGCGGCGGTGCCGCCCGAACTGGCGCCCTACGTCACCGGCGAGGCCAGCCTGGACGGCGGCGTGCGCCGCTGGCCCGTCATCGACATGGCCGCCCTGGGCCGTGCCTGGGCCGCCGAGCTGAACCTGTGAAGACGCCCTGGCGGCCCGACGCGGCTCCCCCTCTTTCCTGCCTGCATCCAGCGCCCGCGGGCGCGATCTCGATCGGAGACCTTGAATGAAGATCGGTCAGAAACTCATCCTCGGCGCCGCCGGCCTGACGCTGGTGCCGCTGGCACTCACCGCCGTGCTGCTGTGGCAGGGTGCCACCCAAGTGGCGTCGGAAACCGTGAACACCCAGGTGCAGACGCAGCTGGTGGCGCTTCGCGACCTGAAGGCCGAGACGGTGCGCTACGAGTTGAACACCCGGCTGGACGCGCTGCGTTCGCTGGCGCAGAACCGCAGCACGGTCGAGGCCATGAAGGGCTTCAAGAGCACCTTCTACGGTGCCGGGGCCGAACTGGCCAAGCTCGAGGATCCTTCGAGCCAGCGTCAGGCCATGTCGTCGTACGTCGACCAGCAGTTCGGTGTCGAATTCGCCCGCCGCAACCCCACGGCCGCCCCGCCGATGGCCGAGCTGTTCAGCATCCTCGACGCCAACACGGTCGCGCTGCAGCACCAGTACATCGTGGCCAATCCGGCGCCGCTGGGCGAGAAGGAAAAGCTGGTGGCCGCACCCGCGAAGTTCGCCTACAACGAACAGCACGCGCTGTACCACCCGACGATGGAGCGCGCGCAGAAGCTGTTCGGCTTCTACGACATCTTCTTCATCGACAACAACACCGACTACCTGCTGTACACGGTGTTCAAGGAACTGGACTACGCCACCCGCATCACCCAGGGCATCGTCGGCAAGACCAAGCTGGCCGAGGCCTACCTGCGGGTGAAGAACGCCAAGAGCCGGGACGACATCCACCTCACCGACTTCGAACCTTACCTGCCGTCCTACAACGACCAGGCGGCCTTCGCCGCCGTGCCCGTCTTCGATGGTGACAAGCAGATCGGCGTGCTCGCCATGCAGCTGCCCATCGACAAGATCACGACGGCCGTGAACTCCGGCAAGGCCTGGGAGAAGATCGGCCTGGGCCGCACGGGCGACACCTACATCGTCGGCCCCGACAAGCTGCTGCGCACCGACGTGCGCGACGTGCTGACCGGCAAGAGCGGTTTCATGGCCGCCATGAGCGAGCGCCTGAGCCCGGCGCAGCGCGGCCTGGTCGACAAGAAGAGCACCTCCATCGGCCTCATCAACGCCGACTCGCCCGCGGTGCAGGACGCGCTGGCCGGCAAGAGCGGTGTGTCGCGCTTCGTCGACTACCGCGGCGTGAACGTGGTGGGCGCCTATGCGCCGCTGAAGGTGGGCAACCTGGAATGGGGCATCGTCACCGCCATCGGCGCCGAGGAAGCCGACGCGCCCATCGTGGCGCTGAACGAGGCCACGCAGTACCGTGCCGCGCTGATCGCCGGCGCCGTGCTGCTGGTGGTGGGCGGGCTGATGTTCTTCTTCGTGCGCGGCTTCATGCGCCCCATCGACAAGCTGTACGAGACCGTGAAGGCCGTGGCCGCGGGCCGCACCGCCGAGCGCAGCGCGCTCAAGCAGGCCGACGAGATCGGCGACCTGGGCCGGGCCTTCGACAACCTGCTGGACGAACGCATTGCGCAGCTCGAGAAGGCGCAGGCCGAGAACGAGACGCTGAACAACTCCGTCATCGCGCTGCTGCAGACCGTGTTCCAGCTGTCCAACAAGGACCTCACCGTGCGTGCCGAGGTCACCGAGGACGTGATCGGCACGCTCAGCTCCTCGATCAACCAGCTCTCCGACGAGACCGGCCGCACGCTGCACGAGGTGCGCCGCATTGCCGACGAGGTGCGCGTGGCTTCGGAGTCGGTCAGCCAGCAGGCCGGCCAGGTGGACGACACGGCGCAGGGCGAACGCCAGGCGCTGGAGCAGATGTCCACGCAGCTGGCACGCGCCACCAAGCAGCTCACCCAGGTGGCGGCGCTGACCGAAAGCTCCAACCGCACCGCCGAGCAGGCCTCGGCCGCGACCGACACCGCGCTGCGCACGGTGGCCGCCACGGTGCGCGGCATGGACCAGCTGCGCGAGTCGATCTCCGAGACGGAAAAGCGCTTCAAGCGACTGGGCGAGCGCAGCCAGGAGATCTCGTCGGTGGTCAGCATGATCAACACCATCTCGGAGCGCACGCACGTGCTGGCGCTGAACGCCGCCATGCAGGCGGCCACGGCGGGCGAGGCCGGCCGCGGCTTCGCGGTGGTGGCCGAAGAAGTGCAGCGTCTGTCGGAGAGCTCGCGGCAGGCCACGCAGCAGATCTCGCAGCTGGTGCAGAACATCCAGCTCGAGACCAACGAAACCATCTACACCATGAACCGCCTGATCAGCGACGTCGTCTCGCAGTCCGAGAAGGCGCAGCTGGCCGGCGATCAGATGACCCAGACGCGGCAGACCACGGCCGAGCTGGTGGGCATGGTGCAGCAGATCGCCACCTTCTCGCAGCAGCAGTCGCTGATGGCGCGTGAGCTGCAGCTCTCGGTGGCCAAGCTCAACAAGGGCTCGATGGCCACGGTGAGCGCCATCTCGCAGCAGACCACGTCCACGCAGAGCCTGGTGCAGTCCTCCCGCAAGCTGATCGACGCGGTGTCGCAGTTCACGCTGCCCCAGCCGGCCTGATCGCGGTCGGAACACCGCAAGAGCCCGACCCGATCGCCCCACGGCTTCCGATCTCGCGTCCCAGCCCCCCTTCATCGAGAACCCATGCGACTGGATGACCTGCTGCGCGTGATGCGCGAGGAATTCGCGCAAGCCGCCGACCAGATCGACGCCGGCCTGCTGCAGTGGCTGGGCGACGAGGGCTCCGACGCCGAACGGCATGCGCAGGCCGTGGCGGCCGAGCTCGACCGCGTCGCGCAGACGGCGCGCATCATTTCGCTCGAAGGCCTGGGCGTGGCGCTGGAGCAGACGCGCGATGCCGCGCTGACATTGGCGCTGTTCGATGCCGATACGATGGGCGAGGGCCTGGGCTGGCTCGCCGGCTGGCGCGGCTGCTTCGAAGCCTGCTTCGCCGCCCCCGGCGAGGCCGGGGCGAGCGATGCCTTGGTCGAGTGGCTGGCCCGCAGCCCGCTCGGCCTGGACCCCGACTCGGCAGCCGGCCTGCGCGCCCTGCTGGTGGTGGCCCCCAGCCTGCCCGACGAGATGGGCGACGAGCTGCAGCTCGTGCCCGAGGCCACCGAAGGCGATGTCTCGCTGGCCGTTCCCGACGACGTCGACCCCGACCTCTACGAGACCTTCCTGGCCGACGCTCCGGCCCAGGCGGCGCGACTGGGCGACGCCGTGCGGACGCTGGTGCGCAGCGGCCTGGCCGCCGCGCAGATCCAGGAAGCGCAGCGCGTCGCGCACACCTTCAAGGGCAGCGGCAACATCATCGGCGTGCGCGGCGTGGGGCGCCTGGCGCACCGCATCGAGGACCTGATCGAGTTCGCCGCCGAGCAGGGCGGCACGCTGCCCGGCCCCATGGGGCAGGACCTGGAGCAGGCCGCTGCCACGCTCGACCAGATGCTCTACACGCTGCGCGGCGAGGAAGAGCCGCCGCAGCAGTCGCGCCGGCACCTGCAGGACCTGATCGACTGGGTCAACGCCATCCGCCGTGGTGACTGGCCGGCGCGGGTCGCCGATCGCCAGGCGGGCGCCGCCGAACGCGACCCGGTGGATGCGCAGCCTTCGGTGTTCGATCCGATCGACATCGATGCCCAGGAGTGGGCGCCCTCGACCGTCGCCGCGCCGGCCGAGCCGAACAGGCCCGCGACGTCGCCAGCCCCCGCTGTCGCTTCGGAGCCGGCCGAGGTCGAGGCGCAGCTGCGTGTGAGCGTGCCGCGCCTGGACCGCCTGGTGCGGCGCGCCGGCCAGGGCCTGGTGCTCGGCGGTCGCCTGGGACAGCACCTGCGCACGGTCGAGGAACGCCTGCAGGCGCTGGACGCGCAGAACAGCGCCCTGACGCAGCGCCTGCGCGAGCTGCAGCTGGCGCTGGAGAAGCAGGGGGTCTCGCTGCAGGAAAAGGCCGGCGCCGACGGCGTCGGTTTCGACCCGCTGGAGATGGACCGCTACAACCACCTGCACACGCTGTCGCGCTTCGTCGCCGAGCTGGTGGACGATGAACGCGAACTGGGCCGCGCCGCGCGCGACGAGACCCAGCGCGCCAGCGCCGCGCTGCGCGAGCACACGCTGCAGCTGAAGGACCAGCACCGCGAACTGCTGCAGGCCCGCCTGGTGCCCATGCGCAACATCGTCTCGCGCCTGCGCCGCACCGTGTCGCAGACCGCCGCGGCGCTGGGGCGCAAGGTGCGCCTGGTGGTCGAAGGCGAGCAGGTGCAGCTCGACAGCGACGTGCTGGAGCGCCTGACCGAGCCGCTGCTGCACCTGCTGCGCAATGCCGTCGACCACGGCATCGAGCCGGCCGAAGAGCGCGCGCTCTACGGCAAGCCCGAGGAGGGCACCATCGTGCTCGGCTGCCGTCGCGACGGCCAGACCGTGCACCTGACCTGCCGCGACGATGGTCGTGGCGTCGACCTCGGTGCCGTGCATGGAAAGGCGGTGTCGCTGGGGCTGCTGGACGCGGGCGTCGAGCCGTCGATGCAGGAGCTGGCTCGCCTCATCATGCTGCCGGGATTTTCCACGCGCGACGAAGTCACCGAGGTCTCGGGACGCGGCGTCGGCATGGACGTGGTGGCCGAGCGCGTGCGCGCTATGAAGGGCCACGTCGATATCCACACCGAGCCGCTGGCCGGCAGCACCTTCACCGTGCGCGTGCCCGCCAGCACCGGCAGCGTGCATGCGCTGATCGTCGAAGTGGCGGGCGAATTGCTCGCCCTGCCCACCGATACCGTGGTCAAGGCGCTGGCCGCCGGCCAGGGCGAAGTGCAGGGCGACAGGCTGCACCACATGGAACTCGAGTACCCGCTGGCCTGGCTGGGCGACTGGACGGGCTTGTCTCCGGCCGCGTCGGGCGCGTCGCGGCCGGCCTCGCCGCCGGCCGTGCTGGTGCGCTGCGGCACTGGCACCGTGGCGCTGGCAGTCGACCGCGTGGTCGATGCGCGCGAACTGATCCTGCAGGACGTGGGCACCCTGCTGCGCCGCTGTCGCGGCGTGGGAGGTGCAGCGCTGCAGCCCGATGGCCGGGTGCTCTTCGTGCTCGACCCCGACCGCCTGGAGTCCAGCTCGCGCGACGGCATCGGCCAGGCTGCCGCCGCCGCACTGCGCCACCGTGCTCAGGTGCAACGCCGCCGCGTGATGGTGGTGGACGATGCGATCTCCGTGCGCAAGGCGGTGTCGCAGCTGATGCAGGACGCCGGCTACGAGGTGCTGGCCGCCCGCGACGGTTTCGACGCCCTGCAGCAACTCGAACATCAGGCGGTCGACATCGTGCTGACCGACCTGGAGATGCCCAACCTGAACGGCCTCGACCTGACGCGCCAGCTGCGCCTGCGGCCGCAG
Organism: Rubrivivax sp.; assembly: GCA_022843905.1. Lineage (GTDB taxonomy): Bacteria > Pseudomonadota > Gammaproteobacteria > Burkholderiales > Burkholderiaceae_C > Rubrivivax. The sequence continues at coordinate 55,850 of JALHMT010000002.1, forward strand.
CTGCAGGCCACACCCATCGTGATGATCACCTCGCGCTCGACGGTCAAGCACCGCGATGCCGCCCTGGCCGCAGGCGTCACGCGCTATCTCACCAAGCCCTATACCGACCAGGAACTGGTCGGCTGCGTGCGGAGCATGTTGACGGCTTGAGCGCCTGCTCAGGGAACGCCCCGAAACTGGGCATCCCAATCTGCCGTTTTTCACGCACTTGTTCTCATCTTTCGCACCCGAGTGCCGAAAAGTTGATGGAAGTCAGATCGGAGCGCCATCCCGGCACTCCCGCTTCCAAACCCTTTTCACTCCGGAGACCGACGATGAAGAAGCTTTTCACCCTGCTGGCCGCATCCCTGCTGCTGGCGTCGGCGGCGCAGGCCAGCTCCCCCCAGGACTCGATCCGCCAGCTCGATGAGCGGCTGGCCAAGATCGGTGCACCCAAGGTCGAAGGCACGGCAGCCGTGGCCGACAAGACCGTGGGTGCGCTGTTCTACGGCCCGCGCCGCATCAACAACAACTTCGACGTCGTCGACGAGATCCGCAAGACCACGGGCGCGTCGGCCACCGTCTTCGTCAAGGACGGCGAGGAGTTCGTGCGCGTCAGCACCAACGTGCTGACGCCGGAAGGCAAGCGCGGCATCGGCACCACGCTGGCGCGCAACAAGGCCTACGAGGCGCTGGTGAAGGGGCAGTCGTATTGCGGCGTGATCGACGTGCTCGGCACCCAGTTCGATGCCTGCTACAACCCGATCAAGGACGGCGGCGGCAAGGTCATCGGCTCGACCTACGTCGGCCACAAGAAGTAAGCCACGGCGCCACCACGGGGGGAAGCCCATGAAGACACTGCTCCGCAACCTGGCCACCCACGTGGCCGGCGCGCGCATCGGCGCCCAGCTGGCGCTGGCCTTCGGCATCGTGCTGACCCTGCTGCTGGTGCAGGGTGGCCTGTCGATCTGGAAGCTGGGCCTGGTCAACGGCGCCGCCCACGAGCTGGCCGAGAAGTGGCTGCCCGGGGTGGCCCACACCAACAAGGTGCGCATGGCGCTGCTGGAGCACCGCGAGTTCGAGATCAAGCACACCAAGGCACCCGACTCCAGCTACCACGCCGAGTACGAAGAGAAGATGACGGCGGCGGCGAAGACCGTCGTCGATACGATCCAGGCCTACTCGAAGTCGGCGCAGGGCGAAGCCGAAACGGCGCTGCTGGCACGCTTCAACAAGCACTGGAGCGAGTACGGCGAGGTCACCAGGAAGGTGGTCGCCCTGGGAAGATCCGACAAGGCGCAGGACGCCCAGGACATCAGCGACGGCGCGGCCTCGGTGGCCATGACGGAGACGCTGAACGCGATCGACAAGCTCACCGCCTACAACTTCGAAGGCGGGCAGGCGGCCGATGCCCATGCGCAGTCGATCTACCTGCAGTCTCGCACCCTGCTGGGCTCCCTCGTTGCCGCGGCGCTCGTGACCGGACTGCTGCTGGCGGTGTTCATCACGCGTTCCCTGCTGCGCCGCCTGGGCGGAGAACCCGACGCGGCAGCACGTGTGGCTGCCGCCGTGGCCCAGGGCGACCTGACCACGCCCATCGTGCTGGCGCGAGGCGACACCAGCAGCGTGATGGCCCACCTGAAGGAGATGCAGCTGCGCCTGACCGAGGTGGTCGGCTCGGTGCGTCTGGGCTCGGAAGGCGTGGCCACGGCCAGTGCGCAGATCGCCTCGGGCAACAACGACCTGTCCAGCCGCACGGAGCACCAGGCCAGCGCACTGCAGCAGACCGCAGCCTCGATGGAGGAGCTGGGCTCCACCGTGCGTCAGAACACCGACAGCGCACGCCAGGCCAATCAGCTGGCGTCCAGCGCCAGCCAGGTGGCGCAGCAAGGCGGCGAGGTGGTGGGCCGCGTCGTCGACACCATGAAGGGCATCAACCAGAGCTCGCGCCGCATTGCAGAGATCATCGGCACCATCGACGGCATCGCCTTCCAGACCAACATCCTGGCGCTGAACGCCGCGGTGGAAGCCGCGCGCGCCGGCGAGCAGGGCCGCGGTTTCGCGGTGGTGGCCGGCGAGGTGCGCAGCCTGGCCCAGCGCAGCGCCGAGGCGGCGCGCGAGATCAAGACCCTGATCAGCGACAGCGTCGAGCGCGTCGAACAAGGCACCGCACTGGTGGACAGCGCCGGCGCCACCATGGGCCAGATCGTCACGGCCATCCAGCGCGTCAACGACATCGTCGGCGAGATCAGCACGGCCAGCGTCGAGCAGAACAATGGCGTGGCGCAGGTCGGGCAGGCGGTCTCGGCGATGGACCAGGCGACGCAGCAGAATGCGGCGCTGGTGGAGGAGTCGGCTGCGGCCGCGGAAAGCCTCAGGCAGCAGGCCCAGGCCCTGGTGCAGTCGGTGGCGGTCTTCAGGCTGGCGAAGTGATCCGCATGCCGGTCCAGCCCGGCTACATGCCCTTGAAGAGGTGCGCGTAGAGCCGGCTGGCGACGAGCGTCTCGTCGCGGCCGCGCAGCGTGAGCGTGACCTTGCCGCTGTCCTCGCGCCTGGCGGTGGCGATGCAGCGGGCTTGCACCACGGTGCCCCGGTGCACCTGCCAGAAGCGCTGCGGATCGAGCTGCGGCAGCAGCTCGCGCAGCGACAGGCGGATGAGATGCTCGTGCGTGGCGGTGATGACGCGCACGTACTTGTCGGCCGCTTCGAAGTAGATCACCTCGTCCACCGGCACCAGGTGCACCATCGCGCCCACCTGCGCCTGGATGACCTCCAGCCGTGCGGGCGCCGACGGGACGGCCGCGGCGCCGAGCAGGGCGCGCAGCTGACCCAGCGTCTGTTCCAGCGCCTCGGCTTGTTGTGATGCCGCCTGGGCGCCCGTCGGCGTGGCCGGTCCCGGCGCGGGCGCGGGGCGTTGCGCCTGCAGCCGGCCGCGCAGGCGCGCGACACACTCGGCCAGGCGCGCCGGGGTCACCGGCTTGACCAGGTAGTCGACCGCCTGCGCCTCGAAGGCCTGCAACGCGTATTGGTCGTAGGCCGTGACGAAGACGAGCAGCGGGAAGGTCGTGCCCGCCGGCCAGTCCTCGGCCAGCACCTGCGCGGCTTCCAGCCCGCTCAGACCCGGCATGCGGATGTCGAAGAAGCACACCGAGGGCTGCAACGCCAGCGCCTGGTCGACGGCGCTCTGGCCGTCGCCCACCATCGCGGCGATGCGCAGCTCCGGCCAGGCACGGGCCAGCTCGGCTTTCAGGCCATCGGCCAGCAGCGGTTCATCCTCGGCGATCAGGGCGGTGACGTTCATGCGGTCTCTCGCGGCCAGGGCAGGTGGATGCGTGCTTCGGTGCCGCCCTCGGCGTCGTTGCACGCGCGGATGTCGAAGCGGGCCTGGGTGCCGTGCAGCGCCGCCAGCCGCGCGCGCACCTGTTCCAGGCCGAAGCGCGTGCCGCCGGTGGCGGCTGCCGTGTCCAGGCCCACACCGGTGTCGCGCACGCTCAGCAGCAGCTGTGCGCCGTCGCGCTGCGCACGCACCTCGATGCGGCCGCCGGCCACCTTGGGCTCCAGGCCGTGGCGGATGCAGTTTTCCACCAGCGGCTGCAGCAGCAGGGGCGGCACGGGCAGGCCGCGCAGCGCCTCGGGCAGTTCCAGCACCACCTGCAGGCGCGGCCCCATGCGCAGCGACATCAGAGCCAGGTAGTCGGTCAGGCGCTCGAACTCCAGCGCCAGCGGGTGCGAGCCGGTGCGCGACGCGTTCAACGTCGCGCGCAGGAAGGCGATCAGCCGGTCGAGCATCTCCTGCGCACGCTCGGCGTCGATGCCGATCAGCACGCGCAGCGTGGCCAGCGTGTTGAACAGCATGTGCGGTTCGAGCTGCGATTCCAGCAGCTTGAGCTGGTTCTCGGCGGCCTGTCGTTGCGCGGCCTCGGCCGCCGCACGCGTGGCGGCCAGGCGTTCCATGGTCGTGACCCAGGCCACGGCGACCAGCGACCCGATGACGGTCATTGCCAGGGTCAGCCGCGAGCCGGTGTGGGTCATGTTGAACAGATTGGGCGTGTCGAAGCCCGTCACGAGATCGCCCAGCCAGGTGCCGACCAGCGGCCCGAACACCATCGCCAGGATCATGGCCGGCACCATGGCGCGCCAGCCCATGTCGAAGCCCTTCGCGCCCAGCGGTTCTCCGCGCTGTTCGCGCTGTCTGTCCATGCGCAGGGCCACCCCGATGCGCATCACGTCGGTCATGAGCCAGCAGGTGAAGCCGATGCAGAACGAGTACAGCAGCTTGTATTGCAGGTTGCCGCGATCGATGGCGGCAATGAACAGGCCGATGGCGGTGCACATCACCGTCATGAAGAAGAAGCCGCGCTTGAGGCGGGTCAGCGCCAGCCCGCCGGCGGTGCGCGCCGGCTCTTGCGCCTTCGTGGCGCGGGTCGACGACAAGTCAGAGGCTGCCATGGAGGTCGATTGTCGCGCCGCCATGCCGGCCCTTGCGGTGCGGCACCAGCGACAGCAGGCGCAGCGTATGGCCCAGCAGCAGGCCGCTGATGCAGCCGCTGACCCCGGCCAGCGTCCACACGAAGGCGGCCGAGCCGGCCAGCGCGGGGTTGATGGCAGCGGTGACACCGGCGCCGTAGCGCAGCGAGAAGACCGCCAGGATCACCACCAGGGGCAGGCGGCTGCCCGGAAGCCGCAGGCGCTGCGTGGCGGTGTCCCAAGTGGCGCCGGGCCGCAGGGGCAGCCACATGCCCGCTGCAGTGCCTGCCAGCCAGGTGGCCAGCCAGACAGCGGCCCCCGTCGGCTGTGCGCGCCACGAGGGCATCACCGTCCACAGACCCAGGCCCAGCAGGGCCAGGGGCAGCAGCAGCAGGCGTGCAGGGGCGACGCTGCGGTCGCGGCCCTGCCACAGGCCCAGGGCGACCAGCGCGGCGAGCAATGCCCAGACCCAGGCGGGCGTACCTTGGAGGATGGCGATGATCATGCTGCTGCTCTTCCTGCTTCCTTGAGGGTTGTCGGCGACCGCGCACTCGCGACGGCCCGCAGGCACTTTGTGGGAGGGCGCGGCGCGGCGCCAGCGCCGGGCGATGAAACGCCGACCGCTGTCGCGAAACGCCGGCCTGCCGGCGTAGGATCGAACGATGAGCCTGCCTGAGAACCCTCCTGCCTCCGACTTCGCCTGTCGCCTCACCCTGCCGGACGCCGGCGCCCTGCCCATCGTCATCGATTCACCGCACAGCGGCACCGACTACCCCGCCGACTTCGGCGCCACGGTGCCGATGCAGCGCCTGCGCCATGCCGAGGACACCTGGGTCGACGCGCTGTGGGCGCACGCGCCGCGCTACGGCGCCACGCTGCTGGCAGCACGCTTCCCGCGCGCCTACATCGACCCCAACCGCGGACTGGAAGACATCGACGCGGCGCTGCTCGACGCGCCCTGGCCCGGTCCCGTCACCCCCAGCCGCAAGACCGAGCTGGGCATCGGCCTGGTGTGGCGGCTGATGGACAAGCAGCCGATGTACGGCCGCCGCCTTGCGGTGGCCGAGGTGCAGCGGCGCATCGACACCTGCTGGACGCCGTACCACACTGCGCTGGACGCGGCGCTGGCTCGCGCTGCCGCGGCGTCGCCCTGCCGCTGGCACATCAACGCGCATTCCATGCCCGACGACAGCTATGCGCTGATGGGCATGCCCGCCGACAAGGTGCTGGCTGACTTCGTGCTGGGCAACCTCGACGGCACCACCAGCGACGCGGCGACGATGGACGTCATCGAAGGCGCCCTGCGCAGCCACGGCTTCAGCGTGGCGCGCAACGATCCCTTCAAGGGCGTGGAGATCATCCGCCGCTCGGGCCGGCCCGAGGTGGGCCACCACGCGGTGCAGATCGAGATCAAGCGCTCGCTGTACATGGACGCCCAGCTGCAGCCCAACGCCGGCTTCGAACGCGTGCGCGCCGGCGTCGACGCCGTGCTGGCGGCGCTGGCCGCGCACGCGCGTTCGCGCATGGGCTGAGGGCGGGCGAGTCCGGGCGCGGCTCGCCGCCGGATTCAGGCGATCGGACTCAGGACGCCTGGAGCCGCGCCCGCACGAGCTCCACGCGCTGGCGGTTCACGTCGAAGTCCTTGCGTCCCACACGCGAGGCCGAGCGCACCTGCACCACGCCGGCGGCGGGGTCGAACCAGAACTCGACGTCGTCGGTGTACTTCATCAGCCGCGTGGTGAACTGGGCGTAGAGGTAGTCGGCGCGGCTTTCGACCACCACCGCGCCGGGCATGGCCTCGACGAGGGTCTTCAGGCGCGCGATGGTTGCCGGCCCGTCGCCGCGCAGCGCCAGCGGCGCGATGCGGGCGGCGTCGCGCCGGGGGTGGTCGGGCCAGAGGTCGGCCTGGCTGCTGACGCTGTTGGGCGTCAGCGAAGGCCGCTTGAGCTTGCCGTCGCGCACACCCAGGTCGCCGGGCTGCGCGCCGCGCAGCAGGCCGAGCTGGCCGGCCATCACGGCCAGCAGGATCAGCGCCAGCACCGCGATCAACAACCACTTGAAGATGTTCATGTCGGCACTGTCGTCACCCACGCAGCCCATGGCTCGAGACCGCGATCAAGCTTCCCGCCACGGAACCGGCTCCGCCGGGCCGTAGGCGGACGGCCCCCTTGGGGGGTTAGCGAGCGAGTGCGAGCTTGGGGGCTCCATTTCATCGACGGCGCGTGCCGCCCAGCAGCGAGCCCAGCACGCCGCGGATGATCTCGCGCCCGACGGCCGAGCCGATGCTGCGCACCGCCGACGAGGCGGCCTTCTCGGCCAGACCCGGATGGCGGCCGCCGCGCGGGCCGGTCGAGCCGAAGAGGGCGTCCTTCAGGCCGTCCATCAGGCCGCCGCCTTCGGCAGCGGCCGGCGCATTGCCCGGTGCACTGCCGGGCAGGCGCGGCTTGATCGGCTCCCCCTTGCCTGCGGGCGCTGCCTCGGCCGCTTCGGCTGCGCCGGTGGCGGCGCGGCCCCGGATGATCTCGTAGGCCGACTCGCGGTCCACCGTCTTTTCATAAGCCCCGGCCACCAGCGATCCGGCGATCAGCGCCTTTCGCTGCTCCGGCGTGATCGGCCCGATCTGGCTGCCCGGTGGCAGCACGTAGACACGCTCGGTCACGCTGGGCCGGCCCTTGGCGTCGAGGAAGCTGACCAGCGCCTCGCCCACCGCGAGTTCGGTGATGGCGGTGGCCATGTCGCCGATCTTCGGGTTGGCGCGCATGGTGTCGGCGGCCGCCTTCACGGCCTTCTGGTCACGCGGCGTGAAGGCGCGCAGCGCGTGCTGCACGCGGTTGCCCAGCTGGGCCAGCACGGTGTCGGGCACGTCCAGCGGGTTCTGCGTCACGAAGTACACGCCCACGCCCTTGCTGCGCACCAGGCGCACGACGAGCTCGATGCGCTCGACCAGCACGGCCGGCGCGTCCTTGAACAGCAGGTGGGCCTCGTCGAAGAAGAACACCAGCTTGGGCTTTTCCAGGTCACCCACCTCGGGCAGCATCTCGAACAGCTCGCTCAGCATCCACAGCAGGAAGGTGGCGTACAGGCGCGGCGCGTTCATCAGCTTGTCGGCCGTGAGGATGTTGATCACCCCCTTGCCGTCCACCGTCTGCATGAAATCGCCCAGGTCCAGCATGGGCTCGCCGAAGAAGCGGTCGCCGCCCTGTTCCTCGATCTGCAGCAGGCCGCGCTGGATGGCGCCCACGCTGGCCGCGCTGATGTTGCCGTACTCGGTGGTGAACTGGCTGGAGTTCTCGCCCACGTACTGCAGCATCGCGCGCAGGTCCTTCATGTCCAGCAGCAGCAGGCCGTTGTCGTCGGCGATCTTGAACACCAGGTTCAGCACGCCGGCCTGGGTTTCGTTCAGTGCCAGCATGCGCGCCAGCAGCAGCGGGCCCATGTCCGAGGCCGTGGCGCGCACCGGGTGGCCCGATTCGCCGAAGACGTCCCACAGCGTGGCCGGGCAGGTCACGCTCTCGGGCGTGGGCAGGCCGCGCTCCTTCAGCACCGTGGCGAGCTTGGGGCTGATGCTGCCGGGCTGGGTCACGCCGGTCAGGTCGCCCTTCACGTCGGCCATGAACACCGGTACCCCGAGCTTGCTGAAGCTCTCGGCCAGCGTCTGCAGGCTGATGGTCTTGCCGGTGCCGGTGGCCCCGGTGATCAGTCCGTGGCGGTTGGCCAGGGCCGGCAGCAGGTGGCATTCGATGTCACCGTGCTGGGCGACGAGGATCGGGTCGGGCATGGTGCGCAGCTCCGCGTCATTTCGAATGGCGCGAAGTCTACCGGGGAGGGCGGCGACGGCGCATCCCGCACGCAGGGCGGGGCCGTGGACCGGTGGCCGCCCGGCCGCGGGCCATGCCAGCGCTGAGCAAGCCCCCCTCGGTAGAATGCGCCTCCCCGAACAAGACAAGTGCGCGCCCGAGACGGGCCGACGCCAGGAGATCGCCGACGATGGCCGGACATTCCAAATGGGCCAACATCCAGCACCGCAAGGGCCGCCAGGACGAAAAGCGCGGCAAGGCCTGGACGCGCGTGATCCGCGAGATCATGGTCGCCGCGCGCCTGGGCGGCGGTGACGCCAGCGCCAACCCGCGCCTGCGCCTGGCCATCGAGAAGGCCAAGGCGGTGAACCTGCCGGTCGACACCGTCAAGCGCAACATCGACAAGGCCACCGGCAATCTCGAGGGCGTGAGCTACGAGGAGATCCGCTACGAGGGCTACGGCATCGGTGGCGCGGCCGTCATCGTCGACTGCATGACCGACAACCGCGTGCGCACCGTGGCCGAGGTGCGCCACGCCTTCAGCAAGTACGGCGGCAACATGGGCACCGAAGGCAGCGTGGCCTTCCAGTTCAAGCACTGCGGCCAGTTCGTGTTCGCCCCCGGCACCAGCGAAGACAAGGTCATGGAAGTGGCCCTGGAAGCCGGCGCCGACGACGTCATCACCGGCGACGACGGCTCCATCGAGGTGCTGTGCCCGCCGGCCGACTTCGAGGCCGTGGGCAAGGCCCTGGAAGGCGCCGGCCTGAAGGCCGAGATCGCCGAGGTGACCTGGCGCGCCGAAAACCCCATCGAGGTGACCGGCGACGACGCTGCGCGCATGCAGAAGCTGCTGGACGTCATCGAGGACCTCGACGACGTTCAAGATGTGTACCACAACGCATTGATCTCCGAATGAGCTGCGCATGAAGGTGCTGGTGATCGGCAGCGGCGGGCGCGAGCACGCGCTGGCCTGGAAGCTGGCGCGGGCCGAGCGGGTGCAGGCGGTGTACGTGGCGCCGGGCAACGGCGGCACGGCGGCCGACCCCACGCTGCGCAACGTGCCGCTGACCGACCCGCAGGCGCTGGCCGAGTTCGCGCGCACCGAGAAGATCGCACTCACGGTGGTCGGCCCCGAGGCGCCGCTGGCCGCGGGCGTGGTCGACACCTTCCGCGCGATGGGCCTGCGCATCTTCGGCCCCACGCGCGCCGCGGCGCAGCTGGAAAGCTCCAAGGCCTTCGCCAAGGCCTTCATGCAGCGGCACCGCATCCCCACCGCGGCCTGGGCGGAGTTCACCGACGTGGCCGCTGCGCACGCCTACGTCGACGCGCAGGGCGCCCCCATCGTCATCAAGGCCGACGGCCTGGCCGCCGGCAAGGGCGTGGTGGTGGCCATGACGCTGGCCGAAGCGCACGCCGCCATCGATCACATGCTGGCCGACAACCACCTGGGCGTGGTGCACGCCGACGGCGTGGCCCGTGTGGTCATCGAAGAGTTCATGGCCGGCGAGGAAGCCAGCTTCATCGTGCTGAGCGACGGCGTGCACGTGCAGGCGCTGGCCACGAGCCAGGACCACAAGCGCATCTTCGACGGCGACACCGGCCCCAACACCGGCGGCATGGGCGCGTACTCACCGGCCCCTGTGGTCACGCCCAACGTGCATGCGCGCGTGATGCAGGACATCATCCAGCCCACGCTGCAGGGCATGGCGCGCGAAGGCATGCCTTTCACCGGCTTCCTGTACGCCGGCCTGATGATCGACGCGCAAGGCCAGCCGCGCACGGTGGAGTTCAACGCGCGCCTGGGCGACCCCGAGGCCGAGGTCATCCTGATGCGCCTGAAGAGCGATCTCTTCGAGGTGCTGATGCACGCCACCGACGCCACGCTCGACAAGGTCGAGCTGCAATGGGACCGCCGCGTGGCGCTGGGCGTGGTGATGGCCGCGCACGGCTACCCCGCCACGCCGCGCAAGGGCGACGTCATCAGCGGCCTGCCTGCCGCCACCGACGCCCTGCGCGTTTTCCATGCCGGCACGGTGGCCGACGGCGAGCGCACCCTCACCAGCGGCGGCCGCGTGCTGTGCGTCACCGCGCTGGGCGAATCGGTGCGGCTGGCGCAGCAGCGCGCGCTCGACGGCGTGCGGCAGATCCACTTCGACGGCGCCCAATGGCGCAGTGATATAGGCCACAAGGCCATCAAGCACTGACCACTTGCCTGCCGCTTTAAGCGGCGGCCACCACACCATGATCGACACCCTCCAAGTCCGCGAATACCTGCTGGGCCTGCAACAGCGCATCGTCGCCGGGCTGCAGGCCGAGGACGGCAAGACCTTCCTGACCGATGCCTGGACGCGCGAGCCCGGTGGCCGGCTGCAGGGCGACGGCCGCTCGCAGCTGGTCGAGGAAGGCAACCTCTTCGAACGCGGCGGCTGCAACTTCAGCCATGTGAAGGGCACCACGCTGCCGCCTTCGGCCACGCAGCACCGGCCCGAGCTGGCCGGCGCGCCCTTCGAGGCCATGGGCGTGTCGCTGGTCATCCACCCGCGCAACCCCTACGTGCCCACGGTGCACATGAACGTGCGCATGTTCGCCGCGCTGCCGGCAGGGCAGGAGCCCGTGGTGTGGTTCGGCGGCGGCATGGACCTCACGCCCTACTACGGGTTCGAGGCCGACGCCGTGCACTTCCACCAGACCTGCCGCGACGCGCTGGCGCCCTTCGGCGCCGACAAGCACCCGCGCTTCAAGACCTGGTGCGACGAGTACTTCTTCCTGAAGCACCGCAACGAGCCGCGCGGCGTGGGCGGCGTGTTCTTCGACGACTTCGCCGAAGGCGGCTTCGACCACAGCTTCGCCATGACACGTGCCGTCGGCGACGCCTTCCTGCACGCCTATCTGCCCATCGTGCAGCGCCGCCGCGCGCTGCCCTACGGCGAGCGCGAGCGCGACTTTCAGGCCTACCGCCGCGGCCGCTACGTCGAGTTCAATCTCGTGTTCGACCGCGGCACGCTGTTCGGCCTGCAGTCGGGCGGCCGCACCGAGAGCATCCTGATGTCGATGCCGCCAGTGGTGAAATGGCGCTATGCCTGGGAGCCCGAGGCCGGCACGCCCGAAGCCAGGCTCTACAGCGACTTCCTGCGCCCGCGCGACTGGGCCGCCCACGTGCCTGGGGACGAATGACGCTCGCGGTGCCACGCCGCATCGGGATCTTCGGCGGCACTTTCGACCCCGTGCACAACGCCCACGTGGCGCTGGCACGCACCGCGCTGCAGTCGTTGCAGCTGGATCAGCTGCGCTGGGTGCCCACCGGCCAGCCCTGGCAGAAGTCGCGCCAGATCACGCCTGCCGAGCACCGCGTGGCCATGGTCGAACGGGCCATGGCCGGCGAGCCGCGCTACTTTCTGGAGCGCTGCGAACTTCTGCGGCAAGGCCCCAGCTACATGATCGACACGGTCGACAACTTGCAGGCAGCCACTCCCGGCGCCAAGTGGTTCCTGGTCATCGGCCAGGACCAGCATGCCGGCCTGCACACCTGGCACCGCTGGCGCGAACTGCTCGAAAAGGTGACACTCGCGGTCGCCGCCCGTCCGGGCGACAATGCGCCTCTGCACCCCGACGTGGCGGCGCTGTCGCACAGCGCGGTGCCACTGCCGATGATGGACATCTCGTCCACCGACATCCGCCAGCGCGTGGCCGCCGGCCTGCCGATTGCCCATCTGGTGCCTGTCACGGTGGCAGGCTATATTGACCAACAGGCGCTTTATCGCTGAACCGCGTGGCCCCCGGCCACGCCCCCCAGGAGTTGAATGGACATTCGCAAGCTGCAGAGAGCCATCGTCGATGGCCTCGAAGACGTCAAGGCACAGAACGTCGTCGTGTTCAACACCGAGCACCTCTCGGCCATGTTCGAGCGCGTGATCATCGCGTCGGGCACCAGCAACCGCCAGACCAAGGCGCTGGCCGCCAGCGTGCGCGACGCCGTGCGCAAGCGCGGCATGCAGGTGCTGCGCACCGAGGGCGAGGACAACGGCGAGTGGATCATCGTCGACTGCGGTGCCGCCGTGGCGCACATCATGCAGCCGGCCATCCGCGACTACTACCACCTGGAAGAGATCTGGGGCGGCAAGTCGGTGCGCATCAAGGTCGCGGCGGCCGACGGGCGCCTGGTGAAGGCCTCGGAGCCCGACGAAGCAGCCGCCCCGGCCAAGGCGCCCCGGCGCGGCGGCGCGCGTGGCGCAGCGCGTGTCACCGAAGACACGGCACCGGCGCGCAAGCGAGCCGGCGCGGCCTCGCCTGCGGCCAAGAAGGCGCCAGCGCGCAAGAGCGCAGGGCGTTCGGCGCCTGCGAAGGCCTCCGCCCGTTCGAGTGCAGCGAAGGCACCGGCCAAGGCCCCAGCCAAGGCGCCTGCCAAGGTCGGGGTCAAGGTCGCGCCCAAGGCGCCGGCCCGCCGCGCCCCGGTCAAGGCCACCCGCAAGGCCTGAGGGCCTGAACGATGAAGCTGCTGGTGGTGGCCATCGGCCAACGCCAGCCGGCCTGGGCCGACACGGCCTGGGCCGACTTCGCCAAGCGCTTTCCGCCCGAGATGCGGCTCGAACTGCGCGCCCTGAAAGCCGAGCCGCGCAGCGGCAAGAGCGCCGCGCAGTGCATGGCCGCCGAGGCCTCGCGCATCGAGGCCGCGCTGGGCCAGGGCGTGCGCCGCGTGGTGCTGGACGAACGCGGCACGCGACTGACCACCGCACAGCTGTCCGAACGCCTGGCCTTCTGGCGCGGTGACGGCCGCGACGTGGCCTTCGTCATCGGCGGCCCCGACGGCCTGGACGCGCCGCTGAAGGCCAGCGCCGACGAGACCCTGCGCCTGTCCGACCTCACGCTGCCCCACGCCTTCGTTCGCGTGATGCTGGCCGAGGCGCTGTACCGCGCCTGGTCGCTGTTCGAAGGCCACCCTTACCACCGCGAATGAACATGCCGGCAGCGCCGCACGACTTCGTCTACCTCGCTTCGCAAAGCCCGCGCCGGCTGCAGCTGCTGGGCCAGCTGGGCGTGCGCTGCGAGCCGCTGCTGCCCGCTGACGACGAAGACGCCGAGGCGCTCGAAGCGCTGCGCCCGGGCGAACTGCCGGCGCACTACGTGCAGCGCGTCACTGCCGCCAAGCTGGGTGCGGCCCGTCAGCGCCTGGCGCGGCGCGGCCTGCCGGTGGCGCCCATCCTGTGCGCCGACACCACGGTGGCGCTGGGCCGCCGCATCCTGGGCAAGCCGGCCGATGCGGCAGAAGCCGCGCGGATGCTGTCGTCGCTGTCGGGCCGCACGCACCGCGTGCTGACCGCGGTGGCGGTGTGGAGCGGCACGCGGCGCCTGGCCGGCATGAGTGTCTCGCACGTGCGCATGGCGGTGCTGCCGCCTGCGCTGGTAGAGCGCTACATCGCCAGCGGCGAGCCCTTCGGCAAGGCCGGCGCCTACGCCATCCAGGGCGCTCTGGCCGGCTGGATCAGCCACATCGACGGCAGCCACAGCGGCATCATGGGCCTGCCGCTGCACGAGACGGCCATGCTGCTGCAGCGTGCCGGGGTCTCGCTTTCCCTGCAGCCCTGAGGCGAGGGCGGCACTGCATCTAGACTCCGAGGCATGGCCAACCAGGACATCCTCATCAACTGGGCCCCGCAGGAAACGCGCGTGGCCGTCGTCGAGAACGGCGCCGTGCAGGAACTGCACGTCGAACGCACGCTCGAACGGGGCCTGGTGGGCAACGTCTACCTGGGCAAGGTGGTGCGCGTGCTGCCCGGCATGCAGAGCGCCTTCATCGACATCGGCATGGAACGCGCCGCGTTCCTGCACGTGGCCGACCTGCACGGCTGGAACACCAACGGCCGCAGCGACGCTCCGCTGCCGCCCATCGAGCGCCAGGTCTTCGAAGGGCAGACGCTGACGGTGCAGGTCATCAAGGACGCCATCGGCACCAAGGGCGCGCGGCTGTCCACGCAGGTCTCCATTGCCGGGCGCATGCTGGTCTTCCTGCCGCACGACAACCACATCGGCATCAGCCAGAAGATCGGTTCGCACGAATTGCGCGAACAGTTGCGCGCACGCATGCAGGCGCTGGTGGGCGCGGAGGGCGGCGGATTCATCCTGCGCACCAACGCCGAGGAGGCCAGCGACACCGAACTGGCCGACGACATCGCCTACCTGCGCAAGGCCTGGTCGCTGATCCGCGAACGATCGCAGACCAAGGGCCCCGGCACGCTGCTGCACCAGGACCTGAGCCTGGCCGAACGCGTGCTGCGCGACCTGACCACCGAGGCCACGCAGACCATACGCATCGATTCGAAGATGCAGTTCGACCTGCTGCACCAGTTCGGCGACACCTACATGCCCGGCGCCGTGGCCAAGCTCGACCTGTACCGCGGCGAGCGGCCCATCTTCGACCTCTTCGGCATCGAGGAAGAGATCGCCCGTGCACTGGCGCGGCGCGTGGACCTGAAGAGCGGCGGCTACCTCATCATCGACCAGACCGAAGCGCTGACCACGGTGGACGTCAACACCGGCGGCTTCGTGGGCGCGCGCAACTTCGAAGACACCATCTTCAAGACCAACCTCGAAGCGGCCGGCGCCATCGCCCGCCAGCTGCGCCTGCGCAACCTGGGCGGCATCATCATCGCCGACTTCATCGACATGACGCGCGAGGAACACCAGCAGGCCGTACTGGCCGAGTTCCGCAAGCAGCTGGCGCGCGACCGCACGCGCACCACGGTCAGCGGCTTCACGCAGCTGGGCCTGGTGGAGATGACGCGCAAGCGCACGCGCGAGAGCCTGGCCCACATGCTGTGCGAACCCTGTCCCACCTGCCAGGGCCGCGGCCAGGTGAAGACCGCCAGAAGCGTGTGCTACGACATCCTGCGCGAGATCCTGCGCGAGGCGCGCCAGTTCAACCCCAAGGAATTCCGCGTCGTGGCCAGCGCCAGCGTGGTGGAGATGCTGCTCGACGAAGAGAGCGTGCACCTGGCGGGGCTGAGCGAGTTCATCGGCAAGCCGATCTCCTTGTCGGCGGAGCCGACGATGAATCCGGAGCAGTACGACATCGTGTTGATGTAAGGGGCTGGGGCTGTCGGCTCCAGCAGACTGCACGGCAATGGTCATGCTTGTTCGCTGACTGGCTGATTGACTACCTGATCGACGGCGAAGACCGTGACCGGTCTCTGGGGTCACCGCTGATCGGATGACCGAGGCGCGGTCTGGACCTTCGCTCTCGTCGCTGCCATGCGCTCCTCGCTGCGCTTCATCCTGCGCACAGCCCGCCAGTTCGCGCCTTGGAGCCCTGCGGAAGAACGGGCATCATCTGCGCCACCATGCCCAGTTCAGCCTTCTTCGCCGTCCTTCGCAACGTGGCCAAGCTCGCTGCCGCCGCAGCCGACGACGTGGCCGCCCAGGGCCTGAAGCTCGCCGCCGCGGCCGACGACGTGGCCCTCATGACCGGCCGGGCCGCCGCCAAGACGGCGGGCATCGTTGCCGACGACCTGGCCGTCGGGGCGTCGAAGATGACCGGCGTGTCGCCAGCGCAGGAACTGCCGGCCATCTGGCGCATCTTCCGGGCCAGCGCCCTGAACAAGGTCTGGCTGATCGCACTCGTGCTGACGGTCGACGCGCTGTTTCCTCTGGGCATCCAGTTGGCCCTGGTCGCTGGTGGCCTGTACCTCGCCTTCGAAGGCGGAAAGGCGGTGCTGGAGCGACTGGGCTGGGACAGCGGCCCGGCCGAGGCGCCGCTGACCGACGAGCAGCGCATCCGCGGCGCCATCGTCACCGACATCGTGCTGAGCCTGGAGATTCTGGTCATCTCGCTCACCGTGGCCGCGCAGGCGCCCTTCGAGCAGAAGCTCTTTGTGCTCGTCGCCATGAGCGTGGTGATGACCGTGGGCATCTACGGGCTCATCGCCGCGCTGGTGCGCCTGGACGACATGGGGCTGGCGCTGATCCGCGCACCCGATGCCGCACGTCAGTCGATGGGCCGCTGGATCGTCTGGGCTGCACCGCGCATCCTGGGTGCGCTGGGGCCGATCGGCATGGTGGCCATGCTGGCGGTGGCCGGTGGCATCTTCACGCACCTCGTTCACTTCCAGGCGCCGCACTGGACCCTGGGCATGGCCGTCGACATCGCCACCGGAAGCACCGTCGGCGTGGCGCTGGCTGCCGCCGGGGCGTGGATCCAGCGCCTCGTTGCCCGCAAGGCCTGAGGCGGCCACTCTGCTGTGACTGCTTCAGCGCATCGAACTCAGTCCGAAGAGGTTGCCTTCGGTGTCGCTGCACAGCGCGACCCAACCGAACTCGCCGATGGAGAACTTCGGTCTCAGCACACGCCCGCCAGCCGCCTCCACGCGGCCTGACTCGACGGCGCAGTCGACCACACTGAAGTAGACAAGGGTGCCGCCTGGACCCGGGCGGCCGTGCGGCGAGCGCACCAGAGCACCGCCTGCACCATACGCACCCATGTCGGCGGGAAAGCTGTGCATTGCCGTCTCCCCGGTCGGGTCCCCGATGGGCGCGAGCCTGCGCTGAAGCACGGCTTCGTAGAAGCTGGTGGCGCGGTTCAAGTCATCGACATACAGGTCGAACCAGCCGATGGCGTTGGGCATTTGCATCGCATGCTCCTGAGTGGAAAGGAGCCGCGAGACTAGTCATCGACCTCCATGCCGTCTTGTGGAAATCGGACACCGAAGGCCTTGCGGTACTGGCCCGGCGTGTAGCCGGTGGCATGTCGGAACGCAGTCGTGAAGTGGGACTGGTCAGCGTACAGGTCAAGATAGTGCCGGCGGAAGGACTGCTGCAGCCGCAGCACCTTGAGAAGATCGTGGGGCGAGAAGCCGGTGATCTGCCGGAGCGTACGCTGCAACTGCCGCGTGGACAGCCCCGCCAGCGCCGCCATGTCGGCCACCGTGCGAATGGCGTCAAGCCGCGACAGGATCGCGGCCGTCAGCGGGTGGCCCCGCACCTGACCTTGCTTCACACACCACCTTACCAGGTCAGCCAGGATCTGGGCCATCGCGTCGAACGTCAGCCCCGCCAGCTGCCGGTTGGTCTGCACCAGGGGGAGCGCGCCGTGGTAGGCATCGCCAACGTAGCGGTCCTGGATCTCGGTGCGGTCACCCTGCCACACGCCCGGGAAGAACTGCACCCCGACGTAGTGGAAGGAAGTTCCGAGATTGAGCGTGGTGGCCTCGGTGTGCAAGGCCGTGACCCCGGCTACCTCGAGATCGATCTGGTTGAACAGAAGGTTCACGCAGGCGTCCGGCACCGCGTGGTAGAGGAAGTCGACCGGCAAGAGAGCCCCGGTGCGCAATTCCCAGAACACATGCACCACGTCCGCCAGGTCTTGCGGTGGCGGCCGCTCGACATAGCTCACTTCAGCAACGCGCTGAGAGAAGCCGTCAACGACCGGGGCGTACTGGCTGGACTTCAAGGAATGCCTGCTGGGTGATACCCAGGTGTGATCAGACGGGTCGCGAATCCTAAACGGCACCGCGCCCGGGAGCGATCCGGTGCGGCAGGTCGTTGATGGACCGTCATGTCTGGCGAACCGCAGGGTGACCTTTCCGCACTTGAAGTTGGCGGGCCGTGCAGAATGCCGCGAAGCCGACATCATGGAGTTTTAGATGACCGAAGACCCGCGCTGCTGCGGCAGTGGCACATGCATCATTGACGCGACGGGCCGGTGCTGGTGTGGCCAGCAGTGGGACGGCGAAAAGATGTGCCATGTCCCACTGACGCCGATCGAAGCCCACCCGGCAGTCGCAGCGGCGCCCGAGCTTCCCGACGAGAGCCATCGATGAGCAGCAGCATTGGCAAGCTTCGTTGAGCCCCGGGCCGGAGCCATGACGCGGCGCCGGCTCGGCGTCGTCGCCGTGGTCTGCGCGATCCTTCCGGCCGCAGTGAGCGCAGCAGCGCTGAGTGAGGCCGACATGCGCGACGTCCGCCAGGTCGTCGAGGCGCAGCTCAAAGCCTTTGCCCAGGACGATGCCGGCCGCGCATATTCCTATGCGTCTCCAGAGATACAAGCGCAATTCGGCGACGCCAACAATTTCATGGCGATGGTGCGAAGCGGCTACCCCATGGTGATCCGTCCGGCCGCAGTGTCGTTCTTCCTGCCACAGGTCGAGGAGCGTACGCCGGAGTCGGTGAAGCAGCTCGTGCGTTTACGTGACCACGCGGGCCGGCTCTGGATCGCCGCCTATCTGCTCCAGCGGCAGGCCGGCGCCGGGTGGCGCATCAGCGGCTGCGTGGTGGCGCCTGACAGCGACAGGTCGTCGACATGACGCTAGCCAGGCGCAATGCCTTGGAATCCTTGGCATCGGCCAGGTCACGGCGGATTTGAAGAGACCCTGCCGCGACGTCGCTTGTGTCGGCGCTGCGGATGCCGCAGAACGCCAGGTTGGTTGCCGCTGCAAAGCTGACCGTTTTGATTTGTCCGGCTGCTGTTGACTTGAGTGCGGCCACTCATGAGCTGCAGTCGAACGGCGGCTTTGGCCGCAAGCGGCCTCACGCCGATTGGGATCACCGATGACTGCTGCGCTGATGAGCGGTCAATCGCCAGGTGCGTCGGGCCTTGCAGCGGCCGAACGACTGCTGCTGCGCTGAGCGACGGGCAGAACCGGGCCCGCAGCCGACGGTGGAGTGCGGATGTCGGCGGCAGCGAAACGGCAGATCACGGCCTTCGCTTTCGAAACGCGCGCCGGTCGCTGGTGTTGCGCATCAACTTTCCAGAACGGCTGGCCCGGTGTCTTCTTTCCGACAGGTGCCCGGACGGTGCTCAGGCCAGCAGTGCCAGCAGCCAGGCCAGCGGCACGGTGAGGCCCAACAGTGCCATGTACATCAGCGTCAGTGCGGTGCCACCCAGCAGCTGTTGCAGCCACTTGCCGCCGTAAACGCGGCGGCCAGCCAGCAGCGTGTAGCCGGCCATGGTTGCAAAGCCGATCCACACCAGCGGCTGCCACGGCAGGTGCATCAGCACCAGCACGACGAACCAGAACGAGTGCAGGTGCAGCGCGAACACCAGGTGCTCGGTGTAGGGCATGCCGCGCCGCAGGTGTACCAAGCGCAGGCAGCCCGCGAACAGCGGCAGCAGCACGAACATCACCGCTCCGAAGTGGCTGACCATGCGCTCGTTGGCGGTGCGCAGCCGGCTCAGGAACGTGCGCGTGTCGGTGGCGGCACGCTCGCGCACGGCCTGGCACAGCAGCCGCGGCAGGCCCTCGCAGAGGTAGACACCATCGCGGATGCCCATCTTGAGGCCCTGCACTTCGAGGACGGCCGTGGGCACGCTGCCCTTCTCGGCCGCCGCCAGGTCGGGCCGATCCAGCCCCTTGACCACGCTGACGTTGCCAGCCAGTTGCACCACGATCAGCAGCACCAGGCTGATGCTCAGATACAGCCGCAGCGGCAGCACATGGTGCTTGCGCCGGCCGGCCAGGTACTGGCGGGTCAGCTCGCCGGGCTGCAGCAGCAGCAGCTTGAGGGTCCGCCAAAGTGCGCCTTCGGTGCTGAAGTAGGCGCCGCCGAACTGCTGCACGAACTCGGCGACGGTTGGTGACCCAATGCGGGTCTCCTGCCCGCAGGCTGAGCAGAAGGCCGGCCGGGGACATGGCAACGGCGATTCGCAGTTGGTGCAGCGGCCCTCGGCTGCCGCGGCCTGTATGGCGCGCAAGGCGGGGCTGGTCAAGGGCTCGGCAGGCATGTCCCACGACGTTAGCGCAAGTTCCCGCTGGCGGATGCTCGCCACTCCCACGGCACTACGGGCTCGGCAGTACTCATCGTTCGCTGGCGGACAGTCGGGCGGTTGCGAAACTGCGAGGCTTGCGCAGCACGAAGCGTGCGGCAGCTTGAGGGGAATGCGATGTCCAGCCAGATCGAGGCCGACCGACGCCCTTCCCGAAAACTGTCGTTCGAGGCTTTCCCAGCGCACTCCAGAGTCCGCTTGCTGCTCGTTGGTTCAGTGACAGCACCCGGCCACCACTACCGGACGCTCACGACCGGCGTGTCAAGAGCATCCTGTAGATCCCTGCTGGACGCCGTGCTGCGCAGCACGACCTATGTGTCTTCTGCAGGGTCGACAACATCCGCAGGGTGCATTCAGAGGGTCTGCATGTTGGCGCCGGCGCGGGATTGAACCACTCGCAAGGCATGTGCCGCCTTTCCGGTACGGTGACCTGACTTGTGCCGCCTGCGCTAAAGTGGACTTCAGGCTCAGTGGCCATTGCAGATCGACCTTGTGTGGCGCATTGCCTGCAATCGAAGCGTTTGGAACCGATGGACATCAACTCAGCGCACGGATGGTCGAATGCTCCGAACATGATTCAAGATGGTTCGACCAAGCGCGAGGGCGCTTTCATTCGAAGGTCGAACGATCTGGTCCAGGCCGAAGCCATCGTCGCCGAGGCCCGGGCGCGGGCTCCTGTCGACCCCGGCCACTTGGCCAAAGCGCTGCACGCTCTGGCCACGGTTGAACGCGATGCGGGCCACCAGATCGAGGTGGTGCGTGCCGCCCAGGAGGCACTGCTGCTCGACAACGGCTTGGATTCTTTGCAGATATTGGATCTTCGGCTGCTGCTGGCGCAGGCGCTGTCCGAACTGTCGCTCGATGGGGAGGCCTTGCACGAGGCGCAGGCGGCCTTCGACGCAGCCCGCCTTTCTCACTCGTACGTGCCTGCAACGCGTGCCCTGTCGGTGCTGGGTGCACTGTATGGCCGCATCGGGGAACAAGAGCAGGCCTACGAGATGCTGATGCAGGCACTGTCCCGTGCTCGCGAGTTGCACGACGCCGCCGCAACGCGCACGGTCCGCAACAACCTGGTCGGATTCCTGTCGGCAGTGCCCGTGCGCCCGAATGATGTCAACAGCCCCTCGCACGCGACGAAAGCGCAATTGCACTTGCATGCGAGCGCCCTGTGGTTGTCACTGGACGACGAGCCCGACAGCTTCCGGCGTTTGACGATGGGCGTCACGGCCGCTTACGGCCTGGTGCTTGCGGGCGACCTGAAGGAGGGTCTGTCGCGCCTGCAGGCATGCACGGATCAAGCAGAGGCGCACGGATTCGAGGCCACACTGATGAAGGGTCTCGGCGGGCTGGCGCATGCGCATCTGCTGCAGCAGGAGCCGGACCAGGCTCGCCTCCTGCTGCTCCGCTGTCTGGAGGCTGCACAGCGCCTGGGCAACGGCCCGGCCTTGATCAGTGCCCATGAGGGCCTGAGCGCCACCTACGGCGCGCTGGGAGATACATTGCAAGCCGACTTGCATGCCCAGGCTGCCGAGCACCAGAAAGAGCTTCGCGACCGCCAACTTGACCGTGACCGCGCCGAGGTCGAGCACGAACGCGCCACACTGCGCAGCGCGATGTCGCACATCGATCAGGATTGGGCCGCTGGCGTCTGATCGCGTCGACCACTCAACACTGACGCTGCGTCTCGCGCACCGGCCGCACAGTGTCCTGGCTGCCTTCGGACTGTGCTTCCCCCGCAGCTCTCAAGCCAAACCCACGGCGGACAGTTCTGGCCGGTTCTGGAGGGAGGTGTGCTGGCTCAATGCGGGCTGCAGCCGCTCAGGGGCGGCGGTTGAACGGCAGCCCGAGCCGAAACCGGTCGCACGATGGGCAACAGGGCGAATGGCCGCGGCATGCCCCTGACCGGTCACTCCTGCAGCGTCGCCAAAGTGTCGGACCGCGACGGTGTCCTGCTGCCCCGGACGAGCGGCGGAACCCGACCCATGGCTGAAGCTGACCTGCGGCCAACAGAATCGTTGATGGCCGGTAGTGCCCTTCACAATCAGCATCCGCCGCCCGTTCGTTCGAGATGCTTACCCTTGATCATGGATAAAGCCGCGCTGCGACAGCAGGTGCTCGACCGGCTCGCCGAAGACCTGCTGCAAGCCGAGCAGGCGGTACGAACGGCCCATGAAGCGGCGACTCACGAAGAGAACATCGCCGAGAACAAGTACGACACCTTGGGGCTCGAAGCCGCCTACCTGGCCACCGGCCAGGCTCGTCGCGCCGAAGCCATCCGCCAAGCGATAGCCCATTGGCGCCAGTTCCGCCCGAGCCCCTACGACGCCAGCAAGGGCATACAGCTCGGCGCGCTGGTCTGCCTGGTCGATGCCAATCACAAGCAGCAGCACCTCTTTCTTGGCCCGGACGGGGGCAGCATGACGTTGGTCAGCGGCGCTCAGCTCGTTCAGGTCATCAGCTGCGAAGCCCCTCTGGGCAAAGCCATGTTGGGCAAGTGCGAGGGTGATGAGGTGTCGATACAGGCCCTGCCCATCCGACAGCAGTTCGAGGTGCTGCGGGTGCATTGATCCGCGAGGATCACCGCTGTCAGGCCCAAGCCGTGAATTCACGGGGAGGTATCACCCGCAGCAGTCGCTGTCGACGCCTTCACCTGCTCTCACCCCCCGCGCATCCTGCCACCAGCCACGCCCGCACCACACCGAACGCCGCCGTCGCTTCCCGCCCCAGGCTGCGCGTCAGCCAATAGCGCCCTGCATCCACCTCGACGTCGAACGGTTGCACCAGGCGCCCGCTGTCCAGTTCGCGCCTGAACATGACCGCCGGGGCCAGTGCCACGCCGGCGCCGGCCATCGCCGCCTGGACCATCAGGACGGAGGCGTCGAACTGCGGGCCGCGAGGGTGCAGCGGCGTGCAGCCAGCGGCCTGCGCCCAGGCGGGCCAGTCGTCGCTGCGGTAGCTGCGCAGCAGCGTGCAGCGCCGCAGGTCCTGCGGCGACTTCAGGGCCAGCCCCGGCGAGCACAGCACTGTCAGCGGTGCGGCCTGCAGCGGCGTGGCTTCCACACGCCGCCAGGCGCCGTCGCCGAAGCGGATCGCGGCGTCTATGGTCTCGGTGGCCAGGTCCACCTTGTTGTTGTGCGTCTGAATGCGCAGGTCGATGGTCGGGTGCCGCGCGCGAAAGTCCGGCAGCCGCTCCAGCAGGTGGCCGTGCAGGTAGGTGCCCACCACCGCCAGTGTGAAACGTTCAGGCGGCGTGGAGTCTTCCAGCAGCGCCAGCGCGCCTTCCAGCTGTTCGAAGGCCTGCTGCACCGCCGCCGCGATGCGCTCGCCCTCGTCGCTGAGCTGCAGACCGCGCGCGGTGCGCAGGAAGAGCGGCTTGCCCACCTGGGCCTCCAGCGCCTTGATCTGGTGGCTCACGGCGGCCTGCGTGACGCACAGCTCGTCGGCCGCGCGCGTCATGTTCAGGTGCCGCGACGCCACGGCGAAGGCATGCAGGTGGTTGAGCGAGTAGCGCGCCAGAGGCATGAGACATCCTAATGCCTGTTCCGAGCAGGTTTCGTTGGTGCTCAGGGCCTTGCTTGCGAAGAATCGGCTGCCTTGCAACTCACCCATGAGCTTGTGTATGCCCTTGACCCGCCGTTCCTTGCTGTGCGCCGCTGTTCCTCTGCCCCTGGCAGCGCGCACGGCAGACGACCTGGCCGCGCTGGAAGCACGTGCCGGGGGCCGGCTCGGCGTGGCCTTGTTCGACACCGCGTCCCCCCGCCGCTGGGTGCACCGCAGTGATGAACGCTTCGGCCTGTGCTCCACCTTCAAGCTGCCGCTGGCCGGCGCGGTGCTGCAGGCGCTGGACCAGGGCCGCCTGCGGGCCGACGCCCGGCTGCCGCTGCGCCCCGAAGATCGCGTGCAGCACATGCCGACCACCGAAGCCTGGCTCGCGCGCGGCTGGGCCACGCCGACGGCGCTGGCCCAGGCGGCCCAGCTCAGCAGTGACAACCTGGCCGCCAACGTGCTGCTGCGCAGCGTCGGCGGCCCCGAAGCCTTCACTGCATGGCTGCGCGCCCAGGGTGACGCCGTCACGCGCGTGGACCGCTACGAGCCGGCGATGAACCGCGTGGCCGCGGGCGACGAGCGCGACACCACCAGCCCCGCCGCCTTCGCCGGTCTGGTTGCCACGCTGTGCACCGGCGCGGCCTTGAAGCCCGCCCGCCGCGCGCTGCTGGTGCAGTGGATGCGCGACACGCGCACCGGCCAACGCCGCCTGCGCGCCGGTCTGCCCGCGGCCTGGCGGGCGGGTGACAAGACCGGCACCGGCTTCGGCCCCGGCATGCCCGACCGCATCAACGACGTGGCGGTGTTCTGGCCGCCCGGCCGTGCACCCTGGGTGCTGGCCTGCTTCTACGAAGGGCCGGCGCAAAGCAGCGATTGGGTGCGCCCGCAGGACGAAGCGGTACTCGCCGAAGTGGGGCGCCTGGCGGGCGCGTTCGCGCTGGCCATCTGAAGGCGGTGCCGGCCGGCGGCGGCTGCCCCCACCCGGTCGGCGCCATGCTGCGCTGCCGGCATGGCCCATCCGCGTTCAGCGCCTCGCGTGGACAGGGGTTGAGGGTGTAGTGCGTATGCACTACGATGGCGCCATGAAAGACGCTGTCATCCCCCAAGTCCGTGTCGAGTCCGAGCTGCGTGCCAGCCTTGACTCTGTACTTCTCCCTGGCGAAACACTGTCCGACTTCGTCGAGGCCGCCGTGCGCAACGCTGTCGAGTACCGGCGCGTCCAGACTGACTTCGCTTCGCGATGCGACGCATCCCTGGCCGAGTACGAGCGCACAGGCGTCTCCATCCCCGCCGCCCAGGTCATCGCCAAGCTTGAATCCAAATTGGCCAAGCGTCGCAAGCAACTGGGCGGATGAGCTACGTCGTCGAGTTCACGCAGGGCGCTGAAGACGATCTGATGCGGCTCTACGACTTCCTGCTCGATCGTGCCGAAACGCTCGAAGAACTCGACGTGGCTGACGAGGCGATCGAGGTGATCCGGCAAGCCGCATTGAGCCACCTGTCGACGACGCCGTACAGCTATCGCAAGGTCGGAGCCCGCTCGACTCTGCGCGAACTCATCATCCCGATCGGCACCGCTGGCTACATCCTGCGCTTCGACATCCGCTCGCCCGGGTTGGTGCTCGTGATCGGCGCACGCCATCAGCGCGAGGAAGACTTCCACTGACCCATCCAGGCAGCAGCCAGGCGTGGGTACCTTCCGGTACCCGCTGTCGGCCATCAGGAGACAGTCGGTCGGAGCGAAGGCGGCCGTTCGGCAGGCCGACGCAAGCCTTGCCGAGCCCTGGATGTATTACCATGATGATCATGGGTAACACTCAAGGAGAGCGTGCATGGCGACGACGCTGACCAGCAAGGGGCAGGTCACGATTCCCAAGCGCATCCGCGATGCGATGCAGCTGGTGCCAGGCGCATCTGTGGAGTTTTCGGTGAACGCGGCCGGCGAGGTGGTTCTTCACCCAGCACGGCCCGCCGGACGCGCCCGCAAACCGACTCGCGACCGTTTCGATGCGGTTCGTGGTCAGGCTGACGTGCCCTGGCGCACCGATGCATTGATGAAGCTGCTGCGCTCCGACGATTGATGCTGCTGGTGGATACCAACGTCCTCGTGGACGTGTTGCAGAACGATCCGCAATGGGCCGACTGGTCCATCGCGCAGTTGCGCGCCCAGGCCAATCTGCATGCCTTGGCCATCAACCCGGTCATCTACGCCGAGATGTCGCTCTCGTTCTCGACCCTTGAAGCACTCGACGACGTGGTGCTCACCCTGGCGCTGGAACTGCGCGAGATCCCTCGGCCAGCCCTCTTCCTGGCAGCCAAGGCCTACGCGCTGTATCGCCGGCGCGGCGGCACCAAGGCGCAGGTGCTGCCGGACTTTTTCATCGGAGCCCACGCCGCCGTCGAGGGTTGGCCCTTGCTGACCCGGGACGCCAGCCGTTTCAAGACCTACTTCCCTGCGCT
This sequence comes from Rubrivivax sp., assembly GCA_022843905.1. Taxonomy (GTDB): domain Bacteria; phylum Pseudomonadota; class Gammaproteobacteria; order Burkholderiales; family Burkholderiaceae_C; genus Rubrivivax. The sequence goes on from JALHMT010000002.1 coordinate 81,851, forward strand.
CCATGTCATTGCCCCTTGAGGCGGGACCAAAGGCGATAAGACGGTCGCCGACACGAGCGTCTGCTTCGGCGGGACAGCAAGGGCAGTGACTCCACAGGGTCGGCAGTGTGAATTCGAAGCGGTGAACAGCAGTCACTGGCCGGATCTCCGGCGGTGCTGGCCCGACGTCGACGCCGGCTACGTCAGCAGTACCTTGCATTCCGGTCGCTGGCGCCACTGCGCGTCGGGAGCGTTAATGACCGCAAGGCAACCGAGACTGTGAGTTCGGCGCCTACCGGCGACGGTCGGCTCACGCTACGCAGCGGCCATCGGAGGCTTTGCCTGGCGGCCTTTCCGATTGTCTCGGTCGACTCATGGCCCCGAGGAAGTCGACGATGACCATCGCGACAAGTGTGACTCTCGGCTGGATTCTGTCGTTCATGAGCACTCCCAAAACCTGCAGGATGTGCTGGACCCACTGGGCCTGGCGGTGAAGATCATGCAGAGCTACTCGAACTTCACGATCGGTGGCTCGGTCTCCGTCACCTGTCAAGGCCGATACGTCCACCTGGGGCCCGTCGGGCATTCGCTCCGGCCACTGCAGTTGGTGACTGCCGACGGGTCCGTGCTCGAGGTCGGTCCTGCCCAGAGGCCGGAGCTGTTCGCGGCAGCGATCGGTGGCTATGGCGCGTTGGGCGTCATCACCGAAAGAGCGTCGGCCTGTACCGCCTCAGGAAACGAAGTGCGCCCGGATCTCCGGATTGACCCTGCAATCCAACACGAGTGGAACAGCGGGCCGACTGAGCAGCCATTGTTCGACGACCCTCAGATCCGCCGGCACCTTGATGGTTGCCGCCTGTGCGCCCATGGCCAAGGCCATGGCGCTGAACGACGGGGTCGGGGTCCTGGCGATTTCAGGGTCCATGCCGTGCTCGGTCAGGAAGTTGACTTCTGATCCGAGGGCCTCGTCGTTGCTCACTACCACGAGGATGGGCAAGCGCAGGCGGGCGGCAGTTTCCAGGTCGCCCAGCGACATCATCATGCTGCCGTCGCCGATGGCCACGACCACGATCTCTCCCGGGCGACCCATGGCCGCGCCGATGGCAGAACCGATGCCCAGGCCGATCGCACCGGCGTCGGATGCCTGCGCGAAGTTCCGTGCCTTCTCGACGTGGATGTAGCGGATGGCGAATCGCGCCTGCTGGCCGCCATCGACGCAAAGAATGCGCTGCGGGGGCAAGACACGATCGAGTTCGATCATCAGGGTCCGGGGGTCGATCAGCCCGGAGCTGCTCTGGTCCTTGATGCCATCGCTCGCACGAAAGCCCGCGATGACTTCCTGCACCGCAGCCGTCCGGAAGCCTTCGGCCGCATGGGCTCGTCGTTCCAGTTCGGCCACCAGCATCTCGGCCGTCTGCCTCGTATCGGCCTGGACGGCCATCTCCACATCGACAAAGCGTCCGAATGCCGCTTGATCGGTGTCGACCTGGATGACCATGGCCTTCGGGAACAAGGTGTTCTTGTAGGTGGTCAGCGCGTTCAGACCGGCACCGAATACCAGCACGCAGTCGGCTTGCGGGATCAATTCGGACGCAACCGGGGTGGCGTACGTGCCGCAGATGCCGACGTTGTACGGGTCGCCATGAAACAGCGCGTTGGCGTGCAGTGTCGTCGCCAGCAGCGAGCCGGTGAGTTCACCCAGGCGCCGCAGCGCAGGGGCCGCCCCCGAAGCCACGGCCCCTCTGCCCGCAAGGATCAGGGGCCGGTTGACCGCCCAGGTTTCCTGCAGGAGGTCGGCAACGGTCGCGATCTGTGCAGGATCGGGCGGCGCCGTCGCAGCCGTGGCTGCTGTGGCCGTTGCCGCACGATGGCCTGCGCCGTCCAAGGGGTCCTGCAGGACGTCCCGCGGCAGCATGAGCACGACCGTTCGCCGTGTCGCGTGGTCCAGAGCGGCCAGGGTCTCGCGCCACGCTGCCGCAGCAGTCGCTGGCTTGACCGTGCAGATGCCAAGTACTTCGAGCACAGCGCCCTGTGGAAAATGCTTCAGCCAACTGGCCGGCGGGGTGGTGCGGATGACGCTGCGTTCGTGGTCGTCCTCTGCAACGCGGCCGGTGCCGATCAGGACACACACGCGGGAGCTTCCCCGGTGGGCGGTGTTGATGGCAGTGATCGCGTTGGAGAATCCCGGGCCGCCCGTCACGGTGGCAACACCCACGCGGCCGGTGACGCGCGAGTAGCCGTCCGCCATGGCGACGGCCTGGTTCTCGTGACGCACGGAAACGTAGCGTATGCCGCGCTCGGAAGCGGCCAGGGCCAAGGGGCCGGTGTCGTCACCCAGCACGCCGAAGATGTACTCGACGCCAGCCGTTGCGAGCGCGTCGGCCACCATCTCGAAGCCGTGGCTGCGCACCGATGCGATGTTCGCGTTCATGCTCGTTTCCTCATCGGTGATTCACGTCGTTCGCCATCGCTTCTGCGCGGATGCGCCCACGCAGGCGCGGGCTCAGATCTTGATCTTGGCCTTCCGCGCCACGTCCCCCCACTTCGCCAGATCGTCCCGGATCAGGTTGCCGAGCGCGTCCGGTGTCGACCAGGCGGGACTCATGCCGGCGCCCTGCAGGCGCGCCGTGACGGCGGGGTCCGTCAGGATGGCCTGCGTCTCGCGGTTCAGGCGGTCCACGATCTCCTTGGGCGTGCCTGCCGGGGCCGACAGGCCGAACCAGGAGGCCGCATCGAAACCGGTGAGTCCGCCTTCGCGGAAGGTCGGCACGTCGGGGATGGCGGCGTTGCGCTGCGGCGAGGGTATGCCGATGCCCACCAGCTTCTTGTCTGCGATGAAGGGCGCCGCCACGGCGACCGAGATGAAGGCTGCCGGAACGGTGCCGCCCACCACGTCGAGCACGAACTTGCCGCTGCCGGAGGCATAGGGGATGTGCACCCAGTCCAGGCCGGCATTGAGCCTCAGCAACTCGCCCGCCATCTGTGCCGTGCTGCCGATGCCCGGCGACGCGTACGACAGCTTGCCCGGGTTCGCCTTGGCGTACTGCAGCAGCTCGTTGATGTTGCGTGCCGGCACCGAAGGGTGAGCGGCGATCACCAGGTCGACGTCGGCCAGCTTGGCCACCGGCGCGAGGCCCCGGACCGGATCGAACGGGAAGTTGTCCTGCAGGACAGGTGCGATGCCGACGGTGCCGTCGAACACCAGCAGCAGCGTGTAGCCGTCGGGCGCAGACCGGGCCACGTACGTGGCACCGATCACGCCTGTCGCGCCAGGCTTGTTTTCTACGATCACCTGGGTCTTCAGCGCAGTCCCGAGTCGCTCGGCCAACAATCGCGCGAGCATGTCGGCAGAGCCGCCCGCGCCGAAGGGCACGATCAGCTTCACAGGCTTGTTGGGATACGCGGGCTGGGCAACTGCCAATGGCGCGACGCACAAGGCGCCAAGCTGCGCAAGATGGGTTCGGCGGTTACTCATTCCGCGTCTCCGCTTCCGAGCAATCCGCCGTCGAACCGAGCTGTTTGCGCATGCATGTCTCCTGCTTGTGGTTGGGACTGACGTCGTTCCGAATATAGGCCCTGGTTCCGGGCTGGGAGCTCAAGGGTTTCATGGAGAGCCCTGCAGGGCGGGTCCGCCCATCGGCTCCCGCCGGCACCCCCTCAAGATCGCCCCGAGGCGGCCGATAACCGTTCTGTGCTGAGACCTGTCGGGAAAAACTGCATGAACCGTCGCGGTCGCCGCGGGCTGACCTTGCTGGAGACGCTGACGGCCCTGGCGCTGGTGGCCATCCTGGCCAGCATGGCCGTGACCGGCTATGCGGGCTGGCGGGATCGGGTGATGACCAAGACGGCCCAGGAGGACATCATCGCGATGTCGATGTCGCTGGACACCTTCATGTCGGACAACGGCGCCCCGCCGGACAGCCTGGCCGCCATCGGGCGCCAGGGCCTGCGCGACCCCTGGGGCAACGCGTACGTCTACACCAACCTGACCACGATCAATGGCAAGGGCCAGGCGCGCAAGGACCACTCGCTGGTCCCGCTGAACAGCGACTACGATCTGTTCAGCAAGGGGCCCGACGGTCAGTCGGCTTCCGCGTTGACGGCCAAGTCCAGCCGCGACGACATCCTGCGCGCCAACAACGGCCGCTTCATCGGCCCGGCGTCCTTGTACTGATCCGCCGTCGTGCACCCGCGTGCCCTGTTCCTGCGCAGCGCCGTTGCGCGTCGTGTCTTCGGCGTGCTGCTGGTGGCGGCGCTGGTGCCGCTGCTGGCCTTCGGCGCCGTGGCCGTCTACACCTTCACTGCGCATGCCGCTGCGGACGAGCGGCGAGCGTCCAACGACTACCTGAAGTTCCTGAGCCTGCGCCTGTACGACCGCATCGGTGCAGCACAGGCGGCGCTGGTCGCGCATGCGTCCATGGCCGATGCCACCACGCCGGCCCCGCAGGCGGCGCCGCTGCCATCCGTCCTGAGCCGCGTGGCCGTGTTGCCCGCGGCTGCCGAGGACGGCCCTTCGACCCGGCTCGCGGCCGGTGACCCGGGATTGCTGCAGGCCTGGCGAACAGTCACCGCGAGCGGCGACACGCCCGGGCGGCAACTGTGGTGGCTGCCGCAGGAAGGCGTGTCGCCGGCCCGCGTGATCCTGTCCTACCGGCATCCGGACACGGGCGCACGGTGGTTGGCCGAGTTGGCGTCCGATCACCTGTGGTCGGACTTCCTGCCGGGCGGCCCGGCTTCCCAGGCCTGCGTCACCGACGTGCAGGGCCTGGCCCTGTTCTGCCCTGCCCAGGGCGTCGCTGACAGGGGGTTCAGGCCGCTGTTCATGGCCGGTGGGTTCGGCAGCCCGGATTGGCGGGTCGGTGGTGTGCCGACCCCGTCCTCGGAGTCAGCTTCCTGGGTCGAAGGCAAGCTGCTGGCCCTGGCAGGCGCCGCCACGCTCGTGCTGGTGGTGCTGCTCGGGCTGGTGATGGTCAGGCGCACCATGGTGCCGCTGGAGCGGCTGACGGCCGGTACCCGCCAGCTGGCCGCCGGCGATTGGGCGGCCCGCGTCGCCTTGGTGCGCAGTGACGAGTTCGGTCAACTGGCCGAGTCGTTCAACACCATGGCGGGTCGCATCGGGCGCCAGATGCAGGCCCTGCGGGTGCAGAACGACATCGATCGCGAGATCCTGGGTGAGCTGGATCTGGGCCGCGTGATGCTGCGCGTGGCCAGGCGTCTGCAGGAACTGGCCCCGCAAGCGCGCGTGGCGGTGCTGGCGCGCGATGGGACCGGCCGGGCCTGGCACGTCTACCGGCCTGGCGAGGCCACCGCGGTGGCGGCCCGGATCGACGACCAGGCGCTCACGGTCCCCCCCGATGGCCTGGCGGTGCACTGCAGCCACGGCGACGACCTGCCGTCGTGGGCCCGCGTGGCGCTGCAGTTGCCGGCCGGGGCCGCTGCCGTGTGCTGGGTGCCCGTGTGGTGGCAAGGTGAGCTGATGGCGCTGATGCTGCTGGGGTGTGCCCAGGGCCTGGCACTGGACCAGGACGCGCACAGCGAGGTCGAGGAACTGCGCGACCGCCTGTCGGTGATGCTCGCGGCCGCGCAGCGCAACCGGCGCCTGAACGAGATGGCCCTGCGCGACAGCCTGACCGGCCTGCTCAACCGCAACGGCCTGATCGAAGCCTGCGACCACTTGCTGGGCACGGAGGGCGCCGCACCGGCCTGCGCCCTGCTGTACATCGACCTGGATGGCTTCAAGGAAGTGAACGACAGCATGGGGCACGCGGCAGGCGACGACATCCTGCGCCAGGTCAGCGACCGCCTGACGGCCGCCCTGCTGCCAGGCGCCACGCTGGCCCGGCCCGGCGGCGACGAATTCGTGGTGCTGCTGCCCGGCGAAGCAGACGCCGCCCAGGGCCTGGCCTCGCTGCTGTGCCGGCAGCTGGCGCAGCCCTTCGTCACGCGGGGGGAGATGGTCTACATCGGTGCGAGCTGCGGCATCGCCTGCTGCCCGGGCGATGCGACCGAGCGCGACGAGCTGATGCGGCGCGCCGACATTGCGCTGTACGCCGCCAAGGCTGACGGCCGCGGACACTGGCGTCGATTCGCCGGAGCCATGGACGCCCAGGCCTCCGAGCGGGCGTGGATCCTGCGGGACCTGCGCAAGGCGCTGGATGCCGGCGAGTTGCTCGTGCACTACCAGCCCAGGCTGGATGCCCGCACCGGCCGCGTGTGCTCGACCGAGGCCCTGGTTCGCTGGCCGCATGCCGTGCACGGCATGGTCTCGCCGGCGCGCTTCATTCCCGTGGCCGAGGAGTGCGGGCTGATCGAACGGCTCGGGCAGCATGTGTTCGAAGTCGCGCTGGCGCAGAAGAGGCTGTGGAATCAGGGGGGTCTGCCCGTCGGCCGTGTGGCCATCAACGTTTCTGCGGTTCAGCTGCGTGATCCGCAGTTCGCCACCCGCATCCTGGCCCAGTTGCAGACGCACGGCCTGCAGCCGCAGGACCTGGAGGTCGAACTCACCGAGAGCCTGTTCGCCGGCGACGCCGCCTTCGTCGCGCGGGCCATCGAACCCCTGCGTCGTTGCGGCGTGACCGTGGCGCTGGATGACTTCGGCACCGGGTATTCGTCGCTGTCGGCCTTGCAGACCCTGCCGATCGACGTATTGAAGATCGATCGCAGCTTCGTGATGACCCTGGGTCAGGGCCCCCAGTCCGAGGCCGTGGTGCAGGCCGTCATCCAGCTCGCCGGGGCGCTGGGCAAACACACCGTCGCCGAAGGCGTCGAGACCCGGCTCCAGCAGCAGCGACTGGCCTCACTGGGCTGCGATGAACTGCAGGGGTTTCGCTTTGCGCGCCCCATGGCGGCTGCCGCCTTCGAGCAGTGCGTCGCCAAGGGCTTCGACCTGTCCCTGCCCGACGAAGAGCTTGCTCGCGCCAGCGAGCCGGCGGCGGCTCCGCCGGTCGAGGCGGCTGCCCAGGCACTGGGCGGCACGGCCGCGCCCCGGACCCATGGTGTCGTCGTGCAGGCCTGAAGCCGGATCCAGGCGCCGCGGCAGCGCGAGGTACAGGCTGGCGGCAGGGCGATGGCGTGCGCCGACCTGCAACGGCAAGCCATGGTGGACCGCGATCACCAGCACGGTGCCGGCACACATCGTCGCCTTGCCGGCGCTGACTAACGCTGCGCGGCTGAAGGGTGGCCGTCGGACTCGTCCAGCAGGGCCCGCGACGTGAGTCGTTTCGCCGACGAGGCGTGAATCACTCCAAGGGGATCGGCGCCCCGTTGACGGCCCAGCTCACGCCGAAGCGATCGGTCAACATGCCGAAGGTCTCGGCCCAGAACGCCGGCGCCAGCGGCATCGTCACCTGGCCGCCCTGCGACAGCGCATGGAAGGCACTCTGCGCCTGGTCGACGCTGTCGTACTGCAGCGCGAGCATCACACCGTGGATGCCGTCGTGCTGCATGCCGGGTGGCGTGTCACCGGCGAAGAGCATGGCGCCGCCGGGCAGTGACAGGCACGCGTGCATGATGCCGTCGCCGCTCGGCACGCCAGCGTCACCGCAGCCCTGGGCGGGCGTGGGGGATTCGGGCATGTCGGCGTGGCGCATCATGGCTTCGATCGTCGCGCCGAGGGCTCGTTCGTAGAACGCGAAGGCTTCGCGGGTGTTGCCGTCGAAGCTGAGATAGGGCGTCAGGGTGGTGGTCATTCGAAGGTCTCCTTCACGGTGGCTGGACTCACGGGGCCAGTCACCGCACGACGAATCAGCGCCCCGGGAATCGACAGCCAGCGCCCGGTTTCGTCGACATCGAAGACCTTCGTCCGGGTGAGAGGCCGCGCGCAGGTGCCGGCGGCAACGCTCGTCCCGCCTGTGCAGCGACTCCGCGACCCTCTGCGCAGGCCGGTGCACCTCAAGGGCAGTTCAGCGCCGAACCGAGTCGGGTGCAGAAGCCGCGCGGTCCGAGCAGCAGCATGCCTTGGCGTTGCAGGCGGGTGCCGTCGCTGGCCCAGCAACCCGCGTCGTCGCAAGCCGTCACGGTCACCAGAGGAGGCTGCCGCCGGGGCGCGGCCTCGGGGGTCGGTGAGGTGGGTGGGCTTGCTGCAGGCGTGGGGCGTGCAACGGACCCGACCCCGGTCACGGGCTCGGGTTGACGCGTCCGGGCTGCGGGCGGACTGGACGCTGCCGTGCCCAGGCAGACGATCGCCACGTCCCGCCGGGCGGTCCGCAGTGACTCTGTCGGGGCAACTGACGGTCTGGTGACCCGCGCACCGGTCTTCGCCTCCACGGCGCTGTCCTCGGCCGCCGTCAGCTGCTGCAGTGCGGACAGACAGGCCGGACTTCGCAGCGGGTCGGCCTGGACCTGCGCCAAGGTGCTGGCCAGCAGCAGAAGGACGGCCATGGGAGCGCGGGGCATGTTCTTGGGACTCGTCGGGACCAGGATGGTTCATGGCGGCGGTGGCGGAGAAGTGCCGCCGATGCACCCTCCCCACGAACCCCTCGCCCCAGCGGGGCCAGCACGCCGCCGCAAGCGCCTGCTTGGCTATGCTCCGGCGCCGATGGAACAGCAAAACACATCCCACCGCCGCCCCGGGTCGCCCTGGCGGCGCCGCCTGATCATCGGCGGCTTCGTCGCCGGCACGGGCTTCTTCCTCTGGAGCATGCTGCCCAAGGGCGGCTATCCCACTGACCTCACCCGCATCGGCCAGGGCCAGGCCGCCCTGGTGTTGACCATGGACAGCCACTACATGGCAGGCGCCGAGACCATGACGATGCTCAGCAGCCTGCGCAAGGAGTTCGGCGGGTCGGTGCAGTTCCTGGTTGCGTCCGTGGGCCTGCCCGACGGCCAGGCCTTCGTCAGGCAGCACCAGACCGTCGACGGCTCGGTGGTGCTGTTCGACCCCCGCGGCCAGCGGGTGGCGGTGCTGCTCGCGCCGCGCACGCAGGCGGAGGTACGGCAGGCCCTGGAGCAGGTCGCCAGGCCTTGAGGCGGCGATCGGCCCCCCCCTGAAGGCCGTTCAAGCGCGCCCTGTGCGTTCGGGCTCCGCCTCTGCCAGGCCGGCCTGAGGCTTCATGAAGGACCGCGGCCTCGACACCTCGACGGCTCGGAAGCGGACTGCGCCTCGTGGCCTGGGCGCGTTCACGGCACAGGCCCCGGCGTCGCCGCCGCCAGCGCCCCCGCCGGCAGGACGCCGACCAGCGCAGCGACAGTGTCGACGACGAACCACGGTCCCTCGGCCTCGTGCAGGGCCGGTGCCTGCAGCCGGACCGACTGTCCCGCGTCGAGGATCTCCAGCGTGCCCACGGCGAGGAACAGCGCTCCGTGCTGCGGCTGCTGCGTTTCCCGCGCCGGGCCGGCGCGCAGAGGCTGCAACGCCGACACCAGGGTCTCACGATCGCGCAGCCCCAGTGCGCTGAACGGCGCTTGCCGCGCGAGATGGCTCCTGAAGGCCCGCCGCAGGATCACATCGAGGATGCCGAGCTGCCATGCCTCATGGCGGGCCCATCCGGCTGCGAAGACCGCGCGTGGCAGGCGCAGCAGTGAAAGGGCTCGTGCCGCCCGGACGGTCGTCGAACGCGGCGCGCCGGTCACCAGCGCCATCTCTCCGAACAGTTCACCCGGCCCCAGGCTGTCCAGCAGCAGCTCGTCCTCGCCCGCAGCGCCTTCCAGGCAGACATAGGCACTGCCTTTCACGATCACGTACATGGCGTCCCCGGGCTCGCCCTGGCGGACGATGACCTCACCGGTGCGGTGCTGATGGAACGACAGGGCTTCGAGCAGGCGGCTCCAGTCGTCCGGGCCCAGACCTTGCGACAAGGGCGTTGCCGCCAGTGCGCGGCGCGCCTGTTCCTGCCAGGCTGAGCGGGACGCTGGTGAGTGTGCAAGCCCGCCCTCGCCGATGTGGCCGATACGGCCCATGCGGCGCATGCGGGAACGCAGAGAGCTCCACAGCCGGCGCAGCGCGATGCCGACGATCCAGTCCACCCGCAGCGGCAGCAGCGTGAGCAGACCTTCCCCTTTGCCATAGCCCGGGTTCTGTTCCAGGAAGAAGCGGGCCGATGGCTTGTCGCTGCTTCGCCAGTATTGCTCTTCCACTTCGGTGTCTCGGGTGCGCCAGCCCATGTCGCGAACCAGGGGCCGGCTGTCGTCGATGCGGCGCATGCCGAAGTGGTCGCCCAGCCCGATGAGCAGGTCCTGCACCGGCGCCGGTGTGGGGCCCGAGGGGTTCGGCCACATCCGGTCTCCGTACCAGTGGTCGAACAGGCCGTGGCTCGAAGGGTGGATCAAGGCGCCGAAGTAGCAGCTCTCACGCAGGGGATGGCGCAGCTTGAAGCGCAGGTACTCGCGGATCGCGAAGCTCAGGGTCGAAGCGCCGCCGCGGTACTGGCGCTTCATGCCGGCGCCGGCCCTGAACACCGACAGCGGCTTGCCCTGGACCTGGGTCTCGTGGATGTGCAGCGCCATGAAGCCCACCACCTCGCCGGTTTCGCCATGGAACTTCAGGATGCGCGTGTGGTCGCCCTCTGTGCCCAGCACATAGCTCCTGAACTCCTGCGCGCTCACGCCGGCGAAGACCTGTTGGTGCACGCCGAAGAGCTCTTCCACCAGAACGTGCTGCTGCCGGGCGTCCAGCCGCGCGGGATCGACCACCGTGCTGCGGCTGATGTGCGGCATCGGCTGGCTTGTGCCCGTCAACGCCAGGCGAAGTGCGGCTGGTCGAAGTGCGCCACCCGGGTCGCCCGGCCGCACAGCAGCCACTCGCGGAACTGGTACAGGAAAGCCGCCGTCGGCGCGGCCACCCAGGCACTGCCCAGGGGCATGCGCAACACCGGGTGCTCGGCACCGCGCACGTGGTTCAGGATGGGCGCATCGGGCCGCAGCAGTTCACTGACCGGCACCCGGTGCACGCTGGCGACCTCGTCGGCGTTGGGCGCCAGCGTGCGCGCCGCGCCGCCCCACATCAGCACCGGCGTGATCACGTAGCCCGAGCGCGTGGCGTAGTCGTCCAGGCGGCCCAGCACGGCCGTCGGTCCCAGCTGCAGGCCGAGCTCTTCGTGCAGCTCGCGCAGGGCGGCCTGCTCGGGCGTCTCGCCGTCGTCGATGCGGCCGCCCGGCAGTGCCCACTGGCCGGCGTGCGCGCGCATGCTGGCGGCACGGCGCGTCAGCAGCAAGGCGCCCTCGGTGCTCCAGGGCGCTTGCGCGGGCAAGCCGGGGACTGCGGCGCCGTGGCCGGCCTCGGTGCACACCAGGGCCACGGCGGCACGGCGGCGCTGGTCGTGCGGGATCGGCTGCACCTGCTGCCGCGACAGCCGCTGCTGCAGGTTGTCGGCCTGCCAGCAGGCCGGGCCGTCCGGCCGCGCCGTTCTGTCGTCGGGGAAGGGCATGCGCTCGTTCACGCGCCAGATGAAGAATGGTTTGGGACATGATGCACCATCGCTGTCGCCGGGGTCCGGGCAAACAGGAAGTCGAAGGACGGCGCGTCGCGAAACGGTGCCCGGTCAACCCGTAGGGTTAAGTGACTCCGTTAGTGTCCAGCCCCCAGGGCGCACTCGAACGCCCGAAGACCGGAGACAGATGGACGCGCTCAACCCCTATCGCCTGCGCCCCTGGGTGGGCCAGTACGGCAGCCACATCCAGGCCCAGCTGCCGACGCCGACCCACGCCAGCATCGCGGCCATGGCGCATGCCGCCAGCGCGCGCTTTGCCGATCAGACGGCGTTCACCACGGTGATGCCCAACGGCATGTACGGCTCCCTGAGCTACCGCGAGGTGCAGGACAAGAGCGATCACTTCGCCCGCTTCCTGCGCCAGGTGCTGGGCCTGGCGGCGGGCGACCGGGTGGCGATCCAGATGCCCAACTGCCTGGGCTACCCGGTCGCGCTGCTGGGGGTGCTGAAGGCCGGCTGCGTGGCGGTGAACACCAACCCGCTCTACACCGCCAGCGAGATGGCGCACCAGTTCAAGGACAGCGGCGCCAAGGTCGTCGTCGTCGTCGACATGTTCGCCGACAAGCTGGAGCAGGCGCTGCCCAGCACCGACGTGAAGCACGTCGTCATCACCCGCGTGCCCGAGTTCTTTCCGCCCGGGGTGGGCGGCATCGTGCATGCGGTGATGAAGTACTGGAACCAGCAGGTGCCCCGCCACGGCCTGAAGGCGACGACGCTGCCGGATGCGCTGGCGCAGGGCGCAGCGGCCGGCGGCGACGTGGGCAGCTTCTGGAACGGGCTGACGCACGACAGCCTGGCGCTGCTGCAGTACACCGGCGGCACCACCGGCGTGGCCAAGGGCGCGATGCTGACCCACGGCAACCTGCTGTGGAACCTGTCGCAGATGCGCGCCATGTGCGCGAGCCACATCGACGACGGCAAGGAAGTGGTGCTGACCGCCTTGCCGCTGTATCACATCTTTGCCTTCACGGTGAACTTCCTCTGCATGTTCGAAGCCGGCGCGCGCAACATCCTCGTGCCCAGCCCGCGCCCCATCCAGAACCTGCAGCGCGCCATCGAGAACTACAGGATCACCTGGATCACCGGCGTGAACACGCTCTACAACGCGCTGCTGGGCGAAGAGTGGTTCACGGCCTACCCGCCCAAGCACCTGAAGGCTGCCGGCGGCGGCGGTGCTGCCATGCACCACGCGGTGGTCGAACGCTTCGAGCAGGTCACCGGCGCGCCGCTGGTCGAGGGATACGGTCTCACCGAAAGCTCGCCCGTGGTGTGCTTCCAGCCGTTGAACGCGCGGCGCCAGAAGGACACCATCGGCATCCCGGCGCCCATGACCGACGTCTGCCTGGTCGACGACCAGGGGCAGCCGGTGGCGATCGGCCAGTCGGGCGAGCTGATCGTGCGCGGGCCGCAGGTCATGCAGGGCTACTGGCAGCGGCCGGAGGCCACTGCCGAAGTGCTCAGGGACGGCTGGCTCTTCACCGGCGACGTGGCGGTGATGGACGCCGACGGCACCTTCAGGATCGTGGACCGCAAGAAGGACATGATCCTGGTCAGCGGCTTCAACGTGTATCCCAACGAGATCGAAGACGCCCTGGCGCGTCACGACGGGGTGCTCGAAGCGGCCGTCATCGGCGTTCCCGACGCCAAGACCGGCGAGGCCGTGCGCGCCTATGTCGTCAAGCGCGACGAGGCGCTGAGTGCCGACACGCTGCTGGCTCATTGCCGCACGCTGCTGACGGGCTACAAGATTCCCGCGCGCATCGAGTTCCGCGACGAACTGCCCAAGACCCCGGTCGGCAAGATCCTGCGCCGCGACCTGCGTGCCGAGGTGCTGGCCGCCCACAAGAAGCCCAAGGCCTGAATCACCATGCTCTCGGACACCGAAACCAGACTGCTGGGCGTGATGATGATGGTCATCATGCTGGGCATGGGCGCGAGCCTGACCTTCAAGGACTTCGCCATCGCGCTGCGCAAGCCGGTCGGCGTGGCGATCGGGCTGCTCTGCCAGTACGGCCTGATGCCGCTGCTGGCCTTCCTGCTGGCCAAGGCGCTGGCGCTGCCGCCGGCCTATGCGGTGGGCCTGATCCTGATGGGTTGCATGCCCGGCGGCACCACGAGCAACATCTTCGCCTACTTCAGCAAGGGCACCCTGAGCCTGTCGATCCTGATGACGATCAGCTCGACCATCGTCGCCATCGTGATGGTGCCGATCACGCTGGCCTTCTATTCCAGCGGCATCGAAGGGCAGTGGCAGATCCCGCGCGAGAACGTGATCCAGGTGCTGTTCGTGCTGCTGGTGCCCACGCTGCTGGGCGTGGCGCTGCGCAAGTGGAACGCCAATGCCGGCGCCGTCATCGAGATGCTGGGCGGGCTGCTCGGCGTGGTGGTGATCCTGTTCCTGATCGTCAGCTGGGTGCCGCGCAACTGGCACCTGCTGCTCGAGACGAGCCTGCCGGTCTACACCGCTTCCATCGCGCTGGGGGTCCTGGGTTTCGTGCTCGGCTACGGGCTGTCCCGCACCTTGCGGCAGGACACCCGGCGCTCCCGCACCATCGCCCTGGAGACCGGCATCCAGAACGGGCCGCTGGCGGTGCTGATCGTGCTGCTCACCTTCAAGGGCGAACAGCAGCAGCTGGTGCTGCTGGTGCCGGTGCTGTACTCGCTGTTCATCGTGCTGACCTCGGCCGCGGTGACGGTCTGGTTCCGGCGCATCACGACCCGTGAGGAACTCGCGCGGGACGCCGCCAAGATCGGCGCACTGGCACGGGCCTGAAGACCGGTCGGCGACGTCCCGGCTCCTACTCTCGAAGCCAGCGCCACAGCGTGGAGCGGCTGATGCCCAGCCGCCTGGCGGCCTCCTGCCTGTTCTGCCCGCTGCGGTGCAGGGCCTCGGCGACCCGGCGGGCCCGTGACTCGTCGGAAACGCTGCCGGATCTGCGTGCTTCGTTGCCGTCGAACAGTTCCGGGAACTCGCATCGCAGGTCGCCTTCGGCAAGCAGTCCCGGCCCGGACGCAGGCGATTGCAGGGCCACCAGCCGGTTGCAGAAGTTCTCGAGTTCCCTCACGTTGCCCGGCCAGTCGTAGGCCTGCATCGGCTCCAGCAGAGGCGCCAGGACGCGTTCGGCCGGCAGCCGGACCGCCGCCGCACTCAAGCTCCGACGAAGGATCGCCAGCGCCAGCGGCGCAACGTCCTGACGCCGCTGGCGCAAGGGCGGCAGGCTGAGTCTCAAGGCGTTGATTCGGTAGTACAGGTCCTGGCGGAACCGGCGCTCCCTGACCATCTCTTCCAGCGGCTGGTGGGTGGCGAGCACCACGCGCAGGTCCACCGGAATGGAAGCACTGGCGCCCAGGCGCGTGACTTCACGCTCCTGCAGCACACGCAGCAGGCGGCTCTGCAGGGACAGCGGCATGTCGCCGATCTCGTCGAGGAAGAGGGTTCCCTTGTGGGCGGCCTCGATCAGACCGCGCTTGCCGCCCCGCTTGGCGCCGGTGAAGGCGCCTTCCTCGTAGCCGAACAGCTCGCTCTCCAGCAGGCTCTCCGGGAACGAGGCGCAGTTGACGGCGACGAAGGACTGGGCCGCCCGGCTGCTCTCGTTGTGGATGGCCTGGGCGAAGAGCTCCTTGCCGGTTCCGGTCTCGCCGCACAGCAGGACCGTGAGATCGGTGCGCGCGTACCGGCGCGCGTTGCGCACCGCGGTCTGCAGCGCCGGGCTGGAGCCCACCATCTCGGCGAAGCTGTGGTGGGCCATCGGCTGGTGGCGACGCTGCTGCATGCGCAGGATGCTGTCTGCGGCCTGGATGTTCTGCGCGTCGTGCAGCATGATGACGGCGCCGACGATCTCGCCGTGCTCCTGGATGGGGGTGCGTTGCGCCACCCAGTCGCGGTCGGCGAACCGCTGCACCGAGGCCCGGTCCTCGATGCCGGGGTTCAGCGTGGCGGCCAGCGACAACTCGGGCGCGATCTCATCCAGCACCTGACCCAGCAGAGAAGACTGCGGCCGGCCCAGCAGTTGCTGCATGGGCGGGTTGACCATCGTGATGCGCTGCTCGCCGTCGACAGCCAGCACCGCCTGCTGCAGGTGCAGCAGCACGCCGTTGAGCCGCTCGTAGCGGCTGGCCTCCAGCCGGGCGACCCGGGCCAGTTCGATGGCATCCTCGAGACCGCGCCGGATCGAGTCCATCGAATAGGCGAGCAGCCCCGTGAGGCCGTGTTCCTGGGCCAGCTCGACCACCAGGCTGGACCCGACGATGACACGGAACCCCGCGTCGCGGAGCTGGCTGAAACAGCGTCGCGCGTCCTCGGGCGTCTGGTACGCGTACTGCGTGATCTGGATGTTCAACAACTCCTTGACCGCGTCGAGTTCGGGAATGACCGCGCCGTACGTCACGATGCCCACGCGGCTGGCGATTCTCTTGGCCCGGATCAAGGACTGCAGCAGATCGAAGCCGGTCAGTTGGATCATGGCCACCGGAGCGGTCAGCTCGCGCCTCAGGATGGCGGCGTTGGACCCGGCACTCACGAAAGCATCGACCGCGCCTCTTGCCATGCGGTCTCTTGCCACGTCCAGCGCGCCCCCGAACGCGCCGTCGACGAGTTCGATGTCGGCTCGGCCGGCGCACTCCGAGATCACCGGCATGGCGAACTCGCGGATGTGGCGGTAACCCACGAAACAGATGCGGGGACGGCCTGGAGCGTTGACGTGCATGTTTCATTCTATGAGACAGGCGATGTTTCACCGGCGTTGCATGCGACCTCCGCGGGACCACTGAGGAACGCGGAAGTCCAGGCCGATCAAGGACTTGCAAGGGCGGTGCCGCCTGGCATGTTCGGTGCTACCTGAGATGCCAACACCACACGGAGCACCTCGTGGCGCTTGAACACATCACCGTGCTGGATCTGACGCACATGCTGTCCGGCCCCTACGGCACCATGCTGCTGGCGGATCTGGGGGCGCGCACCATCAAGATCGAGCCGCCAGGCGTGGGTGAAGGCACGCGCCGCCTGATGGAGCACGACCCAGCCAACTCGCGCGAAGGCATGGGGGCGTATTTCCTGACGCTCAACCGCAACAAGCAGAGCGTGTGCATCGACCTGAAGACAGAGACCGGCTTGTCCGTCTTCAAGGACCTGGTGCGCCGCGCCGACGTGGTGTTCGACAACTTCAGCGTTGGCGTCACACGCCGGCTGGGCATCGATTACGAATCACTGGCGCAGGTCAATCCCCGCATCGTGACCTGTTCCGTCACCGGCTTTGGCCAGACCGGCCCTGAAACCGAGCGTCCGGCCTTCGACCAGGTGGTGCAGGCGATGGGCGGCGGCATGTCCATCACCGGGACGCCGGACACGGGACCGATCCGCGCCGGCATTCCCATCGGCGATCTGGGTGGCGGCGTGTTCGGTGCCATCGGCGTCCTGGCCGCCCTGGTCGAGCGCGATCGCAGCGGACGCGGCCAGCACGTCGACATCTCCATGCTGGACGCGCAGATCTCCCTGCTGAACTACATGGCGACGATGTACCTGCTGTCGGGCGAGGTGCCCGCAGGCATCGGCAACGGACATTTCGTGCACGTTCCCTACAACAGCTACGCGACGGCAGACGGGCACATCATCGTGGCCTGCATCGGCGACGTCTTCTTCGAGCGCTTCGCCGAGTTCATCGACCTGCCGGCCTTGCGCCAGCCCGAGTACCGGCAGCAGCCGCAACGCTTCGCCGCCAAGGCGGAGATCGACGCCCTGGTCGGCGCCGTCATGCGCCAGCACACCACGGCGCACTGGCTGGAAAGGCTGCAGGCCGCGCGCATTCCCTGCGGGCCGGTCAACGACTTCGCGCAGGCGCTCGCCGACAAGCAGGTGCTGGCGCGCGAGATGGTGGTCGAGGTGACGCTCAGGTCGGGCGAGAAGGTGCGCATGCCCGGCAACCCGGTCAAGCTGTCCGCGGCGGCATCGACGCCGCCGTCACCTCCGCCGAGCCTGGGCGAACACACCTTCCAGGTGCTCAGCGAAGTGGCGGGCTATCCGTCGGACCAGTTGAGTCGGCTGCACGGTGCCGGCGTGATCGCGTGAACCGTCCCGTGCAGAACATCCTGATCACCGACGTGGGGCCGCGCGACGGCCTGCAGAACCAGGCCGTGCCGGTCGGCACCGACGACAAGCTGCGCCTGATCCGGATGATGGCCGCGGCCGGTGTGCAGAGCGTGGAAGCGACCAGCTTCGTGTCGCCCAAGGCCGTGCCTCAGATGGCCGACGCCGATGAGCTTCTGCCCCGGGCGCAGGCGGCCCTGCCGGGTGTGCGCCTCTCGGCGCTCGTTCCCAACCTGCGCGGCCTGGAACGTGCCCGCGCTGCCGGTGCGCAGGAGGTGGCGGTGGTGCTGTCGGCCACCGAGACCATGAACCGGAAGAACATCAACATGGGCCTGCAACAGGCCATGGAGGTGTCCGAGCAGACCCTGCAGGCGGCGTTGGCGATGGGCCTGCGCACCCGCGCCTACGTGGCCGTGGCTTTCGCCTGCCCCTTCGAAGGGGAAACCCCGCCGGCGGCCGTGCGACAGGCGGCCGTTCGCATGCTTCGTGCGGGGGCGCAGGAGATCGTGATCGCCGACACCATCGGCTCGGCGTCTCCCATGCAGGTGGGTGATCTCTTCGACGTGCTGCAAGCCGACATTCCGGTGCACCGGATGGCCGCGCACTTCCACGACACCCGCGGCATGGGCGTGGCCAACGCCTGGGCCGCGCTGCAGGCCGGCATACGCCGCTTTGACGCCAGCACGGGCGGCATCGGAGGCTGCCCCTTCGCACCGGGAGCGGCCGGCAACCTGGCGACGGAGGATCTGGTGCTGATGGCCGAACGCTGCGGCTTCTCGACCGGCCTGGACCTGATGCGACTGCTGGAGGCGGTGGACTTCGCCCAGACCCTGCTCGAACGCCCTCTGGGCGGCCGTGCCATCGGGTGGTTGCGAGGTGAACGCGACAAGGGCAGGCTGGGGTCGATGTTCCGGGGCTCGTCGACACAGGGCCAGGCTGCGTGATCACCCCGGCACCCGCACCCGAGTATCCGCCCGAGGACCTGGGCAAGGTCGTCATCGGCGGCCGTTGGCGCAGCCCGGGGCGCACGCTGACCGAGGCGGAACTCGGCCTGGCCTGCATGCTGTCCACGGACTGGCATCCCCTGCACGCGGATGCCGCGTTCGCTGCCACGACGCCGCTGGGACAACGGGTGTTCCAGGGCGGCTATGGCGTGTTGCTGGCCCTGGGCATCGCGACCCGCTATCCGTCGGTGGGCAGTCGCAACGCCTTGGCGCTGGGAATGGAGTCCTGGCGTTTTGCAGCCCCGCTGTTCGTGGGTGACACCGTGCATGTCGAGGTCGAGATCACCGGCCTGCGCCTCACCTCCGACGGCGTGCGTCTGGCGGTGAACAAGCAGCTGCGTCTCGTCAAGCAGGACGGTCAGGTCGCCCAGGAAGGACGGGTCAGTTCGCTGATCACCCTCAGCGCCGAGTACGGCGACCACGACATCTTCGGAGGCAGGCCATGATCCTGGGACTCATCGCGGAGCGCAACGCCCGACTCTGGCCCGACGAGCCGGCGCTGATCTACGAAGGGCGCACCCTGAGCCATCGCGACTTCGCGAATCTGGTCAGGCGCAGCGCCCATGCATTGCGCTCCCTGGGCCTGCAGCGGCAGGATCGTGTCGCGATCCTGTCCAAGAACTCACCCGAATACCTCGCGCTCTACGTCGCGGCCGGGCTGGTGGGCTTCGTGGCCGTGGGCATCAACTACCGGTTGTCCGCCGCGGAGCAGGCCGACATCCTGCGCGACTGCGAGCCGCAGTTCTTCCTCTTCGAGGACGAGTACGCAGAGCGGGCAGGCGAGTTGCGCTCTGCGCTGCGACCCGAAGTGCCGATGTTCTGCATGGGCACGCCACCAGCGGGCCTGCCGTCCTGGAGCGCCCTGCTGGCCGCGGCGCCACCGACGCTGCCGGACAGGCTGGGCGAGCCCGGCGACACGCTGCTGATGATCTACACCAGCGGCACCACCGGCAAGCCCAAGGGGGTGCTGCTGAGCAACGAAGGCATGGTGGAGACGGCGCGCGAGTATGCGCTGGCCCAGGGCGCGCAGCCTGCCGACCGCATGCTGATCGTCATGCCCTTCTATCACATCGGGGGTACGTCGCAACTGCTGACCTACATGATCGTCGGCGCCCCGGTGGTCCTGCACCGGGTCTTCGAAGCCGAGCGCATTCTCGACAGCATCCAGCAGCACCAGGTGACGGCCGCGCACTTCGCGCCCACCATGATCCAGCTGATGCTCGACGTGCAGGAGCGCGAGCCGCGGGACGTGTCCACCCTGCGCACGGTCTGCTACGCGTCGGCACCGATGTCGGTGGCGCTGTCGCAGCGCGCGCGTGCGGCCTTCGGCGAGATCTTCGTGCAGATCTACGGCATGACGGAACAAGGCATCGGCACCATCCTGCACAAGCACCAGCACTTCGCGTCCGGCACGCCGCTCCAGGTGGGGCGGCTGGCCTCTGCCGGCCAGGCCTTCCTGAACACCGACATCAAGATCATCCGCGACGACGGCAGCACCTGCGAGACCGGAGAGAGCGGCGAGATCTGCACGCGCTCCAAGGCCCTGATGCAGGGGTACTGGCGCAAGCCCGAGGCGACGCGCGAGGCCATCGGCGACGGCTGGATGCGCACCGGCGACGTCGGCTACCTCGATCACGAGCAGTACCTGTTCGTGCAGGACCGCAAGAAGGACATGATCATCTCCGGCGGCGAGAACATCTACTCGCGCGAGGTGGAAGAAGCCCTGCTGATGCACCCCGCCGTGCTCGAGACCGCGGTGATCGGCGTGCCGCATCCCAAGTGGGGCGAGACCGTCAAGGCCCTGGTGGTATTCCACCCGGGCAGGTCTGCCACCGTGGACGAACTGAACCAGCACTGCCGCGAGCGCATCGGGGGATACAAGTGCCCTCGCAGCATCGAGTTCCTGGCAGCGCTGCCCCGCATCGCGAGCACCAACAAGGTCGACAAGCGATCCTTGCGGGCCCCCTACTGGCCCGCTGGCGGCAAGCAGGTCGCGTGATTCCGTTTTCGGTCAGGCCATTCAACTCACAGGAGACAACATGAGAAACATCGTCAAGACATGGGCCTTCGCTGCCGCCGCCTTTGCCGTCGGTACTGCAGCCGCACAGGGCTACCCGAACAAGCCGGTCAAGATCGTCGTGCCCTTCCCGGCCGGCGGGCTGGCCGACGTGCTGGCACGTGCCGTGGGTGAGGAACTGGGTCGCGAGTGGAAGCAGACGGTGGTGGTGGAGAACCGCCCCGGCGCCGGCACCATGCTGGCCGGCGACTACACCGCCAAGTCGGCGCCCGACGGGTACACGCTCTTGCTGGCCAACGACGCGACCGTCTCGTCCAACCAGTACATCTACAACAAGATGCCCTACGACCCGGTGAATGCCTTCATTCCCATCATCAACATCGCCAAGTCGCCGATCGTGATGCTGGCGGGCAAGGACTTCCCCGCCAGGACGGTGGCCGACGTGGTGGCCATCGCCACGAAGGACCCCGAGAAGGTGAACTACGGAACCTTCGGCGCCGGCAGCACCGCCCACGTCGACGCGCACAGCTTCATGGCCCTCACCAACACCAGGCTGACGCACATTCCCTACAAGGGCGTGTCGGAGGTCATGCTGGCGCTGGCCTCCAACCAGGTGCAGGTGTCCTTCACCGGGGTGCCGCCGGCGATCGCATTCGCCCGCGACGGCCGGGTTCGCGTGCTGGCCATCTCGGCGGCGCAACGCTCGCCGCTGTTCCCCGATGTGCCGACCTTTGCCGAGGCGGGCTACGGTGCCTTCGTTGCCGCGCCCTGGTTCGGACTGGTGGGACCGGCTGGCATGCCCAAGGCCGTGGTGGACAAGATTGCGGCCGACGTCTCGAAGATCATCATGCAACCGGCCTTCCAGAAGGCCTACATCACGGGCGTCGGCCTGGAGGTGATCAACGAAGGCCCCGAGAAGTACGCCGCCTTCCTGGAGCGCGACCGCGCCAACTACGCGGTCAAGATGAAGCGCCTGGGCATCAAGCTCGACTGATGCCGAGCGGCGGGCGCCCGGCTGCCGCCGGGCGCTGCGGAAGGACGACATGAACCTCGAGCTGACTGAAGAGACCCGAATGCTCGTCGACACCGTCACGCGCTTCGTGCGGGACCGGTTGCGACCCCTGGAGGCCGAGGTCGACCTGGCCGACGGCATCGAGCCCCAGCGCATGCAGGCGCTGCGAAGGGAGGCGTGTGCGCTGGGCCTGTATGGCTACAACATGCCCGAATCGATCGGCGGGCCGGGCCTGAGTCTGCAGACGCTGGCCGCCATCGACGAAGCGATCGGCCACACCTCGATGCCGCTGGGCGAGGTGTTCGGGCATCTGCCCGGTTCCTTGCGCTTCAGCAACGAGGCGCAGTGCCGCTGGCTGGTGGATCCCCTGCTGCGCGCGGACACCAGCATCGGCTACGCCCTGACGGAGCCGGGTGCCGGCTCCGACCTGTCGGCCATCGCCACCCGTGCGGTGCGCGTCGCGGGCGGCTGGCGCCTCAACGGGACCAAGCACTTCATCTCCAACGTCGAGCACGCCGACCACATCCTGGTGCTGGCCGCTACCGACACGGCGGCGCCGCTGAAGTCCAAGCTGTCGACCTTCATCATCGAGCGCGGCAACCCCGGTTTGGCCCTGCTGCGCAAGTTCCGCAAGATGGGGTGGCACGGCTATCCCCTGTCGGCCTTCTCGCTGGACGACTGCTTCGTGCCCGACAGCCACGTGCTGGGGCAGCCCGGCGAAGGCTTCAGGATCATGATGGCCACCATCAACAACGATCGTGTCTATGTCGCCAGCAAGTGCCTGGGCATGGCCCAGGCGCTGATGGACCTGGTGCTGCCCTGGGCGCGCGAGCGCACGACCTTCGGCCAGAAGCTGGGCCAGCACCAGGCGATCCAGTTCTACCTGGCCGATTGCGACATCGAACTCAACGCGGCCCGTCTGCTGACGCAGCAGGCCGCCGCGCTGGGCGATGCGGGACACCCGGACTTCCGCATCGCCGCGTCGCGTGCCAAGCTGTACGCCAGCGAGATGCTGGGTCGCGTGGCCGATCGTGTGCTGCAGGTGTTCGGCGGTGCGGGCTACATGACCGACCTGCCGGTCGAGCGCATCTACCGCGATGCACGCGCCTTCCGCATCGGCGAGGGCACCTCCGAGATGCAGCGCATCCAGATCGCCCGCCACCTGCTGGCCGAATGAATCCGCGCGCGCCCGACCTCGACCGGGGAGAAGACCATGCCGCGTGTCAGTGACGACGTGGTCATCGTCGGCGTGGGCGAGACCCGCGTCGGCAAGCTGCCGGGCCTGGAGTCCGTGCAGATCCAGGCCTGGGCCGTGCAGCAGGCCGCGGCCGACTGCGGACTGCGCATTCCCGAGATCGATGGACTGATCAACCTCGATCCCTATGCGATCCCGAACTCCATGTTCTCGTCCACGCTGTCGGAGTACCTGGGCCTCAAGCCCAGCTTCCTGACGACGGTGGACGTGGGCGGCACCGTGACGGCGATGACCATGCTGCAGCAGGCGGTCTGGGCCATCGAGTCCGGCCACTGCGAGATTGCGGCCTGCGTCTATGGCGAGAACACCCTCACCGGACGCCCGGCAGGTGCACGCGGTCTGGCAATGCGCAACCTGCTGGGGGGCGAAGAATGGGAAGAGCCCTTCGGTCTGCATGGCATGGTGACGCCGTATGCCCTGCTGGCGCAGCGCTATCTCGCGCAGTACGGTGCGGCTGTCGATGACCTGGCGGAGGTCGCCCTCGTCACGCGCCGCCATGCCCTGCTCAATGCCAACGCCCAGATGACCAAGCCCATGTCGCGGGCCGACTACGACGCCAGCCGCATGATCAGCTCACCGCTGCGCCTGCTGGACTGTTCGCTGGTCTCCGACGGCGGTGGGGCGGTGATCCTGATGAGCCGCCAGCGCGCAGCGCAGCGCGGCCTGCGTGCCGTCTCCATCCGGTCGATGGCCATGCGCAGCACCCACAACTCCATCGTGCAGGCGCCCGATCTGGAACAACTCGGCATGGCCGCAGCGGGCCGGGACGCCTTCGAGTCGGCGGGCCTGGGGCCTGCCGACTTCCAGGTCGCGCTCCTGCACGATGCCTTCACGATCTCGGTGCTCATCACGCTGGAAGCCCTGGGTTTCGCCGCTGCGGGACAGGCTGGGGCCTACCTGCGTGCGGGCCACGGCAGCCTGGGCGGACGTTGTCCGCTCAATCCGCATGGCGGGCTGCTGTCCCAGGCGCACGTCGGCGGCATGCTGCACGTGACCGAGGCCGTTCACCAGCTGCGCGGCACCGCGGGCCACCGGCAGGTGCCCGATGTGCGGCATGCGGTGGTGAGCGGCAATGGCGGCGTGTTCTCGGTCTGCGGCGTCATGGTGCTGGGAGCCTGAGCATGGAAGACGATGTCGACGCGATGCGGGCCGTGCTGCCCGCCCCCACGGTGGACTCCCGGCCCTTCTGGGACGCCTGCAACGCCGATGCGCTGCTGCTGCAGCGCTGCGGGCACTGCGCACACCTCTTCTACTACGCGCGCCGTCTGTGCCCGGCCTGTGGTGGCACCGAACTGCGCTGGGAGCCCAGCGCCGGACGCGGCAGCGTGTACAGCTTCAGCGAAGTGCACGTGGCCTTTCACGGATCGGCGTCGGACGGCCGCCTGCCCTACACGGTCGTGCTGATCGATCTGGACGAAGGTCCCCGCATGCTGAGCCGTTGGGTGCCCGGCGGCGCGGCATCGCCGGCCGTCGGCCAACGAGCTGTCGTGCGGTTCACCAGCGTGAGTGGCCAGAAGCTCCCCTTCTTCACCGCCGAAAGGGACTGATTCCCATGCCCATCATCAGCACACTGCAAGGCCACGCGGCCGTCCTGACGCTGGACTTCGCGGACAACCACAACGCACTGTCCACGGCCCTGGTCACGCAGATGCTGTCGGCCCTGCAGAACCTGGACCCGAAGGCGCGCGCCATCGTGGTCGCCGCACAGGGCCGCTTCTTCAGCGCCGGCGCCAACATCCACGACCTGAAGCAGGGGGGCTGGCTGAGCGGAAGTGCCAACCCCGAGGACCCGGTCGCGCTGTTCGAGGCGCTGGCCTGCCATCGGCTGCCGGTGATCGCCGCGGTGACCGGCCCGGCGCTGGGCGGGGGGTTCGAGCTGTGCCTCAGCTGTGATCTGCTCGTGGCTGCCGACACGGCATGGTTCGCGTTGCCGGAGGTGGGACTGGGCGTGGTGCCGAACACCGCCATGGCTCGCCTGACGTCCATCGTCGGGCGCCGACGCGCCCTGGAGGCCATGATGACGCGTCGGCGCATCCCTGCCGCCGAGGCCCTGGCACTCGGCCTGGCCAACCAGATCGTTCCCGTCGGAGAGGTGGTCGCTGCAGCGATCGCATTGGCTCACCGCATCACCGACGAGGCGCCCCCGGGGGCGCTGGCCGCGGTCAAGAGCGGCGTGGACCGGCATCTTCGAACCGACTGGACGGAGGTTCGAGCGAGCGTCGGGCGATTGCCCGAGGCCGAGTGGCACGAAGGCCTGGGCGCCTTCGTCGACAAGCGCAAGCCGGACTACGACCGCTTCTGGAAGGTGGCGGGCGGCGCTGCGGAAGGCTCCTGAGAGGACGACCGGCGCGCCTTGCCGCGTGGCGTCCTCACGTCGGCATGCCTGTGCCGGAAGCTCCGTTCGCATCACCCAGAGCCCGGCGCAGCAGCCGCATGGCCTCGTCGATCTCGGCCTCGCTGATCGTCAAGGCCGGCATCAGCCGCAGCAGATGGCCGCGCGGCGCGTTCAGCAGCAGCCCGACGGGCTGCAGGTCCCGCGCCGCGGCCACCACCCGATCGGCCCGATCGTCGGGCAGCACCAGCGCGCGCAACAGACCGGCACCGCGCTCGGCCACCAGAGCGTGGTCGCGCACGATGGCCTGCAGTGCGATGGACAGCTGCTGGGCGCGGGCCCTCACGCCTTCCAGGAAGTCGGTGCGGCAGACCTCGTTGACCACCGCCAGACCCACCGCGGCCATCAGCGGATTGCCGCAGAAGGTGCCGCCCTGGTCACCGGGCTCGAAGCAGTTCAGGTGTTCCTTGCACAGCATCGCCGCGAGCGGCAAGCCGCCGCCCAGCCCCTTGGCCAGGGTCATCACGTCGGGCTCCACGCCGTACAGCTCGTAGGCGAAGCCGCGCCCGCAGCGGCCGATGCCGGTCTGCACCTCGTCGACGATCAGCAGCAGCCCCTTTTCGGCGGTCAGGGCGCGCAGCTCGCGCACGAAGCCGGGGTCGGCTGGAACCACGCCGGCCTCGCCCTGCACGAGTTCGATCATCACGGCCACGCTGTGGGGCGAGATGGCGCGCTCCACCGATCCGATGTCGTTGAAGCGCGCCTTCGCGAAGCCCGCCGGCATCGGCGGGTAGAGGCTGCTCCAGCCCGGCTTGCCCGAGGCGCTCATCATGGCCAGCGTTCGGCCGTGGAAGCCGTGCTCGAAGCCGATGATCTCGTGCGCGCCGCCGCGTTTCCTGCTGCCCCAGCGCCGCGCCAGTTTCACGGCCCCTTCGTTGGCTTCGGCGCCGGAGCTGGCCAGAAACACCCTGTCGAAGCAGGTCAGGTCCGCGAGCCGCTCGGCCAGGTCGATCATGGGCCGGTTGTAGTAGGCCGGGCCCGGGTTCAGCAGGCGCTGCGCCTGCACCGCCAGCGCGTGTGTGATCACCGCAGGGCTGTGCCCCAGGCTGTTCACGGCCCAGCCCTGAACGAGGTCGAGATGGCGCTTGCCCTGTTCGTCGACGAGCCACGAACCTCGACCGTCCACGAACACGGTGTCCGGCCGCTGCGTGATGGTGAGCAGGGCGCGCCCCGGGTCGTTCGTCGGCCTGCCCGGCGGGGCCGGGGTCGCAGCGTGGGGGGGCGAGGGTGTCGTGCGCGCGTTCATGGGGTCGGACTCCAGTCGAAGTCCATCTGGCGAGCTGTGCGCAGAGCGAGGTCCCGGCTGTGCAGCCGCTCGACCAGATGCAGGCTCATGTCGATGCCGGCCGAGATGCCGGCCGAGGTGACGACGGAGCCTGCATCCACCCAGCGCACGCCCTCGCGCACGCGCAGCCCCGGCCGCAGCGCGCGCAGGGCGTCGAGGTCTTCCCAATGCGTGGTGGCCTCCAGGCCGTCGAGCACACCGGCCTGTGCCAGCAGCAGCGAGCCGGTGCACACCGAAGCGAGCACGCGGGCGGTGCGGGACTGGGCGGCGATCCAGGCCATCAGCCCCGGTCGACCCAGCTCGGCATCGACCACTCCGCCGGGCACGATCGCACAGGTCAGCGGCGGGTGGTCGCCCAGGCGGTGGTCGGGCTGCAGGCGCAGGCCGGCACGTGCCCGCACGCTGCCTTCCGTGGCGGCGATGGTGAGGGTCGAGAAGAGCGCAGGTGTGCCTGGCGGCTGGCGCCGGGCGTGCACGCGGGCTGCGGTGCTGAAGACCTCGTACGGACCGGCCATGTCCAGCAGTTCCACCTCGTCGAACAACAGGATGCCAACGTTCATCTTCATGCAGCCTCCTTGCCTGCGTCGATGCCTGAAGTGTTCAGGCCTCGAAGCATGCGACGGGCCGGACTTGGCTGCCATGACGCAGTTGCCACCTTTCCTGCCATCACGATGCTGGGCGGAATCGGTCATCATGCCGGCATGTCCTGCCGCATCGACTTCGTGCTGTTTCCCGGCTTCCAGCAACTCGACCTGGCGGGTCCCATGGCCGTCTTCGAGGTCGCCAGGCTGGCCCGGCCCGGCAGCTACACCTGGCGCCTGGTGGCGAGCGGACCACCGGCCGTCCGCAGCTCCGCGGGGGTGGACTGGCCGGTGCGGCCGCTGCCCCGGCGCCTGGACGATGTCGACCTGGTGATGGTGATCGGCGGCGACGGTGTCGACGCGGCCTGCCGCGACGCGCGACTCATCGGCTGGCTGCAGCGTGCCGGTCGCGCGGGCGTCCGCATGGCCAGCATCTGCAGCGGCAGCCTCGTGCTGGCGGCCGCGGGCCTGCTGGACCATAGAACGGCCACGACGCACTGGTCCCGCAGCCGCCAGTTTGCCCGCGACCATCCGGCCGTGCGCCTGCAGCCTGATCGCATCTACGTGCGCGAGCCGGCATCCAGGAGCCGTTCGCAGCGCTTGCCCGAAGTCTGGACCAGCGCCGGCATGACGGCCGGCATCGATCTCTGCCTGGCCCTCGTGGCGCACGACCACGGAGAAGATCTGGCCAGGGAAGCGGCCCGTCAGCTCGTGGTGGAACGTCGGCGCCCGGGCGGGCAGTCGCAGTTTTCTCCGCTGCTGGAACTGCAGCGCCCCGAGGGCCGGTTCGGCGCCCTGCTCGATCACGTGAGGAGCCAGCTGCAGCAGGACCATCGCGTCGATGAACTGGCGGCGCGTGTCTGCATGAGCCCGCGCCACTTCGCGCGTTGTTTCCGGAGCGAGACCGGCGCCACGCCGGCGCATGCGGTCGAGCGCCTGCGTGTCGAAGCCGCGCGAGCCGCCCTGGAAGGCGGCCAGCCTTCGGTGCAGCGCATAGCGCAGGACTGCGGCTTCGGCAGTACCGAACGCATGCGGCGGTCGTTTCAGCGCCTGCTGGGCCGGCCGCCTGCGGCGTTCCGCAAGGCTTCAGCGTAGCGACCGGGCCCCCTGGCCTGCAGCCATGCGCTCGACGCCAGACCTCAGCGCAGGGGCGGCAGCGCCGCCAGGAATCCATCGATCAAGGCGGTGGTCTGCTGCGGCGCGTCCACCACCGAGATGTGGGCGCTGTCCACCAGCTCGAAATGCCCGCGCGGCAGCGTGGCCGCCGCACTGCGCAGGCTGTCGGGCGGGTACGACTTGTCGTGTCGGCCGGCGATGAACAGCACCGGGGCCTGGATCGCCTGCAGGCGGGGTGCCAGGGCTTGCCGTTCCAGCAGGACTGAACGCACGGCCACGGCCAGTGCAGGGCCGTCGGCCCGACTCAGATGGTCGTGGAAGTCGTCGATGACCGGCCCGCCTCCTGCGCGCGTGGCGTCGAGGAAGAAGTTGCGTGCCACGCCGTCGCGGTACAGCGCGGTGCCGTGCATCCATCGTGCACCCCAGGTGACGAATCGCTCCGCGAACCCAGGGCCGGCCGGCGAGGTCGACACCGGCGTGTTCAGCATCACCAGCGCGCGGGTCCGGGCCGGATGCGCCAGCGCGAACTCGCCGGCCACCAGGCCGCCCCAGGAGGTGCCCACCACCACCACCGGCTGCGAGACGCCCAACGCGTCCAGCACCTGGGCCAGGGCCTGAGCGCAGGCGGCCATCGAGAAAGGCCCGGGTGCCGCACCGCTGGCACCGTGGCCGGGGCCGTCGACCACGATCAATCGGTGTTGCCCGCGCCAGGCCTGGATCTGCGATCGATAGATGCGGTGGTCGCTCAGGATGGACGACCACAGCACCAGCACTTCGCCGCCCGCGGCAGCGCTGCCGGTGTCGTACACCGCGAGGTTGCCCACCGACGTCGGCATGAATCCGGGCGCCGACAGGGGCAGGGCGGTGCCTGGCTCGGCGTGGGTGGTCGCGACAGCGGCGGCATCGGCCCCTGAACGCGTCGGGGCGCCGCAGGCCGACAGCAGGGCCGCAGCCAGTGTCAGCGAGGTCGTCGCCGCAGCGATGCGGCCTGCCGGTCGCGAGTGTCTCAAAGGGCTTCGAGGAGGGAATCTCATGGGCGGCTCCAGATGTTAACGGTGTTAAGTTTGAAGCCTGTCGCCCAGGCTGTCAACACCGTTAACATTGCTCATGCGCAAGACAAGCCCACCCACACCGCCACCGGCACCACGGCCGGGGCGCCACCCGTCCGCAGCCGGCGACGGCCCGGCGCCGAGCGGCGACCAGCCGCCCGCCCGCTTCCACCATGGTGACCTGCGGCGTGCCCTGGTCGACACCGCCCTGCGCGCCCCCGAACTGGAAGGACTGTCGCTGCGGCAGCTGGCTGCTGCCGTGGGCGTCAGCGCCGCAGCGGTGTACCGGCACTTCGACAGCCGCGACGCCTTGCTGGCCGAACTGGCCAGCATCGGTTTCGACCGGCTGGCACAGCACTTCGCAGCGGCCTTCGACATCACCTGTGCGCCGGCCGACGCGGCCGCGGCACGCGAGCGCTTCGTGGATCTGGCCGAGGCCTATCTGCGTTTCGCCGATGCCGAGCCGGCGCTGTGGCGCCTGATGTTCGGCATCGAGGCGGCCGGCTACCGCGCTGCAGCCACGCCCAGCCAGCGACGCAGCACCTTCGACTACCTGCCCGCTGCACTGCACGGCCTGTGGGCCGGCGGCCTGGTGGCCAGGAGGCCCGACGAAGCCGATGCGCTCTTCGCCTGGAGCGCCATCCACGGCCTGGCCACGCTGCGCGCGGGCGGCATCCCGATGGCGCGCGGGCCGGCGCGGGAGCGTGCCATTGACCTGGGCCAGCGCATCATGCAGGCCCTGGGGCCGTGATGTCACCTGCGGCGGCAGCGACGCTCGAAGTCGTTGTGCTTCACGCGCAGCCCGACCTTGCGACGGACGGCGCGTTGAACGAAGCCTGCGCCTTGCTGGAAGCAGCCAGCGGCTACTGCGGACATCAGTTCGGGCAGTGCGTCGAGGAGCCCGGGCAGTACATGCTGCTGATCTGGTGGCGACACATCAACGACCACCTGCTGACCTTCCGGCACTCGGCCGCGCACTCCCGCTGGAAGCAGCTGATCGACGCCCATGTCGACTCGGTGTCGAGCGTGCAGCACTTCACGCTGGCGGGTTGAGCCGACAGGCGCCGACCGATCCTTGCGCGGCGCTCAGATCACCGCTGCCGTCACCACGCGCAGCGTGCCCTGGTCGGCGTCCATCTCCACCGGCACGCCGATGGGCAGCGTGAACTTGCGCTTCACATGGCCGAACTGCGCACCGCGGTAGACCGGCACGCCCAGGGTGCCGAAGTAGTCGTCGAAGACCTCGTCGAGCGTGAGCGTGCCGAAGCTGCCTTCGCTGGGCGCGCAGTTGGTGAAACCGCCCAGAACGATGCCGGCCACGCGGTCGAGCGTGCCCGCGAGCTTCAGCGTGCTGAGCATGCGGTCGACGCGGTAGACGTATTCGTTGACGTCTTCCAGGAAAAGGATGGCGCCCGTCATGTCGGGCACGTAGGGTGTGCCGGCCAGCGAGGTGAGCACGGCCAGGTTGCCGCCCTGCAGCGGCCCCCTGGCCTGGCCGCCGCGCAGCGTGGTGATGCGGCCTTCGCTGGGCACCAGGTCGTCGCCCTGCACCAGCGTGTTGCGCAAGGTGTGCGGCTCGCCGCGCATGACCAGCGCGCGGAAGTGCTCCACGCTGAAGGCGTTCCACTCCGAGCGGCCCAGCGGGCTGTGGAAAGTGACCAGGCCGGTCTTCACCTGCACCGCGGTGATCAGCGCCGTGAGGTCGCTGAAGCCGCCCAGGAACTTCGGGTGGCGCTGGATGAGGCCGTAGTCCAGCAGCGGCAGCACGCGGTTGGCGCCCGAGCCGCCGGTGATGGCCAGCACGCCGGCCACCTCGGGGTCGGCGAACATGGCGTGGATGTCGTCGGCGCGCTGCTGCGGCGTGCCGGCCATGTGGCCGTAGCGCGCGCGCACGTTCGGCGCTTCCTTGACCTTGAAGCCCAGCGCCGCCATGGCCTCGCGCGTGCTTTCGTAAGGCGCGCGTTCGTAGATGGCGCCCGAGGGGTTGATGAGACCGAGCGTGTCGCCTTCGCGCAGCCGGCGCGGGCGGATCAGGGGCAGGGGGGTGTGCTGGGTATTCATGCTGGGTGCGGTTCGATGTCGACCATCTCGAACCAGTTGTGCCAGAACAGCGGCCGGCGGTAGCCCACCAGGCCCGGCTGGGTCAGCGCGGTGAAGGCCAGATGGGTGCGCAGCTTGTACGGCATCCAGGCCACGCACAGTCGCTTGGCCTGCTCGAACACGGCCTCGCGCTCGGGGCCGTCGGGCAGGGCCAGCAGGCGGGCGATGGCCTCGTTCATCTGCGGCAGGTTGAAGCGCGCCAGGTTGATGCCGCCGGCGGCGGCGCCGTCGTAGCGCAGCAGGCCCTCGATGCCGTCGGGCGAGCCGGCGCGCCCGCTCACCGACCACATCATCAGCTTGCCGGCCCGCGCGGCCTTGTACTGTTCGGGCCACTGCGCGGTGTTGAAGACGATGCGCAGGCCGATGGCGCTCATGTCGCGTTTCATCAGTTCGTCGTAGCGGCGCGTCTCCTGGCTGGGCTGGGTGGCCATCTCCAGCACCAGCGGCCGGCCCTCGGGCGTCTCGCGCCAGCCGTCGCCGTCGCGGTCGCGCCAGCCGTACAGGTCGAGCAGCGCCCGCGCCCTTGCCGGGCTGTACTCGCTCATCTCGCTGCGCCACGCGGGGTGGTAGCCGCTGAGGTGCACGGCCACCGGCGACTGCGCCGCCACCGCCGAGCCGTGGCGCAGCAGCGTGATCTCTCGCTCGACGTCGATGGCGAGGCCAATGGCGCGGCGCAGCGCCACGCGCTCGGGCGTGTAGCCACCCACCACCGGGTGCTCCATGTTGAACATCGTGTAGTACGTGGACGGCATCACCACGCGTTCGGCGCGGATGCCGCGCCGCACCAGGAAGGGCGCCAGGCGGCCCTCGGGCATGGCCACGTCGCTGAAGCCGTCGGGCAGTTCCACCCAGTCGGCTTCGTTGTTGAGGAAGGCCAGCCAGGTGGGCTGCTTCTCGTCGATGATGGCGATCTCGACGCGGTCGATCATCGGCAGGCGCCGGCCTTTCAGCCGGGCCAGGATGGCCTGGCCTTCGGCGTCGTCGGCCGCCGGCTCGG
Organism: Rubrivivax sp.; assembly: GCA_022843905.1. Lineage (GTDB taxonomy): Bacteria > Pseudomonadota > Gammaproteobacteria > Burkholderiales > Burkholderiaceae_C > Rubrivivax. The sequence continues at coordinate 114,146 of JALHMT010000002.1, forward strand.
CGTGGTAGCGCAGGTCGCGGAACCGCGGGTTGCGTTCGAGCACGATGCGCGAGGCGCGCCGCCATTCGGCCAGGCGGAAGGGCCCGGTGCCCACCGGGTGCTGCATCGAGAGTTCACCCTGCGCTTCGATGACCTCGCGCGCCACGGCGCCGGTCGATGCACCGGCCAGCCACTGCGGAAAGCGCGGTCGGCCGGACGCCAGAACAAAGCGCAGCGTGTAGCGGTCCAGCACCTGCAGGCCTTCGATGGCCCGGTCGTGGTCGAAGGGCTTCTTCTGGTCGAGTGCAGCGCGGCGCAGATCGGCCAGGCCCACGATGCCGGCCTGTTCCATCGCGCTCCAGCCGGGGCTCTTGGTGGCGGGGTCGGCCAGCCGGCGGATGCTGTAGGCATAGTCGGCCGCCACCAGCTCGCGCGGCTTGCCGCCGAAGGCGGCATCGTCGGTGAAGAAGATGCCGGGGCGCACGCGAACGGTCCAGGTGCGGAAGTCGGCGGCGGGTTCGGGCAGGGCCTCGGCCGTGCGCGGGCGCAGCTTCACCGGGCGCGCCAGCGGGTCGAACTCGAGCAGCGGCTCGAAGATGTGCGAGGTGACGCGCAGCGAGCGCGCGTCGCCCACTCGCGCGGGGTCGAAGCCGGTCTCGCTCTCGCTGGCCAGGCGCAGCACTTTCAGCCCCGGCGCGGCCGACGTGGCACCCGCCTGCGCCGCATGGCCTTGCGCCGCCCCGGTGGCGACCAGGGCGGTGTGCAGCAGGGCTTGGCGGCGGTTCATCGACCCCCATCATAGACAGCGGCCCGACGTAGCCTGCTGACCGACCCCGTGGGCGCTGCAAGCGGTGTTTTGAGCCGTCACATGGCGCGGTAGAAAACGCAGTCGGACGGGTAGGCCGCCTGGCGCTTCTGGCCCACCGTGTAGGCGGTGCAGGGCGCTGCGGGGGCCACGCCGCCCTGCGTCTTCAGGCGCTGGATGTAGCTCACGCCCTGCATCGCCCCCTGGCCCATCGCCGGCTCGGCCTTCACCAACTGCAGCGGGATGCTGCCGGCCATGGCGGTTGGCGTCATCACGCAGGCCGAGAACGCCACGGGCTGGGCAAGCGGTGCAAGCTTCTTCATGTCGGGCCCCTGGGGGGTTGAAAGGGCGCCGCGCTCGCGATGCTGATCAACCCATACGCAAGGTTCCGGCTTCCGGATGCAGCGGGCGCAAGACCGCTCGCGGTGTACGGTAGGGTGCGGACAGCCGCGTCTACAGCTGCACCTTGCCCGGCGACAGGTTCTGCCAGAAGGGCAGGCGGCGCCACCACGGGGCAGGTGCTTCGGCGCGTGCGATGTCGGGGAACAGCCGGGCCTCCAGGCCCTGCCACACGTCGGCACTGGGCGCGAGACCTCCTGCAAGATGTCCTCGGCTGCAGCCCTGTTGCGGTTTGTACGCAGGATCTGCCCCAATCGATGCGCGGCAGTGCGCCCATGCAAGCATGCGAATGCCGCACGATCGCCGAGGGCGACGCGCGAGAGCAGGGCGGCCATCTCGCGCCCGCTTTCTCTTGCGCTGTCATTCAACGTGTTGTCTGCAGCCACCGGCGGATCGTGCCGGCCCGCTGACCTATCCGCGCAGGAGGGCCACCTCGCGCAGCCCGGCGCTGCCCGGCAGCACGCTCGCATCGAGTGCGGCACGCGGTACGGCCAGGTGCTGTGCCAGCAGGGGCCGCAGTACGGCACGCAGGTCGGTGGTGATCCGCAGGTCGCGACCTTCGAAGCGCTGCGCCGGGGCCAGGCCCGGCCAGTCGGCGATGACGCGGCCGCCGTTCACCGCACCGCCGGCCACGAAGGCCGCGCCGCCGCTGCCGTGGTCGGTGCCCAGCGTGCCGTTGGGCGCGACTTCACGCCCGAACTCGCTGGCCACCACGACCACCGTGCGGCGCCAGGTGCCTCGGGCCTCGGGGGCCGCCAGCACCTCGCGCAGCGTGGCCACCATGTTGTCGAGCGTGCGCAGGTTGCTGGCCGTGGCCCCTTGCGGCGCGGCCTGGTTGGCATGCGAATCCCAGCCGCCCAGTTCCAGCACCGCCACCGTGGCACCGCCCGGCGCGGCCAGCAACTCGGCCGCCTTGCGGGCCAGCGCCACGGCGCCGCCCCGTGCCGAGCCCGTGCCCGGGCCTGCCATGCCCTCGTTCATCGCTGCCGCCATCTCGGGGCTGCGGCGCAGGTCGCGTGCGCGAAGCAGCGCCTGACCGAGCGCGGGGTCGTTGCGGTACATCGCCTCGAGCCGCGTCACCAGATCGGGCGTGGGCTCGGGCAGCGTCGAAGGCGCCCAGGTGTCGACCTCGCTGCCACCGCGCAGCAGCAGCGGCACGGCGGTGTTGATCGCCACGCCGCGCTGGCCGCTGGCCGCCAGGGCCCGGCCCAGCCAGCCGGTGGACAGCTCGTAGGGCCGCGTCCCGCCGGACTCCAGCAACTGCTGCGCATCGAAGTGCGAACGCTCGCGGTAGGGCAGGCCGACCGCGTGCACGACGGCGAGTTCACCGGCGCCGTACATCGCATGCATCTGCTGCAGGTTGGGGTGCAGCGCGAAGGTGGCATCCAGCGGCAGGGCCGGGCTCGCGAACTGGGCCAGAGGGCCCCGCGCGGCTGCAAAGGCCGGGTCGCCGACGGCCGGCACCGCGTACAGCCCGTCCATGCCGCCGCGCAGCACCACGAAGACCAGTCGTGGGCCTTCGGGTGCGGCGGTGCCGGCCACAGCCAGCGAAGCCCAGGGTGACAGCGCCGCTGCCGCGAGGAACCTGCGCCGCGACAGCAGCAGCTCGTCGTCGTTCGTCACACGATCTCCTCAGTGGTTGTATCGAGCTGCGAAGCTCGCGAGAGCAAGCGACATCAAGCGGACGCCGCGGACGGGCTTTGCCCGGCCGCTGGGGTTGCCCCCTTCGAGGGGGCTGAGCCTGGACAAGAAGGGTCCGGTGGACCGTTCTTGCCAGGCGAGGAGCCGGGCCACTGGCCCGGCGCGGCCCGCAGGGCGCGGCGAAGCCGCTTCGGGGGTGGTCCGATTCATCGGCGCTGGAACTCGGGTGACATGAGCAGCAGGGCCAGGGCCTGCGGACCGTCGGCGGCGCGGTCGATCTGCCGCGCCGTGCTCTGGCTCAGCAGCGGCCCGAGGGCCTCGTGGGCCAGACGCCTCGCATCGACTTGCCGCCCCAGCCGGTCGGCCACGCGCGTGGCCCACTCGACGCGCTTCCACACCGCCTCGGGCCCCAGCCAGTCTTCTGCGCGGTCGGGCCAGCCGGCCGGAGACGGCGGGTTCTGCACGCGCTGGCCCAGAGCGCCGATGCCGCCGTCGGCCGCGCGGGCGAAGGCGGCTTCGCCGAGTCCCAGCAGGCGTGCGCTGCTGACGACGAACTCTTCCGGCGTCTTCAGCTTGGCCGGGGCGGGCGCCCAGGCTTCCGGGGCTGCCACCAGTTCGCGGTAGACGGCCGACAGCTCGCCTCCGGCTTCGGTGTAGCGCCGCGCCAGGCGGTCGACGAGCGCCGGCGGCGGGTCGTCGGCCACGAAGTGGCGCGCCAGCTTGGTGGCCAGGAAGCGCGCCGTGGACGGGCGCTGCGCCAGCCGTTTCAGGCTCTCGTTCAGGGCCTCCGGGCCTTCGGCGTAGCGCGTGCCCAGCACGGACTTGGGCCCGGGCTGGTGCCAGGCCGCGTCGAACCGGCCGGCCGCTTCGCTGCGCGGCAGCGTGCCCTGCGTGATGGCCCCCACCGGCACGCGCCAGCCGGTCAGCAGCGCGGCAAAGGCCGTCACGTCGGCCTGCGTGTAGCCGCCGCCCACGCCCAGCGTGTGCAGTTCCAGCACCTCGCGCGCCAGGTTCTCGTTCAGGCCGAAGGGCCGAGGCTCCAGGTTGCCCTGCGCCCGGGCCTGGTTCTGGCGCCGGCGCGACACGCGCGAGTCGGGGCCGGCGCTCTGGTCGTTGTCCAGGTAGCGCAGCATCGCCGGGTGCGTGACCGCGGCGACGAGCAGGGTCGAGAACGGGCCGGCGATGTGCGGCCGGATCGCTTCCCGTTCGAACGCGCCCGCCAGCCCGCGCACCGGGCCCTTGCCCACCGACACGGCGAAGTGGTTGGTCCAGAAGAGCGCCAGACGTTCGGCGAACGGGCGCGGGGTCGTGGCGGCCGTGGCCAGACGCGCCCTCACGTCGGCCTGCACCACGGCGCGCAGCGGCGCTTCGAACGCCGGCGGGGTGGCGAAAGGCGCGGCCATGCCGGTGCCATCGGCGGGCATGGAGGCGGCGGTCGCCATGTCCTCGCGACGTTGCCGCTGCACCTGCAGGAATTCGGCATAGCGCGACACACCGTCGTGCGCCGTGGACAGGCCGACGCCCCGCTGCGCATCGGCCGGGCCGACCTGCGCCATCAGCCAGCCGGCAGCGTCGCTGCCGATGTCGGCCAGCTTGGCCTCGCCCAGTCCGAAGCGGTGGGCGGCGAGGGCGGCGTTGGTCAAGCGAGGGGGCGGGGTCATGCGCGCATTCGCGGCGGCGTGTCAGCCGGAGCCCCGAGTTTCGCGCCGATGGCCTGCTCGCGGCGTGTCGCCTGTGTGAAGAAGCGTCGCGCCGCTCACTGAAGCGAGCCGCCGTCTTCCCCCCGGGACAGATCGCCGAAGGCGGTCAGGGGTGCAACGCCACCGGAGCGGGCCGAACCCGGTCCGGGTTTCCCGGTCGGGTTCGGGGCCCCCTTGGGGGGCGGCCGGCCCACCGCCCGGGGGCAGTCACTTCGCCAGCATCCGGTTCAGCAAGTCCACGTCGGCCGCCTGCAGCAGCCCGGCGGCCTGCTTCAGTCGCAGGTTGTTGACCAGCACGTCGTAGCGCGCCCGCGCCAGGTCGCGCTGCGTCTGGAACAGCAGCGACTGGGCATTGAGCACATCGAGGTTGACGCGCACGCCCACGCGGTAGCCGAGCTGCGTGGCTTCCAGCGCCAGCTTGGTCGACCGTTCCGCCGCCTCCAGCGCCGACACCTGGGCGTTGCCCGACTGCACGCCGAAGTAGGCCACCCGCGTGGCCTGCGCCACGCCTCGGCGTGCCGCTTCGACGTCGTTGCGTGCCTTCTCTTCCAGCAGCAGCGTCTCGGAGATGCGGTTCTGCGTCGCGCCCCCGGTGTACAGCGGCCAGTTGAGCTGCACGCCCAGGCTGGCCTGCTTGGACATGCCCGGCAGCGTGGCCGAGCTGCCGCTGGCGCGCGACAGGCCCACCGTGCCCACGGCGTCGACGGTGGGCGCCTCGGCGGCGCGAGCCTTCTCGGTCTCCAGACGGGCCACGTCATGGCCCACGCGGGCACGTCGCACCGTGGGGTGCTGCTGGTCGGCCTGGGTCACCCACTCCTCCGGGTTGGCCGGTACCACGGGCGGCAGCGCCACCGGCACCGCCAGCGGCCTGGGCACCACGCCCACGCGGCCGACGAGCTGGTCCAGCGCGATGCGCTTGGCGCGCAGGTCGTTGTCGGCGGCGATCTCGCGGAAGCGGTCGAGGTCGCTGCGCGCCTCGGCTTCACGGGTGTCGGTGATGGTGGCGGTGCCGACCTCGAAGTTGCGCCTGGCCGAGGCCAGCTGTTCGGCCGTGGCCTTGCGGCTGGCCTGTGCGGTGGCCAGTGCATCCTGCGCCGCGAGCACGTCGAAGTAGGCCTGTGCCACGCGCACGATGAGGTCCTGCTCGGCGCTGTCGAGATCGGCCTGGGCAACGGCCAGCAGCTTGCGCGCCTGCTCCACCGTCACGCGGTTGGCCTTGTTGAAGAGCGGGTAGCGGCCGTTGAGCGCACCCTGGAGGTTGTTGCTCTCGCCGGTGCCCAGCCGCGGCGCGTCGATCAGCGCGGTGCTGGCGCCGGCCGTGGCCGAGGCCGAGGGGCGCAGCAGTGCTTCGCTCTGGGCGGCACGGAACTCCGCCGACTGCGCCAGGGCCCGGGCGGCCAGGTAGGTGGCGTCGAAGGCACGTGCGGCTTCGTAAAGCTCCTGCAGCGTCTGCGCCCGGACCGACATCGCGGGCCCGAGGCTCAGACCGGCGGCCAGCAAGGCGGCACACCACAGCTTGGAAGGCGTCAGACGCATGGGAAGTGTCCTCAAGAGAATGCGGGGGGGCGGCCGATCGGCCTCAATAACGCGGCACGGCGGAGTCGACCTCGGTGGACCAGGCCTCGATGCCGCCGGCGAGGTTGTAGACCTCACCCTCGCCCTGTTGCATCAGGAATGCGACGACCTGCGCACTGCGCATGCCGTGATGACAGAGGCACACGACGGGCTGCGAGCGGTCGATCTCGGCCAGGCGGGCCGGGATCTGTTGCATCGGAATGTGCTGCGTGCGGCAGCCCGGCGCCGGCACGCTGGACATCGCCACCTCCCAGGGTTCGCGCACGTCCAGCAGCGTGGCCTGCGGGTAGGCCGCGGCGAAGGCGGCGAACTGGGTGACGGCAAGACTTCGCATCGGCGGCATGAAGGGGCCTGGTTCGTCAGAAACTGAAGCGGCCCGGCTCGGCGAAGCCTTCGAGCCGCGGCGCCACGGTGTCGAAGAGGTCGATCTCCGACCAGGACGTCTCGCCGGTACGCGTGAACAGCCGCGCGCACATGATGGGACGCTGGCCGACGATGGCGGCCAGGCGGCCGCCGGGCTTGAGCTGCTGCAGCAGCGTCCGCGGCACTTCGGCGACCGAGCCCGACAGCAGGATGACGTCGAAGGGCGCTTCGCCCGGCAAACCGCGCGCGCCTTCGGCGGCGCTGACCTCGACGACATTGACATTGAACAAGCCGCTGCGTCGCAGGTTCTCGCGCGCCATGTGCACCAGGGCGGGATGGCATTCGAGCGTGCTGACCTGCATGGCGCGGTGCGCCAGCAACGCGGCCATGAAGCCCGAGCCGGCGCCGATCTCCAGCACCTTCTCGTGGCGCTGAACCTGCAGGTCCTGCAGCAGCCTCGCCTCGACCTTGGGCTCCAGCATGCAGGGGCCGGCAGCGTCGCCCTCCAGCAGCGGCACCTGCGTGTCGACGAAGGCCATCGTGCGATGCGACGCCGGCACGAAGTCCTCTCGCTTCAGGCTGCCCAGCAGCGACAGCACGTTCTGGTCCAGCACCTCCCAGGGGCGGATCTGCTGCTCGATCATGTTGAAGCGGGCGAGTTCGTTGTTCATGGCGGCTGTTCTGCGGTGTGAATCAGGGTGAACCCGGTATTTTAGGCGGGCACCTTGACGTCAGCCTGAGCGCTGCCGAAGCGGCGGCGCGCCCAGTTCGCCAGGTCGTCGAGGTAGCAGTACACCACCGGCACCACTACCAGCGTGAGCAGCGACGAGGTGATGACGCCACCGATCACCGCCTGGCCCATCGGCGCGCGCTGCTCGGAGCCTTCGGTCAGCGCGAAGGCCAGCGGCACCATGCCGAAGACCATGGCCAGCGTGGTCATCAGGATGGGGCGCAGCCGGACGTGGGCCGCGTGCAGCAGCGCTGCGCTGCGCTCCATGCCGGCCTCGCGGGAACGGATCGCGAAGTCCACCAGCAGGATGGCGTTTTTCGTCACCAGGCCCATCAGCATCACCACGCCGATGATGCTGAACATGTTCAGCGTGCTGCCGAACAGCAGCAGCGCCAGCACCACGCCGATCAGCGTGAGCGGCAGCGAGCTCATCAGCGCCAGCGGCTGCAGGAAGCTCTTGAACTGGCTGGCCAGGATCATGTAGATGAAGACGATGGCCAGCATCAGCGCACCGATGGCGTAGCCGAAGCTGTCCTGCATGTTCTTCGTCGAGCCTCCGAAGGCATAGCGGTAGCCCGGCGGCCAGGCGATGCGGTCGAGCATGGCCCGCAGGTCGGCCGACACCTCGCCGGTGCTGCGGCCCAGCACGTTGGCGTCGAAGGTGATCTCGCGGTTCATGTCGCGGCGGTTGATCTGGTTCGGGCCGGTCGACGGCGTGAGTGTGGCCACCTGCGACAGCCGCACCATGCGTGGGCTGCCGTCGGCGGCGGCGGCCACGGCCAGCGGCAGCTGGTTCAGATCACCTGCGGTGTCGCGGCTGCCGGGCGCCAGGCGCACCTTGATGTCGTAGTTCTCGCCGTCGCTGGCGCGCCAGTTGCCCACCGTCTGCCCGGCCACCAGCGTGCGCAGCGTGGCGGCCACGTTGTTGACGGTCAGGCCCAGATCGGCCGCGGCGTCCCGCTTGACCACCACCGCCAGCGTCGGCTTGTCGGGCTTGAGCGTGCTGTCCAGGTCCACCAGGCCGGGGATCTGCTGCATCTGCGCGGTGATCTGGCGCGACAGGCGTTCCAGTTCACCGAGGTCGGTGCCCTGCACCGAGAACTGCAGGCTCTTGCCGCCGCCCAGGTCGGTCACGCCGATGTTGGTGATGGTGATGCCGGGAATGCGCGAGAGCTTCTCGCGCAGCGGCAGGGCCATCTGGCTGACGGAGCGCTCGCGGTCCTTGCGGTCGACCAGGCGCACGTAGACCGAGCCGTAGATCTTGCCCTGCGTGAAGCCGCTGTTGATGGTGGTGACGGTGTACTGCACCTCGGGCATCTCGCGCAGCGCGGCGTCGACCTGCCTGGCGCGTGCCTCGGTCACTTCGAGCGACGAGCCCACCGGGGTGTAGAAGTTGACCGTCGTCTCCGAGAAGTCGGCCTTGGGCACGAACTCGGCGCCCAGGATGGGGATCACGAAGAAGCTGGCAACGAAGGTCAGCACGGCCACCAGCAGCGTCTTGAGCTTGTGCACCAGCGACCAGGCCAGCACGGCCTGGTAGGCCTGGCCCATCTTCTGCGTCAGCGTGTCGAACCAGCCCGTCACGCGGCCGATGGTCTTGTCGTACAGCGTCACCGGCGGGCCGGTGTGGCGGCCGTGGGCCTGCGGGTCGTTCCAGACGCTGGACAGCATGGGGTCGAGCGTGAAGCTGACGAACATCGAGATCAGCACCGCCGCCACGATGGTGATGCCGAACTCGTGGAAGAACTTGCCGATGATGCCGCCCATGAAGCCGATGGGCAGGAACACCGCCACGATGGACAGCGTGGTGGCCAGCACCGCCAGGCCGATCTCCTCGGTGCCGGCCAGCGCCGCGTCGTGCGGACTCTTGCCCATCTGTACGTGGCGCACGATGTTCTCGCGCACGACGATGGCGTCGTCGATCAGCAGGCCCACGCACAGGCTCAGCGCCATCAGCGTGATGGTGTTGATCGTGAAGCCGAAGACGTACATGAACAGGAAGGTGCCGATCAGCGCGATCGGCAGCGTCAGGCCGGTGATGACCGTCGAGCGCCAGGAGTTCAGGAACAGGAACACGATGCCGATGGTCAGCACCGCGCCCTCGATCAGCGTGCGCTGCACGTTGGCCACCGAGACGCGGATGGAGCGCGAGTTGTCGCGGTTGATCTCGGTCTTCATGCCGGGCGGGGCGAGCTTCTCGGCCTCGGCCAGCGCCTTTTTCAGGCCGTCGACCACGGCAATGGTGTTCTCGCCCTGGCTCTTCTGCACCGACAGCAGCACCGTGCGCTTGCCGTTGTAGAGCGCCAGGCTCTCGATCTCCTGCGGGCCGTCGACCACGTCGGCCACCTGCCAGAGCTTGACCGGCTGCCCGTTGCGCCGCGCCAGCACGACGTCGCGGAAGTCGGCCGGCGTCTTCAGCCGCGCGTTGATCTGCACCACGCGTTCCTGCTCGCGCGAGCGGATCGCGCCCAGCGGCAGTTCCTGGTTCTCGCTGCGCAGCGCGGCCACCACCTGCTCGACGGTGATGCCCATGGCTTCCATGGCCGCCGGCCGCACGTAGACGTTGATCTCGCGCTGCACGCCGCCGACCACGCTCACCGCGCCCACGCCACGCACGTTCTCCAGTCGCTTCTGCAGCACCTGCGAGGCCCAGTTGGTCAGCTCCTGCGCGCTCCTGCTGCCGTCGGGCGACAGCACGGCGACGTTGAACACCGGTGCGCTGGCGGGATCGAAGCGCGAGATGCGCGGCTCCTTGACCTCCTCGCGCAGCAAGGGGCGCACCCCGGCCACCTTCTCGCGCACGTCCTCGGCGGCTTCGCGGCCGTCGACGTCGAGGTTGAACTCGACGATGACCAGGGCCGTGCCTTCATAGGACCGCGAGGACAGCGCGCTGATGCCGGCCACCGTGTTGATGGCCTCCTCGAGTTTCTTGGTGACCTCGGCCTCGACGATCTCGGGCGAGGCGCCGGGATAGTCCATCACCACCACCACGGTGGGCACGTCGATGTTGGGAAACTGGTCGATGGACAGCCGCTGGTAGCTGAACAGGCCCAGCACCACGAAGGCCAGCATGACCATCGTGGCCATCACCGGGTTGGCGATGGAGACGCGCGTGAACCACATGCCGGGGCTGCCTGTTCAGCGCGTGCCGGCCGCGCCCGAGGCCGCTGTGGCCACGGGTGAGGCGGCGCCCTTGCCGCCGGCGACCGGCAGCCTGATCAGCGTGCCCGGCCGCATGTTGCCCACACTGCCGCGCAGCACGGTCTGGCCTTCCGACAGCCCGGCGGTGATCTCGACGGCGGGTTCGGCGGCGCCGTCGAATCCGGCGTCGCCCTGGGCGCCCAGCGTGACGTTGCGCGCCACCGCCTTGCCGCCCTCGGCCTGCAGCACATAGGGCAACGGCTGGTCGTAGCGCACGGCCGTCACAGGCACCACCAGCGCCTGCGACCGCGCGATCTCGATGCTGCCGCGCGCGAACAGCCCCTGGCGCAGGCCGGGATGGGGTTCGAGGGCGAGGTAGGCCATCACCGCCCGCGTGCCGGCCTGGGTGCTGGGGTTGATGCGCACCACCTTGGCGGCCATCGGCTCGGCCATGCCGTCGACCGTCAGTCGTGCGGCCTGTCCCACGCGCAGCGTGGTCACCTGCTCGGGCGCGAGCGCGGCTTCGAGCTCGATGCGGGACAGGTCGACGATCTCGACCAGGCGCGCATCGACACCCACGCGTTCGCCCGGCTGCGCCAGGCGCTGCGACACCAGGCCCGACAGGGGCGCGCGCACGACGGTGTCGCCCGCGCTCCTGCGCGCCAGGTCGGCGGCGGCGCGCGCGGCCTGCAGCGAAGCACGGGCGCCCGCGGCGCTGCTGATCGAGGTCTCCAGCGCGTTGCGCGAGATGAAACCCTGGTCGACCAGGGCCTTGTTGTTGGCCAGCGTGCGCTCGGCGATCTCGAGCTGGCTGCTGGCCGCGGCGGCCTGGTCCTCGGCCTGGCGCACGCGCAGCTGGAACTCGGTGTCGTCGAGCCGGGCGATGACCTGCCCACGCTCGACACGGTCGCCCTCGCGCACCGTCAGTTCACGCAGCTCGGCGGCCACCTTGGCGCGCACCACGGCGCTGTTGACGGCGCGCAGTCCGCCCGACACCGGCAGCGTGGCCAGCAGCTCGGCGCGGCGGGCCACGGCGAGGTCGGTGGGTGCCAGTTCGATGGGCTGCGGCGTCGCCGCGGCAGCGGGCGCGCTGGCGGCGGCCTTGCGCTGCAGGGCCAGGCCGATCGCCACGGCCAGGACGGCGGCGAGCGCCAGCACGGCGATGAGCCAACGGGTTCGTGATGACATGGGCGGAGGACGTTCAGGCGCTGCGCACTTCGAGGCCGCGCAAGACCATGTCGAGCTGGGTGCGAAGCACGGCGGCGGGGTCGAGTTCGGCGCCGTGCACGGGGCAGCAGCCGAAGGAGTGGCGGTGCAGGGCGAGAAAGATGATAGGCGCGATCAGCGCCAGCGCCACTTCGTGCGCTGGCAAGGGCCGGAACTCGCCGCGGTCGATGCCGCGCTGCACCGCGAACGAGAACAGCTGGTCGGCCGGTGCGATGACTTCGTCGGTGTAGAACTGCGCCAGGTCGGGGAAGTTGCGCACCTCGGCGATGATGACCTTGTGGATGCCGGCGGCCGGCGTGTTGCCCACGCGTTCCCACCACACGCCGATCAGCAGGGTCAGCAGTTCCGACGACGTGCCTTCGAACTGCGCTGCCACCTCCTGGCCTTCGGCGATCAGGTTCGACAGGTTGTGCCGGATCACGGCCTTGAACAGCTCCTGCTTGCTCGGGTAGTACAGGTACAGCGTGCCCTTGGAGACGCCGGCCCGCTGGGCGACTTCCTCGGAACGCGTGGCCGCGAAGCCCTTCTCCACGAACAGCTCCAGCGCCGCGTCCAGCAGTTCCTGCGGGCGCGTTTCCTTGCGGCGTTGTCGGGGGGTCGCGGCGGCGGTGGTCAAGGTGCTCGAATTCTTTTAATGACTGACTGGTCAGTAATTGTAGGTGGGGGCCTGGAGGGGGTCAATCCGGGGTGGGTGAAGTTCCGGTGAAGTTGCGGTGAAGACGGCGCGACGGCGCGGGTGTAGTGTCGGTGCACCGTGGGCCTGCCCGAGGCGTTGATACCCGATGAAGCTGCATCGCAAGGATTTTCTTCGCGCCGCGTCCGCTGCTCTGGCGGCCGGCCTTCTCGGCCTCTCTGGTTGCGCCCAGTTCGGTGGCCCGCGCACCGTGGTGCTGGATCAGGATCAACTGCAGAAGATCGTCGAGAAGGCCTTCCCGATCGACCGGCGCCTTCTCGAGGCACTGGACGTCAGCGTCACCACGCCGCGTGTCCGCCTGCTGCCCGAACGCAACCGGCTGGCCACCGAGCTCGACATCGAGACACGCGACCGCCTGTTCGGTGGTCAGTGGCGCGGCCGGCTGGCACTGGACTCCGCGCTGCGCTTCGAGCCCAGCGACCGCAGCGTGCGCCTGGTGCAGGTGCGCGTCAATGACTTCAGCCTGGACGGCGGTGCCGCCGCCGCTGGCGGCAATGCGGCCCGGCGGTCACAGTTCGATCGGCTGGGCGCGGTGCTGGCCGAACGTGTGCTGGAAGACTTGCCGATCTACCGCCTGACGCCCGAGCGTGAGGCAAGACTGGCCGGCAGCGGCCTGGCGCCGGGCGCCATCACCGTCACCTCGCGGGGTGTGGAAATCACCTTCGAGCCCGGCGCGCGCTGAACAGCGCGTCGCCAGGCGTGCGGCGCGGCGCCGCGCTGTTCAGGGCAGGGGCGTGGTTTCGGGGCGGCGGACGAAGACCAGGTCCCACACGCCGTGGCCGAGCTGGAGGCCGCGGTTCTCGAACTTGGTCAGCGGGCGGTAGCCGGGCCTGGGCGCGTAGCCCGGCGTCGTGGCCGCGGTGTTGCGCAGCAGCGGCTCGGCCGACAGCACGTCGAGCATCTGCTCGGCATAGGGCTGCCAGTCGGTCGCGCAATGCAGCACGCCGCCGGGCGCCAGCCGGCTGGCCAGCAGCGAGACGAAGGGCGCCTGGATGAGCCGCCGCTTGTTGTGGCGCAGCTTGTGCCAGGGGTCGGGAAAGAACACGTGCACGCCGGCCAGCGAGGCCGGTGCGATCATCTGCTGCAGCACCTCCACCGCGTCGTGCTGCACGATGCGCAGGTTGGCCAGTTGCTGCTCGCCGATGCGCTTGAGCAGCGCGCCGACGCCAGGCTCGTGCACTTCCAGCCCGAGGAAATCGACCTCGGGCCGCGCGGCCGCGATCTGGGCCGTGGCGTCGCCCATGCCGAATCCGATCTCGACGACGTGCGGCGCCTGGCGGCCGAACGCGGCATCGAGATCGAGCTGCGCGGGCCGGTAGGGCACCAGGAAGGTGGGCCCGAGGTCCTTCAGCGCGCGCTGCTGGCCCGGGCCCATGCGGCCGGCCCGCATCACGAAGCTGCGCAGCGGGCGGTGCGGCCGTGCGGCGGCCGTGGGCGTGGAGTCGTCCATGCGTCGTGAATCCGGCATCGATCTAGGGGGGCGAAGTGGGCCCGGCGTGCGCTGTTTGCACGATGACGCCGGGTGCGCAGCCGCTAGGCTTTGTGAATGCTGAATTTTGCCCGATGGGCTGCAACTTTCACCGCCCTGCTGGCCGTGGCAGGGCTCGGCGCCCAGGCTGCGCCGCGCACCGACGTCGCGCCGGTGCTGCCGGCGCCCATGCTGGCCGCCCTGCAGGGCAGCGGCCTGCCGCTGCAGAGCTTCGGCCTGTACGTGCGTGCCGTCGACCGCGGCCGGCCGCTGGCCGCGGTGAACGCCGAGGCGCCCTACGTGCTGGCCTCCACGGCCAAGCTCGTCACCTCGCTGGCCGCCATGGACCTGCTGGGCCCCGCTTACCGCTGGCGTACGCATGCCTTCGTCACCGGTCCCATCGTCGGCGGGCGCTTGCTGGGCGACCTGATGATCGTCGGTGGCGGCGACCCGCGCTTCGGTGCGTCTGAACTCCGTTCCTGGATGCAGGCCATGCGGGGCCAGGGCCTCGACGAGGTGATGGGCGACATCCTGATCGACCGCTCGGCCTTCGCCCTGCAGGACAGCGACCACCGCCACACGCCGGTACCGGCCTGGGACAGGCCGCACCACGTGCGCCCAGACGCCATGATGATCGGCGAACGCGTGGTGCACGTCAGCGTGCAGGTCGCGCGCTCGCCGCAGGCCCGGGTGCTCCTGCAGCCGCCGCTGTCCGGCGTGAGGGTCGACAACCGTGTCACCCCAGGCGCCGGTTGCGCGGTGCAGGCGCGCTGGGCCGGTGCCGAGGACCGCGCGGCACCGCCGACGCGGCCGCAGGCCTTCAGGCTGCCGCCGGAGACGCAGCTGATCGTCGAAGGCCGATGGAGCACGGCCTGCGAAGCGCGCACGATGGCCCTGGTGGCGCCCGACGATGCCGATCACGCCACGCACGCGCTGGCCGGCACCTGGGCCGATGTCGGCGGCCGCCTGCGCGGTCGCGTGCGCACGGTCGATCTGCGCCGCTCGCAGCCGGGCCAGCCGCGGCTGCCGCTGATCGGTCCCGACGGCGAACCCATGGTGCCCTGGTCCACGCAGCTGTCGCAGCCGCTGCCTGCGCTGGTGCACGAGATGAACAAGTCCAGCAACAACGTCGTGGCGCGTCACCTGATGCTGTCGCTGGCACGCGAATTCCCGCAGCAGCCGGCCACGCTGCCCCAGGCCCAGGCCAGCGTGCAGCGCTGGTTGAAGCGACAGGGCCTGGCCGATGACATCGCGCTGGAGAACGGCTCCGGCCTGTCGCGCGCCGAACGCGGCAAGCCGCGCGCGATGGTGCAGTTGCTGGTCAACGCCTGGAGCTCGCCGCAGATCGCCGACTTCCTGGCATCGCTGCCGGTCGCGGGCGTGGACGGCACGCTGCAGCATCGCCTGCAGAACGGACCGGCCACCGGCCGCGCGTTCCTGAAGACCGGCTCGCTGCTCGACGCCCGCGCCCTGGCAGGCTATGTCACCGGCGCCAGCGGCACGGTCTATGCGCTGGCCGTGCTGGTGAACCACCCGAACGCGGCCGCCGCCACGCCGGCGCTGGACGCGCTGGTGGAGTGGCTGGCGAAGAACGGCTGATCCGGCGGCGGCGCCTGCACACCGCTGGCGCGCCGACTATCGGTAGACCAGGTCCCTGAGCCCCAGCGTGAGCCAGGGCGAGTAGGTGATGATCATCAGACAGCCGATGATCACCAGCACGAAGGGCAGCAGCGAGGTGACGATCTGGTCGAGCGATATCTTGGCCACCGTGCAGGCGGCGAAGAGGTTGACGCCGAAGGGCGGCGTGATCATGCCCAGCGCCAGGTTCACCACCATCACGATACCGAAGTGCACCGGGTCGACGCCGAAGTGCGCCGCCACCGGCGCCAGGATGGGCGCCAGCACGATGATGGCCGCGCTGGTCTCGATGAACATGCCGATCAGGAACAGTGCCAGGTTCACGCCCAGCAGGAACAGCAGCGGCTCCTGAAGGACGTCCTTCAGCCACAGGCCGATGGCGTCGGGCACGCCGGCCCGCGTGATGAGGTAGGCGAAGAGGCCGGCATTGGCGATGATGAACATGATCACCGCCGAAGACACGACCGACTTCTTCAGGATCCTCCCGAGATCGGCCACGCCGATCTCGCGGTGCACCACCATGCCCACCACCAGCGCGTACAGCACCGCCACCGCGGCGGCCTCGGTGGGCGTGAAGATGCCGCCGTAGATGCCGCCCAGGATGATCACCGGCATCAGCAGCGCCCAGCCGGCCTTGCCGGTGGCGCGCAGCACCGACAGCCGGCCGTCGCCGTCGGTCTTGCCCCAGCCCTTCCAGCGGCAGTACAGGTGCACGAAGACCATCAGCGTGAAACCGATCAGCAGGCCGGGGACGATGCCCGCGATGAACAGTTCGCCGATCGACACCTCGGCTGCCACGCCATAGAGGATCATGGGGATGGACGGCGGGATGATCACGCCCAGTTCGGCGCTGGTGGCCTGCAGCGATGCCGCCCAGGGCCTGGGGTAGCCGTGCTTAATGAGCGCCGGGATCAGGATGGCGCCGATGGCGAAGGTGGTGGCCACCGACGAGCCCGACACCGCCGCGAAGATCATGCAGGTCAGCACGCAGGTCATCGGCAGGCCGCCCTGCACGCCGCCGACCAGGCTCTTGGCGAACTCGACGAGGCGGCGCGAGATGCCGCCGGTCTCCATCAGGTTGCCGGCCAGGATGAAGAAGGGGATGGCCGCCAGCGGGAAGCGGTTGATCGAGGAGAACATCTCCTTGACCGCCACTAGCATGTTGACGTTGGACACCTGGATGCCCACCAGGGCCGCCAGGCCGATCGACACCGCGACCGAGATGGTGAGTGCGAAGCACAGCACCATCGTGAGCAGCATGCCCGTGCTCATGTGGCCGCCTTCATTGCGCGTTCTCCAGTTCGGCGCGTACCGGTTCGATCCAGTTCGCGATGATGGCGATGGAGGAGAACACGCCGCCGACCGGCAAGGCGACATAGGCCCAGAACATCGATATCTCTTCCAGTCCGGCCATGGTCTGCACCCGGCCGCGCTGGGCGTAGTCCCAGCCGACGATGATCACCACGGCCATCAGCACCAGCGAAGCGATGGCGGCCACCGCTTCGAGCGCGCGGCGCGTGCGCGGCCCGCTCAGGCGGTGCAGCACGTCCACGCTGACCATCGCGCCCAGGCGGAAGGCCAGCGGGATGCCCATGAAGACCATCCAGATCAGGCTGAAGCGGATGAGCACCTCGGTCCATTCCGCCGGCCGCTCGATGATGAAGCGCGTGACGATCTGCCAGATGCCCAGGCTCGCCGCGATGGCCAGCATCGCGCAGGCCACCACGGTGGCCAGCGCGGTGGTGCCGCGTTCCAGCTTCAGGAAGACGCCGCGCACGCGGGCTTACTTGAAGTTGCGGATGCGGTCGATGTTGGCCTTGCCGAACTGCTTCTCGAACTCCGCATACACCGGCACCAAAGCGGCCTGGAACTTCGACTTGTCGACGTTCTCGACCACCTGCATGCCCTTGCTGCGCAGTTCGGCCACGCCCTTGGCGTCGTCTTCGTCGACGCGCGCGCGGTTGGCCCGGGTGGCTTCCTTGGCGGCCTCCAGGAAGGCCTGCTGGTCAGCGGCGCTGAGCTTGTCGAAGGCGGCCTTGTTCATCAGGAAGATGGCCGGGCTGTAGACGTGGCCGGTCAGCGAGAGGTGCCTCTGCACCTGGCTGAAGTTGGCAGCCATGATCACCGACAGCGGGTTCTCCTGGCCGTCCACGGTGCCCTGCTGCAGGGCGGTGAAGACCTCGGGGAAGGCCATCGGCGTGGTGATGATGCCGAAGCCCTTGTAAGCCGCCACGTGCACCGGGTTTTCCATCGTGCGCATCTTCAGGCCCTTGAGGTCGTCAGGCGCGTTGACGGCGCGCTTGCTGTTGGTCATGTGGCGCACGCCGTTTTCGGCCCAGGCCAGGGCCTTGAAGCCCTTGGACTCGAACTCCTTGAGCATCTCCTGCCCGATCGGGCCGTCGAGCACCGCGCGTGCATGCGCCTTGTCGCGGAACAGGAAGGGAATGTCGAGGATGCGCGCGGCCGGCACGAAGTTGGGCACCGGGCCGGTGGAGGTCAGGGTCAGTTCCTGCGTGCCCAACTGCACCGCTTCGATCGACTCGCGCTCGCCGCCCAGCGAGCCGGAATAGAAGGTCTGCACCTTGATGCGGCCGGCGGTCCGCCTCTCGACTTCGCGGGCGAAGGTGTCGATGCCCACGCCCTGGTGGGAGTTCTGCCCGACGGAGATGCTGATCTTCATGTTGGTCTGCGCCAGGGCGGCCATCGGCAGGCCGAGCGCGAGCACGAGTGCGGAAAGGGCAAGGCGGGGGTTCTTCATGAGGCTGTCTCCATCGGGGTCAGGAATGCCGTCACGGCCTGCGGAATTGCAGGCAATGACGAGAGTGCGCGCGAATGTAGTCGTGTTCCGGCGCCCGCGGACATGTGGTAACCACGACCCCCGGGGAATCCCCGATCCAGCGGGGCCCGGCCCGTGTCCCGCCGATCCGCGGGGCCTCTGCGGCGAAGGCCATCGGGGGCGGGCGAACAGGAAGCGCAGGCGATAGAATCGGGCCAGCGCGGGTGTAGTTCAATGGTAGAACGGCAGCTTCCCAAGCTTCATACGAGGGTTCGATTCCCTTCACCCGCTCCAGCACCTGTGCCGCCCTGTGCTTCGCGCCACTCGCGTGACGCGGTGCAGACAGCAGGCGGCCGGACCAGGCAGCGCTGAAGCCCGGCTTCCGGGCATACCCCGGGAACACCTGGGGCCCGCTCACCGCATCATCGCGGCAAAGCAGCGTCCATCCCATGTCCGAGCCGTTCCAGATCCTCTGCGTGTCCCCGAGTCCCCCCGACCTGTGGGGCTCTGCGTACGGGCCCTTCGTGCAACACCATTCGCGCACGCTGGCCGAGGCGGCAGAGCAGCTGCGCTCGCACGGTCAGGATGCCCTGCTCATCGAGACCCCCGATCCGGCCTCGCTGCTGGCCTGGCCTGCCCTGTCGCACGCGGTGCTCGACGCGGCCGTGGTGGTGCTGACGCCCGAACCCGATGTGCAGCTTGCCACCCGCCTGCTGCAGATGGGCGTGCAGGACGTGCTGCCGCCCACCGACGCGGGCAACCTGGGCCGCGTGCTGCGTCTGGCCATCGAGCGCAAGCAACTCGAACAGGCGGCGCGCAAGGCCTATGCCACCGACCTGTCGACCGGCCTGCCCAACCACGCGCAGCTGCTGGAACACATGACGCACCTGGTGGCGCTGCGCGCACGCGAGCCCGCACCCATGGCGCTGATCGTGCTGCGCATCGAAGGCCTGGCCGCCACTTCGGCCCTGCTGGGCGCCGAGGCCACCAATGTCCTGCGGCGCAAGGTGGCCGTGCGCCTGCGTTCGGCGCTGCGCGCCAGCGACGTCGTGGCTTCGCTGGGGGCCGACACCTTCGCCGTGCTGCTGGCCTGGATCGATTCCCCCACCGACGGCGAACGCGTGGCCAGCAAGCTGGCTCAGTCGCTGATGCAGCCCTTCTCGGTGACGGGTCGCGAGTGTTCGGTGAAGGTGGCCGCCGGCCTGGCACTGTTCCCCGGCCAGGCCGCCGACGCCGAATCGCTGCTGCGCCGTGCGCTGGGCCAGGCCTCGTCGATCGCGCCGATGGGCCGCATCGGCATGGCCCACGCCGCCGACCGCGGTCCCTCCGCGGCGGCGAACGACGAGTAGCCAGTTCGACTGTCAGCGGATCGCCGAGGCCTGTCCGATCATGCGGACGCCGCGGACGGGCTTTGCCCGGCCGCCGGGGTCGCCCCCTTGAGGGGGCTTGGCCAGGACGCAAGGCGCCAGAAGGCGACCTGCGCCTGACCAAGGCCATCTCGCGATTTCACGCGAGTTGGCGCCCCGAAGCCGCTTCGGGGGTGGTCATTTCTGGATGTCCCCGAGGCAGAGGTACTTCGTCTCGACGTAGTCGTCGATGCCCTGGCGCGCGCCTTCGCGTCCCAGGCCCGACTGCTTGACGCCGCCGAAGGGCACCTCCGCCGTGCTGATGAGGCCGGTGTTGATGCCCACCATACCGTACTCCAGCGCTTCGCCGACGCGGAAGATGCGGCCGATGTCGCGGCTGTAGAAATAGCTCGCCAGGCCGAATTCGGTGGCATTGGCCATCGCGATGGCCTCGGCCTCGGTCTTGAAGCGGAACACCGGCGCCACCGGGCCGAAGGTCTCTTCGCGCGAGCAAAGCATGTCGCTGGTGACGTCGGCCAGCACGGTGGGCGTGTAGAAGCGCTCGCCGATGCGGGTGCCGCCGGTGACCACGCGCGCGCCCTTGCCCAGGGCGTCGGTGACGTGCGTCTGCACCTTCTGCATGGCCTGCTCGTCGATCAACGGGCCCTGGTGGATGCCGGCCTCGAAGCCGTTGCCGACCTTGATGGTGGCGGCCTTGGCGGCCAGCTTCTCGACGAAGGCGTCGTAGACGGCGTCCTGCACGTACAGGCGGTTGGCGCAGACGCAGGTCTGGCCGGCATTGCGGTACTTGCTGACCATCGCGCCGTCGACGGCGCTGTCGATGTCGGCGTCGTCGAAGACGATGAAGGGCGCGTTGCCACCGAGTTCCAGGCTGATCTTCTTGATCGTCGGCGCACACTGCTGCGCCAGGATGCGGCCGACTTCGGTGGATCCGGTGAAGGACAGGTGGCGCACCACGTCGCTGCTGCACAGCAGCTTGCCGATCTCGATCGAGTTGGCGGCGTCGGCGGTGAGGATGTTCAGCACGCCGGCCGGCATGCCGGCGCGCTGCGCCAGTTCGGCCACGGCCAGCGCCGACAGCGGCGTCTGCTCGGCCGGCTTGATGATCACCGGGCAGCCGGCGGCCAGCGCCGGCGCCACCTTGCGCGTGATCATCGCGATGGGGAAGTTCCAGGGCGTGATGGCCGCACACACGCCGATGGGCTGCTTGATGACGATGTAGCGCTTGTTGTTGTCGGTGGTGGGAATGGTCTCGCCGTAGACGCGGCGCGACTCTTCGGCGAACCACTCCAGGAAGCTGGCGCCGTAGCCCACTTCGCCCTTGGCTTCGGCCAGGGGCTTGCCCTGCTCGGCGGTCATGATGCGGGCCAGGTCGTCGGCGTGCTGGTGCAGCAGGTGGAACCACTTCATCAGGATGGTGTGGCGTTCCTTGGCGGTCTTCGCGCGCCAGGCCGGCCAGGCCTTGTCGGCCGCGGCGATGGCGGTCTGGGCCGAGGCCGCGCCCAGGTTGGCCACCGCCGTCAGCGTGAGGCCGGTGGCGGGGTCGGTGACGTCGAAACGGCTGTCGCCGGCCACCCACTCGCCGCCGATCAACGCATCGGTCTTGAGCAGGCTGGGGTCGTTCAGCAGGGCCAGCGGAGAGGTCTTGGTGTCCATCGTGTCGCTCGGTGGTGAGGGGAACTGTGAAGGGGCCGGGCCGCACCTGCGCGCAAGGCGCCTGGGTCGACCTGGGGAGGCAGATTGTGCGGGATCGCCCGCGACGCCGCGGGCCGGGGGCGGGGCAGTCCGCCTTGACAATTTGATCATGCACAAGGACGATGCGTTCATCATCATGAACCTGAACGTGAACCCGTCGAGGCCCTCCCTTGGCTGCCGTTGAAGGCGACGCCGCCTCGGCAGCGCGGCCCGCGAAGGACCGCAGCGCGCCGCGCGCCGCCGCCTCGGTGGTGGTGGTGCGCGACGGCGCCGACGGCCTGGAACTGCTGCTGCTGCGCCGCGCCGAGAAGGGCGACCACAACAGCGGCGCCTGGGTCTTTCCCGGCGGCCTGCTGGATCCGGGCGATCGTCTGTGCCACGCGGCCTGCAGCAGCCTGGACGACGCGGCGGCCAGCGCCCTGCTGTCGCTGCCCGAAGGCGGGCTCGACTACTTCGTGGCGGCCATCCGCGAGTGTTTCGAGGAATGCGGGCTGCTCTTTGCGGCCGACGCCCAGGGCCTCATCCCGGTGTTCGAGGACGCACCGACGCTGCGCGATGCGCTGCAGCGCGGCGAGCGCGAGATGCGCGATCTGTGCGGCACGCGCGGCCTGCGCCTGTCGACCGAGCGGCTGGCCTACATCGGTCACTGGGTCACGCCCCTGGGACGCGCCAAGCGCTTCGACGTGCGCTTCTTCGTCGCCGTGCTGCCGCCGGGGCAGGTGTCCACGCCCGACGATGGCGAGCTGACCGAGCAGGTGTGGATCCGCCCGTCCGAGGCGCTGGCCGGCGACCACGCGATGCGGCTGATGTCGCCGACGCGCGCGATGATCGAGGAAGTCGCCTCCTTCGCCGACACGCGTGCGCTGTGGCAGTGGGCGATGCAGCCGCGCCCCGTGCGCCGCATCCTGCCGCGACTGGCCAGCGATGCCAGCGGCCTGAATCCCGTGCACCCCGACCACCCGGCCTGGGCCGAGATCGGCCGGCTGGACCCCACCGGCCACGGCCAGGCCTGGCGCGACCTGCGGCCCGGCGTGGCGGTGGCGCTGTCGCCGCGGCTTGTGCGCGTGACGCTGGCGTCCGGCGCCAATGCCTACCTCGTCGGCAGCGAAGCGGGAACCTGCACGCTGGTCGACCCGGCCGACGCCGATCGCGCCGACGATGCCGATCACCTGGCGCTGCTGCAGGCCAGTTCGTCGCAGCGCATCGGCCACCTGCTGGTGCTCTCCAGCGACGGGCTGGCCCGTGAGCGCGCGACGCGCCTGGCCGATCGGCTGCGGGCCCGGCCCCAGGTGCCGCCGGGTGGCGCGCTGCAGGTGCTGCCCGGGCCCGACGGTGCGTCCTGCCTGTGGTGGGCAGAAGAAGCCACGCTCTTCAGCGGCAGCCTGTCGCCCGAAGCTGCGCTGTCACTGGCGCGTCGTGCGGGTTGCGTCGTGCGCTGGCTGGCACCGGGCCACGGTTTCCTGGTGGCCGTCGAAGCCGGTCCGGACGCGGAGGTGGCATGAAGAACCGCCTGTGCGAGATGTTCGGCATCGACGCGCCCATCTTCGCCTTCTCGCACTGCCGCGATGTCGTGGTCGAGGTCAGCAAGGCCGGCGGCCTGGGCGTGCTGGGCGTGGCCCGCAAGGGGGCGGAGAGTCTGCGCGAGGACCTGCGCTGGATCGATGCCCACATCGGCGGCAAGCCCTACGGCGTGGACTTCCTGAACCCCGCCAGCTTCGAGGACGCAGCCGAACGCAAGTTCGACTTCGACACCGGGCTGCCGCAGGCGCAGCGCGACTTCGTGCGGCAGATGCTCGACGACGCCGGCGTGCCGGCGCTGCCGCCGGACGAGGCCGACCAGATCATGCGCAAGCTGCTGGGTGAGTTCAACTTCACGCCGGCCGAAGGCCAGCGAATGATCGACATCGCCTTCGAGCATCCCATCAAGCTGATCGTCAACGCACTCGGATCGCCATCGCGTGCGCTGGTCGAGCGCGCGCACGCGCGCGGCATCAAGGTCGCCGCGATGGCGGGCTCGCCGAAGCATGCCGTCAGGCACCGCGACGTGGGCTGCGACTTCGTCATCGCCGTGGGCACCGAGGCCGGTGGCCACACCGGGCAGGCCACCTCGATGGTGCTGTGGCCGCGCGTGGTCGACGCCGTGGCGCCGCTGCCCGTGCTGGGCGCCGGCGGCGTGGGGCGCGGCCGTCAGGTGGCCGCGGCGCTGGCGCTGGGCTGCGAAGGCGTGTGGTGCGGCTCGGTGTGGCTGAAGACGGTGGAAAGCGAAGTCACGCCCGAGATCAAGCAGAGGATGTTCGAAGCCGGCCCTGAAGACGCCGTGCTCACGCGCAGTGTTACCGGCAAGCCCTGCCGCACGCTGCGCAGCCGCTTCACCGATGCCTGGGAGCAGCCCGGCGCGCCCGACACCTTGCCCGCGCCGCTGCAGGCCTACCTGTGGTGGAGCCTGGGCCGCACGCGCGTCGAACGCGTGCGTGCGAAGGAGTTCCTGACCTACCCGGTGGGTCAGATCGTCGCCGACATGGACAGCGAGACCTCGGTGCGCCAGGTCGTGCAGGACATGCTGGGCGAACTGCTGGAGTCGAAGGAGCGGCTCGACCGTCTCCTGGACTGAGATCCATCGCCCACGATCGACCCGGACCGACCATGCTCCCCATCCGCAGCCTCTTCTTCGCCCCGGCCAACCGCGCCGACCTGGTGGCCAAGTTTCCGCGCTTCGCTGCCGACTGCTACGTCATCGACCTGGAAGACGGCACGCCCGCGGCCGAGAAGGCCGCCGCGCGCGACGGCCTGGCGGCGCTGGTGACCGGGCTGCGCCGCAGCACGCTTCCCGGCGTGCTGACGGTGCGTGTGAACGAGCCCGGCTCCGATCACTACCTCGAGGACCTGGCCGCCGCCTGGCGCTGCGACATCGACGGCGTGGTGATTCCCAAGCTGGAAGACCCGGCGCAGCTGTTCCCCGCGCTGCACGGCCTGCGCCGACGCGAGCGCGAGGCTCCACGCGAATCGCCGCGCTTCATCGTCGGCGGCATCGAGTCCATCGCCGGCGTGGCCCATGCGGGCGCCCTGTGCGCCGCCGATCCCGCGCTGGCGGCGGTCTACTTCGGCGCCGAAGACCTGGCCAGCGAACTCGGCGCGCGCCGCACGCCCGAGGCCACCGAGGTGCTGTATGCGCGTTCGCAGGTGCTGCTGCAGGCCAAGGCCGCGCGCATCATGGCCATCGACCAGGCGGTGGTGGAGGTGCGCGACGACAGCCACTTCGAGCGCGACGCCTCGGCCGGGCGCGACCTCGGCTACGACGGCAAGATCTGCCTGCTGCCGCGCCAGCTGGCGGTGGCGCACCGGGTCTTCAGCCCCGGCGTCGACGAGCTGGCGCACGCGCGGCGCCTGATCGCTGCCTACCGGGCGGCGCTGGCGCGTGGCGTGGGCACCATCGACTTCGAGGGCCGCATGGTCGACGGCCCGCTGCTCAAGCGGGCCGAGCGCATCGTGGCGCTGGCCGGGCGGCCGGGTGCCGGAGCGGCGCCATGATTCGCGTCGATGCCGCACAGCTCGACCTGCGCCACTGGCTGCGGCCCGGCGACGGCATCGTGGTCGGCCAGGGCACGGCCGAGCCGCTGACGCTGACCGAGGCCCTGGTCGCACAGCGCGCCGGCCTCGGCGGCGTGCGCGTCTTCCTGGCGGCGATGTTCTCCGACACCTTCCACCCTGACCGGGTCGACGGCCTGGCGCTGCTCTGCAACCTCGGCGTGGGCACCAACCGCCGCCTCATCAAGGCCGGGGTGATGGACGTGCTGCCCTGCCACGTCTCGCAGGTCGAGGACTTCATCGAAGGCGGCGAGATCGCCTGCGACGTGGCCCTGGTGCAGCTGGCGCCGCCCGATGAACAAGGCCGCTACAGCCTGGGGCTGGCAGGGGACTCGATGCACACCGCGGCGAAGAAGGCGCGTGTGGTCATCGCCGAGGTGAATGACCGCGTGCCGCAGACGCCGGGCGAGCACTGGCTGACCGACGCCGACATCGACGTGCGCGTGGACAGCAGCCGCCAGCCCATCCAGCTGCCTTCGGCGCCGGTGGGTGACCTGGAGCGCCGCATCGCCGCCCATGTCGACGGCTTCATTCCCGACCGCGCCACGCTGCAGGTGGGCTTCGGCGCCATCCCCGAGGCCATCATCGCGATGCTGTCGAACCGGCGCGACCTGGGCATGCACTCGGGCATGGTCGGCGACTCGCTGGTCGACCTGGTGGAGTGCGGCGCGCTCACCAACGCCTGCAAGGGCATGGACGAGGGTGTCAGCATCACCGGCGTGCTGTTCGGCACCGACGACAAGCTCTACCGCTGGGCGCACCGCAACCCCGTGCTGCGGCTGGCCTCCACGCGCCGCACGCATTCGTTGGCGGTGCTGTCGCGGCTGCAGCGTTTCGTCTCGGTCAACTCGGCGCTGGAGGTCGACCTGAGCGGCCAGGTGAACGCCGAGAGCGTGGGCGGCGACTACATCGGCGCCATCGGCGGCCAGGTCGACTACGTGCGCGCGGCGGGCCGCTCGCGCGACGGGGCTTCCATCATCGCGCTGCCGGCCTCGGCCAAGGGTGGTGCGGTGTCCAAGATCGTCGCGCGCCTGAACGGCCCGGTGACCACCGCGCGCAGCGACGTCGACGTGGTGGCCACCGAATACGGCGCCGTGCGCCTGCGCGGTCTGAGCTTCCGGCAGCGCGCGAAAGCGATGATCGCCCTCGCCGCGCCCCAGCACCGCGAAGCACTGGAGCGCGAGGCCGCGGGCCGGGCTTGACCCCGCGGCGCGACGGCAGGTCCTCGCCCCCGGGTGCTCACATCCCCGAGAAGTCGGCCTTGCGCTTCTCCACGAAGGCGTTGACGGCCTCGACGTGGTGCGGTGTCTTGTGGGCCACGGCCTGGAAGCCGGCCGACATCTCCAGCAAGGATTCCAGCCGCATGTGCTGGCCTTCGCGCAGTAGGCGCTTGGCCATGCGCAGCCCCGGCCCGGGGTTGGCGGCGATGCGCGCGGCCAGCGCGCGGGCCTCGTCCAGCAGCCGCTCGGCCGGCACCACGCGCGAGACCAGGCCGCAGGCCAGCGCCTCCTGGGCGCTCAGCGCGTCGCCGGTGAAGGTCATCTCCAGCGCGCGCGACATGCCCACCACGCGCGGCAGCAGCCAGGCGCCGCCGTCGCCCGGAATCAGGCCCACCTTGACGAAGCTCTCGGCGAAGCTGGCGCCTTCGGCGGCGATGCGGATGTCGCACATGCAGGTCAGGTCGCAGCCGGCGCCGATGGCCGGGCCGTTGACGGCGGCGATGAGCGGCACTTCGAGGTTGTAGACCGCCGTCGAGATGCGCTGCACGCCGTGGCGGTACCAGGCCCGCAGCGCGGTGGGCGACTCGTCGAACAGTTCCTGCATGTGCTTGAGGTTGCCGCCGGCCGAGAACGCCGTGCCGGCGCCGGTGAGGATCACGCAGCGCACCGATTCGTCGGCGCCGATGCGTTCGCAGGCGTCGACGAAGGCCTGCGGCGCATCGTTGCCGGTCAGCACGTTGCGCTGCTCGGGGGCGTTCATCGTCAGGGTGACGATGGCGCCTCGCTGTTCGTAGGTCAGAAAGCTCATCGCGGGTTCCTTGGGACGGGGTCAGGGCATCAGGTGGCGATGCATGAAGGGCAGCGTCGCGGCTTCGGGTGCGGCCAGCAGCGCGCGGCCCAGCACG
Organism: Rubrivivax sp.; assembly: GCA_022843905.1. Taxonomy (GTDB): domain Bacteria; phylum Pseudomonadota; class Gammaproteobacteria; order Burkholderiales; family Burkholderiaceae_C; genus Rubrivivax. The sequence continues at coordinate 141,054 of JALHMT010000002.1, forward strand.
CCGTGCCAGTGGCTCTCGGCGCCGAAATCGGCGCGGCCTTCGTGCAGGCGGCGGGTGAAGAGCTGCAGGTCGAACTCGGCCGTCACGCCGATGGCGCCGTGCACCGCGTGCGCGATGGCCGCCACCAGCGCCGCTGCCTCGCTGCAGCGCGCCTTGGCGGCTGCGGCACGCAGGGGCTGGGGCCAGGGGCCATCGGCTGCGCAGCCGATGGCTGCGGCCATCTGTGCGGCCTGCACGTGTTCGGCCATCACCGCGAGCTGGTGCTGGACGGCCTGGAACTTGCCGATCGAACGGCCGAACTGCATCCGCTGGTTGGCGAAGTCCAGCGTGGCCTGCAGCACGTGCTGCAGCGCGCCGGCCAGCAGGGCGGACGTGAGCACCGCGCCGGCGTCCTGCCAGGGCGCCGTGCCGACCGCGGGCGCGGTGCCGGCGGCGTCGGGCCAGTGCAGGTCGGCGCGCTGGCTGCCCCGGATGCCGCTGGGCGTCAGGCGTGCCCGTTCGGTGGGCAGAAGGCTCCAGCCGGCGGACGTGCTGGCCACCACCCAGGCGGCGACGGCGGCGTACGGCGTGCGCGTGCAGCTCAGCGAGCCATCGGCCGCAGTTAGCGTGGTCGGTGCGATCGTGATGGCGCCTTGCGGCACCGCGAGCTGCTGTGCCGACAGCGCCGCACGCACCAGCATCGTGTGCGCCAGCGGCACGGGCAGGGCGCGGCGGCCCATCTCGACGAATAGTGGAAAGGCTTGCGTCAGCGTGAGCCCGGCGCCACCCGCCGCTTCGGGCACCATCGCATCGGCAAAGCCAGAGGCTTCGAGTTGCGCCCACATCGCAGCGGCAGCGGCGGGGTCGCGTTCGACACCTCGAAGCGCAGCGGGCGTGGCGATGTCGGCCAGCAGGCGCTGCAGGCCGTCGAGCAGGGAAGCGTCGATGTCGTGCGTCATCGCAGTCCCAGCCCGCGCGCGATCATGCCGCGCAGGATCTCGCGCGTGCCACCGCGCAGCGAGAAGGTGGGCGCCATGTGGGTGATGTAGGCCAGCGTGCGCAGGAAGGTCGGCGACAGCGGGCGGCCCGACAGGTCGGCCAGTCGGTCTGCGATGGCGGTGGGGATGAACTGCTCGAGCTCGGTGGCGAGGTCCTTCACCAGCGCGGCTTCGGTGGCCGGACTGTCGCCGGCGACGATGCGCTGCGTGACCGAGGCCGACATCGCACGCAGCGCCGCCTTGTGCGCCACCACGCGACCGGCCAGGGCCAGCGAGGCCTCGTCGGGCGTTCGCCCCTCGCGTGCATCGTCACGCAGGTGCTGCAGCCACTGGTCGAACAGCACGATGCTGGAGTACAGACGCTCGGGCCCGCTGCGCTCGTAGGCCAGCTCGGCCGTGACCTGCATCCAGCCCGAGCCTTCTTCGCCGATCAGCGCGTCGTGCGGCAACTGCACCTCGTCGAAGAAGACTTCGTTGAAATGGTGCCCGCCGGTGAGGTCTTCGATGGGCCGCACGGTGATGCCCGGTGTCTTCAGGTCGATCACCAACTGTGACAGCCCGGCGTGGCGGTCTTCGGTGCGGCCCGAGGTGCGCACCAGGGCGATCATGAAATGAGACCGGTGCGCGTTGGTCGTCCACACCTTCTGGCCCGACAGCGACCAGCCGGTGGCTGTGGGCACGGCGCGCGTGGTGATGCCGGCGAGGTCGGAGCCGGCCTGCGGCTCGCTCATGCCGATGCAGAAGAAGGCCTCGCCGCGGCACACGGCCGGCACGTAGCGCTGCTTCTGTTCCTCGGTGCCGTAGCGCAGCATCATCGGTGCGCTCTGGCGCTCGGCGATCCAGTGCGCCGACACCGGCGCGCCCCGGCACAGCAGTTCCTCCACCAGCACGAAGCGCGCGAAAGCGTCGCGCCCGCCGCCGCCGTAGGCCGTGGGCAGGCCCAGCCCGACCCAGCCCTTGGCGGCCAGGGCGCGACTGAAGCCTTCGTCGTAACCCAGCCACGACTGCGCCCGTACATCGGCCGGCATGTCCTTCAGCGCGACGTCGAGGAAGCGCCGCACCTCGCCGCGCAAGGCCTCGGCCTCGCGCGGGATGCTGACCAGCGGCAGGGCGGCGATCATCGACTCGCCGGGCCTGGGTCGCCACCGTCATCAAGCGGACGCCGTGGAACCGGCTCCGCCGGGCCACTGGCGGCGCCCCCCTGGGGGGGCCGAGGCCGGACGTGGGGGGGGGCGGGGGGCCCCCCCCCCCCCCCCGGGCGCAAACCCCAGGGGTG
>JALHMT010000002.1:143316-309041 GCA_022843905.1 Rubrivivax sp.
CCCCGGGGGGGGGGCGGGGGGCCGGGGGGCGGGGGCCAGGGCCCCCGCCACGCCTGCCGAGGGACCAAGCCTCTGGCTTGGTGCGGTCGGCACGACGCGCCGCAGGCGCTACGGGGGGGGGTCACTTCAACCCAGCCTTGAAGGCGTTGAGAACTTCAGTTCCGGAACGGCCGCGGCGGTCCAGGTTGTCGGCCCATTCCTTGGAGACGTCCTGCATCACGGCGGCCGCGGTGGCCTTGTCGGCAGGCGACAGCGGGAACAGCCTGACGCCGGCGGCCTTGACCTTCTCGATGTCGCCGGCCTCGTCCTTCTCGATCTGCGTACAGGCGGCCTTGGTGAGCTGCTCGCCCATGGCGGCGAGATCCTGCTGCACGGCCGGCGGCAGCGTGGCCCAGCGCTTCTCGCTGATGACCCAGTTGGCCACGAAGGTGCCGAAGTTCTCGCCGATGGTGCCGGTCTTGGACAGCTTGTGGAGGTCGTAGGGTGCCAGGCTGTTGAAGGGGAAGAGCACGCCGTCGATGGTGCCGCGCGACAGCGACTCGTAGACGTCGGGCGTGGGCATCAGCACCGGCGTGGCCTTGAGCTTCTTCAGCACCAGTTCCTTGGCCGAGCCCGAGGCGCGGATCTTCATGCCCTCGATGTCCTTCAGCGAGGCGAAGGGCTTGCGCGTGATGATCTGGTAGTGCGGCAGCACGGTGGTGAAGAGCAGCCGCACGCCGTTGGGCTCGAACTCCTTCTTGGCCAGCAGGCCGCCCGGCTTGGCCAGGTTCCAGTAGGCCATGGTGGCCTGGCAGGAGCCGCTGAAGTCCAGCGGCAGTTCGGCCACCACCGACAAGGGCATCTTGTCGGACACGAAGCCCGGTGCCACATAGGCGATGTCGATCACGCCTGCCTGCACCAGCGACAGGAAGTCCTTGGCCTTGCCCATCTGCTCGGCCGGGTAGTACTCGAACTCGTAGCCCTTGGCCGCCGGGTTGGCCTTCAGGCGTTCGATCATCGGGTTGGTGATGTACTTGGGCAGGTAGTGGCCCACCGGGAAGGAGTCGGCGATCTTGATCTTCACCGGGGCCTGCGCGTGGGCCGCGGTGGTGGCGCCCAGGGCACCGAGCGTTCCGACCAGTGCCAGGGAAGCGAGCTTGAAGTGCATGTTCATGTCCGACCTTTCGAAGGTTTTGATGCAGGGACGGGAGGGGGCGCCTTGTCTCTAGGGCGCCATCTGGGCGGGGAGCCACAGGATGATGGAAGGGAAGGCCACCAGCACGACCAGCAGCAGCACGTGGCTGAAGACGTGCGGCCAGACGCCGGCGAAGATCTCGCCCAGTGGCCGTTTTGCATAGCGCGAGACGACGAAGACGTTCAGGCCCACCGGCGGCGTGATCAGGCCCACCTCGGCCACCACGATGATGATGACGCCGAACCAGACGGGATCGAAGCCCAGCACCTTGATCAGCGGCAGCACGATGGGCACGGTGAGGATGAGGATGGCGATCTGGTCCATCAGGCAGCCCAGCACCAGGTAGCCGAACAGGATGATGGCCAGGATCAGCCAGCGCGAGACCTCGAGCGAGCCGACCCAGCCGACGATGGCCTGCGTGCTCTGCGTGAGGGTGAGGAAGTAGCCGAAGATCTTGGCGCAGACGACGATCATGATGATCATGCAGGCGGCATGCGCCGCACGCGTCAGCGCGTGGATCAGCGTGGCACGGTTGACCTTTCCTGCGCGCACGGCCAGCAGGAAGGCGCCGAAGGCGCCCAGGCCCGAAGCCTCGGTGGGCGTGGCGATGCCGGTGTAGATCACGCCGGTGACGGCCATGAACAGCAGCAGCATCGGCCCCACCACCTTCAGCGAGCGGACCTTCTGGCCGAAGGTGTAGGCGGTGCCGGCCGGTGCCCGGGCCGGGTCCAGCAGCACCAGCACCCACACCGTGGCCATGATGGTCAGCGTGACCAGGATGCCGGGGATGACGCCGCCGATCAGCAGCTGCCCGATGCTGACGTCGGCGATGATGCCGTAGAGCACCAGCGCGATGCTGGGGGGTATCAGCATGGCCAGCGTGCCCGAGATGGCCACCACGCCGGCGGCCAGGCTGGGGTCGTACCCTTGCTTGAGCATGGCCGGCATGGTGGTGGACGACAGCGTGGCCGCCGACGCCGTGCTCGAGCCCGAGATGGCGCCGAAGCCGGCCCCCGCGATGGCCGTGGCCATCGCCAGGCCGCCGGGCGTGCGGCCGACCCAGGTGGCCGCCGCCTTGAAGAGGTTGTCGGCCACGCCGCTGAGGATCACGAACTCGGCCATCAGGATGAACATCGGCACCGAGATCAGTTCGTAGGCGCCCGCGGTGGACAGCGGGGCGGTGGTGATCACGCCGGCCAGCACGTCCAGGCCGCCGATCAGGTACAGGCCCGTGCTGCCGGCCACCGCCAGCGAAAACGCCACCGGCATGCCCATGGCCAGCATCGCGAACAGCAGCGCCGTGATGCCGCCGGCCATCATGGCTTGGCCTCCTCTGCGCCCGAGATCGGCGGCAGCGGCGCGGCGTCGCGCCCGCTGGCCAGGGTGGCTGCGTAGCCCAGCGCATTGAGCGCCAGCCGCAGCGTGAGCATGCCGAAGCCCAGCGGCAGCAGCACGCTGACGGTCCAGGTCGGCGTGGCCAGACCGCTGGTGGAGACGGCCTGGCTGGTGAAGTCCTTCCAGGTGTGCTGCGCCGAGACCACGGTGCACAGCGCGAACACCGGCAGGGCGGCCAGGCTGGTGATCAGTTCCAGCGTGTAGCGGGCCCGGCGACTGATGTGGTTGTGCAGGATGTCGACGGCCACGTGGCCGTGCGACTTCAGCGTGTGCGACACGGCCAGGAAGAACAGCCCCGGCATCAGGTAGCTGGAGATGACCTGGTAGGACCACTGCAGCGGCGCGTTGAACAGGTAGCGCAGCGAGACGTCGGCCACCACCACGCACATCAGCGCGAACAGCATGCCGCAGCCCAGCACCATCAGTGCGTCGTCGATCAGGTCGATGGCACGGCGCAGGCCGCCGAAGCGGTGGGTGGAGGCGGCGTGAGTCGTGCCCATCAACGGCCCTTCCACTGCGGCGCGCGCTTCTCGCGGAAGGCGCGCGGGCCTTCCTGCGCGTCTTCGCTGCGGTAGACGCTGTCGAACAGGTGCTCGGCGGCGCGCAAGGCGGCGCTGCGACCCATCTCGGTGGACAGATGGACCATCTCGCGCGCCGCGCGCACCGTCAGCGGCGCGTTGGCGGCAATGCGCTCGGCCAGGGCGAAGCAGGTGGGCAGCAGGTCTGCGGCCGGCACCACGCGGTTGACGAAGCCGATCTGCAGCGCGCGCTGCGCGTCGATGGGCTCGCCGGTCAGCAGCAGCTCCATCATGGCGCGCTGCTGCACCATGTGCACCAGCGGCGGTGCCCAGGGCATGCCGCGGCCGACACGCGCTTCGGTGATGCCGAACGTCGCATGGTCTGCCGCCACGCACAGGTCGCACATCTGCGCGAAGAGCCAGCCGCCGGCAAAGGCCACGCCGTTGACGGCGGCGATGGTCGGCTTGCTGAGGTTCACGCCCTGGCCGATGACCGGCAGGAAACCGCGCGGCGGCACCGCCAGGCCGGTGGCTGCGGCTTCCTTCAGGTCCATGCCGGCGCAGAAGGCCTTCTCGCCACTGCCCGTGAGGATGGCCACGCGCGCCGCGTCGTCGGCCTCGAAGCGCGCGAAGGCCTCGAACAGGCCCTGGCGCATGCCCGCACTGATGGCGTTCAGCTGCGCGGGCCGGTTCAGCGTGATCAGCACCACCGCACCGCGGGTTTGATAGAGCACGTCGTCCATGGTCGCTGTGCTCAATAGGATTTCGGAAGGCCCAGCACGCGCTCGGCGATGTAGCACAGCACCAGCTGCGGGCTGATGGGCGCGATGCGCGGGATCATCACCTCGCGCAGGTAGCGTTCGACGTGGTACTCCTTGGCGTAGCCGAAGCCGCCGTGCGTCATCACGGCCTGCTGGCAGGCGTTGAAGCCGGCCTCGCCGGCCAGGTACTTGGCGGCGTTGGCGGCGGCGCCGCAGTCCAGGCCGTTGTCGTACTGCCAGGCGGCCTGCATCACCATCAGGTTGGCGGCTTCCAGCGCCATCCAGTTCTGCGCCAGCGGGTGTTGTATGCCCTGGTTCTGGCCGATCGGCCGGTTGAAGACCACGCGCTCCTTGGCGTAGGCCACGGCGCGCGACAGCGCCAGGCGGCCGATGCCCACGGCCTCGGCGGCGATCAGCACGCGTTCGGGGTTCATGCCGTGCAGGATGTAGCGGAAGCCTTCACCCTCTTCGCCGATGCGGTCCTCGACGGGGATCTCGTAGTCCTCGAAGAACAGCTCGTTGCTGTCCACGCACTTGCGGCCCATCTTCTCGATCTCGTGCACGGTCACGCGGCTGCGGTCGAAGCGCGTGTAGAAGAGGCTCAGGCCCTGCGTCGGCTTGCTCACCTGCTCCAGCGGCGTGGTGCGCGCCAGCAGCAGGATGTGGTCGGCCACCTGGGCGGTGCTGATCCACACCTTCTGGCCGTTGACGAGGTAGCGGTCGCCGTGGCGCACGGCGCGCGTCTTCAGCTGCGTGGTGTTCAGGCCCGTGTTGGGTTCGGTCACGCCGAAGCAGCTCTTGACCTCGCCGCGCGCCACGGGCGGCAGCATGCGGCGGCGCTGTTCGTGATTGCCGAACACCGCCACCGGGTTCAGTCCGAAGAGGTTGATGTGCACCGACGACGCCGCCGACATGCCGCCGCCCGACTGCGCGATGGTCTGCATCATCACGGCCGCCTCGGTCACGCCCAGGCCGGCGCCACCGAACTCGGGCGCGATGCACATGCCCAGCCAGCCGTCGTCGGCCAGCGCGCGGTAGAAGGCTTCGGGGAAGGTGCCGTCGTGGTCGCGTTCGAACCAGTAGTCGTCGCCGAAGCGGGCGCAGATGCGGCCGACGGCCTCGCGGATGCGTTCGTGCTGTTCGACCGGGGCGAAGTTCATGTCGGGGTGCTGTTGGTTTGTCGGGGGGGGCTCGTCGGGAGCGCGACCGCCCCTTCGGCGACCAGGGCGGCGATTTCATCGGCGTCGAAGCCCGCCTGCTGCAGCACCTCGGCGCTGTGCTCGCCCAGGCGCGGCGCCGGGCGCGGTGTGTCGGGGCTGCTGTCGGACCACTGCATGGGCATGCGCATCTGGCGCAGCGGGCCTTCGCTGGGGTGGTCCACCATCGTGAAGAAGCCGGTGGCGGCCAGGTGCGGGTCGGCCAGCAGGCCCGGCAGGTCGTTCATCGGCATGAAGGGGATGTCGGCGGCTTCCAGCAGCAGCATCCACTCGGCGGTGTCGCGTTCCTCGAAGATGCGGCCGAGCTCGGCGTAGCAGTGGTCGATGTGGCGCGAGCGGCCGGCGAAGGTGGCGAATCGATGATCGTCCAGCAGCGACTCACGGCCCACCGCGCGCAGGAAGCTCAGCCACTGCTTGTCGTTGTAGACCAGGGCGCAGACGTGGCCGTCGCGCGTCCGGTAGGGCTTGCGCTGCGGCGACAGCTGCCGCGCGTAGCCGCCGGCGTCCAGCGGCGGCTCGAAGCTCAGGCCGCCGAGGTGGTCGCCCAGGATGAAGCCGGCCATGGTCTCGAACATCGGCACGTCCAGCCGCTGGCCGCGGCCGCTGCGCTGGCGCGCCAGCAGGCTGGCCAGGATGCCGCCCACGGCGGTCAGTCCGACGATGCGGTCGGCCATGGCGCTGGGCACGTAGCGGGGCGTGCCGTCGCCGGAACGCGCGATGAGGTGCGACAGGCCCGCACCGCCCTGCATCAGGTCGTCGTAGGCCGGTCGCGCAGCGTAAGGGCCGTCCTGCCCGAAACCGAACAGGCCGGCGTAGACCAGCCGCGGATTGAGCGCCGAGACGGCCTCGAAGCCCAGTCCCAGCCGCTCCATCGCCTGCGGGCGCACGTTGTAGACCAGCACGTCGGCGTCCACCAGCAGGCGCTGCAGCACCTTGAGCCCGGCCGGCTTCTTCAGGTCCAGGCACAGGCTGCGCTTGTTGCGGTTGGTGTTCAGGAAGATCGGGCCCATGTCGGCGTGGCGCGCCGGGCCGATCTGGCGCACCAGGTCGCCGGCGGGCGCCTCGACCTTGATCACGTCGGCGCCCATGTCGCCCAGCGACAGCGTGGCGAACGGACCCATCAGCACCGACGTCATGTCGATCACCTTGATGCCGTGCAGCGGACCCATGGCTGGCCTGTCGAACCCTTCGTGGACGTGGTCTGTCGGACGGGCGCGCGCGGCAATCGCAGGGCGCGGGCTGGTTCGATGCAGTGTTCATCAATGTGGACGATTTGACCACCTAGGGAAACCAGCTATCGAAATGAGCGGGCCCGCACGACCCGGGCCACGCCCTTTCGGCAAGGGAAAACACCAGTCCCGCCTGCGCCCATCGGCGCAGGCCGATGCTGTCCAGCAGGAAGTACAGTGCGTGCGTGCACAAGAACATCGGCGCCGATCCGCTGCCCCTGCCGCCCGCCGCGATGCCGCTGCTGGTGCTGGCGCTGTGCTTCCTGTTCAACCTGGCCGGCCGCGGCGTGGGCGACACCTACATGGTGTTCCTGCTGCCGCTGGGCAACGAGTTCGGCTGGCACCGCTCGCAGATGACCAGCGTGTACTCGTCGATGATGGTGGTCAACGGACTGGCGGCGCCCCTGGCGGGCATGGTCTTCGAGCGCTTCGGCCCGCGTGTGCTGTACGCCGGCGGCCTGGCCCTGCTGGCCAGCGCCAACCTGCTGGCCGGGCAGCTGCACCAGCTGTGGCAGTTCTACCTGGCCGTCGGGCTGCTGGGCGGCCTGGGGGCCTCGGCGCTGGGCATGGTGCCGGCCTCGGCGCTCATCAGCCGCTGGTTCCAGGGCCGGCTCAGCACGGCCATCGGCCTGGCCTACGCGGGCTTCGGCGTCGGTTCCCTGCTGATGGTGCCGCTGACGCAATGGCTCATCGAGCGTCACGGCTGGCGCGAGGCCTACAGCCTGCTGGGCACCGGGGTGCTGTGCCTGCTGCCGCTGGCGCTGCTGGGGCCCTGGCGCAGCATCCGCGCCGGCCATCCGGCCACCTCGGCCAGGCGCACCCCGAAGGGCGGCAGCGCGCTGGGGCCGCTGCGCGAGGCCTTGCGCCACCGGCCGTTCTGGATGCTGGTGCAGGTGATGTTCTTCACCGCGGTGGGCATGTACGTGATCATCGTGCAGTCGGTGGCCTACCTCATCGACATCGGCTTCGCGCCGCTGAAGGCGGCCAGTGCCTTCGGCGCGGCGGCCATGCTGTCGGTGGTGGGTGTCACCGGCGCCGGCTGGCTGGCCGACCGCTTCGGCTACAAGCGCGCGGCCACGGTCAGTTTTGCCGGCACCTTCATGGGTGCGGCGCTGCTGATGGCGCTGTCGTTCTGGCCCTCGCACGGCCTGCTGGTGGCCTACGTGCTGCTGTTCGGCATCTGCCAGGGGGCGCGCGGGCCCATCACCGCCAGCCTCAGTGCGCGGCTGTTCCCCGGCCCGGGCCTGGCCCCCATCTACGGCACCATCTACGCCTGCATGTCGATCGGTGCGGGCCTGGGCGCGCTGCTGTCGGGCGTACTGCATGATCTGACCGGCGGCTACCGTGCCAGCTTCGTGCTGGCCATGGTCTGCGTGGTGTTTGCCGCCGCGCCCTTCTGGACCACGCGCGCCCTGGTGCCGCCGCGTCCTTCCGAGTCTTCCGGAGGTGCTGCCCCGTGAACGTCAAGCAAGCCGCCAACGTGCTCGAACTGATCGAGTACTTCGCACAGCACCAGCGCCCGGCCACGCTGGCCGAGCTGGCGCGCCATTTCGGCTGGCCGCGCTCGAGCACCTTCAACCTGCTGGGCACGCTGGCCAGCCGTGGCTACCTCTACGAACCGCGGGCACGCGGCAGCTTCTACCCGTCGCCGCTGTGGATGTCGCTGCTGCGCGAAGTCGAGCGGGCCGACCCCATCCCCGAGCCGCTGCGCGAGATGCTGCGCAGCCTGGCGCACAAGACCGGCGAGACAGCGGTGCTGGCGGCCACCAGCGGCAGCCAGGCGATGTTCATCGACGTGATGGAGTCGCCGCATGCCATCCGCTACAACGCCGCGCCCGGCAAGACGGTGCCACTGCACGTCACCGCCACCGGCCGTGCGCTGCTGTCGCAGCTGGCCCCGGCCGACCGCGCCGGCGTGCTGCGCCGGGCCGTGTTCGAGCGCTACACGCCGACCACGCTGATGAGCGTGGCGGCGGTGGAGGCCGAGATCCAGCGCTCGCTGCTGCGCGGCTGGTTCGAAGGCAACGCCGAGTTCACTGCCGACCTCGGCGGGGTGGCGCTGCCGCTGCCGCTGCCGCACCGTCGGCTGGCCGTGCTGGTGGCCGGGCCGATGTTCCGCCTGACCGGACGCAGTGCCGAGCTGGCCGAGGCCCTGCGCGGAGAGATGGAGCGCTGCGTCGCCGCGCTGGCGGCCGAGGAGGGTGCGCGCAACGGCGACGCCGCCCCGGTCCCTCGCCGCGCCCGCGCGGCCACCAGCCCGGCCGCCACGACGCCCACCGGCCAGGCCGCGCGCCCATCCGGCGCGAGAGCCGCTCGCACCCGCTGATCCTTTCTGTCGGCCGAGGCAGGGGGGCATGATGCTGCACTGCGGCAAGCTTCGGCGCGCCTGCCGCAAAACCCCGATACTCGGGTATCGCGCCATCGGTGCGAGATCAGGCCCAACGAGGGCAGCCCATGCAGTTCCGCGTCGGTTTCGAGATCGCCTACCTGTGCCCGCAGCCGACGCCGATGATCCTGGCGCTGAGCATCCACTACTCGCGTGCCTCCGACCTGGTGCGGCCTGATCATCTGCTGACGTCGCCGCCGGTGCCGGTGACGGCCTACCGCGATCTGTTCGGCAACTGGTGCTCGCGCATCGTCGCACCGGCCGGCCGCTTCGTGCTGAGCACCGACGCCGTGGTCAACGACAGTGGCCAGCCCGACGTGGTCGCACCCTGGGTGCAGCAGGTGCCGGTGGAGATGCTGCCCGAGTCGACGCTGGTCTACCTGCTGGGCAGCCGCTACTGCGAGACCGACCAGCTCTCGGAAGTCGCCTGGCAGATGTTCGGCCACGGGCCCACCGGCTGGGGCCGCGTGCAGGCCATCTGCGACTTCGTGCACCGGCGCATCGAGTTCGGCTACCAGCACGCGCGCCGCACGCGCACCGCCTGGGAGGCCTTCAACGAAGGGCAGGGCGTGTGCCGCGACTACGCACACCTGGCCATCGCCCTGTGCCGCTGCATGAACATCCCGGCGCGCTACTGCACAGGCTACCTGGGGGACTACGGCACGCCGCAGCCCTGGGGCACGATGGACTTCGCCGGCTGGTTCGAGGCCTACCTGGGCGACCGCTGGTACACCTTCGACGCGCGCAACAACACGCCGCGCATCGGCCGCGTGCTGATGGCGCGCGGGCGCGATGCCTGCGACGTGGCGCTGAGCAGCACCTTCGGTCCCAACACGATGGACGGCTTCAGGGTCTGGGCCGACGAGGTGCGCACGATGTGAAGCGGCGCTGGCGGCAGCCTCAGGCCGAGGGCCAGCCGCCGCCGCGCTTCAGCGCGTCGCGCACCGCGGCGCCGTGCTCGTCCAGCTGCGGCGGCGCCTGGTCGGCCACCGGCCGCTGGCCGTCGAAGCGCATCGGCGTGCCCACCATGGGCAGGCTGCCGTTCGACACCTGCATGCCGCGCGAGACCACCTGCGGGTGGCGGAAGACCTCGGGCAATTCCAGGATGGGCGCGCAGGGCACGCCGTTGGGCTCCAGCAGCGCCGTCCATTCGGCGGTGGTGCGCGACAGCATCCACTGGGCCAGCAACGGGATCAGCTCGCCGCGGTGACCGATGCGCTGGGCGTTGGTGACGAAGCGCGGGTCGGTGGCCACTTCGGGCCGGCCGTTGAGGGCGCAGAACTTGCCGAACTGGTTGTCGTTGCCGACCGCCAGCACGATGTGCCCGTCCTTCGTGGCGAACACCTGGTAGGGCACGACGTTGACGTGCGCGTTGCCCATGCGCTTGGGTGTCTTGCCGCCCACCAGGTAGTTGCTGCCCTGGTTGGCCAGCATGGCCACCTGGGTGTCGAGCAGCGCGGCGTCGATGTGGCGGCCCGTGCCGGTGCGGCCGCGCTCGATCAGCGCCGCCAGGATGGCGGTGGTGGCGTAGACGCCCGTCATCAGGTCGGCCACGGCCACCCCCACCTTCTGCGGTTCGCTGCCGGGGGTGCCGTCCTTCTCGCCGGTCACGCTCATCAGGCCGCCGGTGGCCTGGATGGCGAAGTCGTAGCCGGCGTTGGGCGCGTAGGGCCCGTCCTGGCCGTAGCCGGTGATCGAGCAGTACACCAGGCGCGGGTTGACCGCCGTCAGGCTCGGGTAGTCCAGCCCGTACTTGGCCAGCTGGCCGACCTTGTAGTTCTCCAGCAGCACGTCGGCCTGGGCCGCGAGCTGCCGTACCAGGGTCGCGCCTTCCGGGCTGGCGATGTCGATGGCGATGCTGCGCTTGCCGCGGTTGGCGCTCAGGTAGTAGGCCGCCATGCGCTCGGCCGGGTCGCCCCACCAGGGCGGGCCCCAGGCCCGCGTGTCGTCGCCCAGTTCCGGTCGCTCGACCTTGATGACGTCGGCACCGTAGTCGGCCAGCAGCTGGCCGCACCAGGGGCCGGCCAGCACGCGGCTCAGATCGAGAACGCGGGTTCCTTCCAGAAGCTTGGGCCCGCTCATTGAAAGGCCTGGATCCCCGTGATCGCGCGCCCCAGGATCAGCGCGTGGATGTCGTGCGTGCCCTCGTAGGTGTTGACGACTTCCAGGTTCACCACGTGGCGGATGACGCCGTACTCGTCGCTGATGCCGTTGCCGCCCAGCATGTCGCGCGCCATGCGTGCGATGTCCAGCGCCTTGCCGCAGCTGTTGCGCTTCATGATGCTGGTGGCTTCCACCGACGCCGTGCCGGCGTCCTTCATGCGCCCCAGCTGCAGGCAGCCCTGCAGGCCCAGGCTGATCTCGGTGAGCATGTCGGCCAGCTTCTTCTGGATCAGCTGGTTGGCCGCCAGCGGGCGGCCGAACTGCTGGCGGTCCATCGTGTACTGGCGAGCGCGATGGAAGCAGTCTTCGGCCGCACCGAGTGCGCCCCACGCGATGCCGTAGCGCGCGCTGTTCAGGCAGGTGAAGGGGCCTTTCAGGCCACGCACGTCGGGGAAGGCGTTCTCCTCGGGGCAGAACACGCCGTCCATCACGATCTCGCCGGTGATGCTGGCGCGCAGGCCCACCTTGCTGTGGATGGCCGGGGCGCTCAGGCCCTTCATGCCCTTCTCGAGGATGAAGCCGCGGATCTGCCCGCCATCGTCCTTGGCCCAGACCACGAAGACGTCGGCCACCGGGCTGTTGGTGATCCACATCTTGCTGCCGGTCAGGCTGTAGCCGCCGTCGACCTTCTTTGCGCGCGTGACCATGCTGCCGGGGTCGCTGCCGTGGTCGGGCTCGGTCAGGCCGAAGCAGCCGATCCACTCGCCGCGGGCCAGCCTGGGCAGGTACTTCTGCTTCTGCGCTTCGCTGCCGAACTCGTTGATGGGCACCATCACCAGGCTGCTCTGCACGCTCATCATGCTGCGGTAGCCGGAGTCGACGCGTTCGACCTCGCGCGCCACCAGGCCATAGCAGACGTAGTTCAGGCCGGCGCCGCCGTACTGCTCGGGGATGGTGGCGCCCAGCAGGCCCAGCTCACCCATCTCGCGGAAGATCGCCAGGTCGGTCTTCTCGTGGCGGAAGGCCTCCTGCACGCGCGGCGCCAGGCGCTCCTGGCAGTAGGCGTGGGCGGCGTCGCGCACGGCGCGTTCGTCGTCGCTGAGCTGCTGGTCCAGCAGCAAGGGGTCGTCCCAGTTGAATTTCGCGGCTTTGGCCATGCGGGGCTCCTGCGGTTCGGCAAGCCTTGGACGATAGCAAGGACGACGGTGTCGGTGCTCGGACGGTAGAATCTGGTTGATCCGACCAACACCAGACGCCCTGCCATGAGCACCCAGACGATCGGCCTCTTCGAGGCGAAGACGCACCTGTCCGAGCTGGTGGCGCGTTGCGAGGCCGGTGAGGAAGTGATCATCACCCGCCACAACAAGCCCGTGGCCAAGCTCGTGCCCATCAGCGAGGTCTCGCCCGAACTCGTGGCGCGCCGACGCGAGGCCCTGCAGGGCCTGCAGGCCATCGGCCGCGAGATGGCAGCGCGCGGCGGCCCGATCACCCGCGAGGAAGTCCTCGAGTGGGTGAGCGAGGGCCGTCGATGATCGTGGTGGACTGTTCCTACACGATGGCCATGGTGATGCCCGACGAGACCCGGCCGCAGAGCTTGGGCCGCGCGCTGGAAGGCCGCATGCTGGCCCCTGCGCTGTGGTCCTTCGAGGTTGCCAATGCGCTGCGCAACGTGGTGCGCCGCGGCCGCCTGACCGAACCCGACGTGCCCGGTGTCTGCGCCCGGCTGGAAGCCTACGAGATCGAGCTGCAGGCCGGCCACGACGGCGGCGTGCGCCAGCGCTACGGCTTCGCCCAGACGCATGGCCTGACGGCCTACGACGCCGCCTATCTGGAACTGGCGCTGCAGCGCCGCTGCCAGCTCGCCACGCTCGACACTCGCCTGGCCGAGGCGGCCTTGCGAGCCGGGGTGGCGGTGCTCGACTGACACCGCCCAGAACCCCGGACCCCACCGCCGCGATCGACGCGCGGGCCTCGTGCCCCGATCGCCATCGCCGCCGAACAGATCAACCTCATCGAACCGACGACGCCATGAAAGCTTCCGAAATCCGCTCCACCTTCCTGAAGTTCTTCGAATCGAAGGGCCATACCGCCGTGGCCAGCAGCCCGGTGGTGCCTGGCGACGACCCCACGCTGCTGTTCACCAACGCCGGCATGAACCAGTTCAAGGACGTGTTCCTGGGCTTCGACAAGCGCGCCTACACGCGCGCCGCGACGGCGCAGAAGTGCATCCGCGCCGGCGGCAAGCACAACGACCTGGAAAACGTGGGCTACACCGCGCGCCACCACACCTTCTTCGAGATGCTGGGCAACTTCAGCTTCGGCGACTACTTCAAGAAGGACGCCATCGCCTATGCGTGGGAACTGCTCACTGTGCACTTCAAGCTGCCCAAGGACAAGCTCTGGGCGACCGTGTACGCCGAGGACGACGAGGCCTACGACATCTGGTTGAAGGACATCGGCCTGCCCGCCGAGCGCATCGTGCGCATCGGCGACAACAAGGGCGGCCGCTACATGTCCGACAACTTCTGGATGATGGGCGACACGGGCCCCTGCGGTCCCTGCAGCGAGATCTTCTTCGACCACGGCCCCGAGGTGGCGGGCGGCCCGCCCGGCAGCGCCGAGCAGGACGGCGACCGCTACATCGAGGTCTGGAACAACGTCTTCATGCAGTTCAACCGCACCGAAGACGGCGTGATGCATCCGCTGCCCAAGCCCAGCGTGGACACCGGCATGGGCCTGGAGCGCCTGGCCGCTGTTCTGCAGCACGTGCACAGCAACTATCAGATCGACCTCTTCGTGCGTCTGCTGGCGGCTGCCAAGAACGCGGTGGACTATGCGGGGGGTGGCAACAGCGATGCCGACTCGCCGTCGCTGAAGGTCATCGCCGACCATATCCGCGCCTGCAGCTTCACCATCGTCGACGGCGTGATCCCCGGCAACGAGGGCCGCGGCTACGTGCTGCGCCGCATCGCTCGCCGCGCCATCCGCCACGGCTACAAGCTGGGCGCGCGCAAGCCCTTCTTCCACACGCTGGTGATGCCGCTGGCCGCCGAGATGGGCGAGGCCTACCCGGAGATCCGCCGCGACGCGGTGCGCGTCACCGAGGTGCTCAAGCAGGAGGAAGAGCGCTTCTTCCAGACCATCGCCAACGGCATGGAGATCCTGGAGACGGCACTGGCCGCGATGGACCAGGCGGGCATCAAGATCTTCGACGGCGACGTGGCCTTCAAGCTGCACGACACCTTCGGCTTCCCGCTGGACCTGACGGCCGACGTGTGCCGCGAGCGCGGCGTGGCGGTCGACGAAGCCGCATTCAATTCGGCCATGAACCGCCAGCGCGAGCAGGCGCGCGCCTCGGCCAAGTTCAAGGTGGCCGCGGGCCTGGAGTACATCGGCGACGCCACCACCTTCCACGGCTACGAGCACCTGGTGTGCGAGCACAGCAAGGTCACGGCGATCTATGTCGACGGCACGCCGGTGACGCGGGCCGGCGCCGGCGACGACGCGGTGATCGTGCTCGACCACACGCCCTTCTACGCCGAGAGCGGCGGCCAGGCCGGTGACGTCGGCGAGCTGCGCAACACGCGCAGCCGGGTCATCGTGGAAGACACGCTGAAGATCCAGGCCGCCGTGTTCGGGCACCAGAGCCGCATCGTCGAAGGCACGGTCGAACTGGGCGACGTCGTCACCGCCCGCGTCGACACCGACAAGCGTGCCCGCACCATGCGCAACCACAGCGTCACGCACCTGATGCACAAGGCGCTGCGCGAGGTGCTGGGTGGCCATGTGCAGCAGAAGGGCTCGCTGGTCAACGCCGAGCGCACACGCTTCGACTTCGCGCACAACGCGCCGATGAGCGCCGCGCAGGTCGCGCAGGTCGAGGCCATCGTCAACGCCGAGATCCTGGCCAATGCCGCCACCACGGCGCGTGTGCTGCCCATCGACGAAGCGCAGAAGCTGGGCGCGATGATGCTGTTCGGCGAGAAGTACGGCGACGAGGTGCGCGTGCTGGACATCGGCAGCAGCCGCGAACTCTGCGGCGGCACGCACGTGCAGCGCACCGGCGACATCGGCCTGTTCAAGATCGTCGCCGAAGGCGGCATTGCCGCCGGCATCCGCCGCGTGGAGGCCGTCACCGGCGACAACGCGCTGGCCTACCTGCAGCAGCTCGAAGGCACGGTCGACCACCTGGCCTCGTCGCTGAAGGTCACGCCGGCCGAAGTGACCGGCCGCGTCAGCGCGGTGCTCGACCAGGTGCGTGCGCTCGAGAAGGAGATCGTCGCGCTGAAGAGCAGGCTGGCGTCGTCGCAGGGCGACGAGCTGATGGCACAGGCGGTGGACGTGGGCGGCCTGAAGGTGCTGGCCGCCATGCTGCAGGGCGCCGACGCCAAGACGCTGCGAGAGACCATGGACAAGCTCAAGGACAAGCTCAAGAGCGCGGCCATCGTGCTGGCGGCGGTGGAAGGCGGCAAGGTGCAGCTGGCCGCCGGCGTCACGGCCGACCGCATGGGCAAGGTCAAGGCCGGCGAGCTGGTGAACTTCGTCGCCCAGCAGGTGGGCGGCAAGGGCGGCGGCAAGCCCGACCTGGCGATGGCCGGCGGCACCGACCCGGCGGCGCTGCCGCAGGCGCTGGCCTCGGTCGAAGCCTGGGTGCGCGAGCGCGCCTGAGGCCGAGGTGATGACCGATGCTGCCGACCGCTTCACGCTCGTGGTGCACGGCGGCAGCGGCATCATCACGCGCCGCTCGCTGAGCCCCTCGCTCGAGGCGCAGTACCGCGCCGTGCTGGCCGCCGCGCTGGCGGCCGGCCACCACGTGCTGGCCGACGGCGGCAGCGCGATGGATGCGGTGGTCGCCGCCATCACGGTGATGGAGGACGACCCGCTCTACAACGCCGGCAAGGGTGCGGCCTACACGGCCGAGGGCCTCCACGAACTGGACGCCGCGGTGATGTGCGGCGCCAGCGGCCAGGCCGGCGCCGTGGCGGGCGTGAAGACGGTACGCAACCCCATCGTCGCCGCGCGCGGGGTGATGGAGCGGACGCGCCACGTGCTGCTGGTCGGCGAAGGCGCCGAAAGCTTCGCCGCCGAGATGGGCCTGGCCCCCGTCGAGCCCGCCTACTTCCACACCGATCACCGCTGGGATCAGCTGCAGAAGGCACGCGTCGCGCAGCGTGTGCTGCTGGACCACGACGGCGCGCCGCGCGCCGAACCCGCGGCGGCGCCCTGGAAAGCCGACGACAAGTTCGGCACCGTCGGCGCCGTGGCGCTGGACCGCCACGGCCACCTGGCCGCAGGCACCTCCACCGGCGGCCTGACCAACAAGCCGCGGGGCCGCGTCGGCGACTCGCCCATCATCGGTGCCGGCACCTGGGCCGAAGACGCCACCTGCGCCGTCTCGGGCACCGGCACCGGCGAGTACTTCATGCGCGGCGTGCTGGCGTTCGACGTGGCCGCCCGCATGCGCTATGCCGGTGCCACGCTGGCCGATGCCGCGGCGCAGACCGTGCAGGCCGTGCTCACCGGGCGCGGTGGCCGGGGCGGGCTGATCGGCATCGATGCGCGGGGCGAGGTGGTGATGGCCTTCAACACCGAAGGCATGTACCGCGGCGTGGTGCGCGCCGACGGGGTGGCGCAGACGGCGGTGTTCCTTGCCTGAGCGCGCCGAGCGACCGCTGGCGGCCCGCGGCAGTTTCTTCGCGGTGCCGTGCATGAGTGCCCGACATCGGGTTTCAGCACCCGCCTGGCCGACCGATAAGCGTGTGGGGTGGTTCGGCGAATCAGTCGGCCAGCGCCCTGACTGCGACGCGGGAACGGGCCCACCGGCTTCGCCCGGGGAAGCGTCCAGGCGCCCGGCCTGAGGCCCGCCGTGGGGCGGGCGTCGCCGGTCGTCGACCCAGGGGCAGAACGCAGACATCGTCATGAAGCCAAAGCGCAGGACCTCTCTCCCGGGCAAGCCGGCAGAGGTGCGGGTGCCGCTGGCCCTGCTGTCGCTGCTCGAGCGCACCACCAACGACCTGATCACGCTGCCCTCCGCGGCGCTGGACGCTCTCATCGACCGCACCCTGGCCGACATCGGCCGGTTGTTCGGCGCCGACCGCGCCTACCTGTTCCTGGCCTCCGACGATGGCACGGTCTTCGACAACACCCACGAGTGGTGCGCGCCGGGCATCACGCCCCAGCGCGAGAACCTGCAGGGCCTGCCGATGGGCCTGCTGCCCTGGTGGGCGGCGGAGATGATGGCCGGGCGCGGCATCGTGCTGGGCAGCCTGGACGAGCTGCCGCCGGAGGCCGGCGCCGAACGTGCGCTGCTCGAGCCGCAGGGCATCCAGTCGCTGCTGGCGCTGCCGATGCGCTGGCGCGGGCGCTTCTGGGGTCTGGCCGGCTTCGACCACGTCGCGCAGCGCCGGGTCTGGCTGGCCGACGAGGTCGCGGTGCTGCGCCTGGTCGTCAGCGCCTTTGCGCAGGGCTTCGAGCGCCGCCGGCTGGACGCGCGGCTGGGCCTGGCCAGCACCGTCTTCCACCATGCCCAGGAGGGCATCTTCGTGACCGACGGCGAGCGCCGCATCCTCGACGTCAACCCCACCTTCACCGAGATCACCGGCTGCCGCGCCGACGCCGCCATCGGGCGGTTGCAGCAGGAGGTGCTGCCGCACAGCGACGGCGTGGAGATCAGGCGCGCCGTGGCGGCCGTGGGCCTGTGGCGCGGCGAGATCGACCACGAGCGGGCCGACGGCCAGAACCAGTGGCTGCGCGTCACGGTCTCTGCCGTGCGCGACGAGCGCGGAGAAGCCAGCGGCTTCGTCGGCGTCTTCTCGGACATCACGAGGCTTCGCGAACAGGAAAGGCAGCTTCGCCAGCTCGCCTACCACGACCCCCTGACCCAGCTGCCCAACCGCGTACTGCTGGCCGACCGCATGCGCCAGGCCCTGGCGCGCTCGCGCCGCAGCGGCGAGCTGCTGGCGGTGTGCCTGCTCGACCTGGACGGATTCAAGCCCATCAACGACACCCACGGCCACGCGGGAGGCGACCGCGTGCTGGTGGAACTGGCCCGCCGGCTGACGGCGGTGCTGCGCGAAGGCGACACCG
This sequence comes from Rubrivivax sp., assembly GCA_022843905.1. GTDB lineage: Bacteria > Pseudomonadota > Gammaproteobacteria > Burkholderiales > Burkholderiaceae_C > Rubrivivax. The sequence continues at coordinate 161,186 of JALHMT010000002.1, forward strand.
TGGCCCGGCTCGGCGGCGACGAATTCGTGCTCGTGCTGCCCGGCCTGAGCTCGCAGGCCGACTGCGAGCTGCTGTTGCAGCGTGCACTGGCCGAGGTCGAGGCGCCGATCCCGCTGAGTGCACAGGTGACGGTGCGGCTGACCGCCAGCGTCGGTGTGCGCACCGTGCCGCCGGCGCCCGATGACGCCGACACCTTGTTGCGCCAGGCCGACCAGGCGCTCTATGCCGCCAAGCGGGAAGGGCGCGCGCGCATCCACCGCTTCGACGCCGAGGACGAACGTCTGGCCGAGCAGCGCCACGCCCGCATCTCCCAGGTGGCCGAAGCGCTGCAGCGCGGCGAGATGCGCCTGCACTACCAGCCCATCGTCGACCTGCGCAGCGGACGCACCCTGCGCGCCGAAGCGCTGGTGCGGTGGGCGCGGCCGGGCGGGCCGCTGGTGCCGCCGGGCGAGTGGCTGCCGCTCATCGAACACACGGCGGTGATCTCCCAGCTCGGCGACTGGGTGCTGGCCACGGCGCTCGAAGCCTGCGCCCGCTGGCAGCTTGTTCAACCGGGTCTGGGCGTCAGCGTCAATGTCTCGGCCCGAGAGCTGTGCGACCCCGACCATGCCCGGCATGTCGCCGCCGCGCTGGCCCGGCACCCTGGATTGCCGCCGCAGCTGCTGCAACTGGAAGTGGTGGAGAGCGCACCCATGACCGCGCTGCCCTCGGCCATGGCGACCATGCGCGCCTGCACGGCGCTGGGCGCCGCCTTCGCGCTCGACGATTTCGGCACCGGCTACTCGTCACTGGCCTATCTGAAGACCTTGCCCGCGGCGGTGGTGAAGATCGACCGCTCCTTCGTGGCCCACCTGGCGGACAGCCCGAGCGATCGCCGCATCGTGCAGGGCATCATCGAACTCGTCGGCGGCTGTGGTCTGGAGGCCGTCGCCGAAGGCGTCGAGACCCAGGCCCAGGCGCGCGAGCTGCTGGCCGCCGGCTGCACGCTGGGCCAGGGCTACGGCATCCTGCCGCCCGTGCCCGAGGCGCAGTGGATCGACTGGTTGCGTCAGCCGCCGCGGCCCGTGGTGCCTTGACGTCGCCGAGGGGTGATGTGGCCGGCAGGCTGCAGCGCCGCGACGGCGGCACCCAGGCTGCGCATGCCCTGATGGATCTGCTCGACACCCAGGCTGGCGTAGCCGAGGATCAGGCCCGCGCCGGGGGGCCGGTCGCGCGACGACGGGCGGGCATAGAGCGGCGACAAGGCATACACGCCGACCCCGCGCTCGCGTGCCGCTGCCACCACGGCGGCCTCGTCGCCCTGCCGCAGGGACGGCAGCCACAGCACCACGTGCAGGCCGGCCGCCGTGCCGACGGCGTGTGCGTCCGCCGGCAGGTGGCGCGCGATGGCCTGCAGCAGCGCCATGCGCCGGCGCTCGTTCTCGCGCCTGACGCGCCGGACGTGCCGCTCGTAGGCGCCGCTGTCGATCAGCGACGCCAGCGCAAGCTGCTCCAGCACGGGCGCATGGCGGTCGGTCAGCCGCTTGGCCTGCCGGAACACCGCCACCAGGGCCGGCGGCAACACCAGGTAGCCCAGGCGCAGCTGCGGCGACAGTGCCTTGGAGAAGGTGCCGACGTAGATCACTCGGCCCTCGGTGTCGATGGCCTGCAGGGCGTCGATCGGCCGCTGGCCGTAGCGGAACTCGCCGTCGTAGTCGTCCTCGATGATCCAGGCGCGGCGCCGCGCGGCCCACTGCAGCAGTTCCCGACGCCGCGCGATGGGCAGCATGGCGCCCAGCGGGAACTGGTGCGAGGGCGTGGTGTAGGCCAGGCGCACGGTGGGCTCGTCGGGCAGGCGCGAGGTGTCCAGCCCCGACTCGTCCACCGGCACGGGCAGCAGCGTGGCACCCGTGGCCTCGAAGCAGCGGCGGGCCATCAGGTAGCCCGGGTCCTCGAAGGCGAAGCTGTCGCCGGGGTCCAGCAGCACGCGGGCACAGAGGTCGATGGCCTGCTGCGAGCCGTGCACGATGATCACCTGACCGGCATCGCAGCTCAGCCCGCGGGCCCGCGCCAGGTAGCCCTGCAGGGCCCGGCGCAAGGCCCCGTCGCCTTCGGGAGGCGCGTAGTAGAGGCGTGGCTGGTGCAGTGCCAACGCCGCCTGATAGGCGCGCCGCCACGGCAGCGTGGGGAAATCGCGCGAGGCCACCGCGCCGTAGAGGAAGTCGATGCGGCAGGGCTCGCCTGCAGGCAGGGCCGACAGCAGCATCTTGCCGACGCGATGGCCGAAGGCCGACAGCTTCGGCGCCGAGGTCTCGCGCCGGCCGACCCGGTGGGCCGCGGCGGGCACCAGCTGGCTGGCCACGCGCGCCACGCGCCCGGCGGCGGTGACGATGAAGCCCTCGGCCGCCAGCTGCTCGTAGACGGCCGTGACGGTGGTGCGCGACACGCCGAACTCCGCCGCCAGCGCGCGGGTGGACGCGACCCGGCTGCCTGCGGCCAGGGTGCCGTCGCTCATCTGGCGGCGCAGCAGTTCATACAGGCGACGACCTGCCCCGGTGCCACCAGTCCGCCCGGCAGCGCCCTCGTGCAACTGGCCCATCGAAAATTCCGGAAAGTGGATCTGGTGATTGTGCCGGTTCGCGGCGACAGTACACGTCCTGCAAGAGCCGCCAGAGCCTTCCACCCGCGATGTACATCCCGCCGCACTTTGCCCAGACCGAGCCCGAGCATCTGCATGGCATCCTGCGAGCACACCCGCTGGGCGTGCTCGTCACTTCGGGTGCGGCTGGCCTGGATGCCGACCACGTGCCCTTCGAGTTCGACCCCGCCCGCGGCCCGCTGGGCACGCTGTCGGCGCACCTCGCGCGCGCCAACCCCTTGTGGCAGCGCTGTCCGACGGGCACCGAGGTGATGGTGATCTTCCGTGGTGCCGAGGCCTACGTGTCGCCCAACTGGTACCCCAGCAAGCACGAGGCGCACCGCCAGGTGCCGACCTGGAACTACGAGGTGGTGCATGCCCACGGCCGGCTCACGGTGCTGGACGACGAGCGTTTCGTGCGCGGGCTGCTGGCGCGCCTGACCCGGCATCACGAGGCGGCCGAGCCCAAGCCCTGGAAGATGGGCGACTCCGCCCCCGAGTTCATCGACGAGATGCTGGCCAAGGTGGTGGGCATCGAGATCGAGATCAGCTCGATGGCAGGCAAGTCCAAGCTGAGCCAGAACAAGGAGCAGCGAGACCGCCTCCATGCCGCCCAGACCCTGGTCGAGCGCGGGCGCGACGAGCTGGCGCTGGCCATGCGCCAGGCCCGCTGAGTGCGGCCCGCGATCGCCGGCGTCGCCGCGCATCGGCTGCTGCAGGCTGGTGCGGCGCGCCAGTCGCGCGCGCGCCTCATGACCCGCGTATCGGGCCTCACGATGCTCGGATTGGGCGCCTTCCTGGCGCTGGCGCGGCGCGAGGGCTAGAGGGACTGTCGCGGCCTCGGCTGCGCGCGGCGCAGGCGTGCGCCTTCGGCCAGCGCCTGAGCGAGCGTGATGAATCGGTCGACCAGCAGGTTGGGCGAGTCGCCGCGGTGTGCCAGGTACAACTGGCTGGCCGCGCAGGACGGCTCCAGCGGGGCGAAGCGCACGCCGCCCGTGCCCAGCTGCTGGTAGGCGGTGGGCAGCAGCGAAATGCCGACGCCGGCGGCGACAAGGCCGACGATGGTCGTGCCCTCGCGCGCCTCGTACACCACCTGCGGCACGAAGCCGACCTGGTTGCACAGCGTCAGCACATGGTCGTGCAGCCCGCAGCCGATGCCGCGCGGGAACAGGATCAGCGGCTGTGCCGCCACGGCCTTCACGGGAATCGGACGTTTGCCACCGGCCAGTGCATGCCCTTCGGGCAGCACCACGCACAGTGCGTCCTTCCAGAACTCGGTGAGCACCAGGTGGTCCGGGGGCCTGAAGTGCGGCGACGGACGCAGCATGCCGACGTCGATGCGGCCTTGCTCCAGCGCCTGCAGCTGTGTGCCGGTGGGCATGTGTTCGATCTGCAGGCGGGCCAGCGGCCAGTCGCGGCGGAAGGCCTTGATGAGCGTGGCGAAGCCGGGCACCAGCGGCACCGAGCCGGTGAAGGCCACGCGCAGCAACCCGGCTTCTCCGCGGCCGGCGCGCTGGGTCATCTCGACGCCGCTGGCCAGCTGGCCCAGCGTCTGGCGCGCCTGCTCCAGGAACACCTTGCCGGCATCGGTGAGGGTGATGCTGCGGTGCGTGCGGTCGATCAGCTGCACGCCGATGGTGGCTTCCAGCGCCATGATCTGCATGCTCAGCGGCGGCTGGCTGATGTTGAGGCGGCGGGCCGCCGCCGTGAAGCTCAGCTCCTCGGCCACGGCGACGAAGTAGCGGAGCTGACGCAGGTCCATGTATACGCTTCTCGAATGAGTTCGGCGCGCAATATATATTGGACTCTGAACCCGGGCTTGTCGATCATTGCGCAGCCATCCACCAGAACGGGCTGCTGGCGCGTGCCCCGAAGCCGGGCGCCCGACCCCGAACCCAGGAGACAAGCCATCATGGAAAAGACCCACATGCACGCCCGCCGCCGCTGGCTGGCGGCTTCCACCGCTGCCGCGCTGGGCCTGCTGGCAGGCGCCCCGGCCGCGCTGGCGCAGACCTTCCCGACCCGGCCGATCAAGATCCTGGTCGGCTTTGCGCCCGGGGGCGCCATGGACATCGTTGCGCGCGCCCTGGGGCAGAAGATCTCGGAGAGTGTCGGCCAGCCCGTGGTCATCGAGAACCTGCCGGGCGCCGCCAGCAACATCGCCATCCGCGCCCTGATCGGCAGTCCGCCCGACGGCCACACGGTGATGCTGGTGGCCAACGGCCTGGCCGCCAACCCCGTGCTCTACGACCCGCCGCCTTTCGATGCCGAACGCGACGTGATGCCGGTGGCCCTGGTGGCGCGGCTGCCGGTGGTCATCGCTGCGAATGCCTCGACCGATCTCACCAGCCTGGCGCGGCTGATCGAGTCGGCCAAGGCCCGTCCCGGCGCCGTCATGTACGCCACGCCGGGCAATGGCTCCACACCGCACCTGGCGATGGAGCTGTTCGCGCGCGCGGCCGGCATCACGCTGGGTCACGTGCCCTACAAGGGCGGCTCGCCGGCCATCTCCGACGTGCTGGGGGGCCAGTTGCCGCTGGTGGTGGTGAACGCGGTGGAGGTGCTGCCGCATGTGAAGGCCGGCAAGCTGCGCGTGCTGGCCGCGCTGAGTTCCGAGCGGGTATCCACCCTGCCCGAGGCGCCGACCATCGCCGAGTCCGGCTTTGCCGGCTTCGAGGCCTCGGTCTGGCACGCCTTCATCGCGCCGCGCGGCACGCCGCCGGCGGTGGTGGAGTTCCTGAGTGCCGAAGTCCGCAAGGCTTTGGCCTTGCCCGACGTGAAGCAGCGCCTGGCCGCCCTGGGAGCCGAGGTGTCGCCGACCGGCCCGGAGCCCCTGGCCGCCCTGGTGCGCGCAGAGCGTGAGCGCTACGGTCGCCTGATCCGCGACGCGAAGATCAAGCCGAACTGAGCAGCGGCGCCGTTGCGCTCGAGCGCGCATCGGCGTCCACCACACCCTGACCCCCAGCGCCGCGGGCCTTCACGCCGCGGCCGGAGCTTGCCTTGCTGATCATCGACGCCCACGGCCACTTCACCACCGCGCCCAGGTCTCTGGAGGCCTGGCGCCTGCGGCAGATCGCCAGCGTGGCCGACCGCTCGGAACTGCCGCATCCGCGTGAACTGCGCATCGGCGACGACGAACTGCGCGAGGCGCTGGAAACCAACCAGCTGCGCCAGATGCGCCAGCGCGGGCACGACCTGACGATCTTCAGCCCGCGCGCCATCTTCATGGCGCACCACGTCGGCGACTTCCAGGTCTCGTCGACCTGGGCGGCGATCTGCAACGAGGTCATCCACCGTGTGGCCTCGCTGTACCCGATGCACTTCGCGCCGGCCGCGATGCTGCCGCAGAGCCCGGGGGTCGACCCCGCCACCTGCATCCCGGAACTGGAGCGCTGCGTGCGCGACTACGGCATGGTGGCGGTGAACCTGAACCCCGATCCCTCGGGCGGCCACTGGACCAGCCCGCCGCTGAGCGACCGCCACTGGTATCCGCTCTACGAAAAGCTGGTCGAACTGGACCTGCCGGCGATGATCCACGTCAGCCAGAGCTGCAACGCCTGCTTCCACACCACCGGCGCGCACTACCTGAACGCCGACACCACGGCCTTCATGCAGTGCCTGGACTCGGACCTGTTCAGCGACTTCCCCACGCTGCGCTTCGTGATCCCGCACGGCGGCGGCGCGGTGCCCTACCACTGGGGGCGTTTCCGCGGCCTGGCGCAGGCCTTGAACAAGCCGCCGCTGCAGCAGCACCTGATGCGCAACGTCTTCTTCGACACCTGCGTCTACCACCAGCCCGGCATCGACCTGCTGACGAAGGTGATCCCGGTCGACAACCTGCTGTTCGCCAGCGAGATGATCGGCGCGGTGCGCGGCGTCGACCCCGACACCGGCCACCACTTCGACGACACGCGGCGCTACATCGAAGCCGCGGACATCGACCCCGAGGCGAGGCAGCGCATCTTCGAAGGCAATGCGCGGCGGGTGTATCCGGCGCTGGACCGGATGCTGAAGGCGCAGGGTCGCTGAAGCGCCGAGGCCCCGCTCCTCAGCGCATCAGCTTGCCTTCCTTCGTCACCATCGCCAGCTCCACGAAGCGGCTGCCGTGCTGTGCGCCCGGCGAGAAGGTGACGCTGAAGCCGCCCAGGTCGTAGGTGCCCAGATTGGCCAGCGCTTCGCGCAGCGTGGCCGGTGTGACCGGCTTGCGGGCACGTCGCAGGCCTTCGGCCAGGATGCGCGCGCCGAAGCAGGCTTCCAGGTGCGTGCTGTTCATCGGCGCGGTGATGCCGGCGTCCCGCAGGGCCTTGGCGCATTCGCGCACGGCTGGCAGGGGGCGGTTGGTGCCCGGCACCACCTGCGCGATCGAGACGCCCGCACTCGCCGGTCCGGCGGCCTTGATGAACTGCTCGGCGCCGACGAAGCTCAGGCTCGACGTCGGCACGAACCGGCCGCGGGCGGCCAGTTCCTTCTGGATCTGCGACGCCGGGCCCGACAGCACGGTGTTGAGGATCACTTCGGGCTGCTGGGCGACCAGGGCGTCCACCTGCGCCGGGCCGAGCTGCGCGTTGCGCGCGATGGCGAAGGCCTGCGGCGCGAGCTGGATCTTCTTCAGGTACTCGGTGACCACCTGCAGGTTCTGCTTGCCCACCTCGTCGTCGTAGTGCACGACGCTCACGCGCTTGAAGCCCAGCCGGGTCCAGAAGCTCAGCATCTTCTCCATCTCTTCGGCATAGCTGGCGCGCACCGTGAAGAGCACCGGACTGCGGCCGCGCACCGGCACCGCGCCCGAGAAGGGCGCGAAGAAGGGCACGCCAGCGGCTTCGGCCTGCGGCAGGGCGTCCAGACTCAGCGTGGCCGAGCCGTAGCCGAACAGTGCGACGGCGCCCATCTGTTCGATCAGGGTCTTGGTATTGGCGCCGGCCGTCTTGCGCTCGTTCCTGTCGTCCAGCGTCACCAGGTCGACGCGCCGGCCGGCCACGCCCCCGGAAGCGTTGATGGCGGCGAACATCGCTGCGGCGCCGTCACGCACGTCGGTGCCGAACTGCGCGTTGCCGCCGCTCAGCGGCGCCGACTGGCCGATCACCCAGCGCTCGGCAGGCTGCGCCGTGGCAGACGACAGCCACAGGCCCAAGCCCAGCGCCAGGGCCGCCACGATCCACGGACTCTTGGATTGACGCATGTAATATCTCCCGACACCGGATCGTGCAACGCTTTCGGCCGACGCGCTACCGTCTTGAGGCCGCGCGCGCACGAAACTGCAAGGAAATGTTGCCCGGCGTGTCGCTCAGACACGCCCGGGGGTCACAGCGGATCCAGCGGATAGATCGGCCGCCGCACGTTCTTGAAGGCCAGCAGTTCGTAGTCGGACGTGCAGACGCCCGTGCCCGCGCACTCGACCACAGCGCGCGCCAGCGGCTTCAGGCCGGCACGCCAGTGCACGCGGCTCTTCAGCATCACGAAACGCTTGCGCGACGGGTCGATGCCCACCGCCTGGAAGGCCGCCAGGTCGTGCGGCTCGATGTGGTCGGAGAGGATCACAATCTCGACCTTGCCGGTGTCCAGCACCACGGTCGGGCCCATGTCGTTCATCTCGCCGCGGGCCATCGGCCCGCGGTTGCGGAAGCGGCCGTCGCTGATCAGCTTGACGCGCCCCGTCACGGAGCGCGGCTGGCCGGAAAGGCCGATGGACGGCATCGGCAGCTTGCCGCCCAGCGACAAGGTGACCGTGCTGCCCACGCCCGCGGCGATCATCTGCTGCACCGCGGCAGGGTCGTAGACGGCGAAGGCTGCCACGTCTTCCAGGCCGGCGTCGAGGATGCCGCCCAGCACCGTCATGGTGTCCATGGTGCCGCCCGAGGCGCAGTTGTCGCTGTGGTCCAGCAGCACCACCGGGCCGCTGCCGGGCTCGATGTCCTGTGCCAGCTTCTTCGCGCGCGCCAGCGAGTCGGCCAGCGGCTCGAGCTTGTAGACGAACTTCTCGCGCGCGGCCCAGGCCAGGTCCAGCAACTCGTCGGTGAGGCGGCGGGCGAGGGCGGGGTCGTTGTCGGTGACGACCACCGCCGACAGACCGGCGTTGTGGATGTCGGCATTGGGGAAGCCGACGAACAGCGAGGCCGAGAGGGCGCCCTGCCTTTCCATCTCGCGGCAGCGCGCCTGCAGTTCCTTGTTCGGGCTGTCGTCGCTGCCCTGGCGCATGACGTGCGGCAGCATGGGCTTGTTGCCCCAGGCCATGGCCGGACGGGCCTGGCCGGCGAGCATCGCGAAGATGGCCCGGCCGGCCCGCTGACCGGTCTCGTAGACGTCGATGTGCGGATAGGTCTGGTAGCCGGCGATGACGGTGGCGGCATCGACCATGCCCGGGTACATGTTGGTGTGCATGTCCAGTGCCACACCGATGGGCACCTTGGGCGCGATGGCCCGGATGCGCCGCAGCAGTTCGCCCTCGCCGTCCTCGTAGGTCTGCGTGACCATCGCGCCGTGCAGGTCGAGCAGCACGGCGTCGCAGCCGCGAGCCACGGCCTGGCAGATGCGGCTGGCGATGTGCTCGAAGGCGGCATCCTCCACCGGCCCGCTGGGCCAGGCCGCGGCGGCGATCGGGATCTCGATCTGGGCGCCGGCGGCTTCGGCCAGGTCGATGAAGGCCGAGATGCCCGAGCCCGTGCCCTTGTAGGCGGCATAGGCCTCGTCACCCTCGGGCGGCATCGGCGTGCCGGTGGCGAAGCGAGCCAGCGGCGTGGGCACCGGCGAGAAGGTGTTGGTCTCGTGCTTCATCTGCGCGATCACGACTTTCATGCGGCGACTCCGGAAATGGGGCGTGTGGAAGGCATGGCGCACTCTACCGCCTGTGCCGATGCGTGCTCTTGAGGGCCGGCGCGGGCCCGCCTGCATTGTCGCCGCGCCGCACTGCGCGCTTGCATGTTCGCGCACTGCCGGCACGCGGTCCGGTGCCTGCGACACTGCACGCAGCGAACACTGGCGTCGGGTGCACAGCGTTGGGGCGACCGTGGGCCATGAAGGCTCATCACGACACCTTCCTGCACCTTGCCGTGGCGTCGCGCCCGGTGACCACGGGCTGGCCACACGCGCAGGCAAGCGCAGGATCCAGTGCCGGACCGGGCGCCGATTGTCGGTATCCTGACCCGCGACCCTTCCCTGGAGATCCCGGCCCATGGCTTCACTCATCCACTCGCGCAGCGACGGCGTTTTCGTCATCGCCGCGACGCCCTTCGCGGACAGCGGCGCCGTCGACCTCGACAGCATCGACAAGCTGACCGACTTCTACCTCTCGTTCGGCATCGACGGCCTGACCATCATGGGCATCATGGGCGAAGCCCAGAAGCTGTCTCAGGACGAGTCGCTGGCGGTGATGAAGCGCTTCCTGCAGCGCGTGGACGGCCGCGTGCCGGTGATCGTGGGTGTCTCGTCGCCTGCCTTCGACCCCATGGTCTCGCTGGCCCGTGCAGCGATGGAGCACGGTGCGGCCGGCGTGATGATCGCGCCGCCGCCCACCGTGAAGCACGACGAGCAGTTCTTCGCCTACTACGTCGCCGCCTGCAAGGCGCTGGGGCCCGAGGTGCCGGTGTGCCTGCAGGACTACCCGGCGGTGACCGGCGTGCACATGTCGGTGCCGGTGTTCTCGCAGATCGTCAGGGAACTGCCGCAGGTGGTGATGCTGAAGGCCGAGGACTGCCCGGGGCTGACCAAGATCTCGCGCATCCGCGCGCTGGAAGCGCAGGGCCAGCGGCGCGTGTCGATCCTGGTCGGCAACAACGGCCTGTTCTACCCGCTGGAACTGGCGCGCGGCGCCGACGGTGCGATGACCGGCGTGGCCTACCCCGAGATGCTGACCGAGGTCTACCGCGCGATGAAGGCCGGCGACCGCGACCTCGCCGACGACCTGTTCGAGATCTACCTGCCGCTGGTGCGCTACGAGACGCAGCCCGGCGTGGCGCTGGCCTGGCGCAAGGAGATCCTGCGCCGCCGCGGCGCCGTCGCCAGCGCGCGCGTGCGGCCGCCCGGCGCCCAGCTGAACAAGGACGAGCACGACGACCTGACGCGCATGATGGCGCGCATCGAGACCAAGCTCGCGGCCCTGAAAGGTGCACGATGAGCTTCGACCTGGTGATCCGCGGCGGCACGGTCGTCACGGCGACCGAAACACGCCAGGCCGACGTCGGCATCGTGGCCGGCAAGATCACGGCCGTCGGCGCGGGCCTCGCGGCCGGAACGAGAGAAATCGACGCGCGCGGCAAGCTGGTGATGCCCGGCGGCGTGGACAGCCACTGCCACATCGAGCAGGTCTCGTCCTTCGGCATCATGTGCGCCGACGATTTCCACTCGGCCACGGTCTCGGCCGCGTTCGGCGGCACGACCACCGTCATCCCCTTCTGCGCGCAGCACCGCACCGACCACATCCCCGAGGTGCTGGCCGACTACCACCAGCGCGCAGCCGAGAAGGCGGTGATCGACTACGGCTTCCACCTCATCGTCGCCAACCCCGACGAACAGACGCTGGCCACCGACCTCCCGGCGGCCATCGACACCGGCGTGCGCTCGTTCAAGATCTTCATGACCTACGACCGCATGCGGCTGCACGACGAGCAGATCCTCGACGTGCTGGCCACCGCGCGCCGCCACGGTGCGCTGACCCTGGTGCACGCCGAGAACCACGGCATCATCAGCTGGCTGGCCGGCCGCATGGTGGGGCAGGGCAACGTGGCGCCGCGCTACCACGCGATCTGCCACACGCGGTCTTCCGAGAGCGAGGCCATCAACCGCGTCGTCGCGCTGGCCGAGCTGGTGGACACGCCCATCCTCATCGTGCACGTGAGCACCGTCGAAGGCGTGCAGGCCATTCGCGAGGCGCGGGCGCGCGGCGTGAAGGTCTACGGCGAGACCTGCCCGCAGTACCTGTTCCTGACCGCCGAGGACATCGACCGCGGCCTGGAAGGCGCGATGTTCTGCTGCTCGCCGCCGCCGCGCGACAAGGAAGCGCAGCAGGCCTGCTGGGACGGCCTGAAGGACGGCACGCTGGCCGTGTATTCGTCGGACCACGCGCCCTACCGCTTCGACGCCACGGGCAAGCTGCCCAAGGGCGAGAAGACCACCTTCAAGGAAATGGCCAACGGCGTGCCGGGGCTGGAGCTGCGGCTGCCGCTGCTGTTCACCTTCGGCGTGGGCACCGGGCGCATCACGCTGAACGAGTTCGTGCAGCTCACGGCCACGCGCCATGCGGAGATCTACGGCCTGCTGCCGCACAAGGGCACGATCGCCCCGGGCAGCGACGCCGACATCGCCATCTGGGACCCCGAGCACCGCGTGACGGTGGACGCTGCCCTGCTGCACGACAACACCGGCTACACGCCCTACACCGGCCGCGAGCTGAAGGGCTGGCCCACCACCGTGATCTCGCGCGGCGAGGTGCTGATCGACGCGTCGCGGCCCGGCCAGATCGACGCGGCGCGAGGCCGAGGCCGCTTCATCGCACGGGCGCGCACCGACGCGCTGCAACCGGCCGGGCGGCAGATCCCCGAGATGGCCCAGCTGGCCGCCTGGAACACGCCGCTGTCGATCTGACGCCATCCCACTTCATCCGAGCCTGCGCCCCATGACCCGCAAACTGCACATCGCCGCCGCCCAGCTGGGCGCCATTCACCTGGCCGACACGCGCGAAGCCGTCGTCGTGCGCCTGCGCGAGCTGCTGCGGCAGGCCCATTCGCGCGGCGTGAAGTTCGTCGTCTTCCCGGAACTGGCCTTCACGACCTTCTTCCCGCGCTACTGGTTCGACGACCCCGCCGCCACCGACGCGCGCTTCTACGAACGCGAGATGCCCTCGGCTGCCACCGCGCCGCTGTTCGACGACGCCAAGCGCTACGGCATCGGCATGTACATCGGCTATGCCGAGCTGGTGGAAGAAGCCGGCCGGCTGCGCCGCTTCAACACCGCCATCCTGGTGTCGCCCACGGGCGAGATGATCGGCAAGTACCGCAAGGTGCACCTGCCCGGCCACGCCGAGCACAAGCCGCAGGCCGCATTCCAGCACCTGGAGAAGAAGTACTTCGAGGTGGGCGACCTCGGCTTCAACACCTTCCGCATGCAGGACACGGTGATGGGCATGCTGATCTGCAACGACCGCCGCTGGCCCGAGGCCTTCCGCGCCCTCACGCTGCAGGGGGCCGAGCTGGTCACGCTGGGCTTCAACACGCCCACCGAGAACCTGCACTACCCCGAGCCGCCGGCGCTGCGCGTGCACCACCACCTGATCATGGCGCAGGCCATGGCCTTCATGAACGCCACCTGGCTGGTGGAGACCGCCAAGTGCGGCTTCGAGGACGGCTTCCGCATGTTCGGCCATTCGCTGATCGTCGCGCCCTCGGGCGAGATCGTGGCCAAGACGGTGAGCGAGGACGACGAGCTGATCAGCTTCGACGCCGATCTCGACCTGGCGCAGGACCTGAAGCGCACGATGTTCAACTACGCCGCGCACCGTCGCCCCGAGCACTACCGCATCCTGATCGATCGCGTGGGCGCCGAGGTCACGCCCAGGAACGGCTGAGCCCCGCAGCCGCCGTGTCGGCCCGCCCGGGTTGGCACGGGCTTTGCGTCCCGGCACGGCGCAACCATCCCCCACGCCGCAAGGCAACTACAACAGAGGCACACATGATCCGAACCAGCGTCAAGTTCTTCCTGGCCACCGTGCTGGCCGCCGCCGCCGCGGGCGTCGCGGCCCAGCCGCTGAAGGCCGGCGTGGACGGCACCTTCGCCCCGCACGCGATGCCCAAGATGGGCGGCGGCGTGGAAGGCTTCAACATCGACCTGCTGATGGAGATCGGCAAGCAGCTCGGCCGCCCGGTGGAGATCGTGGCCGCGCAGTTCTCGGGCCTGATCCCGGCCATGAACGCCAAGTCGCTGGACTTCGTCGGCGCGCCCACCACCGTCACGCCCGAGCGCGCCGCGAACCTGCTGTTCAGCGAGGGCTATCTCAACACCTACTTCCAGTTCCTGGTGCCGGCCGGCAAGCCCGACCTGAAGGCGCTGACCGACCTCAAGGGCAAGACCATCTCGTCGAACAAGGGCTCGGCCTACGACAAGTGGCTGATCGACAACGCCGAGAAGCTCGGCTTCAAGTACGAGTCGTATCCGACCAACTCCGACGCCGTGCAGGCCGTGCTCTCGGGCCGTGCCGACGCCACGCTGGGCGGCAACACCGTGGCCGCCTTCGCCGCGACGCGCAACCCGGGCAAGCTCACCCTGACGTCGCTCACCATCGACCAGGGCCTGGTCTGGGCGGCCGTGTTCCGCAAGGACGACCCCGTGCTGCGCGACGCGGTGGACATGGCCATCGAATGCCTGAAGAAGGACGGCACGATCTCCCGGCTGTCCGAGAAGTGGTTCGGCGTGAAACCGGCCCCCGGCGCGGCGGCGGTGACGCCCTTCCCCGGCAGGGGCGTGCCCGGCCTGCCCGGTCACGACGCGACCCCGCAAGAACTGAAGTGCAAGTGAGCGAGGGCGCGCGCCCGGCGATGGGCGCGGCAGGCCTGGCGGCAGCAGGGGCCCCCGCCCCGCTGCTGCGCATCCACGGCCTGCGCAAGGCCTTCGGTGCCACCGAGGTGCTCAAGGGCATCGACCTCGACGTGGCGCCGGGCGAACTGGTCTTCGTGATCGGGCCCTCGGGCTCGGGCAAGTCGACGCTGCTGCGCTGCTGCAACCGGCTGGAAGAGCCGACCGGCGGCGAGATCTGGTTCGAGGGCCGCAACATCCTGGCGCCGGGCACCGACGTCAACGCCATGCGCCGCCGGTTGGGCATGGTGTTCCAGTCCTTCAACCTCTACCCGCACCTGAACGCGCGCGACAACGTGGCGCTGGCGCTCATCCACGTGCTGAAGCAGCCGCGCGAGCAGGCGCACGCGCGTGCGCTGAAGGCGCTGGAGCAGGTCGGGCTCGGCGACCGCGGGGCGGCGCTGCCGGGCGAACTGTCCGGCGGCCAGCAGCAGCGCGTGGCCATCGCTCGTGCCCTGGCGCTGGAGCCGGCCATCGTGCTGTTCGACGAACCCACCTCGGCGCTCGACCCCGAACTGGTAGGCAGCGTACTGGCCGTGCTGCGCACGCTGCGCACCAGCGGCATGACCATGATGGTGGTCAGCCACGAGATGGGCTTCGCCCGCACCGCGGCCGACCGCGTGGTGTTCATGGAAGGCGGCCACATCGTGGCACAGGGCGCGCCGTCGTTCATCTTCGGGCCTGAAGCCCCGGCGCGAGTGCAGGAGTTCGTCGCCAATATCGAACATCGATGAACGAGCTCATCGACACCTTCTTCAACGTGGCGGTGATGCGCCAGTACCTGCCGCAGGTCATCGAGGGCATGGGCGTCACGGTGGTGCTGGCGCTGGCGGTGGTGGTCACCGGCACGCTGCTGGGCTTCGTGCTGGCGGTGCTGCGCAGCCTGCGCATCAAGCCGCTGAACCTGCTGATCATCCTGTTCGCCGACGTCTTCCGCGCCGTGCCGGCCCTGGTGATCCTGATCATCATCTACTTCGCGCTGCCCACCGTGGGCGTGCGCTTCTCGGCCTTCGCCTCGGCCTGGCTGGGCCTGTCGCTGGTGCTGGCGGCCTTTGCCGAGGAGATCGTCTGGGCCGGCATCCTGAGCGTGCCGCGCGGGCAGTGGGAAGCCGCGCGCGCCACCGGCCTGGGCGTGGGTCAATGCATGCGCCTGGTGGTGCTGCCGCAGGCCATGCGGCTGACAGTGGCGCCGCTGACCAACCGTGCCATCGTCATCACCAAGAACACCGCGCTGGCCTCGGTACTGGCGGTGGGCGAGATCCTCTACCAGGCGCAGGCGGGTTACGCCTTTTCCTACAACCCCTCACCGCTGACGCTGGGCGCCATCGCCTACCTCATCTTGTTTATCCCGCTCGTCTGGCTCGGCCGCTGGGTCGAGGGCAGGTACGCATGGAAACGTTGATCGACGGGTTCTTCAACCTGCGGATCCTGCGCGAGTCGGCGCCTTTCCTGCTGCGCGGGCTGGGCATGACGCTGCTGCTGGCCGTGGTGGCGATTCCGCTGGGCATGGTGGGGGGGCTGGCGCTGGCGCTGCTGTCCACCGTGCAGAACCGGCTGGTGCGCTGGACGGCCATCGTCTACACCGACTTCTTCCGCGCCTTTCCGCCGCTGGTGCTGTTGCTGTTCATCGCCTACGGCCTGCCTTTCCTGGGCATGAAGCCGCCGCCTTTCGTGGCCGTGGCCATCGCCTTCCTGCTCAACACCAGCAGCTACTTCGGCGAGATCCTGCGTGCCGGCATCGAATCGGTGCCCAACGGCCAGCACGAGGCCGCGCGCTCCACCGGCCTGTCGCGCTTCCAGAGCCTGCGCCTGGTGATCGTGCCGCAGGCCGTGCGCAACGTCGGCCCCGACCTGGTGAGCAACGTGCTCGAAGTGGTCAAGCTGACCTCCATCGCCAGTGTGGTGGCGCTGCCCGAGCTGCTGTATGCCGCGCGGCAGGTGCAGTCGGTGACCTACAACGCCACGCCGGTCATCGCCGCCGGCATCATCTACCTGCTGCTGCTGTGGCCGCTGGTGCGGCTGCTGTCGCGCTACGAGCGGCAGTCGGTGCAGATCCGTTGAACCCCCGGAGCCTTCCATGTCGCAGCGCATCCTCGTCATCAATCCCAATTCGACACAGGCCGTCACCGACGGCATCCACCGCGCGCTGGAGCCGCTGCGCCTGCCCGGCGGACCCGAGTTCGAGTGCGTGACGCTGCGCGAAGGCCCGCCGGGCATCCAGAGCCAGCGCGACGTCGACGGCGTGATCGGGCCGATGACGAAACTGATCGCCGAGAGGGACCGTGACTGCAGCGCCTTCGTCATCGCCTGCTACAGCGACCCCGGCCTGTTCAGCGCGCGCGAAGTCACGAACAAGCCGGTGCTGGGCATCAGCGAATGCGGCGTGCTGACGGCGCTGACGCTGGGCCAGCGTTTCGGCGTGATCGCCATCCTGGCGCAGTCCATCCCGCGCCACCTGCGCTACCTGGGCGCGATGGGCGTCACCGACCGCCTGGCGGCCGAACTGCCGGTGGGCCTGCAGGTCACCGAACTGGCCGACGCCGGGCGCACGAAGCAGAAGATGATAGCCACCGGCCGCCGCCTGGTGGAAGAGCACGGCGCCCACGTCATCGTGATGGGCTGCGCCGGCATGGCGCAGTACCGCGCGCCGCTGGAAGACGCCCTGGGCGTGCCGGTGGTGGAGCCGACGCAGGCCGCCGCGGGCATGGCGCTGGTGCGCGTGCGGCTGAACGGGGCCTGATCCCATGACCGACGCCTGAGGGCGGCAGGCCCCCGGGCAGGGCCCGTTGCACGCGCGCTGTCACTCGCTCATCATGGTGCGCAACTTCGAAAGGTGCGTGTGGCGACCCTGGATACCGACTACCTGATCATCGGCGCGGGCGCCACCGGCATGGCCTTCGCCGACACCCTGCTCAGCGAGACCGACGCCCACATCACGCTGGTCGACCGCCACGGCAAGCCCGGCGGGCACTGGAACGATGCCTACCCCTTCGTCACGCTGCACCAGCCCTCGGCCTTCTACGGCGTGAACTCGATGGAGCTGGGCCACCGCCGCAAGGACACGGCCGGCGTCAACCAGGGCCTGTACGAGCTGGCCAGTGGCGCCGAGATCAACGCCTACTACGACCGCGTGATGCAGCAGCGCCTGCTGCCCAGCGGGCGCGTGGGCTACCACCCGATGTGCGACTGGCAGGACGCCGCCGACGGCAGCGCCGGCGGTCAGTTGATGTCGCTGCTGTCGGGCGAGGCCACGCAGGTCCGGGTGCGTCGCAAGGTCGTCGACGCCAACTACTACGGCCCGCGCGTGCCGTCCACGCACACGCCGCGCTTCGCGGTGGGCGCGGGTGCCTGGCTGCTGCCGCCGAATGCGCTGCCGCATCTGGCACAGAACCGCGACGGGCGCGGCCTGCCGAAGCAGTTCATGATCCTGGGCGCCGGCAAGACGGCCATGGATGCCGCGATGTGGCTGCTGCAGTCGGGCGCCCGCCCCGAGTCCATCCGCTGGGTGATGCCGCGCGACTCCTGGCTGGTCAACCGCATCACCACGCAGCCGGCCATCGAGTTCTTCAACGAAGCCATCGGTGGCATGGCCGACCAGATGGAAGCCTTCGCCCAGGCCACCACGGTCGACGACCTCTACCTGCGCCTGGAAGCCTGCGGTTTCCTGCTGCGCATCCACCCCGGGCGCACGCCGAGCATGTTCCACCTGGCGACCATCTCGCCCGGCGAAGTGCAGGCGCTGCGCCGCATCGAAGACGTCATCCGCCTGGGCCGCGTGACGGCGCTGGCGGCCGACCACGTGGTGCTCGAGCAGGGTCGCGTGGAACTGGCACCCGGCACGCTGTGCATCGACTGCACCGCCTCGGCGGTCGACTTGCGCCCCATCCAGCCCGTCTTCCAGCCGCATCGCATCGTGCCGGCCATCGTGCGGCTGCCGCTGCCCACCTTCAGTGCCGCCCTCATCGCGTGGGTCGAAGCCCACCTCGACGACGACAAGAGCAAGAACCGGCTGTGCGTGCCGGTGCCCTTCCCGCACACGCTGGCCGGCTACGTGCAGGCCATGATGGTCAGCTCGATGAACCAGTTCCAGTGGTCGCAGGACAAGGTGCTGCGCCAGTGGGTGCGCGACAGCCGGCTCGACGGCTTCGGCCGCCTGATGACGGGCATCGCGCCCGACGACACCGCCAAGCTGGCCATCATGGGGCGCCTGAAGGCCGCCGCGATGCCTGCGATGGCCAACATGCAGAAGCTGATGGCGGCGTCGGCCTGAGTCGGGGCTGCGCGCCCGGCCCGGCCCTCAGACCTTCACGATGCCCAGCGCCAGCAGCGAGCGCGCCGTGTCGAGGATGCTCTCTTCCTCGGGCCGTGTGGTCCAGCCGAACACCGCCTTCGCATGCGAGGCATCCTGGTGGCGGATCGAGCCGAGCTCGCCGACGACGGCGCGCGCCAGCGGGCTGAAGCGCGCCGCGACGCGCACCAGCCAGTCGGGCACGGACTTCGTCGTGACCTTGTGCGCCTGCGGGCCCAGGCCGGTGCGCAGCACGTCGGCGATCTCGCGCATCTTCATGAAGCGGCCCGAGGCGATGAAGCGCTCGCCGGCCATGCCGGGTGCCGTGAGCGCGCGCACGTGCAGTTCGGCGACGTCGCGCACGTCCACCACGCCGAAACCGATGTCGGGGCAGGCGCCCAGGCTGCCGTCGAGCAGCTTCTTCACGATGACCACCGACGACGAATAGTCGCGGCTCCACACCGGCCCCAGCACCACCGACGGGTTGATGCTGCAGAACTCCATGGCGCCGCCCTCGCGCGCCATCCAGTCGCGCGCGGCACGTTCGGCCACGGTCTTGGACAGGATGTAGGGCGCGATGCCGGGGCCTGGCACGGTCCAGTCGGCTTCGGTGAAGTGGTGCTCGCCGCGGCCGCGGCCGTAGGCCACGGCGGCCACCGACGAGGTCATCACGAAACGCTTCACGCCGGCGTCGCTCGCCGCGCGCAGCGCACGCAGGGCGCCGTCGCGGGCCGGCACCACCAGTTCGTCGGCGGTCCTGGGCGTGCCGGCGGGCAGCGGCGACGCCAGGTGCACCGCGTGCGTGCAGCCGTCGGCGGCTTCGGCCCAGCCGGCGTCGGCCATCAGGTCGGCGGCGAAGAAGCTCAGCCGGCCGTTGTCCACCTGCAGCAGCTCGCGCACCGCCGCTTCACGCGCCAGGCTGCGCACGGTGCAGCGCACCGTCCAGCCTTCGGCCACCAGTTGCCGGATGACGTAGCCGGCGATGTAGCCGCTGCCGCCGGTGACGAGCACGGTGTTGTCGGTCATCGAAGATCCTCTTGCACCCCGCGCCGCGCGCGGACCGGCGCATTGTGGCGGCAAGGCCCTGGACGGCAGCACGGCGCCAGGACCGCGCGCGCAGGGGCCGCCTGCGCCGGCCCGGTCGCCTAACTGCGCCAGCGCTCGATCACGCTGCGGTCGACCTCCACGCCCAGGCCCGGTCCGTCAGGGACGTCCACCCAGCCCCCGTGCTGCTCGATGGGGCGGGTGATCAGGTGCTGGCGGAAGGGGTGCGAGGAACGGTCGTACTCCAGCACCGGCTGCTGTGCGAACAGCGAGTGGTGCGGCACCGGCAGCGCCGCGATGAGCTGCAGCGAGGCTGCCTGCGCGATGGCCGAGCCCCAGACGTGCGGGTTGACCGCCACGCCGTGCGCCTGCGCCATCGCCACGATGTGTCGCGCCGCGGTGATGCCGCCGCAGGAGCCCAGGTCGGGCTGTGCCACGTCGACCGCGCCGGCGGCGAAGAGATCGCGCCAGCCGTACAGAGTGTGCTCGTTCTCGCCGCCGGCGATGGGCATGGTGAGCCGGGCGCGCATCTCGGCGTAGCCGGCCAGGTCCTCGGGCACCACGGGTTCTTCGTACCAGCGCAGGTCGTGCTCGGCCAGCGCGCGCCCCAGGCGCAGCGCCTCGGCGCGGCCGTAGGCGTGGTTGGTGTCCACCATCAGCGTGATGCCGCGGCCGGCGATGGCGCGCCCGATGGCCTGCATGCAGGCGATGTCGTCGTCGACGCCGAAGCCCAGCTTCACCTTCATCAGCCTGAAGCCGGCCTCGTGGTGGCGCAGCGCCTCGTCGGCCAGCCTCGCCGCCTCGCCCTGGCCCTGGATGCGGTAGAAGCCGGTGGCGTACGGCTCCACGCGCGTGCGGAATGCGCCGCCCAGCAGGCGGTGCACCGGCACACCATGCGCCTTGCCGGCCAGGTCCCACAGCGCGATGTCGACGGCGCTGATGGCCGACACCACCGAGCCCTTGCGGCCGTAGTCGCGCGTGGCGTGGTACATGCGGTGCCACAGCACCTCGGTGTCGCGCGGGTCGGCGCCCAGCACCAGCGGCTTGAGCGCATGTTCGATGGCCGCCGCGGCGATCTCGGGCGGCTCCAGCCCCTGCGCGAAGGCCTCGCCCCAGCCGATCAGGCCCTCGTCGGTGTGCACCTCCACCAGCGTGGCGCAACGCTGGCGCACCCAGCCCTGCGAGAAGGCGAAGGGCTCGGCCAGCGGGCTCTTCAGGACATGGGTGTGAACGGCGGTGATCTTCATCGGGGTCCTCGGCGCTTGCTCGGCCGGCCAGTATCGGGCCAAGTCAGGCTGACCCGGTCCGGGTCGTGTGCCGGCGGCGGCCGGCGTGCCCCGTCCGACTTCGGGCAACATCGCGGCTCACGACCCGTCCCCTGGAGACCCATGTTCCGCACCAAGTACCTGGACCACGCTGAACTCCTGCACCAACTGCAGTCCTGGGCCGAGGCCCACCCGGGCCTGGTGCACCTGGGCAGCCTGGGCCGCAGCGCCGAAGGCCGTGACATCCCGCTGCTGACCAGAAGCGTGAAGGTGGTGCTACGGGCGCAGTGGCCGGCTACTTGAAGAAGGTGGCCCACAGGTTGCGCACGCCGGGCCGGCCGTCCCCTGTGGGTGCGCTGGGGGTGGGCCAGACGTCGAGGTCGGCGGTGATGACCGTCAACCCGATGCCGGCGTTGGAGAGGACCGTCTTGGTCGTGTTGAGGAAGGTCTGCGACCGCACGCCGGTCACGTAGCCCGGACCGCTCGTGATCGTAGTGTCGGTCAGCGGTGCCTGCACCTGTGCGTTGAGCTGGGCGTCGTAGGTCGCCCAGGCGAAACCTCGTGACTGGATGACCGACAGGACGCTGCCGTTGCGGGCGCTGGCCCAGTACTCCGAACTCGGGTCGTAGATGCCGATCGCCAGCGAGCATGGCGGATTGCCCACGGCGAGCTCGACCGCGCCCGCGAACGGCCAGCGCAAAGTGTCGCACGAAGACTGGTTCTGCCTGCCGTTGAAGCGCGGGGCGATCAGCATGTCGTTGTCGTCGACTGCGCCGAGCAGCGACGTGGGCAATTCGGACAGCAGCGATGCACCCAGGTCGATGGCCGCGATGCTGATCGTCGATCGGTCGAAGCGCGCGCCCCATAGCGATGTCGTGGTGCCGTTGCTCTGCGACCAGAGCAGGAAGGATCGCCCGCTGCGGCCAGTCCACAAGGAACGGAAGCTGGCCGGCGAGGCGCGTGTGTCGACGATAGCGGGCGCCTGCATGCCCGTTGTCACGTTGCCGCGCCAGACGGCGATGTCGGTGGTGCTGTTCTGGCCGAGCCCGGCGGCCAGGACCAGGCCACCTGACTCGTCCAGGGTGAATCTGGCCGCCTGCGTGCCCAACGAGGCTTGCCGGGGTGGTGGCTGGAACGACCGAAAAGCCGTGTCGGAGGCGGTGCGCCAGTAGAGACGCCACGCGGCATCGACTTCGTTGGGCGAGGAATACACGGCTAGGTCGCCGCGGTCGTTGATGGCCACTGTGCCGATCTCACTGAGTCGGCCGATGCTGGCCGGCGCGATCGGGTCCCAGGGCGACCACGTCCGCAGGACCGGGTCGAGCACCGAGACGAAGCTGCAGGTCTCATTGAAGCCCGCGAAGCGTTGCGGGCAGTCGCCGCCGTCGCCCATCGCCAGCATGACGGCACGGCCGTTGGGTGACATGCGCAGGTCGAAGACCCGCAGGTTGATTGGCGCCGACCCCGCTCGGCGCGAGCCCAGGGTAGAGAGCGGCACCGGCGCCGACCACTGCGCAGCCCCCTCGGCGGCGGGATCTCCCAGCATGACGAAAGGCGCGGCCTGGCGAAGGGGTGAGTTGGCGACCGTCACGGTGCTGACCGCCACGACGACGGCCCGGCCATCGTCTGCCATGGCGACCAGGGGCCTGTCGGAGATGCCCTGCGCCAGCTGCAGGACCGGCTCCCAGGCGCGTCCCGACAGTGGACTGCGCACTGGCGCGCAGGGCCCCGGGTACACCGCGCAGGCATCGGCCAGCACCTGGGTGCTCCAGAAGCCCAGTGTCTCGAAGCTCTTGAGCGCATTGGCGGTGAAATCGCCCATGCCGAAAATCCGCCCGTCGGGCGTGATGCCCAGGTAGCGCGTGCCCCAGGCGCCGCTGTACGCGCGTGCGTTGTAGGTTGTTCCCTCGTAGACGACGGCAGGGAACCTTTGCGCGACGGCATTGGGGAACAGCTGCGGGAACTTGAACTCGGCCCAGTCCAGCACCCAGTCTGCGGTCACCTCTGCAGGGGCTGCGGCGGCTGCCCGGACAGTCGCCGCGGCGCCGGTGCGTTCGGAGGCGGTCGCGGAGGCGAGCGACTGTGCGCGCATCTGCGCGACGAAGGGCAGAGCGGCCGAGCTGGTGTCGCTCTCGTCGCGGCCGCCGCCGCCACACGCAGACAAGGATGCCAGCACGAAGACGCCAAGCAGCCGGGCGGGTCGGAGAAGGTTCATGTCGCGGGAACTCCCTGGGCGTGGACCGTCGGCCGACAGGGCCTCCGTCCCAATTGGTCTGCAGATCGTGAGCCGAATTTGTCAGATGAAGACTCCGACATCAAGCCCGCTTAAGCTCATTAACCTGATTGTCATCCCTCACGTTCATGAGCCAGAACCGGGTCCGCGTCCAGCCTGCGCGACGCAATCGCCAAACTGTTCAATTCGATCGGGAGGCCTTCCTGGCCTGGTTCGACCGCGCCGTGCAGGCCGAATGGCGCCGGCACTCGAGCGGCGCCAGCACCATCACTGGGGCCGACATCGGCAGGCCGGCCGACCCAGTGCTGCTGCGCGCCGCCCTGCAGGCCCTGCTCAAAGGGTTCACCGATGCCGCCAACACGCGCGGTGGCCTGCGGCTGGACGAGCACGGCGCACCGGCCGACCTGGACGGCCTGCTGCGGCAAGGACGTGACAACGCACGCGCCGGCAACACCCAGCCCCGGTTGCTGGCCAAGGTCCGCAGTGGCAACGTGGTCGACCTCAAGTCGGCAATGGCCGCGCTGCACTTCTTCCGCTTGGTGCTGTCGCGCCCGGGGCTCAGCCTGGACCAGATCGGCGCCGTGGAAAGCAAGCGCCTGCGCGCCGTGCGCAACGTGCAGGCGGCGCTGCTGAAGGTCCGCGACGGACTCCCGCTCGACATCCTGCAGGGCCTGTTCGCGCGGGCCGGCGAGGCCGCTGGCTACGCCTCGGCCCAGGACCAGGCGAAGATCCACTACAGCGGCTTCGAGCCCTTCGTCGATACCCGGGGCGTGCACCGGATGCGGGTGCGCCGCCAGTACAGCTACCGGACCGTGCGCCTGTCCGAGCATCCCGGCACAGTGCAGACGACGCTCGCGCTGGAGTGGCATGAATGGCAGAAGGTGCAGCACATGCAGCTGGCCATCACGCTGCTCGACGAGCAAGGGCTGCCGCTGCGGGAGCTGCGGCCGCCCCTTCACAAGCGCATGGACAGCGAGCGCGGCGTGGTGGTCATCGAGGTTGTGCCCGACGCGCTGCCTGACTTGCAGCCTATGCTGGCGATTCCCGCCGCACCCCAGCGCCACCACAGCCACGAGGTGCACTGGGATCTGTCCATGGTCTGCCACCGCGCCGATCGGGACATCATCGTCAGCTACCAGCCGGTGAACGGCCTGCGCATCGGCTTCACGCGGCCGCCCCACGCGCCCGACCTGCTGTTCGCGGTTGGCGACTCGCCCGGGCTTCGCCGCACGGCCGATGGCTGGGAGATGGACCGGACGCTGCTGCCGCGCGAAATGCTGGCGGTGCGATTCCGCGATGCCGGGTTGCCCGATGAGCAGGCCGAACGGCTCTCGCCTTCCGGCGAGTGGATCGCCCCGATCGACTGAGCCGCGGCCGACGCATCCCGTCTTTCGGGCAACATCACGGCATCACCGCTTTCGCAGAACCTTCATGTTCCGAACCAAGTACCTGGACCACGCCGAACTCATGCACCAGCTGCAGTCCTGGGCCGAGGCCCACCCGGGCCTGGTGCACCTGGGCAGCCTGGGCCGCAGCGCCGAAGGCCGTGACATCCCGCTGCTGACCATCGGACGCGATCCCGGCAGCCCCGGGCGCGCGCGCCCGGCAGTGTGGGTCGACGGCAACATGCACGCCAGCGAGGTCTGCGGCACCAGCGTGGCACTGGCCATCGCCGAAGACCTCATCGCGCTGCACGGCGGCGCCGCCACCGTGGGCGGCAAGCCGCTGGCCGCGCCCATGGTGCAGGCGCTGCGCGAGGCCTTGTTCTACATCGTGCCGCGCCTCTCGCCCGACGGCGCGGAACAGGTGCTGAAGCTGGGCCGCTACGTGCGCAGCAGCCCGGTCGACGACCGCGTGCAGCAGGGTCACGCGCGCTGGGTGTCGCGGGACATGGACGGCGACGGCCGCGCCGGCTACATGCGCCGCGTCGATCCCGACGGCGAGCTGGTGGAACTGCGTGGCGACGACGGCCAGCCGCTGGTGCCTTCGGTGCTGGTGTCGCGCCTGCCCGAGGATGAGGGCCCGTTCTTCCGGCTGTACCCCGAAGGCCTCATCGCCAACTTCGACGGCCGCCGCATCCCCGACCCCTACTTCCTGGGCGACAACGCCTACGACTTCAACCGCAACTTCCCCTACAGCTGGGCGCCCGAGCCCAAGCAGGCCGGTGCCGGCAGCTACCCGGGCAGCGCGCCCGAGACGCGCGCGGTGATGGACTTCGCCACGCGCCACCCCAACATCATGGTGTGGCTGAACCTGCACACCTTCGGCGGCGTGCTGATCCGTCCGCTGGGCGACCAGCCCGACAGCAAGATGAATGCCGGCGACCTGGCCATCTTCGAACAGGTCGAGGCCTGGATGACCGAGCACACGGGCTATGCCGTGGTCAGCGGTTTCCACGAATTCCTCTATGAACCGGACAAGCCTCTGCACGGCGATCTGTCCGACTACGCCTATTACCAGCGTGGCGCGCTGGCCTACGTGGTCGAACTGTGGGATCTCTTCAAGCAGCTGGGCCTGGACCGCCGCAAGCCCTTCGTCGACCACTACAGCAAGTTCGGCCGCAAGGAGATGCGCGCGCTGGCCGCTTTCGACCGCGAGCACAACGCCGGCCGCATCTTCGGCACCTGGAAGAAGGTGCAGCACCCGCAGCTGGGCGAAGTCGAGGTCAACGGTTTCGACCCGCGCGTGGGCATCTGGAACCCGCCCTACGAACGCCTGCCCGAGACCTGCGATACGCAGAGCGCGGCCTTCCTTCGCGTGGCCGCGCTGCTGCCGCGCCTGAGCCTGACGGTGGCCGGGCAGGAGCAGGTGGAGGGCCACACGCGCGTGCACCTGCGCCTGGCCAACCACGGTTACCTGGGCACCATCGGCCTGCCTTCGGCCAAGGGGCTGCCCCATGTCGAGCCGCTGCGCCTGACGGCGCGCGCCGAAGGGGCCACGCTGCTGGCGCCGGCCGAGGCGGTGCTCGAGATCGGCCACCTCGAAGGTTGGGGCGGCGGCCTGTACGGCGGCAGCGTCTTTTCGCCCTGGACGCGCGGCAATGCGCACGAGCGCTTCGTCACGCTGGTGCTGGCGGGCCGCGGCAAGCTCAGCGTGGAGGTGTCGTCCTGCCGCGTGGGGGTGCTGACGCTGGACGTCGACGTGGGCTGACCCGGCGCCGGGTCAGTCGCGTCGGGCGGTCGGTTCGGGCCGCAGCGGGTCGGGGTACAGAAAGCGGCGCACCCCGCTGCGGTCGAAGGGCCGCCA
Source organism: Rubrivivax sp. (assembly GCA_022843905.1). Taxonomy (GTDB): domain Bacteria; phylum Pseudomonadota; class Gammaproteobacteria; order Burkholderiales; family Burkholderiaceae_C; genus Rubrivivax. The sequence goes on from JALHMT010000002.1 coordinate 187,438, forward strand.
GGCGCCTTCGGGCTGGGCCAGCCGGTCGGCCAGCGCGTGCAGCACCAAGGGGTTGACGGCCAGGCCGACGTGGCTGGCCTGGACCTCGATGTTCTCGACCTGCGGCCCGTCGATTTCCACACTGCACTGCCAGGCGACGATGCCGTCGCTGCGGCTGTAGATCGAGGTGGTGGGCACCGGCGGCGGTTCGCGCAGGCTGTCCTGCGGCGGCGTCATGCGCGGGCGGCCGCGGTTGATCCACTGGAAGCTGCGCCAGGCATTGGTCGAATTCACCGAGCCGGTGAAGGGGCTGCCCAGCGTGACCACGCAGCGCACCGCCTCGGGCGCCCGCTTGGCCAGTTCCCGGGCGTACACGCCGCCCAGGCTCCAGCCCACCAGGCTGAGCTTGCGGCCGGCCCGGGCGTGCAGCGCCTGCAGGCGGGCCAGGGCTTCTTCGATCGTGCCTTCGCGCGGGCCCATGTTGCGGCCCTGCTCCCAGCCGGCCACGTCGTGGCCCAGGGACTTCAGCAGCCGCCGCAAGGGCTTGGTGCTGAGATCGCTGGCCAGGAAACCCGGGTAGACGAGCACCGGATGGCCGTCGCCGCGCGGTGAGTTCATCAGCCAGGGCGCGGCGGCCAGGCTGGCTGCGAATTCGAGCGGCGCGCGCGCTTCGAGTGCCATGCGCCGCCAGCCAGGGGCCCGGACCGCGGCCGGGCCATCGTCATGGGCTGGCGAGGGGGTCTCGGCGGAAGGGTCGGACGGCATGGCTCTGACTCCGAGGCAGGGGGACGGGGGCGGGCTGGCTTGCGAAAGCGCAGACCGGTCATGGTGACCGGGCAAGGTGTCGGCCACAACGGGGCGACAAGGTGGCAGACGGCTTGTCTGCCGTCCGGGTGGGCAGGCCGCCGCAGGTTACGTAACATCGGGTTTTCGGCCGCTGCCCGAAGGGGCGGCTCGAACACATTCTCGCCCCACGCACCCGACCAGGCCCGCCCATGACCATTCCTGTCCTCACCGAAGCCGTTTCCGCCCCGCAGACCGGCGAGCCCGCATCGCCTTCGGCCATCCATTTCATCGGCGGCGAGAAGGGCGGCGTCGGCAAGTCGCTGGTGGCGCGGCTGCTGGCACAGCAGTTCATCGACAGCAACACGCCCTTCGCCGGTTTCGACACCGACCGTTCGCACGGCGCCTTGCTGCGCTTCTACGGCGACTACGCGCAGGCGGCCTGGGTCGACCGCTACGAGGCGCTGGACGCCATCGTCGAGCGCGCCATCGAGACCCCCGGCCTGCGCGTGCTGGTCGACCTGGCGGCGCAGACGCACGCCCCGCTGGTGCAGTGGATGGACGAGTCCGGTGTGCTGGAACTGGCGCGCGAGTCCGGCGTGCAGGTGAACTACTGGCACGTGATGGACTCCGGACGCGATTCGGTGGACCTGCTGCAGCGCCTGCTCGACCGCTTCGGCCCGCGCCTGCGCTACGTGCTGGTGCTCAACGAGCTGCGCGGCGACGACTTCTCCCAGCTCGAGCGCTCGGGCCAGTGGGAGCGCGCCAACTCCTTCGGCGCGCGTGTGGTGCGCCTGAAGCACCTGCACGACAACGTCATCCGCAAGATCGACGCGGCCGACGCCAGCTTCTGGCAGGCCCGCCACTCCACCGGCGGCGACGGCCCGAAGCTGGGCCTGCTGGAGCGCCAGCGACTGAAGATGTGGCTGGCCCACGCGCAGGGCGAGCTGGCCTCGGTCGGTCTCTGAAGACGGGCCTCAGCCCAGGGTCTTGTCGATCAGCGCCAGCAGGCGCTGCATGTCCAGCGGCTTGGTGATGTAGTCGTCGAAGCCGGCCTGCAGCGCGGCGTCGATGTCGGCCTGCATCGCGTTGGCGCTGACGGCGATGACCGGCACATCGCGCGTGGCGGGCTGCAGCCGCAGCTGCCTCAGCACCTCGAACCCGTCCATGCCGGGCAGCTGGATGTCCAGCAGCACGAGATCGGGACGGGCCTGCGCCGCCATCGCCAGGCCGACCTCGGGCAGCCCGGCGATCAGCAGGCGCAGCCCCGGGCGGTGCGACAGCACGCCCTCCATCAGCAGCTGGTTGACGGCGTTGTCCTCGATGTAGAGCACGTTGCCGCGCAGCGCAGTTGCCGTCGAAGGTGCCGACGACGCTGCGTGCAGCGCCGAAGGCAGGGCCGGGCGGGAAGCCGTGCCTGCCGGCGGGGCCGCCGCGCCCATGTCGGCGGCGTTCAGCTTCAGCCAGAAGGTGCTGCCTGCACCGGCGCTGCTGCTCACGCCGATCTCACCCTGCATCAGGTTCACCAGCCACTTGCTCAAGGCCAGGCCGATGCCGGCGCCTTCGATCTGGCTGCGCTCGGCATCCAGCCTCTCGAAGGGCTGGAACAGGCGCTCCAGCTGCGCCGGATCGAGGCCCGGGCCCGTGTCCTGCACCTCGATGCGCACGGCGCGTCCGTCGTCGAGCGGGTACCAGCGCAGCTGCACCTGCCCGCCCGGGCGGTTGTACTTGACGGCGTTGGACAGCAGATTCAGCAGCACCTGCTTCAGGCGCGTCGGGTCGGCCTGCACGACGCAGGACTCCTGCGAGTCGCAGTGCAGTGTGATGCGGCCGTCGCTGGCCAGCGGCTCGACCAGGCTCAGGCACTCGCCCGCGACCTCGGCCACGAGCACCGGACCCAGCTGAAGCTGCAGCGCGCCGGCTTCGATGCGGGCCAGATCGAGCACTTCGTTGATGAGCTGCAGCAGGTGGCGACCGCCGCGCAGCAGGTCCTGCACGCGGGCGCGCTGCACGGTGTCCAGCGGGTGCGCGGGGTCGTTCTCCAGCAGCTGGCCGAAGCCCAGCACGGCGTTCAGCGGTGTGCGAAGCTCGTGCGACATGCGCGACAGGAACTCCGACTTGGCCCGGTTGGCGCGCTCGGCTTCGTCGCGCGCGGCGATCAGCGCGGCCTCTACCGCCTTGCGTTCGGTGATGTCCCAGCCGTAGGCGATGAAGCCTTCGAAGCGCCAGTCCGCCGAGAAGCGCGGGATGCCGTGGTCGGCGATCCAGCGGTGGCCGCCATCGGCGCAGATGAGACGGAATTCGACGCTGTAGGCGGTATGCCCGCCGGCCGCGTTCTCGAAGGCAGCGCGGCATCGATCGATGTCGTCGACGTGCATGCGGTGATGCCAATGGCGCGCCAGCTCGCTTTCCATGGTCCGGCCGGTGTACTGCAGCCAGCGCTGGTTGAACCAGACCGCATTGCCCAGGTTGTCGGACTGCCAGATCAGCGCCGGCGCCCCGTCGGCCATGGTGCGAAAGCGCGATTCGCTCTCGCGCAGCGCCTCGGCCGCGGCCACGCGCGCCGTCACGTCGGTGTAGGTGCGCACGATGCTGCCGTCGGCGGCGGTGTGGGTCTGCACCTCGAGCACGCGGCCGTCGTGGCGGCGCCTCTGGTACAGGGCAGGCCGGGACACGGGTTGGGCCAGCTCGTCGCCGAGCAGGCCATGGCGCACCTGGTACCAGCGCAGCGACTCGAAGGTCGGGTGCGACGCCAGCACCGTCTCCGGTATCTCCAGCAGGTCCAGCACGCGGCGGTTCCAGGTGTTGATGCGACCTTCGGCGTCGACGCTCAACACCCCTTGCGACAGGCTCTCCAGCGTCAGCTCCAGCACGCGCGACTTCTCGGCCAGCAGCTTGCCGGTGCGGCGGATCTGCAGTTCGGCCTGCTTCAGACGGCTGATGTCCGAGAACATGCCCACCGCGCCGGTCTTGCGGCCCATCGCGTCGAAGATGGGCGTGGCGTGGTTGTAGCAGTGCACCCGGCGGCCGTCCGGGCACGACAGCGTGATCTCGTAGCCGTCGGCCAGGCCCTGGTCACGCAGCCGCACGTGCTCGCGGAAGATCGCGGCGTTGTCTTCGTCGACGAAGGCGTAGATGTCGCGCCCGCGCAGCTGATCCAGCGTGAGCCCCAGGATGCGGCACATCGCCGGGTTGGCGTCGGTGGTGAGCAGCTGGTTGTCGATGAACCAGAAGCCCTGCTCGGTCTGTTCGAGCAGCAGGCTCAGCATGCGCTGCTGGTCGGCCACCGTGGTCTCGGCGGCACGGCGCTCGGTGATATCGGCGTAGAGCATCACGAAGCCGCCGCCCGGCGTCGGGTTGCGGCGCAGTTCGAGCACGCGGCCGTCGGGCCGTGTGCGCTGCGTGATCGAGGCCGGGCCGTCGCGCAGCTCGACCAGTCGCCGCTCGGCCTCGGCGTGGATGTCGCAGGGCCCGAACTCGCCGGCCCGAGCCATCGCGCGCAGCAGGTCACGCAGCGGGGCGCCGACCCGGACCAGCAGAGGGTCCAGGCCCGTGCAGGCGATGAAGCGTTGATTCCAGGCCTGCAGCGTCATCTGCGCGTCGAACACGCTGATGCCTTCTCCGGCGTGGTCGAAGACGAGTTGAAGCAGAGAGTCGCTGGCGGGAAGGGATTGACGGATCACCTGGACATTCTGAGGCCGAGCGCAGCGGCTGTGGGTGCGTTGCCGTCGCGCCCGCGACAGCCCCCATGCTGCCCCCAGGCGGGCAAAGTCTTCGCGCTTGAGCGATGCTGGGGGGTTATGGACACGCTCACCCATGCCCTGTCGGGCGCATTGATCGCCCGGCTCATCACCATCCGCCAGCCGGTCCTGCCGGCCCCGCCCTCGGCTCCCGCCGTCGGACGCTTCACGGCGCCCTGGGACGGCCGGGCCGGTGCGCCGCTGCCCTGGCAGGGGGTGGTGGCGGGGCTGGTGGCTGGCGCCTTCCCCGACATCGACTCGGTCGCGCAGCTCTTCGGCGACGTGGCCTACCTGACCCACCACCGCGGCATCACGCATTCGGTGCTGCTGCTGCCGCTGTGGGCCTTCGGCCTGGCCTGGCTGCTGGCACGCTGTTTCGCCTTCACGCGGGCCCAGGCGGCGGGGTGGAAGAGTCTCTACGCCTTCACCTTTGCCGGTCTGGCCATCCACATCGCGGGCGACTGGATCACGCAGTTCGGCACCATGCTGCTGGCGCCGCTGTCCGACCGCCGCTTCGGGCTGGGCTCGATGTTCATCATCGACCTGGTCTTCACCGGGATGCTGCTGGCCGGGCTGCTGCTGGCGGCCCTGTGGCCGCGCCAGCGCTGGCCTGCCGCCCTGGGCCTGGCGGCGGCGGTCGGCTGGGTGGGCGTGGCCACCATGGGTCAGTACGAGGCCATCGCGGTGGGCGAGCGGCAGGCGCGCGCGCTGGGCATCACCGCGGCCGAGATCAACGTCATGCCGCGGCCGGCCTCACCCTTCAACTGGACGGTGTCGGTGAGCGACGGCAGCCGCTACCACATGTCGCACGTCAACACGCGCCGCAGCGAGCCCCTGAAGGCCGGCGCCGACGACAACTTCGTGCGCCGCTTCTCGGCGCCGTACGAACCCGTGGCGACGGCGCGCTGGCAGGTGGTGCCGCGTTTCGGCGACGCCGACACGCCGCCCTGGGTGAAGCAAGCCTGGGAGCACGAGGCCTTCGGCTTCTTCCGCTGGTTCGCGCAGACGCCGGCCCTGCTGAAGGTCCAGGTCAGCAAGAACGGCGACGAGCGCTGCGCGTGGTTCCGCGACCTGCGTTTCGAGTTCCCCGGCCGTGACGAGGCACCGTTCCGCTACGGCGTGTGCCTCAACGGCGACGCTTCGTCGGCGGTCGTCTACAAGCTCGAAGGCGGGCAGCGGCTGCCGGTCTGACCGCTTGCCGAGCCACGCTCAGAACAGCAGGGCAGGTCACCCCCATCACGATGTTTTGCCGCGCAGCCCGCGCGGCATGATCCAGCGCACATGCGTGAAGTCCCTGCACCCCGTCACGCCTGCCCGGGTCGGGGTGGCGGCGGCCATCCCGTGGCCGTACTCTGGCGCCCGCTCGTTACCGGCGCCTTGCTGTGGGCCGCGGCGGCCCCGGCCGTCCTGGGTGCCGTCGTGACCGTGAGCGTGACCGACGCCGCCGGCCAGCCGCTGGCCGATGCCGTGGTGGCGGTGCTGGTCAGGGGCCAGCGGGCCACGGCTGCGCCCGGCACGACGGCCCAGATCGGCCAGAAGGACCGACAGTTCCTGCCCATGCTGCAGGTGGTGCAGACCGGCACGGCGGTGCAGTTCCCCAATTTCGACGCGGTGCGCCACCACGTCTATTCGTTCTCGCCGGTCAAGCGCTTCGAGCTGAAGCTCTATGTCGGCACCCCAGAGGCGCCGGTGGTGTTCGACCGGCCCGGCGTTGCGGTGCTGGGCTGCAACATCCACGACCGCATGCAGGCGCACGTCGTGGTGGTGGACACGCCGCACTTCGCCAAGACCGACGCAGCCGGGCAGCTCACGCTGGACCTGCCGCCCGGTGAGCACACGCTGCGCTCCTGGCACCCGGCGCTGGCCGAGACCGCCTGGTCGGTGATGCCCCTGGCGGTGCCCGCCGCCGGCACGCGCGCCAGCCTGACCTTGCCGGTGCCTGCGAGATGACGGCGGGCAAGGGCCTGCGCAGCGCCTGGCGCCGGTTGTCGGGCTTCTTCGCGCATCGCCTGGACGTGCGCATCGTGAGCCTGTTCCTGGCCTTGCTGCTGCTGGTGCAGATGGCCAGCCTGCTGACCATCCGCCGCAGCATCGAGCGCCAGGCGCGCGTGCAGGTGGGTGTCGAACTTCACAACGGCGAGAACGTGCTGCACCGCCTGCTGGCGCAGACCGAGCAGCAGCTGACCGACGGCGCGCGTCTGCTGGCCGCCGACTATGGCTTCCGCTCGGCCATCGCGAGCAAGGACCAGCCGACCATCCTGGACGCGCTGGACAACCAGGGCCGGCGCATCGGCGCTCACGCGGCCGTGTTCAGCGACGCGCACAACGCCATCGTGGCGTCGACCTTCGCCGACGCCGCGGTGATCTCGCCGCTGGTGCAGGACAACCTGCGTGCGCCGCAGGCCGGCAGCCGCGACGCCCGCGTGCGTGTGCTGGACGGTGCGCCCTACCAGCTGGTGACGGTGCCGGTGCGGGCGCCGCAGCTCATCGGTCACGTGTCGATCGGATTCCCGCTGACGGCCGACCTGCTGCGCGACCTGGAAAGCCTGTCGCCGCTGAAGATGGCGCTGGTGTCGCGGCCGCTGGGTCAGGAGCGCTGGGCGCTGCTGCCTTTGGGGGAGCGCCGGCCCGGCCTGCAGCCTCTGGTGGCGGGGCTGAACGACGACGACCTGCAGTACGGCCTGGCCTGGGACGGCGAGGACTACAGCGCTCACCTGGTGCCCCTGGCGCGCAATGCCACGCACGAGGTGGCCGCCCTGTTGATGCGATCCGTCGACGAGGCCGTGGCGCCCTACCGTTCACTGCAGCTCACGCTGCTGGGCATCACGCTGCTGGGCCTGGGCGTGTTCGGTGCTGGCAGCCTGGTGACGGCGCGCCGCATCACCGGCCCCATCAAGCTGCTGTCGGCCAGCGCCGAACGCCTGGGCGCGGGCGACTACGACACGCCCGTCACCGTGGCCTCGCGCGACGAGGTGCGCGACCTGGCGCGCTCCTTCGAACTGATGCGCCAGGGCATGCAGCAGCGCGACGCGCAGATCCGCCGCCTGGCCTACTGGGATCCGCTGACCGGGCTGCCCAACCGCGAGCAGCTGCGCGATCTGCTGCGCGATCGCCTGGCGCAGGGGCAGCGGCGCGGCTCCCCGGTGTCGGTGCTGATGCTGGACCTGGACCGCTTCAAGTACGTCAACGACGTGCTCGGCCATGCCTTCGGCGACCGCGTGCTCAGGCAGATCGCGCTGCGCCTGACGGGCGACGCGGTGCGCGACGGCGACATCGTGGCGCGCCTGTCGGGCGACGAGTTCGCCGTGGTCATGCCCGAGGCCGACACCGGCCTGGCCACGCAGATCGCGCGCCGCGTGCGCCAGGCGCTGGAGCAGCCGCTGGTGCTGGACGACCAGACGGTGGACGTGGGCGCCAGCGTCGGCGTGGCCACCGCCCCGGCGCACGGCGACGACGCCGACATGCTGCTGTCGCGCGCCGAGGTGGCGATGTATGCCGCCAAGGAGCGCCAGAGCGGCGTGACGGTCTACGACCCGGCGCTCGACACCGACAGCGCCGAGTCGCTGTCGCTGCTGAGCGAGCTGCGCACCGCTGTCGACCACGACCAGCTGCGCCTGTTCCTGCAGCCCAAGGTGGCGCTGGCCAGCGGCGTGGTGCTGGGTGCCGAGGCCCTGGTGCGATGGCAGCACCCGACGCGCGGCATGGTGGCACCCATGCGCTTCATTCCCTTCGCCGAGCAGACCGGATTCATCCGCGTGCTGACCGGCTGGATGATCGAGCGCTGCGCGGCACGCAGCAGCGCCTTGCGCGCGCAGGGCCTGCACCTGAAGTTCGCCATCAACCTGAGCACGCGCGACCTGCTGGACCAGGACCTGCCGGGCAAGCTGGAAAAGCTGCTGGCCCGGGACCGCATGGACCCGCGCGCGCTCTGCATGGAGATCACCGAGAGCGCCATCATGGACGACCCGCAGCGCGCGCTGCAGACGCTGCACCGCCTGCACGGCATGGGACTGCGCCTGTCGATCGACGACTTCGGCACCGGCTACTCGTCCTTGGCCTACCTCAAGCGGCTGCCGCTGCACGAGCTGAAGATCGACAAGAGCTTCGTGATGGCGATGGAGCGCGACCGTGCCGACCTGAAGATCGTGCGCTCGACCATCGACCTGGCGCACAACCTGGGGCTGTCGGTGGTGGCCGAAGGCGTCGAGAACGAGCAGTCCTGGGGCCTGCTGCGTGCGATGCGCTGCGACGAAGCCCAGGGCTACTTCATCGCCAGGCCGATGCCGGAGGCCGACTTCGCGCCGTGGCTGGCGAGCTTCCAGTCGCCCAGCGGCGATCTGAACTCGGAGCTGGCGGCGCTGCTGTAGATCAAGGGCGGCGCCCAGCGCCGGGGCCCGCCACCTGCGTGGGCATCTGCTAGCCGGTGACCGGCGACGTGCTCTGCGCGTGCAGCATTCACCGCCGGTTCGGCGGCTCCCATGGCGTCGAGCGCGGTGGCGCTGATGCCTGCCACCCGGGTTTCCACTGCCGGTCAGCGGCCATCGATGGATTGCAGGAGCCACGGCGGACCTGCAGAATCGACCGAGGATCCGTGGGCCGCTGCGGGCTCACGGCACTCACAAGAACCCGACGAGGAGACCCGATGGCCACCCCGCAAAGCACGATCGACCACCCCGATGGCAGCTACCTCGGTCGGCCGTCCCGCCGGCGACTGCTCGGCGCCGGCACGGGCTCGCTGGCCTTGCTGGCCGCCGGCGGCCTGTTCGGCGGCCGCGTGGCGCAGGCGCGCACGCTGGACTCACCTGCCGCGGTGCCGGTGGTCGACAAGCTGGCCGTGCGCGTGGTCACCGACTCCTACCATCATGCGTTCGAGCCTGGCCGCATGCAGGGCCCGGTGCTGGTACAGCGACTGGGCTTCGCAGTGTCGCCGCGCACGCCGCCGCAGCGCACGCTGCAGAGCGAATGGGGCCTGGCGCTGCACCTGGAGTCCACACGCGGGAGCGAGACGCGGCAGGTCCTGGTCGACTTCGCCTACACGTCTGAGACGCTGCTGAACAATCTGCTGCTTGCCGGCATCGATGCATCGCGCCTGGATGCGCTGGCCCTCAGCCATGGCCACTTCGATCACTTCGGTGGCATGGTGGGCTTCCTGCGCGCCAACAAGGGCAAACTGAAGTCGGGCCTGCCTTTCTACCTGGGGGGCGAGGAGTGCTTCTGCACCCGTGAGCTCAACGTGGCGGGCGACGCCGGAAGTTTCGGCGCGCTGGATCGGCAGGCGATCCAGGATGCCGGCCTGACTGTCACCTTCGCCGAGAAGCCCTCGATCCTGGCCGACCATGGGTTCACCACCGGCTGGATTCCAGCCACGTCCTTCGAAAGGGTGCTCGCGCCCACGCGGATGAGTGTCGGCAAGAGTGATGGTCTGGGGTGCGCCCCCGCCGACATGCCGCCGGCCAAGCGCAACCTCAGCAAGGTGCCCGATGACTTCGAACACGAACAGGCCACGGCCTTCCACGTCAAGGGCCGCGGGCTGGTGGTGATGACGTCCTGTGGGCACCGCGGGATTGTGAATTCGGTGCGCACGGCCATGAAGGTGTCGGGTGTCGACAAGGTGCACGCCATCCTGGGGGGCTTCCACCTGGCGCCGCACACGGCCGACTACCAGCGCCAGACCCTGACCGAACTGAAGGCCATCAACCCGGACTTCCTGATTCCCATGCACTGTTCGGGCGAGACCTTCATCTCCATGGTGCAGCAGGACATGCCGGACAGGTTCATCCGCTCGTCCACGGGAACGCGTTTCACCTTCGGCGCCTGATCGACGGGGGCGGCGAGGGGGCGGCGACCCCTGCGGCGCGCTCCGGCAGCGGTATACCGTCACGGTGCGGGCCGTTGATACAACATCGGCTTACCAAAGTCCTTGCTGCCCGGTGCCGGCAGACCGCACACTGTTCTGCATCGCCATCTCGTCATCACACTCCGCCATGCGCCTGCCCTCCGCCCTTCGCCCCCGCCCGGCACTGGCCGCCCTGTTCGCCGCAAGCGCGGTGCTTTGCGGCACGGTGGTGCAGGCCGCCCCGGTGGCGGCCAGCTATCAGTTCAGCGCCGTCGCCTTCGACGAAGGCGGCACGCTCACCGGGACGATCTCCGGCACCCTTCTCGAATGGCTGCTGGCGCCCATGCCGCCCTTTGCCGCCGGCACCAGCCGCATGACGCTGCCCGAAGTCGGCGGCTTCTCGGCCAGCTTCAGCGGCAGCAGTGTGCTGCCCGATGCGAACTTCGAGTTCGGCGAACTGATCTCGGTGACGCTGGTGGACGACGCCACGTTCGGCGCCAACGGTGGCCAGCCCGGTACCTCGCCCGCGATGTTCGTGCTGACGGCCTACGACGCCGCTTCGGATTCCGACCTGTTCATCCGTTTTGCGGCCCTGGCCGGCGCGATCCCGCTGCTGGGCGATGCGCCGGGCGCCGGCATCGACTGGCGGTCCGATGACGTCAGCGCACGCCTGAGCGATCAGGTCAGCGTGCAGCTGCAGGGGCCGACGCCGGTGCCCGCGCCGCCGAGCCTGGCGCTGGCCCTGCTGGCGCTCGGCCTGATGGGACTGCGCCGGCGATAGACCCCGCTGGCCGCAGCCTGCCGGCGCTTTCCCGATCGGCGAAGCCGCGACGCTTCCGTCAGCCCGCTTCCGTCACGCCCAGGCGGCGGGCGAAGTCGGTGTCGCGGATCTGCAGGTAGTCCTCGGTCGTGAAGCCGTCGTGGTCGTGCGCCAGCATCATCATCTCCTCGAAGATCTCGGGGAAGGCGCTGGTCGGGTAGATCTCCGCGTGCTCGGTGCGCGCCGTCGCCGCCCAGGGCCGGCCAGCCTTGGCGGGCAAGGCCACCCCGGCCTCGACGAAGACGCAGTACTCGCCGGCGTGGAACAGATCCCGGGGGGAGTGGTATTCGTCGACCTCGACGCCGTCGATGACAAGGACCTCGTAGTCGTCCACCTTCTTCACGCTATCGACCTTGCGGACAGTGACGAGCTTGCGCATGAACGATTCCAGCGGCTGTTGAAGTGCGGAAATGCTAGCCGAAGGCCCGGCAGCCTCGTGGCGCCGGGCGCATGGCCTCTGGCCACGGAGGGCCGGTCAGCGGCCCCACGGCCGCGCCGTCGTGCATCATCGCGGCCCGGCGCGGGTGTCTGCAGCGACGCGCTTAGACTCCACTCCCGCCAAGGCATGAAGGAGAAGGCATGGCGCTGAAACACGAACAAGAGCGACTCGAGCGCGATCTGAAGCTCGACGAGATGCTGCAATCCGAGTCCGGTCGGGCGGCCTTCTGGAGCGAACTGGGCGAGCAGGCGAAGAAGGATTCGCTGATCGATCTGCTGGAGGGCACGCTGTCCCTGGAAGGCGACGTCATCGAGTGCGGCGTGTACCGCGGCAGTTCGCTGTTCAGGATCTGCCAGGCCCTGAAGCAGGGCGGGGCCGACAAGGCCGTCTATGCCTGCGACAGCTTCGAAGGATTCCCCGACGACCGCGTGACGACACGCGACACCACCCTGTTCCGACCGCTCACCAAGCTGCGCGCGAAGTTCCGTCTGGCCAGCGACGTGCCCGACAGGATCCAGCGTTTCTCGCGCCATTACGGCGTGCCGGTTCAGGTGGTCAAGGGCTACTTCTCCAACACGCTGCCGACGCTGGCGCTGGACCGGCTGTGCTTCATCCACCTCGATGTCGACATCTACGAGTCCTACAAGGAATGCCTGGAGCGCCTGTACCCGTTGCTGACGCCGGGCGGCGTGGTGGTGTTCGACGACTACGGTTCGTCGAAGTGGCCCGGCGCGAAGCGCGCCGTCGACGAGTTCTTCAGCACCCGTCCCGGGAAGGTCGAGCGTTCGACCGCGCGCGAGGACGCCGCCTGGTTCGTGCGCAAGCCTCTGGCGGCCGGGGCCTGAGGCCAGGCACCCGGCCGGTCACGCGGTCCGCTTGTCCTGGGGCACCCCCGCGATCACGGCGTCCCACAGTGCACGTGTGGCGGGTGACAGCGTGCGGCCGCGGCGCTTGACGAGGTAGATCGGCCGCAAGGCCAGACGCTCGTCGAGCCGCACGGCGACCAGTCCAGGCCGCAGGCACAAGGGCAGGGCCATCTGCGGCACCAGGCTGACGCCGAAGTCCTGCGCCACCAGGCCGGCCAGGGTGCCGAACTGCGAGACCTCCAGGCCGGTGTCGTGCACGGCGGCCTTCAGGAGCCAGGCCTGCGTCTGTTGCCACACGCTGCCGGTGCGCACGGTCTGCACGAAGGGCTTGCCGCGCAGGTCGCGAAAGCGCACGCCGGCCCTGGCGGCCAGTGGATCGTCGTGCCGGCACAGGAGGTAGAAGCGTTCGCGGAAGAGCAGCGTCGATTCGAACTCGAGGTCGTTGCCGCGCTGTGCGTTGAGCCCGAAGTCCACTTCGCCGGCGGCGACCAGCGACAGGCAGCGGTCCGACACCACGTCCAGCAGGCGCAGCGTGACGGCGGGGTGGGCGTCGCGGAAGGAAGCCAGGATCAGGGCCAGCCAGTCCGAGGCCAGCGACGGCGGCGCCGCCACCGCGACGCGACCGCTGCCCAGCGCGGCCCGGTGCTGCACGCCGGTCAGCGTGGCGCGGATCTCGTCGGCGATGCGGTGGGCGCCCTCGGAGAAGGCCTGGCCTTCGGCCGTCAGCGACACGTTGCGCGTGTCGCGATCGAACAGGCGTGCACCGACCTGTGTCTCCAGCCGACCGATCATCTGGCTGAAGGCCGAGGCACTGACATTGCACCGGCGTGCCGCCACGGCGAAGCGCCGGGTCTCTTCCAGCGCAAGAAAGGCGTCGATGAGGCGGCCTGAGAGATTCATCGAGTTTGCTTCACAGTTGTTCCATAAAATCCAGTTTACCGGCATGAAGGGGCAAGCCACACTGCCGTTTTGCGAAGGGAGAGGCGATGCAGGACTTGGCGGTGGGCTGTGGTGCCGGCTTCTCGGGCGACCGCGTCGACGCGGCGCTGCCGGTGGTGCGCACGCTGGTGCAGCGCGGCGGGCCGGCGGCGCTGATCTTCGAGATGCTGGCCGAGCGCACGCTGGCCACGGCGCAGTTGTTGCGGCGCGCCGATCCTTCCAAGGGTTACGAGCCGCTGCTGGACCTGGAGCTGCGCCCGGTGCTGGCCGACTGCCTGCGCCATGGCATCACCATCGTCGGCAACTTCGGCGCGGCCAACCCGCAGGGCGCCGCCCGCCGCATCCTGGCCCTGGCCGATGAGCTGGGCCTGCCGCCGCCCCGCGTGGCGGTGGTCAGCGGCGACGACCTCTCGGCCGCGCCGCAGCGTGCGCTGCTGCGCGAAGCGCTGGGGGGCGTGTTCGATGAGCGGCGCTTCGTCTGCGCCAACGCCTACCTGGGCGCCTTCGAGATCGCCGACGCCATCCGCCAGGGCGCCCAGATCGTCGTCACCGGACGCGTCGCCGACCCGGCGCTGGTGCTCGGACCGGCCATCGCGCACCACGGCTGGCGGCGCGACGACTGGGACGCGCTGGCCGGCGCCACGATGGCCGGCCACCTGCTGGAGTGCGGGGCGCAGGTCACCGGCGGCTACTTCTCGGACCCCGGTCGCAAGGACGTGCCCGGGCTGGAGGACGTGGGTTTCCCCATCGCCGAGATCGCGGCCGACGGCAGCTGCGTCGTCGGCAAGGCCGCCAACACCGGCGGTCTGGTGGATCTGCGCACCGTCAAGGAACAGCTGCTCTACGAGTTGCACGACCCCGCGGCCTACCTGACGCCTGACGTGGTGGCCGACATCACGCAGGTCGAACTGGCCCAGCTCGGCCCTGACCGCGTGCGCATGACCGGCGTGCGCGGCCATCCCCGCACGCCCACGCTGAAGGCCTGCGTCTTCTTCGAAGGCGGCTGGCTCGGCGAGGCCGAGATCTCGTACGCCGGCCCCAACGCCGAGGCGCGTGCGCGCCAGGCGATGGAGGTCATCCGGCACCGCTGCGGCGGCGAGCTTTCGCTGCGCTTCGACCTCATCGGCGTGTCCAGCATCCTGGACGACGACGGCAACCGCCTGCTGGCCGGCACGCCCGCGGGCGTGCACGCCGACGTGCGGCTGCGGGCGGCAGGCCGCCACGACGACGTGCAGGTGATCGACCGCCTGCTGCGCGAGGTGACCGCGCTGTGGACCGGCGGCCCGGCCGGCGGCGGCGGCGTGCGCACCGTGCGCCGCCAGCGGCTGTCGATGCGATCCTGCCTCGTGCCGCGCAGCGCTGTGCCCACCGGCGTCGAGCTGCTGGAGCCGGAGCTGGCGGCATGACGACGCTCTACGACCACGCCCACGCGCGCACCGGCGACAAGGGCAACCGCGTGAACATCAGCCTGATCGCCTACGACGCTGCCGACTGGGCCTGGCTCGTCGAGCAGGTCACGCCCGAACGCGTGCAGGCGCACTTCGCGCACCGCCGGCCGAGCGGCGTGATCCGCTACCTGCTGCCCAGGCTGGCCGCAATGAACTTCGTGCTCGACGATGTGCTGGACGGCGGCGTCAACGACACGCTCAACCTCGACATGCACGGCAAGTCGCTGTCGTTCCATCTGCTGACCCTGCCGGTCGATCCACCGAAGGAGATTCCATGAGATTGCTGAAGTCGCTCGCCACGGGTGGGCTGCTCGCGCTGGCGGCGCTGCACGCTGCAGCGCAGGCCTGGCCCGAGAAGCCGGTGCGGCTGGTGGTGCCGTTCCCGGCCGGGTCGGCCACCGACACGGTGGCGCGCACGGTCGGCCAGCAATTGCAGGCGGCACTGGGCCAGCCCTTCGTGGTCGAGAACAAGCCCGGCGCCGGCGGCAACATCGCCGGGGCCGAGGTGGTGCGTTCGGCGCCGGACGGCTACACGCTGCTGTTCTCGTCGAACTCGGCCGTGGCGTCCAACGTCGCGCTGCTCAAGAGCGTGCCGTACGACCCGCTGAAGGACTTCACACCGGTGGCCGGGGTCGGCCAGAACATGCTGGTGCTGATGGTCAAGCCGGGCTTCCCGGCCAGGACGCTGGCGGAGTTCGTCGCCCATGCGAAGACGCGGCCGGGCCAGCTGAACGGCGGCTACGGGTCGTCGAGCTCGCAGGTCAGCATCGCGATGCTGAACAAGCTCGCCGGCATCGACACGGCGATGGTGCCCTACAAGGGCATCCCGCTGGCCATGACCGATGTCGTCGGCGGCACGCTGGACTTCACCTTCGTCGATCTCGGCAATGCGCTGGCCCAGGCCCGGGGCGGACGGCTGCAGGCCATCGCCGTGACCTCGGAGAAGCGCAATGCGCTGTCGCCCGACTGGCCGGCCATCGCCGAGACGGTCCCGGGCTTCGACATCACGGCGTGGTTCGCGGTCGTCGGCCCGGCGAACCTGCCGCGGCCGGTGGTGGACAAGCTGCACGGCGCGATCACCGCGATCCTGGAGAAGCCCGATGCCAAGGAGCGATTCGCGAGCATCGGCGTGGCGCCGATGCCGATGGCGCCCGACCGTCTCAAGTCCTTCATCGCCAGCGAGATCGCCAAGTGGCAGCGGCTGGTGAAGGAAGCCAACGTGCAGCCGGAGTGACCATGACGAAGGTGATGCTGGTCACCGGCGCCAGCCGGGGCATAGGCGCCGCGATCGCGCGCGCTGCGGGCGCGGCAGGCTATCGCGTGGGCGTGAACTACCTGCGCAGCGCCGCCGCGGCCGAGGCCGTGGTGGCCGACATCCGCGCCGCAGGCGGCGATGCCGTGGCGCTGCAGGCCGACGTGGGTGAACCGGCCGAGGTCGACCGCCTGTTCGCCGAACTGGATGCGCGGCTGGGGCGGCTGGACGTGCTGGTCAACAACGCCGGCATCCTGGCCAACTTCCGCGTCGACGCGCTGGACCATGCGCAGGTGGCGGCCGTGTTCCGCGCCAACGTCTTCAGCATGTTCCATTGCGCTGGGCATGCGGTGCGCCGCATGTCCACCGCGCAGGGCGGGGCTGGCGGCGTCATCGTGAACCTCTCCTCGGTGGCCTCGCGGCTGGGCGGGCTGGCCGGCGGCACCGCGTACGCGGCGTCGAAAGCCGCCATCGATACCTTCACGCTGGCGCTGGCCAAGGAGGTGGGCCGCGAGGGCATCCGCGTGGCGGCGTTGCGGCCGGGCCTGATCGAGACCGAGATCCACCAGGTGCACGGCGGCCTCGAACGCATGCGCGCGATGGCGCGCGACGCCGTGCCGATGGGCCGCTCGGGCACCGCCGACGAAGTGGCGCAGACGGCCCTGTGGCTGGCGTCCCCCGCAGCCTCGTACGTGCACGGCTGCGTCATCGACGTGGCCGGGGGGCGCTGAGGCCCGCCCAGCACCGGGCCAGCGCCCGGTGCGTCCGACGCATCTGGTGATGGCGATGTCGGCGCTCCGTCGTCCGGCGCCTGCACTCGGGCAGGGGGTGATGGGCGGGCGGTTTCAGCCGTCGAGCGCGAACTTCACCGGGAACTCGACCCACTGGGCCACGGCCCGGCCGTCGGCCTGGGCCGGGCGGAAACGGCAGCCCCGCGCCTGGGCCAGGGCGGCCTCGTCGAACAGGCGCCAGCCGCTGCTGGCGAGCAACTGCACCTCGGCGGCGTGGCCGTCGGGCGCGACATGCACGCGCAGCATGAGTTCGCCCTGGATGCCGCGCTCGCGCAGCGCAGCGGGGTAGGGCGCGCGGGCGCAGGCGCGGTGGTCGGCAGTCTGCGGGCGCGCCAGGGCGGGTGATGCCGTGGTCGCGTCGGCCGAGGGTGCGGCCGCCGGCGCGGCGCTTCGGGC
Organism: Rubrivivax sp.; assembly: GCA_022843905.1. Classification (GTDB taxonomy): domain Bacteria; phylum Pseudomonadota; class Gammaproteobacteria; order Burkholderiales; family Burkholderiaceae_C; genus Rubrivivax. The sequence continues at coordinate 204,727 of JALHMT010000002.1, forward strand.
GGCCTGTGGCGCCGACGACAGACGCAGCACCGAGGTGTCTGCGGCCTCCTGCCGCGACGGTGCCGCCAGGGCAGGCAAGGCCGCGGATGCCGTCGCCGGCGCCGGCACCGGCACCGGCACCGGCACCGGCACCGGCACCGAAGCCACCGTCACCTCGGGCGGCGTCAGCCAGTCTGCGGCCGGCGGGCGCAGGGCGGCAGGCACGGGCAGCGGCAGCGCGGTGGCAGGCGGCGACGCCGTCACGGGTGCGGCCAGCCGCACGAGCAGAGGCCGGCGCTCTGGCGTGTCCGGCGCATCGGCCGGCATCGTCGCCGTCCACATCGCTGCCCCGACCAGGCCGTGCAGCCCCAGCACGGCCAGGGCCAGCAGCGGGCGATTCAAGGGACTTTCGGGCGCATCCATGACAGTGATCGACATCGGCTTCAGGAGGCCGGCAGCAGGCGTCGCGCCAGCACACCGGGCGCACGGTCCGGCCCCAGGTCCACTGGCAGCAGGTCCACGCCGAACAGCCGCGCCAGTGCCGGCACCGCGGCGGCGTCGGCACGCAGGTCGCCGACGAGGCTGCCGTCGCGCACCAGCCAGAGCCGCTCGAAGCCTGACAGCGCCTGGTTCAGGTCGTGCACGATGGCCACCAGCGCGTGGCCGCGCTCGGCTGCAAAGCGCGTCATGGCCTCGAGCAGTTCGAGCTGCAGGCCCGGGTCCAGCGCTGCCAGGGGTTCATCGACGAGCAGCGCACCGCCTTGCGCGTCCCACAACTGGGCCAGGGTGCGTGCCAGCTGCACGCGAGCCTGCTCGCCGCCCGACAGGGTGTCGAAGCGACGCCCCGCCAGGTGCGCCGCGTGCGCTGCAGCCAGCGACTCGCGCACGAGGCTGGCGCGTGCCGGGTCGGGCTCCACCGCATGGCGGCCCAGCGCGACCACCAGATCCACCGGCATCGCAAACGCCACCGCATGCGACTGCGGCAGCACCGCACGACGCCGCGCGAGCGCCGCCACGGGCCATTGCGCCAGCGGCCGGCTGTCGAACACCACCTGCCCCGCAAGCGCCGCGCGCTCGCCGGCCATCAGCTTGAGCAGGGTGCTCTTGCCGGCACCACTGGGGCCGAGGATGGCCACGCGCTCGCCGGCCGCCAGCGCCAGCGTGAAGGGGCCGAAGCGGCGGCCGCCCAGCATCAAGGCAGCGGCGTCGAGCTGCACGAGCGCGCCCATCAGGCGTGCTCCAGGTTCATGATCGCGCCCATCAGGCGTGCTCCGTGTTCATGATCGCGCCCATCAGGCGTGCTCCAGGTTCATGATCGCGCCCATCACGCATGCCCGCCCTGCTGCCGCGCCACGCCCCGCAGCAGCAACAGGAAGGCCGGCGCGCCGATCAATGCGGTCAGGATGCCCACCGGCACCTCGGCGGGAATGGCCACCAGCCGCGCCGCCGTGTCGGCCAGCACCAGCAGCAGCGCACCGGCCAGTGCCGCCAGAGGCAGCACCCAGCGCTGGTCGGCGCCGGCCGCGCCGCGCACCAGGTGCGGCGCCATCAGGCCGATGAAGCCGATCAGCCCGCACCAGGCCACGGCCAGCGCCGACAGCAGTGCCACGACGACGATGAGCCGCGTGCGCAGGCGCTCGACGTCCACGCCGACGTGCCGTGCCGCGGACTCGCCCAGCGCCAGTGCATTGAGCGCCGCGGCCAGGCGCCGTCCGGACAGCAGCGCCAGCGCCAGCGCCGCGGCCAGCACGCCGACCACCAGCCAGTGGGCGCCTGCCAGCGATCCCAGCGTCCAGAAGCTGAGGCTGCGCAGCTGCTCGTCGTCGGCGATGTAGGTGCACAGCCCGACCACGGCCATCGTCAGCGCGTTCAGCGCCAGCCCGGTGAGCAGCAGGCCGGCCACCGAGCCCGGCGTGAGCCAGCGCGCCACGCGGTCCAGCAGCGCACACACCGCCAGCGCACCGCCGAAGGCCGCCAGTGGCAAGGCCCAGGGTCGCCAGGCAGCCGGAAGTCCGCTGGCCGCGGCGGCGAACACCGTGAGCGTGAGTGCCACGGCGCACACCGCGCCGCTGGTCACGCCCAGCAGGCCGGGGTCGGCCAGCGGGTTGCGGAACAGGCCCTGGGTCATGGCGCCGGCCAGGCCCAGCGCGGCGCCCACCGCGGCGGCCAGCAGCACGCGCGGCAGGCGCAGCTCCCACAGCACGTGGGCGCCGCCGCTGCGCTCGACGTCCAGCAGGGTCGCCCAGTCGGACGCGCGCACCGGCACCGCGCCCAGCGAGGCCGCGAGCATCAGCGTTGCCAGCAGGGCGGCCGTCAGCGCAACGGCCAGGCGCGGCGCGCGCGAGGCGGGCGGTGCCCGGCCCGCGTCGACCGGGTTGCGGCCGGCTTCCACTGCGACGGTGTTCATCGAGGGCGCCGGGGATCAGGCCTGGGCGTGCAGGCGGTCGGCCAGCAGCGTCACCGCTTGCGGCAGCCGCGGACCGAAGCCCAGGAGCAGCAGCGCTTCGAGCGACACCACGCGGCGTGCGCGCCCGGCGGGCGTGGCGGCCAGGCCCGGGAACTTGAGCAGGCCGTCGACGCCGCCGGCCGCCAGCAGGCCCTGGTCGGTGGTCAGGATGAGTTCGGGCGCGGCGGCGATGGCGGCTTCGGGCGTCAGAGGCTTGTAGCCGGTGACCGCGCCGAACGCGTTGGCGCCGCCGGCCAGCGTGAGCACGGCGTGAGCGGCCGTGTCGCGCCCGGAGATGCGCAGCTGGGCCAGGCTGTGCGACAGCACGAACAGCACGCGCGGTGCGGCGCGTCGTTCGCGGCGCGCCGCCAGGGCGTCGACGTGGCGTTCTGCGGCGGCGCTCTCGGCGGCCAGTCGCGTGGCCAGCACGTCGCCCTGGGCAGGGCGGTCCACGAGTGCCGCCACCTCCCGCACGGCTTCGCGCACGCCGGCCAGGGTGTGCGGGATGTCCACCGTGTGCAGGGCCACGCGCGCCGCGCGCAGCTGCTGCACCACCGGCGGCGGCCCGGCCTCGCGCGTGGCCAGCACCAGCGTGGGCGACAGCGAGAGCACGCCTTCGGCCGACAACGCGCGTGCATAGCCCACGCTGGGCAGATCGCGCGCGGCAGCCGGATGCAGCGAGGTCGTGTCCACACCGACCAGCTCGCCCTGTGCGCCCAGCGCCCAGACGATCTCGGTGAGGGCCCCGCCCACGCAGACGATGCGTCTGGGCGCGGCCGGCCGGGCTTGCGCCTGCAGCGGACCGAACGCGGCCAGCATCGGCGCACCGGCCAGGGCAGCGAGCAGCCGGCGGCGCGTGTTCAGCAACTGGCGCATGTGCTCTCCCCGACCCAGGCCGCGTCGCCCGGGTTCTGCGCCACCAGGCGGCCCACCAGCCGCCGCCATTCGCCCAGCTCGGGCCGGCCCGGCTTGCGCTCGCCGAAGAGCATGGCGATGGTCTCTCCGTCGGCGTCGAACAGCTCGAGCGAGGTCACGAGCCCGTCGACAGTGGGCTTGCGCACGACCCAGGCGCTGGCCACGTGGTCTTCGCGCAGGTGCAGGTTGAAGCCGGGGTCGAGCACGTTGAGCCAGGGTCCGAGCACCTGCACCCGCTTCACCGGGCCGCTGTGGATCTGGATCACTCCCGGGTTGCCGACGAACACCATGATCGGCGTCCCGCCAGCCGCCGCGCCTTCGAGCAGCTCGCGCACCGCTCCGCCGACGCCGGCCCGGGCCTCGGCCGGCTGCACGAAGCGCGGCTCGGCCAGGCGCAGCGCCTGCACCCGGCCCAGGCCGTGGCGCTTGAGCAGGCCGAAGAACTCGTGCGTGTCGCGCAGCGCGGCCCAGTCGGCGCGGAAGGCGGCGACGTCGATCTCGCTGTCGGGCCTGTCGACCGTACGTTCGGCGCCGGGCGCGGCAGTGAAGTGCGGCCCAGGCGTGCTGGTGCGGAATCGCTCGACCAGCGCCGACCAGGCGGCATCGTGGGTGCCGGCCCGGGCGAACACCTTGTGCACCGCCGTGCCGCTGGCGTCGAAGAACTGCAGGCTGCGTTGCGCGGCCTTCTGGCCGCCTTCGAAGGACTCGTTCACCGCGAAGCCCGCGGCCCAGGCGCGGTAGAACAGGCGCAGGTCGATGTCGGGGCCGAGCACCAGCCCCACCGGGCCTTCGCCCGTAACCTGCTCGAAGCGGCCGATCTTCTCGTGCACGCAGCTCTCGTTTCGCGTCAGGGCCATCACGGGGCCCAGCGTGGGCAGCGTGGCCATCAGCGCCGGCCACGGCGGTGAGAGACGCACGGCCGTGAGGCCCGGCGCGGCGGCACCGGCGTGTGCCGCGACCAGTTCACCTTCACTCACGCCCAGCGTGGCGGCGATGTCGCGGTGGCGGGCTGCGCCGGCGGCACGCGCAGCGCGGTAGCCGTCGCGCAGGGCGCCGGCGGCATCGGTACGGGTGGGGACGTCGATCATGCGGTGCCTTTCGGAGGTGGAGGGGTCAGAAGTCGTGGCGTGCGACCAGCGAGACGCTGCGGCCGGGCGCAGTGAAGGCGTCCTTGATCGCGCTCGTGGCGGTGAGGCTTCTCGCATCGCTCCAGCGCCAGTAGGACGCGTCGGTGACGTTGTCCAGCGACAGGTGCAGTACGAGCTGCTTCGTCGCCTGCCAGCTCGCGCCCAGGTCCAGCGTGGTGTAGGACGGCGTGGCGAAAGCCGTGGCCGCGGGCAGACGGCGGGTCGGCTTGGCCGCGGCGTGGATCAGATCGGCGCGCCAACTCCATGTGCCGCGTTGATGCGCCACGCCCAGGTGCCAGCGCGCCGGCTCCACGGTGGCCAGCGGCGTGCTCACGCCGCCGGCTTCGCTGTCGCCGCGGGCGGCGGCATGGGCGGCCTTGACGGTCCAGCCCGCGGCGGGCGTGGCTTCGATGCGGGCCTCCAGACCTCGGATGCGGGCCTGGGCCAGGTTGATGAACTGGAACACCGCCGGATCGGCCGGCGTGAAGGCGCCGCTCACCACCTGCTGGCTGATGAAGTCGCGGTAGCGGTTGTCGTAGGCCGCCACCTGCCACCTCAGCGCGCGCCCGAAGGCCGCGCCGCGCAGGCCCAGCTCCAGGCTTTCGGCGCGTTCGGCCTGGAGCGACGCATTGCCGATGCTGCGGTAGCCCGAGGCGGGGTTGGTGAAGCCGTTGTTGACCTGGTCCGGCGCTGGCGCGCGGTAGCCGCGAGCCCATTGGGCATAGGGGCTGAGCGTGTCGCTCACGGACCAGACCAGGCCCAGGCGCGGCGTGAAGGCCTGGTCCGACAGCGACACCACCGCGCTGGCGGTGTAGCCGGCGGGGTCGGCGTCCAGTTGGTAGCGGTCGTAGCGCAGCGCCGGCATCACGCTCAGGCGCCCGGCCTGGATCTCGCTCTGCACGAAGGCGCCGACGAGCCGGTAGCGCGTGTCCGGAAAGGGCTTGGACGGGAAGCTCTCGCCGAAGGGCGGCACGGTGCCGTCGCGCAGGGCGCTGATGCGGTTCTCGCTGGCATCCAGTCCGGCACTCAGGCGCTGCGTGATGGCGCCCCCGAAGCTGCCCGGCAAGGTGCCGCTGGCCAGTGCCGTCAGACCCAGCAGGCGTTCGCGGTACCGGCCGTCCCGCACGCGGTCGATGCCGACGCGGTCTTCCAGAGCCCACTGGCGGACCTGCGTGCCCTGGGCGTACAGCCGGGTCTCGGCCTTCTGCAGCAGCGGGGCGTTGAGATCGTCGTACTGCCAGTCCAGCGACAGGCGCGAGCGCTCCTGGTGGTCGTCCACCACCAGCCCCAGCACCGCAGTGGGCGCCGGCGCCGGCGTGGGCACGCTGCGCGCCGAGATCACGTCGCTGCGCAGCGTGCGGCGCACGGTCTCGAGCGTGGCGCCGAAGCCGTGTGCCGGCGTGGCCGCCCAGCGGATCTTGGCCAGCGCGCCGTCGTGTCCGAGGTCCAGCGGGTTGGGTGCGGTGCGGCGGCTGTCGAGGCTGGCGTCGCGGCCCTGGTTGTCGAGCTCGTGCGCCTGGCGGCGGCTGGCCAGCGCCAGCCAGCTGACGCCGCCGTGACGCCCGGCCAGCGCGGCGGTGGCCAGCGCACCGTCGTCCACGGCGTGCAGGCCCGCGCGCACGAAGCCGGCTCTCGACTGGCCGGGTGCGAGCAGGTCGGCCGGCTCCAGCGTGCGCAACGAGAGCGCACCGGCCAGGCCGTCGCTGCCGAACTGCGCAGAGGCCGGGCCCCGCAGCACTTCGACCCGGGCCAGGGCCTCGGTGAACAGCGTGTCGAGCCGGCCGCTGGCAAATGCACCGAAGCTGTAGGACTGCGGCGCCCGCACGCCGTCCACCAGCAGCATCACCTGGTTGCCCTCCAGGCCGCGGACGTTGAGGCCTTCGTTGCCGGCGCGGCCGACGTTGCTGCCGGCCGCCGTGAAGCGCCCGGGCTGCTGGCGAACGGCGAGGTCGACCTCGTTGCGCAGCAGGTCCTTCAGGTCGCGCGCGCCGCGCGCCTCGGCCTCGCGGGCGGTCTTCACGGTCACCGTGGCGGGCACGGTGTCGATGCGCCGCTCGGTGCGCGTGGCGGTGTTGGTCAGCGGCGCGAGCCGGGTGGCCTCGGCGGCCGAGGCGGCGGGCGAGGGCGGCGCGGTCGCAGCCTGGGCCCAGGCACTGGGTGCGCATGGCAGCCATGCGAGGGCCGCGGCGGCGGCGAAGCGGCAAGGGTGGAAGTCGGCGGATGTCGGCACGTGTCTGGGGCCCTGTGATGGGCCGGTGGGCACGTGCTGGCTGGCTGGATCGCGCGTCTGGCGGTGCTGGCCGTGCGGGGGTGGCGGGGGGTGGTGTCGGTGTCGGGCGGCTACTTCGTGAGGATCAGTTTGCCCAGTGCCGTGCGGCGCAGCCGGTAGACCTGCTGCTGGTGCAGGATCTCGACCTCCACCGCGCCGCCGGCGAACAGCTCTTCGCTGGCGATGCGGCGCGGGCCGGGCAAGCCCCCCGGCGCCGGCAAGGCGCCGCCGGGCGGCGGGGAAGGCAAGGGTCGCTGGGGCGTCGGGCTGGGCATCGGGTAGTGAATGTAATGCGAATCGATCGCATTCGCAATACCTACCGCGTTGTGGCCGTGCCGTCTTCCTGTCAGCGCGGCGCCAGCAGTTCCAGGGCCGAGAACCGCGCCGCCGCTTCCACCCGCTCTCCCACCGCCAGGCAGCGGTCTTCGCGGAAGCGAGCCGCCACGATCTGAACGCCGGTCGGCAGGCCGTCGACCAGGCCCGTGGGCACGGCCAGGCCCGGCAGTCCCATCATCGCCGTGCCCAGCAGCGGGCTTTGCGCGTCCAGCAGACGCTGCACGCGCGCGGGTTCGCCGACGTCGGCATCGATGGGGAACTGGCGCTGCCAGCTCACCGGCATCAGCAGCACATCGTGGCCGCCGGCATCGGGCTCCAGCATCACGGCCCAGTCGCGGCAGATGCCGAAGCGCCGCTGCTGGGCTTCCAGCAGCGCATTGGCGTCCAGCGGTGCCAGGCCGTGCATGTAGCCGCGCATCGCCGATCGCACCCCGGCGTCGCCCAGGGCCTCGATCGCGGGCAGCGCGCCGCGCCGCATGTCGTCCATCACCAGCTGTCGCCACAGCTGCGCACCTTCTTCGAAGTGCGGCGGCTCCAGCTCCTGCAGGTCGCAGCCCGCTGCCGCCAGCCACCGGGCCGCCTGTTCCACGGCAGCGACCACGCCGGGGTCGGCGTCGTAGGCCGCATGGCGCTTGAAGACCGCCACGCGCAGCCGACGGTTCGGGGCGGGATGCTCCAGCGGTGCCGGTGTCCACTGCGGGTCGAGGGGGCTGCCCTGCGACATGACCTGCAGCGCCAGCCTGGCATCGCGCACGCTGCGTGTCAGCGGGCCCTGCACGGACATGAGCTGGTTGGTGATGACGCGGTTCGGCGCACTGGCCTTGTACGACGGCACGCGACCCGGCGTGGTGCGCAGGCCGACCACCCCGCAGGCCCAGGCCGGGTGACGGATCGAGCCGCCGTAGTCGTTGCCGTGCGCGATGGGCCCCAGTCCCAGGGCCACCGCCGCCGCGGCGCCGCCGCTGGAGCCGCCGGGGGTCACCTCGGGGTCGAAGGGGTTCAGCGTGCGTCCGTGCAGGTCGTTGTCGGTGAACCAGCGCAGGCTGAAGGCCGGCGTGTTGCTGCGGCCGACGATCAGCGCGCCGGCGCGGCGCAGGTGGGCCACCAGCGGCGAGTCGCTGCCGGCGATGTGGTCCCGGGCGGCGACGATGCCGTCGGTGGTGGCATGCCTGGCCGTGTCCACGTTGAGCTTGACGGTCACCGGCACGCCGTGCAGCGCACCGGGCGCCTCGCCGGCGGCCAGGGCGCGGTCGGCGGCGTCGGCAGCGGCCAGCGCCTCGTCGGCCATCACCTCGGGCAGCGCGTTGATGCGCGGGTTGACGTCGGCGATGCGACCCAGCACGCTCTCGGCCGCCTCGCGTGCGCTGAGCTCCCTGTTGCGGATGCGTGCGGCCAGTTCGACGGCGTCGAGGCGCCAGGCTTGATCGGACATGTGCGGGTGCTCCTGCTGCCAGGCGCCGGGGTCAGCGCGTCATGATCATTGCTGCGGCTGGAGATTGATCGACCGGGCGATGGCCTGGTAGCGCGCGATCTCGGCCTGGTACAGACGGTCCAGTTCGGCCAGCGACATCGGCGGCACGATGATGTTGCCGGTGTTCTCGAAGGCCTGGCGCGTCTGCGGGTTGGCCATGGCATCGTACAAGGCCTTGTTCAGGCGCTGTGCCACGTCGTCCGGCGTCTGGCGCGGCACCTGGACGCCGGCCCAGGAATCGAACTCGAATCCGGCCAGCCTGGGGTGGGCGGCCAGCGCGGCGACCTTCGGGAAGCGCGCCAGCGGCGCCGCGGTGGCCAGGCCGATGGCCTTGAGCTTGCCGTCGGCGATGGTGGGCGGCACTGGGCCGGCGAAGATGGTGAACATCAGGTCCACCTGGCCGCCCATCAGGTCGCCCATGGCCGGCGCCGATCCCCGGTACGGCACGTGGATGAGTTCGATGCCGGTCGCCTGTGACAGTCTTTCGGCCACCAGGTGGAACATGCTGCCTGCGCCGGTGTTGGCCATGGTCAGAGGCCGGCCCTTGCGCTGGGCCGCCAGGGCGATGAGTTCGTCGATGTTGTCGGCCGGCAGGTCCTTGCGCGCGATCAGCACCAGCGGCGCCCTGACGAGCTGGGCCACCATGCGCAGGTCGGTCGGCTTGTACTTCACGCTGGCCAGCGTCAGCGGCGGGATGATGAGTTCCAGCGGGCTGCCCAGCAGCAGCGTGTGGCCGTCGGTGCCGGTCAGCATCTTCTGCACGCCCATGGCGCCACCGACGCCGCCGATGTTCTCCACGACCAGCGGCTGTCCCAGCGCCTTCTGGGTGTCGTTCTGGATCTGGCGCGCCACGAAGTCCGAAGGCCCGCCGGCCGGCCAGGGCACGACCAGGCTGACCGGCTTGCTGGGCCAGGCCTGGGCCAGCGCGGAAGAGGCGACGATCGTCAGCCCCGCGACCAGGGCTGCGCTGCGCAGCAGAAGCGTGTTCATGGCAGGGGTCCTTGCTCGAGGGTGGCTCACGTCGGGTGAGCCGATCAGGGCCGGATCCTAGAAACCGAACGCGCGATCGAACAGGCAATATGTTGTGGGCATGACAGCCACGGGTTGTCACCCGAGGCCACGGCTTCTGGGCACAATCGATCGCACCGATGGAGACGTTTCCAGGCTCATTGCGGTCCAGCGACGATCCTCGGCGCGGAGATCCTGCAGACAGCGTTCAAGCACGGGACGTCCTGCCGAGGACGTCTGGTTGTCTCCTGGGCGGCTGCATTGCGGGAGCCACACATGAAGCTGTATCAATTCGAGGCCCTGGTGGCGGTGGTCGAGCACGGCGGGATCCGTGCCGCGGCGCGGGCGCTCAACGTGTCGCAGGCCGCCATCACGAAGTCGATGCGCCTGCTGGAGGACGAGGCCGGAACGCCGCTGCTCGTCCGCCGTGCGCGGGGCGTGGCGCTCACCGAGGCGGGCCAGCGCCTGCTGGCACGCGCGCGCGTCATCACCCGCCAGGTGGCGCTGGCGCAGGAGGATCTGCGACAGGCCGGCGGTGAGGACGGCGGCACGCTGCGCGTGGGTCTGACGCCGTTCCTGAACTTCACGGCGCTCGGCGAGACCTTCAGCTGGTTCAGGCAGCGTTACCGCAGCGTGCAGCTGCAGTTCATCGAGGGGCTGATGACGCGGGTGCTGCCGCGGCTGCGCGACGGTACGCTGGACATCGCCGCCGTGGCCGCCGACGTGGGTGAGATCGAAGGTGACGAGTTCAGCGCCCGGCGCTTGCTGCGGGCGCCGCAGTGTGTCGTGGTGCGCGCCGGGCACCCCGTGCTGGCCGACCCGGACGCACGCGCGCTGACTGCGCTCGAATGGGTGCTCACGCAACCGATCCGCAGTGCAGGCCAGCCCCGTGTCGACGCGATGTTCGCGCTGGCAGGCGTTGCACCGCCCACGCGCGTGGTCGTCTGCGAGACGCTGGCGGCCATGTCCATCCTGCGCCACTCCGACGCGGTGAGCATCTTTCCTGAGCCGCTGCTGGGCCATCCCGAGACGCGGGGCCTGGTGGCCATCGCCAACGCACCCCTGCGCCCTTGCGACATCGAACTGCTGCTGCTGACGCAGCCCGACGTGCCGCTGACGCCCGCCGCCGAGCACTTCGCCCATTGCCTGGCAACGGTCTGCGGCGCGACAGCCGCGCCGCAGGACGGTCAGCGCTCGCAGGCGAAGCTGGCCGCGGCCTCGGGGTCGCCGCCCTTGTAGCGGGCGACCAGCGGGTACGGGCACAGGGGTCGCTGGCGGTTCGGCGACCAGTCGGTGGGCACCTCGGCGTTGGCGCCGCCGGGATTGCCGGCACGACGGGCCGTGGCGATGATGCGATCGGGCACCGTTCCGTTCTCGACCCACTCGACCAGCGCGGTCAGTGCGTCGAACTGGTCGGTCGCCGGTCCGCCGCGCGAATGGCCCATGCCGGGCACCGCATAGAAGCGCGCGAAGCGGTTGGCCCGTCCGTCGTTGGCGGCGTCCAGGCCGCGGTACCAGGCGGCCGTGTCGTCGATCGAGAAGATGGCGTCGGCAGTGCCATGGATCACCATCAGCTTGCCGCCGCGGTCACGCAGGCGGTCGAGCCGGGTCGGATTGGGCGGCGCCATGAACGACAGCGAGCTTTCGGTGTAGACGGCATTGGTGGCCAGCAGCTTGGGGGCCTCGGCGTCGAGGTTGAAGTTCAGCGCGAACGCGGCGGTCCGCGAGGTGTCGGTGGCCATCGCGATGTCGCTGGACGGCGGCGTCGAGAAGATGAAGCCCACCGAGACCGGGTTGCGCGCGGTGCGCACCGAGTTGCGGAACTTCCACTCGGCCCAGTTGCCCTGGGAGAGGCCCGGATCGAACGGGAAGCCGGGGTAGAACAACTCGCCGCTGGCCAGGCGCACCGGCGAGAACGCGGCCACCACCACCGGCTTCTGCGCCGCACTGAGGCAGCTGCCGTCGCGCGGGCCGCTGCAGGTGGGCACATCGCGGGCCAGATCGAAGGCGCCGCGGCAGGCTTCGGTGTCCTGCACCAGGCCGTCCACCAGGCCGTCCAGCGCGTCGCACCGCGCGAGGATGGCGTTGGCGATGAGCCGGCGCTCGGGCGGGGGCAGAGCCGATTCGAAGTCGGGCAGGCCGTTGACGACCCGGGTCGTCGCCACCGTGTCCCAGCGCTTGATCTGCGAGAGGTTGGCCATCGAGGCCCTGGGCAGGAAGATGCCCGGCGCACCGGAGAGCACACCGTCGTATTCGTCGGGCAGGCGCGCCGCTGCCACCAGCGCGTGGCGGCCGCCGTTGGAGGTGCCGGCGATGTACGAACGATCGGGGCCCTTGCCATAGGCCGCGCGGATCAGGGCCTTGGCCATCGGGGTGAGCGTGCCCACGGCCTGGTAGCCATAGTCCAGCCGCGCCTGCGGGTCCAGGCCGAACAAGGGGTTCTGTGCCGAGGTGTGCCCGGCGTCCGAGCTGATGATGGCAAAGCCCTGCTGCAGTCCGTTGCGCAGCAGGCCGCCGCTGCCCAGGGAGTTGCCGCCGTCTGCGGTGACCACCACGCCGTCGGTGCCGCCGTTGGCCTGGTACAGGTAGCGGCCGCTCCAGTCGCGCGGCAGGCGCATCTCGAAGCCGATGGCATAGGCCTGTCCGTCCACCGGGCTGACGCGCTCGTTCATGCGGCCCGTGACGCGGCAGTGCTCGGCGACCGGCTGCCCGGCATTGGTGAGCGTGCCGGCCGGCACGAGGGTGGCGGCGGTGATGTTCGTCGCGGCGAAGCGGAAGCTGGTGGCCAGCGCGCTGCACTCGGCCAGGGTCGCGCCGCGGGCTGCGGTGAGCTGCGGCAGCGACCCGTCGTCGCTGCCGCCGCAGGCGGCGAGGGCCAGCAGGCCGGCGACGAAGGGCGCCAGTTTGGAAAGGCGGATGATCACTCGATGTCTCCTGGTGTTGTTGTGCTTGATGGGACCCGCCCGTCGTCGGCGGGCCCTGCAGGCGCAGGCGGCGGCCCGAGCTCAGTCCGGGAATGTAGACAGGCCGATCGGCCCCGGAGCACAGCCGCGGTGTACGCGCTGTCAACGCTGAGGTTGACGCTGCGCCTGGGCCATCGTCAAGCAACAACCCCAGCCGGCTGAAGGCAAGACCTCGAGCTTGCATCGGGGCGACCGCCGCAGCCGCAACCACGCCATGCTGCGGTGGGGCACACGGTCACCTTCAGCGTCACTGCCGAGGGCACAGCGCCCCTGGCCTGTCCGTGGCGGCACCCGGCTGGGGTTCAGGCCGCCTGGCGGCCGGTGTCTCTCGCGCTCATCGGTGGTGCCGCCCCGCCAGCAGCTCCAGCACCTCGCGGAACACGCTGTTGCCGGTGGCCACGGACAGGTCCACCGCCTGTGCGTGCCGGTAGAAGGGGCTCAGGTCCAGCCCGACGCCCAGGCCGTGGATGCGCACGCGGCCGGCGGCGTCGTGGCGCGCCACCACCTGCTGCAGGTGGTGGTCGAGGTAGGTGTCGTCGTTGGCGAGATTCGTCGCGCCGTCCATCGGGCAGCCGTCGCTGACCACCACCAGGCGCTGGTGGCGTTCGTCGCGCAGCGCCAGGCGGCTGCAGGCCCAGTCGACCGCTTCGCCGTCGATGCCTTCGCGGAAGAGGTCGCCCTTCAGCAGCACGCCGATGTCGGCCCGCGCACGGCGCCAGGGCGTGTCGGCGGCCTTGAAGACGATGTGGCAGCGTTCGTTCAATCGACCGGGATGTGAAGGTCGCCCTGCGCGCTGCCAGTCGCGCATCGCGCGGCCGCCGTTCCAGGCGTGGGTGGTGAAGCCCAGCACTTCACACGACACGCCGGCCATCTCCAGCGCGCGCGCGAAGACGTCCACCAGCATCGCCACCGACTCGATGTGCTGCCGCATCGAGCCCGAGCAGTCGATCAGGAAGCTGACGATGCAGTCGGCCACCGGCTCGGTGCGTTCGGTGCGGAACAGCCGGCGTTCGGTGGGCGAGGTGATGAGCTGCGCCAGCCGCCTGCCGTCGATGCGGCCTTCTTCCTGGCCGGCGTCCCAGCCGTCGGTGGCCGGCTCGGCCAGCAGCGCCTTCAGCTCGCGCGCCAGGCGCGGCAGGTTCAGGCCCTGCGCGGCGATGCGCCGGTCCAGCTGCTCGCGGAACTCGACCAGCTGCTCCTTGCGCGCCAGGCCGCCGGCGGTCACTTCGCTGTCGTAAGCGGTGGTGAAGATCCGGTAGCCGTCGACCGACTCTTCCAGCACGCGGCTGCTGCCGCCTACCGCGGCGGCGATGCCTTCCTCGACCTGCGCGTCGACGTCCATCACCAGCGCGAAGGCGGCACGTTCGGTGTCCTGCCCGTCGCGCAGGCTGACGGCCTGGTCCTGGCCGTCGTCGCTGCCGCGGATCATGTCGCCCACCACCCGGGCCAGGGCCAGCGCGTGTTCGGCGTAGGCGGCCTGGTCGCTCCTCGTGCGGCGCAGCCCGGCCAGGGAATGACCGATGACGGGCACCAGCGCGCCGCGGGTGGTCTCCATCATGTCCTCGGTCTCTTCCAGCGCCGGCTCGCCGGTCACGCGCGTGCGGCAGATCTGGATCACCGTGAACAGCAGCAGGCCGCGCGCCGTGTCGCTGAAGCCGCCGTGGTGCGCGTCGTGCAGCCATTGCGCGAAGCGCTGGCGCAGGTTCTCCTTCACGCCGGGCAGGCCGTCGGGCACCTGGCTCTCCACGCGGAACTGCTCCAGCAGGTCGAACAGCAGGCGGTCGACCGGCTCGGCCGGGCACAGGCTGCGGTGCAGGGCGTCGTCGGACAGGCGCAGCCGCAGCGCCAGGCCATCGGCGGCGCCGCGAAAGGCCTGGAAGGGCTCTTCGCCGAGCTTGGGGTGCAGGTGCGGCGCGAACAGCGGCAGCGTGCGCGCGCCCTGGTGCAGGCGGCGCCCGCGGAAGTGCAGCGAGGTGTCGCCGGCCAGCGCACGGATGGCCGCGGCGCACAGCTCCTCGGTGCGCTGCTGCAGCCGGGCTTCGGCGTGCGCTTCGAGCGCGCTCATCTCAATCCTTCGAGATCAGCTCGGCGTCGAAGCAGCGCTGGTAGTACTCCGCCACCAAGGGCCGTTCAGCCTCGTCGCACTTGTTGACGAAGGACAGCCGCAGCGCCAAAGCCGTGTCCTTGAAGATCTCGAGGTTCTCGGCCCAGGTGATGACGGTGCGCGGTGACATCAGCGTCGACAGGTCGCCGGCCTCGAAGCCTTTGCGCGTCAGGCCGGCCAGTGCCACCATCTGCTGCAGCAGCGCCGCGTGCTCGGGGCCGGCCAGGCTGGGCACGCGGGCCGCGACGATGGCGGCCTCTTCCTGCGGGCTCAGGTAGTTCAGCGTGGCCACGATGTTCCAGCGGTCGACCTGCGCGTGGTTCAGCCGCTGCGCGCCATGGTACATGCCGTTCAGGTTGCCCAGGCCCACCGTGTTGGCGGTGGCGAAGAGGCGGAACTGCGCGTGCGGCACGATGACGCGGTTCTGGTCGAGCAGCGTGAACTTGCCGTCGCGCTCCAGGATGCGCTGGATCACGAACATCACGTCGGGCCGGCCGGCGTCGTACTCGTCGAAGATCAGCGCCACGGGGCGCTGCAGCGCCCAGGGCACGATGCCTTCCTGGAACTCGGTGACCTGCTGGCCTTCACGCAGCACCACGGCATCGCGGCCCACCAGGTCGAGACGGCTGATGTGGCCGTCGAGGTTGACGCGCACGCAGGGCCAGTTCAGGCGCGCGGCCACCTGCTCGATGTGCGTGCTCTTGCCGGTGCCGTGCAGGCCCTGCACCAGCACGCGCCGGTTGCGCGTGAAGCCGGCCAGGATGGCCAGCGTCACGTCGCGGTTGAAGCGGTAGGCCTCGTCGACTTCGGGCACGTGCTCGTCGCGCTGGCTGAAGCAGGCGACCTTCATGTCACTGTCGATGCCGAAGAGTTCGCGCACGCCCACCAGGCGGTCGGGGGCGAGGGCGGCGATGTCGGGGGTGTTCAGGGTCACGGCGGGTCCAGTGGCGGCGTCTTCACGCCGGAGAAAGGTGCAGGAAGCAGGGCGGGGTGCTCAGGCGCGCCGTGCCCTGGGCGCGGCCTTGACCGGCGCCGCGGGGTGTTCGATGTCGTGCAGCGCCTGCGCCGCACGCCTCAGCGCCGGCAGCATGGCCAGGGCCTTGTCGATGGGAAACCGCATCACGGGCGCCTGCACCGCCACGCACAGCGTGCTGCGGCCCGGGGCCGGCACGGCCACGGCCACGCAGCGCAGGCCGGGCAGGAACTCTTCGTCGTCCACGGCGTGGCCTTCTCGCTTGATGCGCTTGCACTCGGCTTCCAGCGCCGCCAGTTCGGTCAACGTGTGCGGCGTGTAGGCCTGCAGCGGCGCGGCCTGCAGCAGGCGCTGGCGCTGCGACGGCGTCATCTGCGCCAGGAACAGCTTGCCGCTGGCCGAGCAGTGCGCTGGCACGCGCGAGCCGGGGTGCAGGTAGAAGCGCAGCGGGGCGGCGGTTTCCACGCGGTCGAGGTACATCACCTCGCCGCCGGCCAGCGTGGTGATGTTGCAGCTCTCGCCCAGTTCTTCGACCAGGCGGCGCAGCACCAGGTGGCGCGCGCCGTGCAGGCTGCTGTTGAGCAACAGGTTCTCGGCCAGCTGGCGCAGGCGGACACCGGTGCCGTAGTGGCGACCGTCGCCCTCGCGCTGCAGCAGGCCGGCGCTCTCCAGCTGCTGCAGCATGCGGTGCAGCGTGGGCTTGGGCAGACCGGTGGCTTCGACCAGGCCCTGCAGCGAATGCAGCTGGTCGCGCGAGGCGATGGTCTCCAGCAGCGCGATCAGCCGCAGCGCCGGCGTGTCGCCGGCGGGCTCGGGCGGCGGGGTCAGGGCCATCACTTTCATCGTGCGGCCATCATATGCAGATTCAGTCGAAAGTTCCAGCAAACGGACCAGGGAGTTTCGGAAAGTGGAATTCGTGGCTATAGTTCGCCCACCGATCACCGCTCCAGGAGACCCGCGCATGAACAAGCCCCAACCCATCGCTGCCCGCACCGTGGTCAGCGGCCCCACCAAGATGACGCCGTCCGAGGCCTTCGTCGAAACCATGGTCGCGCAGGGCGTGGACACCATGTTCGGCATCATGGGCTCGGCCTTCATGGACGCGATGGACATCTTCGCGCCCGCCGGCATCACGCTGATCCCGGTCGTGCACGAGCAGGGTGCCGGCCACATGGCCGACGGCTTCTCGCGCGCCAGCGGTCGCCACGGCGTGGTGATCGGCCAGAACGGCCCCGGCATCAGCAACTGCGTGACGGCCATCGCCGCGGCCTACTGGGCGCACAGCCCCGTGGTGCTGATCACGCCCGAGACCGGCACCATGGGCCTCGGCCTGGGCGGCTTCCAGGAAGCCAACCAGCTGCCGATGTTCCAGGAGTTCACCAAGTACCAGGGCCACGTCAACAACAACAAGCGCATGGCCGAGTACACGGCGCGCTGCTTCGACCGCGCCCACAGCGAACTGGGCCCCACGCAGCTGAACATCCCGCGTGACCTGTTCTACGGCGAGATCACCGTCGAGATCCCCAAGCCCATGCGCCTGGACCGCGGCCCCGGCGGCGAAGACAGCCTGAAGGCGGCGGCCGACCTCATCGCGCAGGCCAAGAACCCGGTGCTCATCAGCGGCGGCGGCGTGGTGATGGGCGAGGCCTGGAACGAGTGCATCGCGCTGGCCGAGCGGCTGGGCTGCCCGGTGGTCAACAGCTACCAGCACAACGACAGCTTCCCGGCCAGCCACCCGCAGTGGTGCGGCCCGCTGGGCTACCAGGGCAGCAAGGCCGGCATGAAGCTGATCTCGCAGGCCGACGTGGTCATCGCGCTGGGCTCGCGCCTGGGGCCCTTCGGCACGTTGCCGCAGTACGGCATGGACTACTGGCCGAAGAGCGCCAAGATCGTGCAGATCGACGCCGACCACAAGATGCTGGGCCTGGTGAAGAAGATCGACGTCGGCATCTGCGGCGACGCCAAGGCCGCGGCCAAGGCCCTGCTGGCGCTGCTGAACGGCCGCACCCTGGCCTGCGACGCGACCAAGGCCGAGCGTGCCGCCAAGACCGCCGACGAGAAGGCGGCCTGGGAGAAGGAGCTCGGCGAGTGGACGCACGAGCGCGACGCCTACAGCCTGGACATGATCGAAGAGGCCAAGAAGGAAGGCGGAAACTGGCTGCACCCGCGACAGGTGCTGCGCGAGCTGGAAAAGGCCATGCCCAAGGACGTCATGGTGTCCACCGACATCGGCAACATCAACAGCGTGGCGCACAGCTACCTGCGCTTCGAGCGCCCGCGCAGCTTCTTCGCGCCCATGAGCTTCGGCAACTGCGGCTACGCGCTGCCCACCATCATCGGTGCCAAGAAGGCCGCGCCCGAGCGCCCGGCCATCAGCTACGCCGGTGACGGCGCCTGGGGCATGAGCATGAGCGAGATCATGACCTGCGTGCGCCACGACATCCCCGTCACCAGCATCGTCTTCCACAACCGCCAGTGGGGCGCCGAGAAGAAGAACCAGGTCGACTTCTACAACCGCCGCTTCGTGGCGGGCGAGCTCGACAACCAGAGCTTCGCCGGCATCGCACGCGCGATGGGCGCCGAAGGCATCACCGTCGACAAGCTCGAAGACGTGGGCCCGGCGCTGAAGAAGGCCATCGACATGCAGATGAACCAGCGCAAGACCTGCGTCATCGAGATCATGTGCACGCGCGAACTGGGCGACCCCTTCCGCCGCGACGCGCTGGCCAAGCCGATCCGCTTCCTGGACAAGTACAAGGACTACGTCTGAGCACGGGTCACGTCGAAGCGGCACCCACCCACGCCCGGCTGGCGGGCCTGGTGGAGCGCGCGCGCGCCGTGGCGCAGGGCGCAGCGGGAGGTGCACCGGTCATCGGGCTGGTCTACCCCTGCGACGCCCTGGCGATCGACGCGGCGGCGCGCATCGCGGGTGCCGGCATCGCGCGGCCGGTATTGATCGGGCCGCGCGACGCCATCCTGCGTGCCGCCGAGGCCGCGCAGGTCGACGTCTCGGCCTTCGAGATCGAAGCCACCGGCGACGCCGCACCCGAAGCCGCGGCACGCGCCACCGCGCTGGCGCGCGACGGCGTGCTGGGCGCGCTGATGAAGGGCTCGCTGCACACCGACGAACTGATGGCCGCGGTGGTGAACAAGGCCACCGGGCTGCGCGGCGACACGCGCATCAGCCACGCCTTCGTGTTCGACCTGCCGCGCTATCCCAAGCTGCTGGCGCTGGCCGACTGCGTGGTGAACATCGCGCCCGACCTGAAGACCAAGCGCGACATCCTGGGCAATGCCGTGCGCCTGCTGCAGTCGCTGGGGCTGCAGCAGCCTCACGTCGGCATCGTCGCCGCGGTAGAGACCGTCAACCCGGCCATCCCCGCCACGCTCGACGCGCAGGCGCTGGTGCAGATGGCCCGTGAAGGCCACTGGCCGGGCGCCGTCGTCGAAGGCCCGTTCGGCTTCGACAACGTGATCTCGGCCGAAGCAGCGCGCATCAAGAAGATGGACTCGCGCGTGGCCGGGGCCGCCGACCTGCTGCTGATGCCCGACCTCAACGCCGGCAACATGCTCTACAAGAGCTTCAACTACATCGGCGGCGGCGACTGCGCCGGCCTGGTGCTGGGTGCTCGCGTGCCCGTCGTGCTGACCTCGCGCGCCGACTCCCTGGCCTCGCGCGTGGCCTCGGTGGCGCTGGCCGTGCTGGCGTCGCGACCGCAAGCCTGAACACGGCCCCCGCAGGGCGCCCTGCGCGTGCGCCGCAAGCCCTGCGCAAGACGTCACAGCAGGTGTCCCCCTACAACTGCAGAAACGCGGCTTCTAGGGATGTCTGCCCCACCGGGCCGTCGATACATTGACCTCGCGGTCGTTGTGTCCGCGACTCGACAAGGGGATCCCATGAAGGACGAAGAAGCACGTGGCTCGGCCAAGCTGATGGAGATGCTGGGTGCCGACAAGGCCCAGCTCTCCGAGGCGACGATGGCCAAGGCCTTCGGCGTCACGGCCGATCAATTCATCATCGACCGCTGGTGGATCAAGGGCCAGCCGCGGCCCGACATCTTCTGGGCCACGCTGCGCATCAAGCCCGAACTGGTGGGCAGCCTGGCCGGCCAGTTCATCAAGAACGGACTGGTCGTCGAAGGCTTTCCGCTGGGCAAGCCCGGCATCGTCGACATGGCCGGGCTGAACGTCAGCAACCTGCCCGCGGCGATCCGCTGACGAGGCCACGATGGGCCCGACCGGCGACCTGCTGCGCGTGCTGCAGCTTCATGTGTCCAGGCGCTGCAACCTGGCGTGTGCCCATTGTTATTCCAGCTCCGGCCCCGACCACGTCGACGAACTGCCCGTGCCGCTGTGGCTGGGCGTGATCGACGACGCGGCGGCGGCCGGCTACAACGTGGTGGGCTTTTCCGGCGGCGAGCCGCTGATGTTCAAGCCGCTGCGCAAGCTGCTGCTGCACGCGCGCAGCCGCGGCCTGCTGACCACCGTCACCACCAACGGCATGATGCTCGATGCGCGCCGCATCGCGGCCCTGCAGGGCGCCGCCGGCCTGGTGGCCATCAGCCTGGACGGCACGCCCGAGTCGCACGACCGCATGCGCGGCCACCCGCGCGCCTTCGCCACCATGGCGCGGCGGCTGCCGGCCTTGCGCGACGCCGGCATTCCTTTCGGCTTCATCTTCACGCTCACGCAGTTCAACCTGCATGAACTGGTGTGGGTGGCCGAGTTCGCCTTGGCGCAAGGTGCTGCACTGCTGCAGGTCCACCCGCTGGAAGCCGTGGGCCGTGCGCGCCGCACGCTCGACGGCGCCGTGCCCGACGAGACCGAGTTGTCCTACGCCGTGCTGGCCGTGGCCCGGCTGAAGGAACTGGTGGGTGACGGCCTGGCCGTGCAACTCGACGTGGCCGGGCGCGACGCGATGGCGGCAGCACCCGAGCGCGTCTTCGCACAACCGGACTGGCCCGCCGCCGAACGACCTTTGGCCGAGTTGCTCTCGCCGCTGATCGTCGAGCCCGATGGCACCGTGGTGCCCGTCGAATACGCCTTCGGCCGGCACTGGGCGCTGGGCAACCTGCGCGATGCAGCGCTGCCCGAACTGGCGGCGCGCTGGCGGCAAGACCGCATGGCCGGTTTCCACGCGCTGTGTCGCGAGGTCCAAGGCCGGGCCACGGCACCCGAGCAGCCCGCCGTGATCAACTGGTACGGTCGCCTGGCGCAGGCGTCGGCACGGGCCTCTGCCTAGCCCGGCGCTGTCCCCTTAGCACCGGCCTGTGCGCGGCGCAAGCAAAGCCGGGGTCCCGCGGCCCGGCCTTTGCTTGACGTCCCGGCGGACGGAATGCAGTGTCCGGCTCCTGTCATCACACCAGAAGCCGCCTCATGAACGTCCCCCGACTGCTGGATGAAGTGCGGCGACGTGTGCCGCTGGACGCCGCCTTCGGCACGCGCTGCAAGCTCGAGACGCTGGTCTCCTTGCCCGATCGTGTGCATCGCGTGGCGATCGCGGCACGCATCGACGCGCACGGCCGTCGTCGCGAGCAGTTCTGGTGCGACGACGTGCGGCTGGAAGAGGCCGTGCTGCTGCGGCTGACCTGCGCCGAGGGCGAGTGTCCGCATGCGCAGCAGGTGCGCGCGCAGTGGGCGGCCTTCCACCGGCAAGGCGGGGCGGTCACGCGGCCCGTGCCGCCCCGGGTGCAGCCGCTGATGGCCGAAGTGACGCTCACCGTGGCAGGGCAGCGCTTCTCCGCCCGGCCCGCGCGATTTCCCTGCTTCACGCCCTGCCCGCATGGCGCGCACCCGCCGATGACGATCGAGAAGGTCGGTTTCGATCTCTTCGACGAGGCGGCCTGCGTGGGCGGCGGCGTCTTCAGGCAGGACGGCGTGAAGCGTCCGCGCTTCGCCACGCTGCAGCAGGCCGAGGCCCACCTGCTGGCGCGGCGGCTGGAAACGCTGGTGGTGCTGGACGTGGCGCAGGCTGCGGCGCGCGGCAAGGCCCCGCCGTCGGTCGGCGACGGCTGACCGCAGCGGCCGATCCCGGCCGAGGGCAAGGCGCTTCTAGCGAAGTCGGCCGCCCGCGGCCGGCGGCCAGTTCTTCAGATCACCGGCCAGCATCAGGCCGCGGGATCGAAGCGCGTCTTCGATCTCCCTGAGCGAGCGGCGACCGAGATACGGTGCGCGCAGCAGTTCGGCCCCGGTCAGGCGAAGCAGGTCTGCAAGCACATGGATGCCGAGCGCTCGAAGGCCATTGGCAGTTCTCACCGGGAGATCCATCGCATCGATCGGCTGTTCCAGGATCGGATCGGGTGGGGGTGGTGGGGGGTCGACGCGGTTCTCGTCGACAGCGACCAGGCAACGCATCGAGCCGTCCGTCTCGATGTGCGATCGACGGTGATGACGATTCCAGCGGTGGCGCGCCGCGTCAAGGGTTGTCGTCGCCGTGCGGCAACAGCGGCTCTTGACGTCGAGATGGCGAGGGGCCAGACGTCATCGGGCGGTGTCGGACGGCGCCCGCAGTGCACTCAACGGCGCCCGCAGGTGCCCCCCACCGACATCGTGCCGTCCTTGCACTCGGTGAGGATGCCGTCGTCGGACTGGCGCGGGGGGCTCTTCGGCGTCGCGCGCGCGGGACCCGGCGCAGTGGCCGCCGAGGCCTCGGCGGTCTTCAGGTAGACGATCTTCTTCGCGCCCTGGCCGCAGCTGCCCACCACCTTGCCGGGCGTTGTCTCGGCCACGTCCAGCGTCCTGAGGCTGAAGCCCGTGACGCCCGAGGCGCGGATGCGAGTCTCGATCTGTGCCGAAAGCGAGTCGCAGGTGACCTGGGCCTGGGCGGGCGCGATGGCGCAGGCGGCGCTGCCCAGCAGCACGAGGGCAGCGCCCCGGCGGCGCGCGCCGGTTCCGTGCGGGCTGCGATGCATCGGCTTCACAGGTCGGCAGCGTAGCGCCGCACCATCTCTTGTTGTGTCTCGGGCGCGATCTCGAGCCCGGCTTGGTCAGCGATCATCTGGCCGATCGTCGGCATCACGGCGCGGTCGACCTGCGACGAGGCTTCCCACAGGCGCGAGCGCATGAAGGCCTTGGCGCAGTGCAGGTAGGCGGCGCTGACCTGCACCCGCACCACCAGCTTCGGCGCGCGCCGCTCGGTGCTGCAGGCGGCGATGTCGGCTGGCGCCGTGGAGAGCGTCGCCCGGCCGTTCACGCGCAGCGTCTCGTCGAAGCCGGGGATCAGGAAGAGCAGGCCGGCCCGGCCCGTGGCCACGATGTTCTCGAGGCTGTCGAGGCGGTTGTTGCCCGGCGCGTCGGGCAGCAGCAGGTCGCCTTCGGGCGTGACCTTCACGAAGCCGGGCTCGCCGCCGCGCGGCGAGGCATCGAGATCGTGCTGCGCGTTGCCGGTGGACAGCACGACGAAGGGCGACAGCGAGATGAAGCGGCGGCAGTGCGTGTCGAGCGCCGCGATCTGCTTGACCACGGCGCGTTCCTTGGCCGGGTCGTAAAGCCCGCGCAGGGCTTCGAGGGTGTCGATCTTCATGGCTGGCCGGTGAGGTGATGGGTGGGGCGGACCGGCCGGATGCTACGCCGGACGCGCCGGTGCACGGCGCAGCCTTCAGCGCCCCATGAAGCCGCGCATCCTGTCGACGATGGTCGACGTCAGGGTCATGCGGCGTCGCACGCCGGTGTCGGTCTCCGGGGTGCGGGCCGCCGCGGCGTCCTGCCGCTGGTGTTCGGCCACGACACGGGCCAGCGCCTCGGCCAGCGGCGGGCGGCTCTGCAGCAGGCCGGAGATCGCCGTGTGCGGCACCTCGTAGAGCACGGCAGGGCACAGCGTGCGCACGGTGGCCGTGCGGGCGGCGCCGGTCAGCAGCGACATCTCGCCGAACACCGCACCCGGGCCCATCACGTTCAGGCGCGGGGCGCCGGCCCCGCCGTCGGTGGCAGCAGGGGACTGCACGCCGGCCGGGCCCAGCACCTCCACCACCCCGGCCACGACGATGAACATCGAACTGCCGGGCTCGCCGCTGCGCACCACCTCGGTCCCCTGGCCGGCGCGCCGCACGATCAGCGTGGCGGCCAGCGTGGCACGTTCGGTCGAGGTCAGCATGGCGAACAGCGGCACGCGTTCCAGCAGCATCGACTGGTCTTCCAGGCGCTCGGCGTCGAAGCGCCGCTGCGGCGGGCCGGCGACGTCGCGCAGCGCGCCCTCGGGGCCCGGCGCCGGGCGCAGTCCGGCCCAGCGCAGGTGTTTCTGCACATTGCTCAGCAGGGCATGCCGTGCCGGCCCCTTGGGCTTGCGGCGCGGGTCGATGAGGTAGACGATCTTGTAGGCCACGCCGCCACCGTCGAGCCGGCACATGCGGCACTTGGACGGCTGCGAGCCGCTGGTGGCGCCGGTGGCCCAGGTCTCCACCATCGCGGCGTGCAGCACGGGCTCGCTGACCGTCGGGTCGACGTCCCACTCGAGCACGATCTCGAGTTCGAGCTCGCTCACCGGCGACGGGAAGGACAGGTTCTCGACCGTGGCGGCCGACACCGCGCTGTTGGGCACCACGACGAGGTTGTCCTCGGGCGTCAGCAGCCGTGTGCTGCGCCAGTTGATCTCGCGCACCGTGCCGACCACCGGCTCGCGGTGGCCGCGCAGCCGCAGCACGATGAAGTCGTCGAGGTGGAAGGGCTGCTCGACGTTGAGCGCGATGCCCGAGAAGAAGTCGGCCAGCACGTTGCGCAGCGCCAGGCCGAACACGATGCCCAGCACACCGGTGGTGGCCAGCACGGCCGACAGCGCCACGCCCCAGACCTGGTTGAGCATCAGCGCGATGCCCAGCACCAGCAGCACGACGGCCACCAGCTGGCGCAGCAGGCCCGGCACGCGCACGCTGGCGTAGCGCGGCAGCACGCGGCCCCACAGGGCGATGTTGACGAAGCGGATGAGCAGCAGCGTGGCGGCCAGCCAGGCCGCGCTGGCCAGGGCCAGCTGCACGGCCTGGCCCACCGGAGCCGAGGCGCGGGCGCCGAACGCGGCGGGTGCGGCCTCCTGCAGCAGCAGCACCGCGACCAGGGCCAGCGCCGGAGACACGAGGGCCGACCAGGGCAGGGCGGCGACGGCGGGGGCGGGGCGGGGTGCGAGGGTGGTCATGCCGGGGGGCGAAGGGCGGGCGATCATGCTAAGGCCGCGGCCGCACGAAACCGGCGCCCGGCCCTCAGTGCGAACCCCGTGGCGGGCTGGCGCCGGGCACGTCCCGGCAGTGCGCCAGGAAGGCAGCGGCGGCGCGCCCCAGCCGACGGTCGCGCCGTACCACGATGGCCAGCCTGCGTGCAGCGGTCGGCAGCCGCGTCTTCAGCTCCACCAGGGTGCCGGCCGCGATTTCGTCGGCCACGGTGTGGCGCGACAGGCAGGCCAGGCCGGCACCGGCGGCGGCCAGCCGCTTCAGCGCCTCGGTGCTGCCGAGCTCGAACTCCACGTGCAAGGGCCCCAGACGTGCCACCAGCCAGGCGTCGCTGGCCTGGCGCGTGCCCGAGCCCGGCTCGCGCAGGATCCACGCCGCCTCGGCCAGCTGGCGGTGGGTGGCGCTGCCGCGTGCCAGCGGGTGCGTGGGCGCGGCGACGATGACCAGCTCGTCGCTGAGCCACGGCTGCACGCGCAGGTCGGCGTGCGCGGGCGGGCCTTCGATGAAGCCGAGGTCGACCTCCAGCCCCACCACCGCGGCGATCACCTCGCTGGTGTTGGCGATCTTCAGCCGCACCGTGCTGTCGGGGTGGGCGAGCTTCCAGGCGGCGATCCAGGACGGCAGCAGGTACTCGCCGATGGTCAGGCTGGCGGCCAGCCGCAGGGGCGTGTGGTGCGGCGTCTCGAACAGGCCCTGCACCTCGGCCGCATGGTCGAGCAGCGCGATGGCCTGCGGCAGCAGCGCTTCGCCCTGCGGGTTGAGCACCAGACGGCGGCCGACGCGGTCGAAGAGCGGCTGGCCCATCAGCGATTCGAGTTCGGCCAGCGCGGTGCTGGCGGCCGACTGCGAGCGCGCCACGCGCTGGGCCGCCGCCCGCGTGCTGCCGCTGCGGGCCGTGGCCACGAAGACCTCCAGCAGCCGCAGGTTCAGGCGCAGACGGCTGTCGACGCCGGGTTCGGCGACCGGCTCGGGAGCCCTGGGGAGAACCCTCGATCGATCTGATTTACCGGTCATGTTGAGCGGGATTATGCGCTTCGCCTTTTCACGCACGGCCCGCAGAATAAGCATATTCCAGGAGCGTGCCGCGTGTTCAAGTTCCTTTCGTCAGAACCCTTGCATGACCCGCTGGCCCGGCCCGACGCCGGTGCCGCCACCGAGGTCAAGTGCACCACCTGCTACATGTGCGCCTGCCGCTGCGGCATCCGCGTGCACTTGCGCGAGGGCGCCGACGGCCCCGAGGTGCGCTACATCGACGGCAACCCCGACCACCCGATCAACAAGGGCGTGATCTGCGCCAAGGGCAGCGCCGGCATCATGAAGCAGGTGTCGCCGGCGCGGCTGACGCAGCCGCTGCTGCGCAAGCCGGGCACCGAGCGCGGCGCCGGCGAGTTCGAGCCCATCAGCTGGGAACGCACCTTCGAGATCCTGACGGAGCGGCTGCAGAAGATCCGCAGCACCGACCCCAAGAAGTTCGCCCTCTTCACCGGCCGCGACCAGATGCAGGCGCTGACCGGCCTCTTCGCGCGCCAGTTCGGCACGCCCAACTACGCGGCGCACGGCGGCTTCTGCTCGGTGAACATGGCCGCCGGCATGATCTACACGATCGGCGGCAGCTTCTGGGAGTTCGGCGGGCCCGACCTCGAACGCGCCAAGCTCTTCGTGATGATCGGCACTGCCGAGGACCACCACAGCAACCCGCTGAAGATGGCGCTCGGCCAGTTCAAGCGCGAGGGCGGCCGCTTCATCTCCATCAACCCCGTGCGCACCGGTTATTCGGCCATCGCCGACGAGTGGATCCCCATCCGCCCCGGCACCGACGGCGCGCTGTTCATGGCGCTGATGCAAGTGCTGATCGAGAAGGACCTCGTCGACCGGCCCTTCCTGCAGCGCTTCACCAACGCGCCGCAGCTGGTGCTGCTGGACGAAGGCGAGCGCGAAGGCCTGTTCGCCTTCGACCCCGAGCGCGGCGTGCCCGGCGACGGCCGCAACCCGCACAACAAGCTGGTGTGGGACACGGTCAGCGGCCGTGCACTGCCGGCCTACCCCGAGGGCATCGCCGAGGGCATGAGCCCGGCGCTGGAAGGCCACTACGTGCTGCCCGACGGCTCGCGCGTGGCGCCCAGCTTCCAGCTGCTGCGCGACCGTGTGGCCACGTGCACGCCCGAGTGGGCCGAGAAGATCACCGGCATCCCGGCCGCGCGCATCCGCAAGCTCGCCGAAGAGCTGGGCCACGCCGCCTTCCAGCAGGCCTTCGAGATGCCCATCCCCTGGACCGACGCCTGGGGCAAGGAACACCCGACCACCACCGGCCGCCCGGTGGCCTTCCACGCCATGCGCGGCCTGGCGGCGCACAGCAACGGTTTCCAGACGGTGCGCGCCCTGGCCGTGATGATGAGCCTGCTGGGCACCATCGACCGCCCCGGCGGCTTCCGCCACAAGGCACCTTATCCGCGGCACATCGTGCCCAACTACCGGGCCTTCAACGACCCGACGATGATCCAGCCCAACACGCCGCTGAACGCGGCGCCGCTGGGCTTCCCGGCGCACCCCGAGGAACTGGCGGTCGACGCCAACGGCGGGCCCATCCGCATCGACCACGCGTTCTCGTGGGAGCACCCGCTCTCGGCGCACGGGCTGATGCACAACGTCATCACCAATGCCGTCAAGGGCGACCCCTACCGCATCGACACGCTGCTGATCTTCATGGCCAACATGGCCTGGAACAGCACCATGAACACGATGGCGGTGCGCGAGATGCTCAACCGCAAGGGCGAGGACGGCGAGTACGCCATTCCCTTCCTGGTGGTGTGCGACGCCTTCCAGAGCGAGACGGTGGCCTTCGCCGACCTCGTGCTGCCCGACACGACGTACCTGGAACGGCACGACGTGATG
Organism: Rubrivivax sp.; assembly: GCA_022843905.1. GTDB lineage: Bacteria > Pseudomonadota > Gammaproteobacteria > Burkholderiales > Burkholderiaceae_C > Rubrivivax. The sequence goes on from JALHMT010000002.1 coordinate 232,365, forward strand.
AGCATGCTCGACCGGCCCATCAGCGAGTTCGACGGCCCGGTCGACTCGGTGCGCGTGCCGGTGGTCAAGCCGCTGGGCGAGTGCAAGCCCTTCCAGGAAGTGCTGGTCGAACTGGCCACGCGGCTGAAGTTCCCGGCCTTCACCACGCCCGAGGGCGGGCGCAAGTTCCAGGACTACCCCGACTTCGTCGTCAACTTCCAGCCGGCCCCGGGCATCGGCTTCCTGATGGGCTGGCGCGGCAAGGACGGCACCAGCCACCTGCGCGGCGAACCCAACCCGAAGCAGTGGGAGATGTACGCGAAGAACAACTGCGTGTTCCAGTACCACATGCCCGAGGGCATGCACTACATGCGCAACTGGAACCGCGCGTATCTCGACTTCGCGAAGGAGAAGGGCTGGCGGCAGAAGAACGACCCGGTGCAGCTGGCCCTCTACAGCGACACGCTGCAGAGCTTCCGCCTGGCCGCCCAGGGCAAGAGTACTTGCCGGCAGCCGCCCGACCATCTGCGCGAGCGCATCGCCACCTACTTCGACCCGCTGCCCTTCTGGTATGCACCGCTGGAGCAGGCCTGCACCGACACCAGCGCCTACCCGCTGGCCGCCATCACGCAGCGCCCGATGGCGATGTACCACTCCTGGGATTCGCAGAACGCCTGGCTGCGGCAGATCCACAGCCACAACTACCTGCACGTCAGCCCCGTCACGGCGCAGGCCGCGGGCATCGCCGACGGCGGCTGGGCCTGGGTCGAAAGCCGCTGGGGCCGCGTGCGCTGCATGCTGCGCTACAGCGAGGCGGTGGAGCCCGGTACCGTGTGGACCTGGAACGCCATCGGCAAGGCCAGTGGCGCCTGGATGCTGGCGCCCGGCGCCGACGAGTCGCGCAAGGGCTTCCTGCTGAACCACCTCATCAGCGAGGAACTGCCGATGCCCGGCACGCCCGCCGGCACCATCAGCAACAGCGACCCCATCACCGGCCAGGCCGGCTGGTACGACGTGCGCGTGCGCCTGGTGCCGGCCGAACCCGGCGAGCCCGAAGAGAGCTCGCCGCAGGTTGCGGCCACCCCCCGCGTGCCTGGCGTGCGCGGTGGTGCCCAGGCCGTGATGACCTATTTCGCAGGAAAGAAGAAGCCATGAGCAGCGTCGCCGCTCCCCAGGAGACCCTGGCCAAGCAACTGGCCCTGGTCATCGACCTCAACGTCTGCGTCGGCTGCCATGCCTGCGTGACGAGTTGCAAGCAGTGGAACACCTCGGGCAGCGCCGGCCCGCTGGCCGACCTCAACGCCTACGGCGCCGAGCCCACGGGCACCTTCTTCAACCGCGTGCAGACCTACGAGGCCGGCGAGTTCCCGCTGTCCGACACGGTGCACCTGCCCAAGAGCTGCCTGCACTGCGCCGACCCGCCCTGCGTGCCGGTGTGCCCCACCGGCGCCAGCTACAAGCGCAAGGAAGACGGCATCGTGCTGGTCGACTTCGACAAGTGCATCGGGTGCAAGTACTGCGCCTGGGCCTGCCCCTACGGCGCGCGCGAGCTCGACGAAGAGCGCCAGGTGATGACCAAGTGCACCCTCTGCGTCGACCGCATCTACGACGAGCATCTGCCCGTGGCCGACCGCAAGCCGGCCTGCGTGAAGGCCTGCCCGACCGGTGCGCGCCTGTTCGGCGACGTCAACGACCCCGCGTCGGAAGTCAGCCAGGCCATCCGCGAGCGTGGCGGCTACGAACTGATGCCCGAATGGGACACGAAGCCGGCCAACCGCTACCTGCCGCGGCGCACAGCCACGGCGGAAGGACAGAAGTGAACCCCGCCTGGTCCGTCATCGTCTTCACGACCGTCGCCGGGGCGGCGCAGGGGCTGGTCGTCGTGCTGGCCTTGGCTCGCTTGTTCGGCGTCGAGGTTTCGGCCGGCTTCGAGAGCCGGGCGCTGGGGCTGTCGCTGGTCATGCTGATCATCGGCCTGGGCTCGTCCTTCCTGCACCTGGGCCGGCCCGAACGCGCCTGGCGCGCGATGATGATGTGGCGCACCTCGTGGCTGTCGCGCGAGGTCATCGTGCTGCCGGCCTTCATCGCCGCCGTGGCCGTGTGGTGGTGGCTGGGGGCGCGCACGCCGGCAGCGTGGCTGGTGCTGTGCCTGGTGCTGTCGCTGGCGTTGTGGTGGTGCACGGCGATGATCTATGCCTGCCTGCGCTTCATCGCGGAATGGGCGCATCCGTTGACGAACGCCGGCTTCCTGCTCATCGGCCTGAGTTCCGGCGCCATCCTGGCCGGCGCGCTGGCCGCGCTGGGCGGTGAAGCGGCGCTGCTGCGCGCTCTGGCGCCCTGGGCGCTGGTCGCCACCGTGGCGGCCTGGGCGGTGCGCTTCATGGCGCTGCGCCGCAACGCCACGCTGGTGCCGAAGTCGACGCTGCAGTCGGCCACCGGCATCCGCAGCGCCAAGCTGAAGCAGACGTCGATGGGCATGTCGGCCGGCGCCTTCAACACGCGCGAGTTCTTCCACGGCCGCACGGCCGCGGTGCTGAAGCAGGTGAAGCTCGCCTGCATCGTGCTGACCTTCGCGCTGCCCACCGTGCTGCTGCTGTGGGCGCAGACAGGCCCCGGCGCGGCACCCTGGCTGCTGGCGTTGCTGCTGCAGGCGCCGGGGCTGCTGGCCGAGCGCTGGTTCTTCTTCGCGCAGGCGCGCCACCCGCAGAACCTGTACTACCAGGTCGTGTCCTGAGGCGCGGGCAGGGGACTCCACCGGCCGCCGCGCGGCCCGGTGATATCGTGGTCCCGATGTCTTCCGAACCCGCGTCCGACCCTGCGCCCGCTGTAGGGTCTCCCGCTGCGGAAGGACGCATGGACGCTGCCCGGCGTCATGCCGCCACCTGGCACCCGACCTCGCGCGCGCTGCTCTGGAGCACGGGGGCGGGCCTGTGCTTCAGCCTGCTCAACGCCCTGGCGCGCGACCTCTCGCTGCAGCTCGACCCGATGCAGGCGCAGTTCCTGCGCTACCTGTTCGGCATCGCCGTGCTGCTGCCCTTCATCCTGCGCTCGGGGCTGGGCTCGGGCCTGCGCGCCTACTGGCCGCGCGACATCCGCGGGCAGTTCCTGCGCGGCGCGGTGCACACCGTGGGCCTGGTGCTGTGGTTCCTGGCGCTGCCGCACATCTCGCTGGCCGACACCACCGCCCTGGGCTTCACCGGTCCCATCTTCATCATGGTCGGCGCCTACCTGTTCCTCAAGGAGCCGATGCGCTGGGAGCGCTGGCTGGCCACCGCCCTCGGCTTCGCCGGCGTGCTGATCGTGGTGGCACCCCAGCTGTCCGGCAGCGGCGGCTTCTGGCACCTGGTGATGCTGGCCTCGGCACCGGTCTTCGCCGCGTCCTTCCTGCTCACCAAGGCCCTCACGCGCCACGAGACGCCGGGCGTCATCGTGCTGTGGCAGGCCATCAGCGTGACCTTGTTCAGCCTGCCGATGGCCATCCTCACCTGGCAGGCCCCCACCGCCTGGCAGTGGGCCGGCTTCGCGCTGGCAGGCCTGCTCGGCAGCCTGGGCCACTACTGCCTGACGCGCAGCTTCAGCGCGGCCGACATTTCGGCGACGCAGTCGCTGAAGTTCCTGGAACTGGTGTGGGCCGTGCTGCTGGGCTGGCTGATCTTCGCCGACCTGCCGACGCAGAGCACGCTGATCGGCGGCGTGGTGATCTGCGCCGCCACGCTGTGGGTGGCGCATCGCGAGCGCCGGCCGGTGCCGCTGGCCGAACAAAGCCCCTGAGCGGCGCGGCGTGGGGGATCCCGGCGCGCGCCGGGATCCTGAATGCACCGAGAATGTCCGGGTGCCGCCCCCTCGCAGGGTGTCAACGCGGCGCGGCAATCTTCCCGCCCTCCAGCCAGCCCAGTCGACCGCCTCTGACGATGCACGCCCACATGCCCTTGGTGATCACCCTGGCCGCCGCTCTCGGGCTGGCGCTGGTGCTGGGCTTCGTGGCGGCGCGGCTGAACATCCCGGCGCTGGTGGGCTATCTGGCCGCTGGCGTGCTGCTGGGTCCCCACACGCCGGGCTTCGTGGCCGACATCGACCTGGCGTCGCAGCTGGCCGAGATCGGCGTGATGCTGCTGATGTTCGGCGTCGGCCTGCACTTCTCCATCGACGACCTGATGGCCGTGCGCAAGATCGCCGTTCCCGGCGCCGTGGTGCAGATGGCGGTGGCCACGGCGATGGGCGCAGCCCTGGCCACCTGGTGGGGCTGGTCGCCGGCGGGGGCGCTGGTGTTCGGCATCTCGCTGTCGGTGGCCAGCACGGTGGTGCTGCTGCGCGCGCTGGAGGCGCGCGGCCTGCTGGACAGCCAGAACGGCCGCATCGCGGTCGGCTGGCTGATCGTCGAGGACCTCGCGATGGTGCTGGTGCTGGTGCTGCTGCCGTCGCTGGTCGAGCTGCAGACCGGCGGCAGCGGCGATGGCCTGTGGACCACGCTGGTGCAGACCCTGCTGGCCGTCGGCGCCTTCGTCGCGGTGATGCTTCTCGCCGGCCGGCGCGTGCTGCCCTGGCTGCTGTGGCACATCAGCAAGACCGGCTCGCGCGAACTGTTCACGTTGTGCGTGATGGCGGTGGCGGTGAGCATCGCCTACGGCGCCTCGGCGCTGTTCGGCGTCTCGGTGGCGCTGGGTGCCTTCTTTGCCGGCCTGGTGCTGCGCGAGTCGGAGTTCAGCCACCGCGCGGCGCAGGAGTCGCTGCCCTTCCGCGACGCCTTCGCGGTGTTGTTCTTCGTCTCGGTGGGCATGTTGTTCGACCCCCTGGTGCTGGTCGACCGGCCGCTCCAGGTGCTGGCCGTCACCGCCATCATCATGCTCGGCAAGTCGCTGGCGGCGGCAGGCTTGGTGCTGGCGCTGCGGTACCCGTTGAACACGGCGCTGACGGTGTCCGCCAGCCTGGCGCAGATCGGCGAGTTCTCCTTCATCCTGGTGGCCATGGGGGGCAAGTTGAACGTGCTGCCGCCCGAGGCGCAAAGCCTGGTGGTGGCCGGAGCGCTGCTGTCCATCGCGATGAACCCGCTGCTGTTTTCGGCGGTGGAGCCGGCCCGCCGCTGGGTGCTGCAGCGTTCGCTGTTGGCGCGCCGCCTGGAAAGCCGCGACGATCCGCTGGCCGAGCTGCCCATGAGCACCGACCGCAAGTACCTGGCGCGCCAGGTCGTGCTGGTGGGCCACGGCCTGGTGGGCCAGCGCATCGCGCAGGCGCTGGCCGAGCGCAGCATTCCCTTCGTGGTGGTGGAGCAGAACCGCGAGCGCGTCGAGGCGCTGCGTGCCGCCGGCATCCCCGCCGTCTATGGCAACGCGGCGGAACCCGAGGTGCTGGTGCAGGCCCACATCGCCGAGGCCGGCATGCTGGTGGTGGCGGCGTCCGAGAGCACCGACGTGCGCCCGATGATCCAGACCGCGCGCACCCTCAACCCCGACATCCCGGTGGTGGTACGCGCGCCCAACGAGGAAGAGGCCGGCTACCTGATCGCCGAAGGTGCGCAGCAGGCCGTGCACGCCAAGGGCGCGCTGGCCGAGGTGATGCTGCGCGAGGTGCTGGCAGGAGTGGCTGCCAAGGAGTGAAGGTCCGCAGCGGCGCAGGGCGGGACTGCGGGAATGCCACGGCTGTCCCGCTGCCGCCGTCGCGGACAATGCGCTGCCGCGGGCTCGCCGCGGAGCTGCCGCGAAGCCGACTGCCTTGCCTGAACTGCGCCCCGCCGAACCCGACTCCCGCTACGCCTGGCTGCGCCTGATCGCCACCCTGCTGCTGATGACCATCGGCAGCAGCGCGATGTATGTCGTCTCGGTGGTGCTGCCCGCCGTACAGGCTGACTTCGGCGTGGCGCGTGCCGATGCCTCGATGCCGTACACGGCCTTGATGGTCGGCTTCGGCCTGGGCGGGATCCTGATGGGCAAGCTGGCCGACCGCTACGGCGTGATGTCCGTGCTGCTGGTCGGCGCAGCCGGCCTGGGCAGCGGCTTCGTCGTGGCCAGCCTGTCGGACAGCGTGTGGTCCTTCTCGGTGGTGCACGGCGTGCTGCTGGGCTTGTTCGGCGCCTCGGCCACCTTCGCGCCGCTGGTGGCCGACACCTCGCTGTGGTTCGTGCGTCGGCGCGGCATCGCGGTGGCCATCTGCGCCAGCGGCAACTACCTGGCCGGGGCGATCTGGCCGCCCATCGTGCAGCACTATGTCGAGACCGTCGGCTGGCGGCCCACCTACGTCGGCCTGGGCATCTTCTGCGCCGTCAGCATCCCGCTGCTGGCCATGTTCATGCGGCCGCGGCCGCCGATGGCCGCGCCCGCCGCGCCCAGGCCCGGCGCCGTGGTGGCGTCCGACCGCCCCTTCGGCCTGAGCCTGGCGCAGGCCCAGGGGCTGCTGTGCATCGCCGCCGTGGCCTGCTGCGTGGCCATGGCCATGCCGCAGGTGCACATCGTGGCCTACTGCAGCGACCTCGGCTTCGGCGCGGCGCGCGGCGCCGAGATGCTGTCGCTGATGCTGGCCAGCGGCATCGTCAGTCGCCTGGTGTCGGGCTGGATCTGCGACCGCATCGGCGGCCTGCGCACGCTGCTGCTGGGCTCGGCGCTGCAGGGCCTGGCGCTGCTGCTGTTCCTGCCCTTCGACTCGCTGGCCTCGCTGTACGTGGTGTCGGCGCTGTTCGGCCTGTTCCAGGGCGGCATCGTGCCCAGCTACGCCATCATCGTGCGCGAACACTTTCCGCCCAAGGAGGCCGGCGCGCGCGTGGGCACGGTGCTGATGTGCACGCTGCTGGGCATGGCGCTGGGCGGCTGGATGTCGGGCAAGGTCTTCGACCTCACCGGCAGCTACGACGCCGCCTTCCTCAACGGCATCGCCTGGAACCTGCTGAACCTGGCGATCGCCGGCACGCTGCTGTGGCGCAGCACGCGCGGGGCGGGGGCATCGCGCGCTGGGTGACCTCGTCGATGGGCGACAGTCCATCGCCTGCCTTGCAGGCACGCGGCGACCGTGTGTTGTCGAACAGACCGATGTCCTGGCAGAGAGCACTCTGACGCCTGTCCGTCCAGGCCCCGAAGGCCAGGGCGCCCTCCGTCGAACACCCCCTTGCCTGGAAATCCTTCATGACACCGACACGATTCCTGCCGCCTGCCGCCCTGTTGTCCGCCCTGCTGACGCTCTCCACCGCTTCACCCACCTGGGCCCAGCCCGTCGCTGCCGGCACCCCGGCGGTCGCACCGATCTCGCGGGGCCAGGTCAAGATGGAGCGCGACGAGTTCCTCAAGAGCCACCGCTGGGACGAAGAGAAGGAAACCTGGGTGCTCAAGAACGGCTTCGAGCCGCCCGTGGGCGTGAGGTCGCGTGCCGAAGTGAAGGCCGCCCGCGATGATTTCCTGACGAAGAACCGCTGGGACGCCGCCACCGGCGGCTGGGTGCCGATCAAGGGCGCACCGCGCAGCATGAGCACCATGTCGCGCGCGCAGGTGAAGTCCGAGACGCGCCAGTTCGTTCGCTCGCACCACTGGGACGAGATCAGCGAGACCTGGGTCGACAACCGCAAACGCGTCAAGCCGATGTGAGTGGCGAGGGCCCACGCGCCCTCGCGGACCGACCTCCGCCGGTTCGGGCGACCCGCGGCGATACCCCGCCGGGGTGTGCACCGCCCGCTCTTGGCGGACAATCAGGTCATGATCCAGCAACGCACGATCAAGAGCGTCACCCGCGCCGTCGGCGTGGGCGTGCACAGTGGCCAGAAGGTCGAGCTCACGCTGCGTCCGGCGCCTGCCGACCACGGCATCGCCTTCCGGCGGATCGACCTGCCGCTGCCGGTGGACATCCCCGTCACGCCCGAGGCGGTCAGCGACACCCGCATGGCCACCACCATCAGCCCCGGCGGCGACCCCGGCGGCCCCAAGGTGCAGACCATCGAGCACCTGCTGTCGGCCTGCGCCGGCCTGGGGCTCGACAACCTCATCGTCGACATCACGGCCGAGGAAGTGCCCATCCTCGACGGCTCGGCCGCCAGCTTCGTGTTCCTGCTGCAGAGTGCGGGCATCGAGCTGCAGAAGGCGCCCAAGCGCTTCCTGCGGGTGAAGAAGACCGTCGAGCTGCGCGAGGGCGAAGGCGCTTCGCTGAAGTGGGCGAGGCTGGAGCCCTACCACGGCTACAAGCTGAGCTTCGAGATCGAGTTCAACCACCCGGCGCTCGATGCCACCGGGCAGCAGGTGAGCTTCGATTTCAGCTCGGGCCAGTACCGGCGCGACATCGCCCGCGCGCGCACCTTCGGCTTCACCAAGGACGTGGAGATGATGCGTTCGCGCGGCCTGGGCCTGGGCGGCAACATGGACAACGTCATCGTCATCGACGACTACCGCGTGCTCAACAGCGACGGCCTGCGCTACGACGATGAATTCGTGAAGCACAAGATCCTCGACGCCATCGGCGACATGCACGTGCTGGGCAAGCCGCTGCTGGCCAGCTACACGGCGTTCAAGGGCGGGCACGCGCTGAACAACCGGCTGCTGCGCAAGCTGCTGGCCGATGCCTCGGCCTGGGAAGTCGTGAGCTTCGAACGCGATGCCGAGGCCCCTGCCGGCTTCGGTGCAGTGGCGCCGGCATGGTAGACAGGGTGCGCATCACCGCAGGTCGACCATGCTGATCGCCCGTCTCGTCTTCGGTCTGCTGCTGCTGGCCGGCGTGCTGTGCTTTGCGATGTACATCGGCACCAGCCAGGTGGTGTGGCGTCAGCGCGGGCTGATCATCCTCAAGTGGACCATCCTGGCCGCGCTGGGCTTCTTCGCGGTGCTCATCCTCGAGCGTCTGGCGCTGGCGCTGTGAAGTAGCCCGGGTCCGGCAGCGCCGGGCGCGACTGGAACAGGTGGCTGGCGAAGAACCCCAGCGTGCGAGCATGGGCCAGCGCCGCGGCTTCGGCCTGATAGCTGCCGCGTTCCCAGCAATTGAAGCCGTGCGCCGTGCCGCCGTAGACGTGCACTTCGGCGGGCTTGCCGGCGAAAGCCTGGCGCACGCGCTCGACCGCGTCGAGCGGGATGTGGTCGTCGTTCTCGGCGTAGTGGAACATCATCGGGCAGCCCACGCCGCTGGCCAGGTGCAGCTGGTCGTGGATGCCGCCGCCGTAGAAGGCCACCGCGGCGTCCAGTTCGGTCAGCGCTGCGGCCATGTAGGCCAGTCGACCCCCCATGCAGAAACCGAAGGCGCCGATGCGGTGCGCAGCGGTCTGCGACATGTCGCGCAGCGTGTCGACCGCTGCGCGCAGGTCCAGCATCATCTGTTCGGGCTTGAGGCCGCCGGCCAGTCCGATGCCGCGCTGGCGGTCGGCCGCGGTGTAGCCGAGTTCGATGCGCGGCGCCTGGCGCCAGAAGATGTCGGGCGCCAGCACCACGAAGCCGTCCAGCGCGTACTGTTCGGCCACCGCACGGATGTGCGCGTTGACGCCGAAGATCTCCTGGAACAGCACCAGCCCGGGCCCGTGGCCGGCCGGCGGCAGCGCGACGTAGGCGTCGAAGGCGCCGCCGCTGCTGGGCACGCTGATCCATTGGGTGTCGATCGGGATGCTCATGGGTGTCCGTGCGTTGGGTTCAGAGGATGCGGCCCTTGCGGTACTGCGTGTGCTGTCGGCGGTTCAAGGGCGTGGCCCGGGCCGCTGCCGCGAGCGAGTGTGCCGCATGCGCGTGGGAGATGGCCAGCCCCAGCGCGTCGGCGGCGTCCTTGCCCGGCAGCGAAGGCAGCTTGAGCAGCCGCTTGACCATCTCCTGCACCTGCGCCTTGTTGGCCAGGCCATGGCCGACGATGGCCTTCTTCATCTGCAGCGCGGTGTACTCGGTGACGGCCAGCCCGCCGCTGACCAGCGAAGCCAGCGCCGCACCGCGCGCCTGGCCCAGCAGCAGCGTGCTCTGCGGGTTGACGTTGACGAAGACGATCTCGACCGAGGCGCAGGCTGGCTGGTAGCGGTCGACCACCTCGCGCACGCCGTCGAAGATGATCTTCAGCCGCAGCGGCAGGTCGCCACGCGGCGCTTCCAGCGTGCTGATGGTGCCGCTGGCCACGTAGGCCAGTCGATGCCCATCGGCTTCGATGACGCCGAAGCCGGTCTTCTGAAGGCCCGGATCGATGCCGAGGATTCTCATGATCGACGGAGGAGTGGAATAGCCATGGAACCGAGCCCAACGCATGAACCCAAAGACATCAAGCGGAAGCCGCAGACGGGCTTTGCCTGGCTGCTGGCTTCGCCCCCTTGAGGGGGCCGAGGCCGGACACGACAGGTCCGGTGGACCTGCCGTGCCTGCCGAGGAGCCTGGCCGTTGGCCAGGCGCGGCCAGCAAGGTGCGCCGAAGGCGCTTCGGGGGTGGGTCATGCTCTGTACTGGAAATACCAGCGCACCGAGTGGAAGAACACCGGTGCGGCGAAACACAGCGGCGCGACGCGGTCGAGCAGGCCCACGGCGCCGGTGATCGAAGGGCTGTTGCCCCAGTAGCGCACACCGGCGTCCCGCTTCAGGGCCTTCATGACGAATTCTCCCAGCGTGCCGGCACCTGCGGCGATGAAGGCCATGGCCAGCGCCTGCGGTGCCTTGAAGGGCGTGATCCAGTACAGCGCCGCGCCCACGAAGGCCGCGAACAAGACGCCGATGGCCCAGGCGCGCAGCGAGAACGAGCGGTCGATGTGCCGCGCCAGCGGACGCCTGCGCAGCCAGCGGCTGGCGGCCTCCTGGGCGATCTGCGCCGAGGCCGCCACCATCACCAGGAAGAACACCAGGAAGGCGCCGCGGCCCTCGTAGTTCGGAAACTCCAGCAGCAGCAGTGCCGGCGCGTGGCTGAGGCCGTAGACGCAGACCATGATGCCCCACTGGATCTTGGCGTTGCGTTCCAGGAAGCGCTCGGGATCGCCGGCCAGTGCGCTGACCACCGGGATGGCCAGGAAGACGTAGACGGGGATGAAGACGGTGAAGAAGTCGAACCAGCGCCCGCCGACGATCACGTACTGCATCGGCAGCACGACGAAGAAGGCCAGGATCAGGCTGCGGTGGTCGCTGCGCCGCGTGTGCGCCAGCGTGATGAACTCGCGCAGCGCCAGGAAGGAGATCACCGCGAAGAGCAGCATCGCGCCGCCGGCGCCTGCCACCCACGACAGCCAGAACACCACCGCGCCGACCCACACCGCGCCCAGTTCGCGCTTCATGCGCTGCAGGCGGTCCGAGCCTTCTTCGTCGCCGCGCCTCAGCGACAGCAGGATGGCCACCGCAGTGACCACGAGCAGCAGCCCGAACAGCACGACGAAGAGCAGGGCGACCTGCTCGCTCACCGTGAGGTCGCGAAGGCGGCTCATGGGGAGAGGGGCCGCAGTTCGACCACGGCCCGACGCGCGCGGTCGAGGAAGTGCCGCTTGTCCTCGCCCGGCTGCAACTGCAGCGGCGTGCCGAAGGTGGCCGTGCACAGGATGGGCACAGGCACCACCTCGCCCTTGGGCATCACGCGCTGCACGTTGTCGATCCACACCGGCACCAGCGTCACTTCGGGGAACTGCTCGGCCAGGTGGTACAGGCCGCTCTTGAAGGCCTGCGGCTCACCCTTGTTGCTGCGCGTGCCCTCGGGGAAGATGACCAGCGAGTCGCCGTGGCCCAGCGCCTCGACCAGCGGTTCCAGCGGGTCCTGGTCGGCGGTACGCTGGCGGCTGACGTAGACGGCGTTGAAGACCTCGCGCGTGATCCAGTGCTTGAAGGGCGTGGCGGTCCAGTAGTCGCGTGCGGCGATGGGCCGCGTCACGGCGCGCAACTCGCGCGGCAGCGCCGCCCAGATCAGCACCCAGTCGAGGTGGCTCTGGTGGTTGGCGAAGTAGATGCGCTGCTCGGCCTTCGGCGGGCAGCCCTTCCAGTGGCCCTGGGCGCCCGTCACCAGGCGCGCGATGAAGGCCAGCAGCAGGCCCATGGCCTCGGCGCGCGTCATCGGCGGGCGCGGCGGGCGGGCAGGGGCTCAGGCCGGACGCTGCAGGTGATCACGCAGGCGCTGCGGGCTGAAACCCACCAGAAGCCGGCCACGCACCAGGAACACCGGCGTGCCGGGCGCGCCGGTGGCCGCCATGTCGCGCGCGCAGGCGGCATCACGTTCGATGATGCATTCGCTGAAGGCCACCTCGTGCTGCTGCAGCCACTGGCGCGCCACCAGGCAGATGCTGCAGGTCTCGGACGACAGCATGCGGATGTCGCCGGGTGCCGCCAGGCGCGCCACCTCGGTGCCGACCTGCGCCTTCGCGTGCCGCGCCCACCACTGCGTGGCGCCGGCCACCACCAGCACCAGTACGGCCAGGCCGACCAGCGAGCGCCGTGAGGGTGCCGGGGTGTCGGACACGGCCTTGTCCGCTCAGACCGCTGCGGTGACGACCATCTCGACCTTCCACTCCGGCTTGGCCAGCCTGGCCACCACCGTGGCGCGCGCCGGGGCGTGGCCTGCGGGCAGCCAGGCTTCCCACAGGGCGTTCATGGCGGGGAAATCGGCCAGGTCGGTGATGAAGATCTGCACCATCAGCAGCTTGCTCTTGTCGCTGCCGGCGCGCGCCAGCAGCGCGTCGATGGCGGCCAGCACCTGCTTCGTCTGGCCCGCCATGTCCTGCGAGCCGTCGGCCGCGACCTGGCCGGCCAGGTAGCAGGTGCCGTTGTGAACCGTCATCTCCGACAGGCGGGCGCCGGCATCGAAACGCTGAACCATCACTTGTGTCCTTTCTTGTGGCCGCGCTGCGGCGCATGGGGTTTGTCTTGTCGATGGGATTTGTCGGAAGGGGCGGCCCGGGCGGTCTGACCGACCGGCATCGCATCCGCGGCCTTCTGGCCGAGCCTGGATTCCTTGCCGGCGATGAGCTTGCGGATGTTGCCTTCGTGGCGCCACACCAGCAGCAGGCTCATGGCGACGATGGCCACGAAGCTCGGCTCGATGCCCCAGATGAGCATCTGGTAGAAGGGCGCGAACAGTGCGGCGACGATGGACGCCAGCGATGAATAGCGGAAGAAGGCCGCGATGAGGGCCCAGCTCAGCAGCGTCGCCAGCCCCAGCGCCGGGTTGATGGCCATCAGCACACCGGCCGCCGTGGCCACGCCCTTGCCGCCCTGGAAGCGGAAGAACACCGGCCACAGGTGGCCGACGAAGGCGGCCAGGCCGACGAAGGCCGCGGTGCCTTCGCCCAGGCCGAATCGCGGACCATAGATGAGCACCAGCAGCACCGGCACATAGCCCTTCAGCGCATCGAGCGCCAGCGTCAGCACGGCGGCAGGCCGGCTGCCCGAGCGCAGCACGTTGGTGGCGCCGGGGTTGCCCGAGCCATAGCTGCGCGGATCGGCCAGGCCCATCACGCGGCTGACGATGACGGCGAAGGACAAGGAGCCGATCAGGTACCCGGCCAACATGGCCAGGGCGCTGTACAGGAGGGTCATGGAGAGGGCTGGTCGTGACCACCGCGCCGCGCGCGTGGTGCAGTAGGGGACCGTGGAGTTTACGACGCGAGTGGCAGCGTGATGGTGGCCTGCAGCCCCGGCGAGGCGTTGCGCAGCGTCAGGCGGCCACCGTGCGCAGCCGCGACGAGTTTGCAAAGGTGCAGGCCCAGGCCGACGCCGCCGCTGTCGCGGCCGCGTGCCGCATCGGGCCTGTAGAAGGCCTCGGCCAGGCGAGGCAGGTGCTGCGCAGCCACGCCCGGGCCGTGGTCGCGCACGCTGATGAGCAGCTCCCGGCCCTCTCGCCGAAGGGCCACCACGGGCGGCGGTGTGGCCGGGCCGTGGCGCAGGGCGTTGCCGATCAGGTTGCGCAGGGCCAGGCGGATGCGCACCGGATCGACCTCGATGCGGGCCGGTGCATCGTCCAGCTGCAGGTCCAGCGCTCGCCCGACGAACTCATCGGCGCAGAGCGCGCGCACCAGCGCTGCGAGGTCGCAGGGCTCGGGCTGCAGAGCGGCATGGCCGGCGGCCAGGCGCTCGCTTTCCAGCAGGTCGGTGATGAGGTCGCGCATCAGCCCCAGGTCGCGCAGCAGGGCGTCGCGCTGCGGGCTGTCGTCCAGCAGCTCGGTATGGAGCCGCGCGCGCGTGAGCGGCGAACGCAGCTCGTGGCTGATGGCCAGCAGCAGCCCGCGCTTGGCTTCCAGCCGGTCCTGCAGTCCGGCTGCCATGGTGTTGACCTGCGCCGCCAGGTCGCCCAGTTCGTCGTTGCGGCGCAGCGGGATGGGCGTGGCGAAGTCGCCCTGGCCGTAACGCAGCGCGCCGGCGCGGATGTCGTCCAGCGGCCTGAACAGCCGGCGTACCGTCAGGTAGCCGGCAGCCGTCACCGCCAGCAGCAGCGCCAGCGTGATCCAGCCGATCTGCCGCGGACGCTGCGGCCCGCTCGTCTCGCCGATCCTGAAGGTGATCTGGTGACCGTCGGCCAGCGTGCGGCGCAGCAGCCAGTCGCCGTCCTTGTCCTGTTCGGTGTCGTCCGGCTTGTAGCGGTGCCTGTCGCGCCAGGCCGGGTGCTCGGGGTGCGAGTCGAAGCGCACCACCGGGCCTTCGATGTGGATGGCGATGGGCAGCCTGTCGGCCAGGGCCTGTGCGCGCGCCGGATCGGGCGGGGTGCCGATGTCCAGCGCCAGGCGGTCGACGTAGTCGGCCACCATGGGGCGGATCAACGCGGTCCAGGAGCCCGACAAGGCGCGCTGCATGCCACCGAGGAAGACGATCGCCAGCAGCAGTGCCAGCACCAGGAACAGGCCGAGCAGCCGCAAACCGAGCGAACGCCGCCAGCCGGCGAAGCGGCCCGGCGGCGAAAGGCTGGTGCTCACGAACGCGCCCCGGCGAAGGCGTAGCCGGCGTTGCGCAGGGTCTTGATGCAGTCCAGCGGTTCGAGCTTGCGGCGCAGACGGCTGATCAGGATGTCGACCGCGCGCGTGTACAGATCGGCTTCGTGGCCGCGCAGGCGGTTCAGGATCTCATCGCGGCTGAAGACCTTCTGCGGCTCCTGAGCCAGCAGCAGCAGCAGCTGATACTCCGTGCCGGTGAGTTCGAGCGGCTCGCCCTGGCGGATCACCTGCCGGCGTTCGGTGTCGATCTCCAGGCCGTCGAAGCGCAGCTTCTGCGGCGCCGTCTCCACCGAACGCGTGCGGCGCAGGATGGTCTGCAGCCGCACCGCCAGCTCGCGCGGCTCGAAGGGCTTGGGCAGGTAGTCGTCGGCGCCGATCTCCAGGCCGACGATGCGGTCCATCACCTCGCCGCGCGCGGTGAGCATCACGATGGGCACCTGGCTCTCGCGGCGTATGGTGCGGCACAGCTCGAAGCCGTCCATCTCGGGCAGCATGACGTCGAGGATCAGCGCGTCGAAGGGTTCGCTGCGCAGCCGCGCCAGCCCGGCACTGGGCCGCGTGGCGCTCTCCAGCTGCAGGTCGAAGCGACGCAGGTAGGTCGCCAGCGGTGCGGCCAGATGCTCGTCGTCGTCGATCAACAGAATGCGGTGCATCGCCAGCGAGCTTAAGGCAATGCACCGCGTGCCGGGACCGGCCTCGTCAGCCCGTGCGGCCGTGGCGGCCTTGTCGCTTGGCCATGAACTCGCGCACCCTGGCCTGCTGCGTCGGGTTCAGTCCGTCGTAGAAGTCGGCCGCGGCGTTGATGACTTCAGGGCTCTTGAGCTGCACGGCGCCGGTCTTCTCCTGCATCAGGGACAGGGCCCGGCTGCGGTCGAAGCGCTCACCGGCCACCAGCTGCTGCATCGCGGCGCGCGGGTCGGTGGTGCTGCCCACCAGCGCCAGGCGCTGCTCGTCGAGCTTGTCGAACAGCGTGCCCAGGCGCTGCTTCTGCGTGGCGTCCAGCACCAGCTCCTTGCCGGCGCGCTCGAGCAGCTTGCCGCGCCACTCGGCCACGGTCTCGGGGGAGACCTGCCCCATGCGGGTGTGATGATCGCGATGGCCGCAGGCCGCGAGGCCGCCGGCCAGCACGGCGGCGGCGCCGAGGCCGATGAGTGTGCGCTTGATCCAGGCTTGCATGATGGAGTCCTTTCGTCGACTCGTTGAACATGGACGCATGGTGCCGGCCGTGTCGTCCGGCGTCGTCTCGCGGCGGTTTCGCCGTGTATCGTTTCTTTTCACCGCGCTCCCTGCATCCCACCCTCGTGTCCGCTTCCAACGACTCGCTGTTCGTCTACCGATCCTTCATGCGCCTGTGGGTGGCGCGCCTGTTCGGCACCGCCGCGGCGCAGATGCTGATGGTGGCCGTGGGCTGGCAGATGTACGACCTCACCGGCTCGGCCTGGGACCTGGGACTCGTCGGCCTGCTGCAGTTCCTGCCCGCGCTGGCGCTGGTGCTGGTCACCGGCCACGTCGTCGATCGCCTGCAGCGCGCGCGCATCGTCGCCAGCTGCCTGGCCGTGCAGGTGGTGGTGGCGCTGGTGCTGTTCAGCGGCAGCCAGGGCGGCTGGATGGGGCGCGAGCTGCTGCTGGGCATCTCGGTGGTGCTGGGGGCCGTGCGCGCCTTCCAGATGCCGGCGCAGCAGGCCCTCACGCCCGCCCTGGTGCCGGCCGAGGTGCTGCCCCGCGCGCTGGCCTTCAGCTCGGCCGGCATGCAGGGCGCCATCATCGCCGGCCCGGCCCTGGGCGGACTCATCTATGCGGTCGGGGCGGGCGCCACCTATGCCGTGTGCGCCGTGCTGTTCGGTTGTTCGGCCCTGCTGTGCCTGACCATCCGCTACGCGCACGCGCCTTCGATCGAGCCCGCCACCTGGCGCACGCTGCTGGCCGGCGTGCACTACGTGTGGCACCACAAGGTGGTGCTGGGCGCCGTGTCGCTGGACCTCTTCGCCGTCCTGCTGGGCGGGGCCACGGCGCTGCTGCCGATGTTCGCCAAGGACGTGCTGCACGTCGGTCCCTGGGGGCTGGGTCTGCTGCGTGCGGCTCCCGCCGTCGGCGCGCTGGCCATGTCGATCGTGCTCACACGGTGGCCCGTACGGCGCAGGACCGGCCACCGCCTTCTCGGCGCCGTGGCCTTCTACGGCCTGACCATGCTGGTGTTCGGCCTGTCCACGAGCTTCTGGCTGTCGATGGCGGCGCTGGCGCTCAGCGGGGCGGCCGACATGGTCAGCGTGGTCATCCGGCAGACCCTGGTGCAGCTCGAGACGCCCGATGCGATGCGCGGGCGCGTCAGCGCGGTCAACTCCGTGTTCATCGGGGCATCGAACCAGTTGGGCGAGTTCGAATCGGGTGCCACGGCCGCCCTGATGGGGCCGGTGGCTTCGGTGCTGCTGGGCGGCGTGGGCACGCTGCTGGTGGCCGGTCTGTGGCTGCGGTGGTTCCCGGCATTGGCACAGCGCGATGAACTGGTGGCGCCGAAGTCGGGCGCGGGCCCTTGAATCCCGCAGCCGTTCGATGGCGGACTTGCAAGGCCGTACTGAAAAGAAAAAAGGGCCCTGCCTTGCGGCAGTGCCCTTCGTTCAGGCCGGCTTCCCGAAGGAAGCCGATCGCGGGTCGGGTCAAACCGGGCGGATGTTGGCCGCTTGCGGGCCCTTGGCGCCTTGCTTGACTTCGAACTCGACCTTCTGGTTCTCTTGCAGCGACTTGAAACCGCCACCGTTGCGGATCTCGCTGAAGTGGGCGAACAGGTCCTTGCCGCCGCCGTCAGGCGTGATGAAGCCGAAGCCCTTGCCGTCGTCGAACCACTTGACCGTACCTTGTTGCGATGCGTTGTCCATGAATGACATTCCTTAAGTGAAAAACAAAAACTCGCGAACCCGACGGGTAACGCGGACAGAGACACTCAAGAATCATCAAACAGGGGGTGTTCGAACCAGGCCGGCCTTCGCGTTTGCGCTGAAAGAACTTCGCAGGTGCGTCGGCGGTAAAGCTGAAAGACCTTGAAAAAACGGTCTTGTGTATGTCTGTGCAGCGAGTGTAGCCGGCTTTTGACTTGTGTGTCGGCGGATGTGGCACGCCCGCGGTAAAGAAGTGTCGGCCGACCACCTGTTCAGTCCTCACCGCGCTTGCTCTTCGCACGCGCCTTGCCGGCCCGGCCGCGTGCCTTCCAGGTCTGCACCACGGCCTTGCGTTCCAGGGCGCTGAGCGTGTCGCGTCGCGCCTCGCGCAGCAGCTTGTGGAAGCTGCGCAGCCGCTCCGGCGGCACGTGCTCGCGCACGGCACAGCCGGGCTCGTCCTCGTGGCGGCAGTCGCGGAAGCGGCACTGCAGCGCGCGCTGCGCGATGTCGTCGAACACGCTGCCGAGGGAGCCCGACTCGCTGTCCAGCCGCAGGGTGCGCAGGCCCGGCGTGTCGATGATGCAGGCGCCCTCGGGCGTGCGGTGCAGCGAGCGCGCGGTGGTGGTGTGCCGTCCGCGTCCGTCGTCGCTGCGGTTGGCTCCGGTGGACTGCGCCTGCGCACCGCTGAGCGTGGTCAAGGCATTGGTCAGCGTGCTCTTGCCGGCGCCGCTGCTGCCCAGCATCACCAGCGTCTGTCCGGCGAGCAGCCACGGCGCCAGCGCCTGCCGGGGTTCATCGCCCAGCGCGTTGACGCTGACCACGCCCACGCCGGGGGGCAGCAGGACCTGCACGTCTCGCAGCCGGCGCGCCGCGTCGGCGCAGAGGTCGGCCTTGGTCAGCACCACCACGGCTGCGACCTCGGCCAGCCGTACCAGGGCCAGGTAGCGTTCCAGACGGCGCAGGTTGAAGTCGTGGTCCAGGCCCATCACCAGCAGGGCGGTGTCGACGTTGCTGACGATCACCACGCGCGTGACCTTCTCGCGGCCGTCGTGCAGCCGCCTGGCGATCTGCGTCAGCGGCGGCACGCGTGTGTGCGCCCACCACTCGCCCAGCGCGTTTCGGTCGGCCAGCACCCAGTCGCCGACGGCCAGCGCATCGCAGGCTTGTTCGAGCGACTGCAGCAGGGCCGGCAGCGCCCTGGCACGGTGCGGCTGGAGACCGTCGTGCAATTGCAGGCTGTCACGCTGCACTTCGGTGATGCGCAGCAGCTGCGTGGCCATGCCTTTCAAGTCCAGCAGCGAGAGCTGCCGAGCCATCTGCGGCGTCAGGCCGATGGCGTGCAGCTGCGCCTGGGCCAATGGGGAGTCGGCTGAATGTTCAAGGGATTCGATCATGGATCTGAAGATTTCCGGATGAGCACGTCCAGTCGCCCGCTGCACGCGGCAGCGGGCGGGTTCGGATGTCAGGCGGAACGTCCCGTCCGTGATGGCGGCATCACGGCAACTCAGATCAAGGGGGACCCGGGTCGTGCGGCGCACGACGCGGAAGATCGGCAGCTTGGGCTGGCTGTCTGCCGGTATCTAGACGGAAGTCCGCAGGGTGGATGCAAGGGGCGATGTCTGCATGGCGGCCTCCGTCGATGGCTGGGTGGGACAAGGCCTGCAATGTGCTCCCGCACACCCGCGACGTCAACCCCGGGTCTGTGGCAGCGAGGCTCCAAGCTGCAGCCAGTCATGCTCGAACTGATCGGCGGGCATGGCCCGACCGAAGTGCCAGCCCTGCATCATGGGACAGCCCCAGTCGAGAAGGCAGCGGGCCTGGGTCTCGGTCTCCACGCCTTCTGCCACGACGGACAGGTTCAGCGCACGGGCCATCGCGATGAAGGCACGCACCAGTTCCCGGCCGCGTTGGCTGTGGCTGTCGGCGGCGTCGATGGCCTGCACGAAGCTGCGATCGATCTTGAGCCTGTCCACCGGGAAGCGGGTCAGGTAGCTCAGCGACGAAAAGCCGATACCGAAATCGTCCAGCGCGATCAGCATGCCCAGATCGTGCAATTGCCGCAGCGCCTGTCCGGCGGGCCCCTCGCCGGCGGCGAAGGCGCTTTCGGTGATCTCGAGTTCCAGCCACTCGGGGCGGCACTCGCAACGGTGGAGCACGCCGCTCACCCAGTCCGCGAAGCCGCGTTCGGCGAGCTGCCTGGCCGAAACGTTCACCGCCACCTTGATCGCGACGGCACCCGCCTCGAGGCCGGCATTCCAGTGCCGTGCCTGCCGCGCAGCCTGTTCGAAGACCCAGGCCCCCAGCGGCAGGATGAGGCCGGTCTCTTCCGCCAGCGGGATGAACTCGCAGGGCGAGATCGGCCCGAGCAGAGGGTGGTCCCAGCGAAGCAGGGCCTCCGCACCGACGAGCGTGGTGGTGTCGCCCAGCCGCAACTGGGGCTGGTAGTGCAGCTTCATCCCGGCGCCATGGCAGGCCTTTCGAAGCGCCTGCTCCAGGACCAGACGCCGCTGCACCGCCGTTCCCAGGTCTTCGGTGTAGAACTCGGTACGCGAGCGTCCGGCCCGCTTGGCCAGGTACATCGCGCTGTCGGCACGAGACAGCAACTGCTCGAAGTCCAGCCCGTCGTCGGGGAACAGCGCGACGCCGATGCTGGCCGTGACGCGCACCTCGCGGCCCTGCACCAGCACCGGCGACTGCAGGCAGGCATGCAGCTTCTCGGCAACGCGCGCCGCGCCGGCCGGCGAGTCGACATCGGGCGCCAGCAGCACGAACTCGTCGCCCCCCAGCCGGGCGAGCAGATCATCTGGCCGCA
This sequence comes from Rubrivivax sp., assembly GCA_022843905.1. GTDB lineage: Bacteria > Pseudomonadota > Gammaproteobacteria > Burkholderiales > Burkholderiaceae_C > Rubrivivax. The sequence continues at coordinate 252,840 of JALHMT010000002.1, forward strand.
GTGCCGCGACAAAACGGCCGGCCAGCTCGCGCAGCAGTTGATCACCCGCACTGTGTCCGAGCCCGTCGTTGATGGCCTTGAAGCCGTCCAGGTCGGCCAGCAGCAAGCCCACGCCGCGCCGGTGGCGTTGCCCGCTGGCCAGCACGCCCACGGCGCGCTCGACCAGCGCGCTCCGATTGGCCAATCCGGTCAGCGGGTCCCGCCTGGCCTGCGTCTCGATGAGGGCCCGCTGTTCGACGGCGTCGGTGGTGTCACGGCCAATGCCCAGCACCGAGACGACGCGCCCGTCGGCGTCGCGCTCGGGCACGACCCAGACCTGTTCGTGGTGCATGGGATGCCCCTGCGAGGGCTGCCAGGACAGCTCGAGCAGCCTGGGCTCGCCCGCCTGCATGGCATGCCGCACGCCTTCGGCCAGCACGGCAAAGCGCCCGAGGGGATCGGCCTCGGCGGGTGTCTTGCCCAGCAGGTCGTGCTGCGAACAGCCCAGCGTCCGCAGCAGGGCCGGGTTCACGTAGGACATGCGGCCTTCGGCGTCCCAGCGAATGATGCTGTCGTGGGCGTTTTCCGCCAGCGTACGGAACTCGCGCTCGGCAGCTTCGGCGCGCTGCAGCGCCTGAACGAGGGGTGTCACGTCCCGCCCGACGGCGATCACGCCGCAGATGCGTCCCTGGGCGTCGCGCTCCGGGGCGATCGCAATGTGATGCACGCAGGTCTCGCCTTCGGGTCCGGGCACGTGCATCTCCAAGGTGCCTCGTTCTCCGTAGGCCTGGGCGCGAACCACGGCGTCGTGGTACGCCATCGCCTCGGGGTTCCCAGGCGGCGCGGCCTCCTCCGGTGTCCGGCCCAGCAGTTGGTCCGGCGCGATCGCCACGCGCTCCCCGAATCCGGGGCTGCAGTGGGTGGCGCGCAAGTCCGGTCCGTAGCGGATGACGTTGTCAGGTGAGTTTTCAGCCCAGCTGCGCTGTTCCCGCTCACGCTCCTGAAGTCGCTGCTCGACCTGCGCCATCTCGCTGGCGTCGCTGGCGTGCAGCAGGACCTGCGTCGGCGCGTCCCCGTCCCCGCCGAGAGCAAGCACGCGCATGCGAAAGGCCCGCCCCCGGACCGAGCCCGCCGCTGGCGTCACCCTCAGAGGCATCACCTGCAGGCTCAGCAGGGCTTGCCTGCAGGCCTGCTCGATCTGCTGCCGTTCGTCGTTCGAAAGTGCCGTCAGCGTCTTCAGCGAGCCCCCTGGCAGCAAGGGTGCCGAGACGCCCAGGCCGGCGGCCGCGGCCGGGTTCAACAGGCGCACGCACAGGTCGGCATCCAGCACGACGACGAGATCGTCGGTCTGCGCTAGGAGCAGGGCTCCAAGGCGGGCGAAGTCGTCAAGGGCGGGGGTGAGCGAGCTCATCGGGCCATTCCCAAAGGCCAGCTCGGGCCTGGTGTGTCTCCATGCGGCAGATCGGTGCCGCATGACCTCATGCCGGCTGCTGCTTGTGGCGCGGGCGCCAACGCGTTGCTTCGCTGCTGTCGCAGGGACTGCCGCCGCGGACGAATACGTTCCCGACAGCTACCCACGACTGTAGTGTGAGCCCCCGCTGGCCGACACGGATTGCACCGGGTCAATCCGCGTCATCCTGCCGAAAGTACCTGGCGCGCACCCCGCGGAGCGCGGGACCGCGCGCCAGAGGCCAGATCTCAGCGGCCGAGCAACCGCGCGGCAGCGCCGTCGATCGAGGCCTTCAGCTCGGCGTAGCTGTGGTTCACCGGGTACTGCGGGAACTGCGCCACGATGCTCTCGGGCGGATGGATGAAGAAGCCCGCGTCGGCGGCACCCAGCATGCCGGTGTCGTTGTAGGAATCGCCGGCGGCGATGACCTGGAAGTTCAGGCTCTTCAACGCATTGACGGCATGACGCTTCTGGTCGGGCTGGCGCAGCCGGTAATCGGCCACGAAACCCTCGGCATCGATCACCAGCTTGTGGCAGAACAGCGTGGGCCGACCCAGCTGCTGCATCAGCGGGTCGGCGAACTCGTAGAAGGTGTCCGACAGGATGATGACCTGGAAGCGCGAACGCAGCTCGTCCAGGAAGGCTCGCGCACCGTCCATCGGCTGCATGCCGCCGATCACGGCGTGGATGTCGGCCAGCTTCAGGCCGTGCTGGCGCAGCAGGGCCAGCCGGTAGCGCATCAGCTTGTCGTAGTCGGGCTCGTCGCGCGTCGTGCGGCTGAATTCCTTGATGCCGGTGCGCTGCGAGAAGGCGATCCAGATCTCCGGCACGAGCACGCCCTCGAGGTCGAGGCAGACAACTTGCATGAATGGGCTCCGAAAGCGGGCCGCATCGTATCGCACCGCGGGAACAGGAAGGGCGCCCGGGGCGCCCTCGAACCTGGCGTGTCGGCCACCGGCGTCAGCCGCCGCTGGCCCCCCACAGCTGCTGCAGGCGGGCGTCGCGTCCGCAGCTGGCGCGGTAGTAGTTGTACCGCACGGGGTTCTTTCGGTAGTAGTCCTGGTGGTACTCCTCGGCCCGGTAGAAGGTGCCGGCTCGTTCGATCTGCGTGACGATGGGCTCCTTGAAGGGCTTGCTCTTCTCCAGCGCCGCCAGCGAGGCCCGGACCACGGCCAGCTGGGCGTCGTCGTGCGCGTAGATGGCGGTGCGGTAGGGCGAACCGACGTCGCAGAACTGGCGGTCCCTGGTGGTCGGGTCGATGGTGCGCCAGAACTTGTTCACCAGCTGCTCGTAGCTGACCCTCTTCGGGTCGAAGACGATCTCCACCGCTTCGGCGTGGCCGGTGCGGTTCGTCGTCACCTGATCGTAGGTCGGGTTGGCCAGCGTGCCGCCCGTGTAGCCCGAGGTGGTCGAGATCACGCCCGGCACCTTGTCGAAGTCGGCCTCGACGCACCAGAAGCAGCCGCCGGCGAAGGTGGCCTTGGCCGTGACGCCGGGAGCCGGCGCGGCGCTCTGTGCCCCGGCCGGCAGGGCGGTGGCGAACGCGGTGGCGGCCAGCAGCCTGCCGAGCGTGCCGGACATGGAGCGGAGCATCGTTCTGATCGGTGTCATGGGATCAACCTGGTTGCGGCGCGAAGCGCAGGGCCACGCCGTTGTTGCAATAGCGCTTGCCGGTCGGGCGCGGACCGTCGTCGAAGACATGGCCGTGGTGGCCGCCGCAGCGCGCACAGTGGTACTCGGTGCGCGGCAGGATCAGCTTGAAGTCACGGCTGGTGCCCAGCGCGCCGGGCAGGGCGGCATAGAAGCTGGGCCAGCCGGTGCCGCTCTCGAACTTGGTCTCGTGCGAGAACAAGGGCAGGTCGCAGCCTGCACAGTGGTAGAGGCCCGGGCGCTTTTCGGCGTTCAGCGGGCTCGAGCCGGGACGCTCGGTGCCGTGGCCGCGCAGCACGTCGTACTGCGCCGGGGTCAGGCGCTTGCGCCATTCGGCGTCGGGCAGTTCGACCTTGCCGTTGGGGCCCGGGGCGGGCGCGGGTGCGGCGGCATGGGTCACGCTGGCAGCGGCCGAGCCCAGGCCCAGGGTGGCGAGCAGGTTCATCCAGTGGCGGCGGGTCATGGTTCTTCCAATCCAGTGCAATGGGGGTTCCGGGGGCAGTCGGCCACGCGGGCCTGCTGCCGCGCCTCGTTCAGTCGGCGTGCCGGCCGAAAGCTTTCAGTTCAGTCGCGACAGGGCCGACAGAAACTGCTGCCGCGTCGGGCCTTCGGCCACCGTCTCGGCCAGCGCAGCGAAGAACTCGTCGCGCTGCGAACTGCGGGAAGCCGCCTTCTTGACGACCACGTTGGCCATGGGCCCGATCTGTGCGGCCAGCAGGCGCCGCGCCGCTTCGATCAACTCGGGCGTCAGCATCCGTGGGCCGACGTTGGTGGGGGTTGGAGCCGGCGGCGGCGCGATGGTTCCCGCCGCGACCGGTCGGATGCCCGAGGCCGTGGCCTGTCCGATGAAGGCAGCGCGCTTGGCGGGATCGGTCACCTGCTCGGCCAGCCGGGCGTAGAGCGTGCCGACGTCGCTGCAATCGCGCGCCGCGCGGCGCACCAGCACACTGGCCAGCGGGCCGACGAACTTGGCCAGCGACAGCTCGGCGGCCTGCAATTGCGCCGGATCCCAGTGCGAGGGAGGCTGTGTCCAGGAACCGGCGGTGCCGCTTTGGCCCGAGCGCGAGCCGGCCGAAGCGTCGGCTGCAAGGCGTTTGGTCGGTGCCCCGACCAGCGTGCGGTCCCAGCCGGTGGGGTCGATCGGCGCGCCGACCGCGGCTGCCAGCGCTTCGCGGAACACGGCCGCGGTGGCGAAGCGCCGTGCCGGGTCCTTGGCCAGGCCGGCGGCCAGCAGCGTGTCGTAGAACCTGGGCCGGTTCACGCCCTCGATCTGCGAAGGAAGCACGGGTGCTTCGTGCACGGCCTTGTACATCAGCGCATCGGAGGCGCCGCTGAACGGCGGGCGCCCCACCAGCAGCAGGTACAGCAGCACGGCTGCACTGTAGATGTCGACACGGCGGTCTATCGTCTGCCCCAGGAACTGCTCGGGCGCCATGTAGGCCGGCGTGCCGACCATCATCTGCGTCTGCGTCATGCCGGCGTTGTCGATGCGGGCGATGCCGAAGTCAGCGATCTTCAGGCGGCCATTGGGGGCCAGGATGATGTTGGCCGGCTTGATGTCCCGATGCCAGACGCCCTGCTCGTGGGCGTGGTGCAGCGCATCGAGCAGCTGCGTCATCAGGCCCGGGATGTCCTCGTCGGTGAAGCGCACCTGGTTGGCCAGGTGGAAGGCCAGCGTGCGGCCCTCGACGAATTCCATCGCGATGAAGGACACCGACTCGGCCTGCCCGAAGTCGTATACCGAGACGATGCCCGGGTGGCTCAGTCGCCCCGCGGCCTGGGCCTCGTTGCGGAAGCGCAGCGCCAGCATCTGGCCCTGATCCCCGAGGCTCTGGCGTATGGTCTTCAAGGCCACGACGCGCTGGATGTCGGGATCGAAGCCCTTGTAGACCACGCCCATCGCACCCTCGCCGAGCACCTCGGTGATGCGGTACTTTCCGAGGGTGGTGGGGTGGGCCATGGGTGCGGTCGCGGACGGCTCGAAGCGTGCGGGATTGTCGCCGTTCGACGTGCAGCGTGCGGGCCGACGGGCTCTGCCGCGGTCAGGCCTCCAGCATCTTCATGGCCTGCACCACACTCGTGCGCATGCGGCTGAAGGACTGTGCCAGCACGCCGATCTCGTCGCTGCCGCCGGCCGGGAACTCCGGCGCGTTGAGATCACCCTGGCTGACGCGGTCGGCCAGCTCGGACAGTCGTGACACCGGCCGCACCACCACCAGCCAGATCATCAGGTTGAGCACGATGCCCACCACGACGAAGACCCCCACCAGAGAGCCCATGAAGACGGTGAACGACTGTTCGGCACGCTTGAGCGGCACGGCCAGCGGCACCGAGACGATCTGCGCTCCCACCACTTCGTTGAGCTGCCAGCCGAAGCCGTTGGCGGTGCCGTAGCGCTCGATCATGGTCTTGGGGGCGGCTTCCACGCTGCTGTGGCACTGCAGACAGGCCGGGTTGGTGATCTGCAGCGGCCGCGCCACGTACAGCGACGGGCCGGCGGGCGTGTCGCGCTGGCCGATGAATTCCTTGCGACCGGTGTCGCTGCGGAACTGATTGACCACGTCGACCTCCCAGCCGACGGCGCGGTCGCGCGGGTTGGTGGGGTTGAGCGTGGCTTCCTTGTAGAAGAAGTCCGGATACTTGGTCTTCAGCGTGCCGAGCACCTCCACGGCCGAGTAGCTGGGCACCGACTGCGGCAGGAACTCGTACTTCATCTGCGTCTCGAGCAGTCCCTGGATCTGGCCTGCGGTGTAGCTGCGCACTGCATTGGCCTTGTCGATGAGCAGCCTTGCGTTGTTCACCACCTCGTCCTGGGCCTGGGCCTGCAGCAGGTTGCGCGTGATGACGGCGCTGGTGCCGATGCCCAGGGCCATCACCAGCACGTACAGGAGGTTGAACTTGACGAGCAGCTTCATGGCGGTGGTCTCGGTTTGAAGGGTCGGCCGGGCGGCGGGAGGAGATGGGCTTCAGCGGGGTGCCGAGGCCGGCCGGGGCACAGCCGGCGGGGCGGGTGGCCGCGCCCGTTCCGGGTGCAGCACCAATGTCCACTCGGCGTGCTGGCTGAGCTGGGCGTCCACGGCGCTGCGAAACGAGGGTTCGCGGGCCCAGGCGGCAAAACGTCGCGGCAGCTCGCGCCGGATGCCGGTCTCGGCCAGCAGCCAGTCGCGCAGGTCTGCATAGGCGGGAAAGGGCAGGGGGCGCGGCGCGACGCTGCGGCCCTGCACCGCCGCGCTGCGCAGGGGCAGCGTGTCGCGGAAGGACCGCGGCACCTGCTGCAGCTGGGCACTGGTCGGGCGCGCCTGCACGCTGCCGGCGTCGCCGCCGCTGCGCTGGTAGATCTCGCTGCCCTTCAGCGCGAGCGGGGTGGCACCGCGGCGGCGCTCGACCACGCGGGCGCTGCCCGACTCGGTGAACAGCCACAGCTCGCTCGGCGAGACATGGGCCACCAGCGTGCCGGTGAAGGGCGGCACATCGGCGCCGGGCATGGAGAAGCCCGGCGCCGGGGCCGCGGCGGGCGCGGTGAACTTGATCCAGCCGCGCAGCAGGTAGAAGGCCGGTGCCCTGGGGTCGGCGCCCAGGGCGGGCGGCAGCAGCAGCAGTCGCGTGTCGGGACCTAGATCGAGGGCGCGGCCCGGCGCCCATTCCAGGCGCAGCAGGCGGGCATTGGCGAGGGTGTCGACCAGCACGCCGCCGCTCACGCGCAGGCCTTCGACGGCGGCGCCGGCGCCCTTGCCATCGATGATTCGGGCCTCGCCTTCGACGATGGTCACCAGCGCGCCACCCTCGTTCGCCTCGACGGACTGCCAGAGCAGGGGCGCGGCGACGGCCAGCGCGGGCAGGGCCGTCAGACCCTGCAGTGCGCGGCGGCGGGTGACTCGACCGTCGGCACGGCAGGGCGACGGGGGCAGCTCGAACGATGCAGGATGTGAGTCCATGGACACCCTGTAATACTAGCCGGACAGCGCTGCCTGCTGTCGTTCAAACCGGGTTCTAATTCGGGCTTCCTTCTCGTGACTTCCTTCATGAACCAGCTCGATCGCCTCAAGACCTTCACCACCGTGGTGGCCGACACCGGCAACTTCCGCCAACTGGCGCAGTTCGCCCCGCAGGACGCCACCACCAACCCCTCGCTCATCCTGAAGGCGGTGCAGCAGCCCGACTACGCGCCGCTGCTGGCCGAGACGGTGGCCACGATGAAGGGCCGGCCGCTCGACGAGGTGGTCGACGCCGTGCTGGTGCGATTCGGGCGCGAGATCCTTCAGGTCGTGCCCGGCCGCGTCAGCACCGAAGTCGACGCGCGGCTGTCGTTCGACACCGCCGCCACGCTGGTGCGTGCGCGGCGCATCGTCGGCCTCTACGAAGCTGCCGGCATCGCGCGGGAACGCGTGCTGATCAAGATCGCGGCCACCTGGGAAGGCATCCAGGCCGCCGCGGAACTGCAGCGCGAGGGCATCCGCTGCAATCTCACGCTGCTGTTCAGCTTCGCGCAGGCGGTGGCCTGCGGCGACGCGCGCGTGCAGCTCATCTCGCCCTTCGTCGGCCGCATCTACGACTGGGCGAAGAAGTCGGCCGGCGCGGCCTGGGACGAGGCCGCGATGGCCGGCGCCAACGACCCCGGCGTGAAGTCGGTGAAGGCGATCTGGCAGCACTACAAGCGCCACGGCATCGCCACCGAGGTGATGGGTGCCAGCTTCCGCAATGCCGGCCAGATCGTCGCCCTGGCGGGCTGCGACCTGCTGACCATCAGCCCCGAACTGCTGGCCGCGCTGCAGGCCTCCGATGCGCCCTTCGAGCGGGCGCTCGACGCCGGTGCCGCAAGCGCCCTGGACCTGCCCGTGGTGCACCACGACGAGCGCAGCTTCCGCTGGGCGCTGAACGAAGACGCCATGGCCACAGAGAAGCTGGCCGAGGGTATCCGCGCCTTCGCGGCCGACGCCGTCAAGCTCGACCGGCTCATCCAGGACCTGCAGCGATGAGCTTCCCGCGCTGCGAGCAGACGCGCGCCTGGGCGTCCTTGCAGGGCCACTTCGAGGCCCACGGCCGCGGCTTCGACCTGCGCGAGGCCTTTGCACGCGACCCGGGCCGCTTCGCTGCCTTCGGCATCGACGCCCCCGAGGTGTACGCGGACCTGTCCAAGAACCTGATCGACATCGCCACGCGGCGCTTCCTGCTCGACCTGGCGCGCGAATGCGGGCTCGAGGCAAGGCGCGACGCCATGCTGGCCGGTGCCGAGGTCAACGCCACCGAGGGCCGCCCGGTGCTGCACACGGCGCTGCGCGCGCCGCGCGGTGCCGGCCCGCATGGCGACGAGGTGCACGGTGTGCTGGACGCCATGCTGGCCTTTGCCGAGCGCGTGCGCGCCGACGAGGGCTTCACCGACGTCGTCAACATCGGCATCGGCGGCAGCGACCTCGGGCCGCAGATGGTGGTGCCGGCGCTGGACGCCTGTGCGCACCGCCGGCTGCGCTTCCACTTCGTCAGCAATGTCGACGGCCACGACATCGTGCCGGTGCTGCGCGGGCTGGATCCGCGGCGCACCCTGTTCATCATCGCCAGCAAGACCTTCACCACCCAGGAGACCATGGCCAACGCGCAGGTGGCGCGCGACTGGTTTCTTGCGCAGGGCGGCAGCGACATCGCACGCCACTTCGCCGCGACGACGACCAACGTGGCGGCGGCGGCGGCCTTCGGCATCAGCACGAGCTTCGGGTTCTGGGACTGGGTGGGCGGCCGCTATTCGCTGTGGAGCGCCATCGGCCTGCCCATCGCCATCGCCATCGGGGCGGAGCACTTCCGCGCACTGCTGGCCGGCGCGCACGCGATGGACCGCCACTTCGCGCAAGCGCCGCTCGAGCACAACCTGCCGGTCGCGCTGGGTCTGCTCGATGTCTGGTATCGCAACTTCCACGGCTTCGGCAGCCGCAGCGTGGCGCCCTACCACCAGGGCCTGAGGCGCCTGCCGGCCTACCTGCAGCAGCTGGAGATGGAGTCCAACGGCAAGCGCGTGGCGATGGACGGCACGCCGCTGTCACTGGCCACCAGCCCGGTGGTGTGGGGTGAGCCCGGCACCAACGGCCAGCATGCCTACTTCCAGATGCTGCACCAGGGCACCGACGTGATCCCGGTCGAGTTCATCGCGGTGAAGACGCCGGCGCATGCCCACGCCGACCTTCACGCCAAGCTGCTGGCCAACTGCCTGGCGCAGAGTCAGGCGCTGATGCTGGGCAAGAGCACGGCCCAGGCGCTGGCCGAGAAGGCGCCCACCGCATCGGCAAGCTTCGACCGCGCCGCGCTGGCCTCGGCGCGCACCTTCCCCGGCAACCGGCCCAGCACCACCCTGCTGCTGGAGGCGCTCACGCCACGCAGCCTGGGCGCGCTGGTGGCGATGTACGAACACCGCGTGTGGACCAGCGGCGCGCTGTGGGGCCTCAACAGCTTCGACCAGTGGGGCGTGGAGCTCGGCAAGGCCCTGGCCAGCGCGCTGCTGCCGCGCCTGGCCAGCGGCGACGTGGCGGGACTGGACGGCTCCACCGCGGGCCTGCTGCAACGCCTGCGCGCGCCCGCCCCGTGAAAGTCGTCTTCGACTTCGCCGGTGTCGTGTTCCACTGGCAGCCCGGCGCGCTGCTGCAGCGTGTGCTGCCGCATCACGCCACCGACGAGCAGCGCACCGACCAGCTGATGGCGGCGCTGTTCCAGTCCTGGGGCGGCGACTGGGCCGACTTCGACCGTGGCACGGTAGCGCCCGCTGACCTGGTCGAACGCATCGCGCGCCGCACGGGGCTGCCCGCAGTCGACGTGCTGGCCGTGGTGAAGGCGATTCCCCTGGCGCTGCAGCCCGACCCGGCCACCGTGGCCTTGATCCATCGGCTGCGCGCGCTGCAGCGTGGCGTGTACTTCCTGTCCAACATGCCGGCCCCTTACGCCGATCACCTGGAGACCGCACACGGCTGCGCCTCGTGGTTCGACGACGGGGTGTTCTCGGCGCGGGTGCAGGCCATCAAGCCCGAGCCGGAGATCTTCGAGATTGCCGCGCGGCGCTTCGGGGCGCGGCCGCAGGAGCTCTTGTTCCTGGACGACGTGCCGGCCAACGTGGCGGCCGCACAGGCCGCCGGCTGGCAGGCGATCCACTTCACCACCGCCGAGGCGGCCGAGGCGGCGCTGCACCGGCACGGCTGGTGGCCTTCGGCGGCTTGATCTTCGCCTGAGCGCCTGGTGCGGGCCCTCGGGCGGTCGAGCGCTCAGGGTCTCGGACCCCAGGACCCTCAGGCCGCCAGCCCGTTCAGCGCCTGGTGCGATGCCGCCAGACCTTGGTCGACGATCTGCTGCTTCCAGGGGTCGGTGTCGGTGTAGAAGGCGTCGCGCAGCTGTTGCTTGATGGCCTGGCGCTGTTCGGCCGGCGCATCGGGATGGTTCTGCAGCCACTGGTCGGCGCGCAGCGCAGTGATCACCTGGTCGGTGGGCAGGGTGCCGTACTCCAGCGCCATGCCGGTGTACTCGGCCTGCGGACACTCTTCGTAGACGGCAGCGAACATCATGCCGGTCAGCTTGGCCGAGGTCGAGCTGCCGTCGTAGACCGATGTCACCTTCGACCCCCACCAGGCGCGGGCCCGGGCGATGCTGGCGGCCTCGTCGCGACCGGCGTAGATGATCTCGCCGTAGCCGCTGGGGCCGAGCCCCGTGTGCAGGTCGATCCAGCCCATGCGTTCGCAGCGCCGGCCGTGCTCCTGCAGCACCAGGCGCAGGCTGCGCTGGCTCCAGGTCGGTTCGGTGCCGCCGAAGAACAGGCCGTCGGGGTGCCTGTGCTGGCCCCCGGTGACGGCGGCCTGCAGGCCCTTGGCACCGTGGCGGGCGACGAAAGCGCCGAGGGCCTGTTGCACTTCGGCGCCGGGCGGCCACTGCCCGGGCACGATCCAGGGCGCCAGCTCGTCGTAGCCGGGGTTCTCGGGCAGGGGCTGGCCGAAGTCGTGGAAGTTGCGGTTGAGGTCCACGTTCTCGTGCGTGGTGCGACGCCACCAGGAAAAGCCCCAGGGATTCAATGCATGGATGTAGAGCACCGCGACCCCGGCCGTCGCTGCCGCGGCGTGCCAGCCCGGGTCCGTCAGCAGCGCATGCTGCACGCCCGAGCCGCAGAAGCCTTCCACGCCGTGGCAGCCGCTGGAGACCACCAGCAGGCGCTGCGCGTCGTCGGCGCCGTAACGCGCAACGTCCATCGCCAGCACTTCACCGTCGCGACCGCGCAGCGGATGCACGTGCGACCGCACGGCCAGCCCCGTTGCCGAGCAGGCGGCCAGGAACAGGTGCCGCGCTTCGGCGTAGGTCTGCGCGAAGTGCGCTGCGGCATTCATCGGGGCGTGGCCAGCCACTGTTCGGCGATGCGCACCCAGGCCGTGGCACCCAGCGGGATGAGATCGTCGTTGAAGTCGTAGCTGGGGTTGTGCAGCATGCAGGGCCCCAGGCCGTGGCCGCCTTCGCGGTGGCTGCCGTCGCCGTTGCCGATCATGAAGTAGCAGCCGGGCTTTTCCTGCAGGTAGTAGCTGAAGTCTTCCGAGCCCATCGTCGGCTCGAACTCCAGCACGTTGTCGGTGCCCACCACGTCGGCCAGAACGCGGCGCGCGAAGTCGGTCTCGCTGGCGTGGTTGATGGTGGCCGGGTAGTTGCGCTTGAAGTGGAAATCGCAGCCGGCCTCGAAGGCCGCGCAGGTCGACTCGGCCACCGTCTTCATGCGCTGCTCGACCATGTCCAGCACCTCGGTGGTGAAGGTGCGCACGGTGCCCTGGATCTCGCAGCTGTCGGGGATCACGTTGGTGGCCTCGCCGGCGTGGATCATGGTCACCGAGATCACGGCGGTGTCGATCGGCCGCTTGTTGCGCGTCACGATGGTCTGGAAGGCCTGCACCATCTGGCAGGCGATGGGCACCGGGTCGATGCCGTTGTGCGGCAGCGCGGCGTGCGCGCCCTTGCCGCGGATGACGATGCGGAACTCGTTGCTGCTGGCGAAGCTCGGGCCCGGGCGCAGCGCGAACTGGCCGACCTGCATGCCGGGCCAGTTGTGGGCGCCGAAGATGGCCTCCATCGGGAACTTCTCGAACAGGCCGTCGCGCATCATCTCGCGCGCCCCGCCGCCGCCTTCTTCGGCCGGCTGGAACACCAGGTAGACCGTGCCGTCGAAGTTGCGGTGGCGGCTGAAGTGGCGCGCCGCGGCCAGCAGCATCGCGGTGTGGCCGTCGTGGCCGCAGGCGTGCATCTTTCCGGGGTGACGGCTGGCGTGCGCGAAGCTGTTGTGCTCGGTCATCGGCAGGGCGTCGATGTCGGCGCGCAGGCCGACGGCGCGGTTCGACGTGCCGTTCTTGACGATGCCCACCACGCCCGTCTTGCCCAGCCCGCGATGCACCGGGATGCCCCACTCCGTGAGCGCCTTGGCGATGAGGTCGGCGGTGCGCACCTCCTCGAAGCACAGCTCCGGATGGGCGTGAATATCACGGCGCAGTGCCGTGATGGCGGCCGCGTCGGCCAGGATCGACTCGATCATCTTCATGCGGGGCTCCGGGGTCTGGTCGGTGCCGACATCGTAACGCCGGACGGAAACAGGCAGTGACATGTCGGCCGTCCCCAACCAATGGACAGGAGCTGGCCGCACGATCACGCGATAACATCCCGCGCAGGCCGGGGCGAGGGCTGCGATGTGCGCGTCCGACCCCGAAGAAGCGGCAGTCGGCTGCGTGGCGGCCGACCCCCGACCTTCAGGTGTGCCCCATCCGCCGTGTCAGGCCCAGCGGCCTGTCGCTCCGACAGAAGTCCCCGATCTTGCCGATTCCGCGATGCCGCTGATCCACATCGAAGGCTGGCCCGAGCCCGTGCAGGCTGGCCGCCAGCGCATTCTCGAAGCTGCCCTCGACGCCGGCGTGCCCTATCCGCACGGCTGCGGCGCGGGCGAATGCGGCAGCTGCAAGTCCCGCCTGCTCGAGGGCGAGGTCAAGTCCGACCGCCACAGCCCCGAGGCGCTGAGCGACGAGGAAGAGGGCCAGGGGCTCATCCTGGCCTGCCGTTCGCGACCCGTGGGCGACGTGCGCGTGCAGTGGCTGGGCGACAGCACCGGGCCGTCCATGACCAAGGTCGACGCCAGCGTGGCGGCCATCGACCTGGCCTCGCCGGATGTCATCGTGCTCACGCTGGACCTGCCGCTCGGACGGACCTTCGAATTCCGTCCCGGCCAGTTCGCCAAACTGCGCTTCGGCGAACTGCCGGCGCGCAGCTATTCGATGGCCAACCTGCCGGGCCAGGGCCAGCTGGTGTTCCACATCCGCGTGCTGCCCGACGGCAAGGTCAGCCCGTACGTGGCGCGCGGCCTGCGCACCGGCGAACGGGTGGAGGTGCGCGGGCCCTTCGGCGCGGCCTGCTGGGACGGGCCGCAGCCCGACGGCGCGCTGCTGCTGCTGGGCGGCGGCACCGGCATGGCACCGATCATGTCGGTGCTGGACGCCGCGTTGCGCGACGGCCATCCCGCGCAGCAGATCCACGTCTATCACGGTGTGCGCACCGGTGACGATCTCTATGTCGAGGAACTGCTGCAGCGACGCGTGCGCGAGCACGGCATCCATTTCGTGCCCGTCTTCGCAGAACAGCGTGCCGCGGGGGTGCGGGCCGGCCCGCTGCACGAGGCCATCGCCTCCGACTTCAACGACCTCGGCGGCGCCACCGTGCACGTGGCGGGTCCGCCGCCGATGGTCGAGGCGGTGCGGCAGCTCGTCATCAGCCGCGGTGCGGCGCCGTCCCGGGTGCGCGCCGAGGCCTTTCACCCGGCCGAGCCCGACAAGCGCAGCCTGTGGGAACGCATCACGTCCTGGGGGTCGCTGTAGCCGCCGCGGGCGACCCCGTGCCGCCTGGGCGGCAAGGCGCTGTGCAATAGTTCGGCCATGCCCCTCGCTCCAGCACCCGAAGCATCCCTCGGCCTTTCCGAGCGCGGCTCGCGCACCGTGCTGGCGACCTGCCCGCACGACTGTCCCGACACCTGCGCCATCCGCGTCACGGTCGAAGGCGGCCGCGCCGTGAAGGTCCAGGGCCACCCCGACCACCCGCCCACCCAGGGCGCGTTGTGCACCAAGGTGTCGCGCTACCCCGAGCGCACCTATCACCCCGAGCGCGTGCTGCAGCCGATGCGCCGCAGCGGCCCCAAGGGCAGCGGCCGCTTCGAGCCGATCGGCTGGGACGAGGCGCTGGACAGCATCGCCACGCGCCTGAAGGCCATCGCCGCGCGCGACCCCGAGGCCATCCTGCCCTACAGCTATGCCGGCACGATGGGGCTGGTGCAGGGCGACGGCATGTCCGCCCGCTTCTTCCACCAACTGGGCGCCTCGCTGCTCGACCGCACGATCTGCGCTTCGGCCGGTGGAGACGCCCTGGCTGCCACCTATGGCGGCAAGGTCGGCATGCACGTCGAGCACTTCGCCGAGAGCAGGCTGATCCTGATCTGGGGCAGCAACTCGATTGCCAGCAACCTGCACTTCTGGACGCTGGCCCAGCAGGCCAAGCGCGACGGGGCCCGCCTGGTGTGCATCGACCCGCGGCGCACCGAGACCGCCGACAAATGCCACCAGCACATCGCCCTGCTGCCCGGCACCGACGGCGCGCTGGCGCTGGGCCTGATGCACGAACTGATCCGCCAGGACCTGCTCGACCATGACTACCTGGCTCGACATGTCGACGGCTGGCCGAAGCTTCGCGAGCGCGCGATGGCCTGGAGCGCGCAACGTGCGGCCGATGTCTGCGGCATCACGGCCGAAGAGATCGTGCAGCTGGCAGCCGAGTACGGCAGCACCCGGCCGGCGGCCATCCGCCTGAACTACGGCATGCAGCGCGTGCGCGGCGGCGGCAATGCGGTGCGTCTGGTCGCGCTGCTGCCCTGCCTGGTGGGCGCCTGGCGTCATCGCGCCGGCGGCCTGCTGCTGTCGAGTTCGGGCTGGTTCCGTCCGGCGCGCAACGACGCGGTGCTGCAACGTCCCGACCTGCTGGCCGGCCGCCGCCCGCGCACCATCAACATGTCGACCATCGGCAACGACCTGCTGCGCGAGACTTCGCCCGCCTTCGGCCCGAAACTCGAGGCCGTGGTGGTCTACAACAGCAACCCGGTGGCCGTGGCGCCGGACAGTGGCAAGGTGGTCGCCGGATTCGCGCGCGAGGACCTCTTCACCGTGGTGATCGAGCACTTCATGACCGACACCGCCGACCACGCCGACATCGTGCTGCCGGCCACCACCCAGCTCGAACACTGGGACGTGCACACCAGCTACGGCCACACCTACGCCATGCTCAACCAGCCGGCGGTGCCCCCGCTGGGGCAGTCGCGCTCCAACGCGGCGATCTTCCGCGCGCTGGCAGAGCGGATGGGGTTCGACGAGCCCTGTTTTTCGGACGACGATGCCACGATGGCACGCCAGGCCTTCCGTCAGGACATCGTGCCCTGGGACGAACTGCTGCGCACCGGCTGGGTCAGGCTGCCCATGGCCGAAGCGCCTTTCGCCGAGGGCGGATTCCCCACGGCCACCGGCCGTGCCATCGTCGATGCCCCGGGCCTCGGTGTGCCCGACCACGTGGCCAACTACGAGTGCGTTCAGTCCGACCCGGATCTCGCGCGGCGCTTCCCGCTGGCCATGATCTCGCCGCCGGCGCGCAACTTCCTCAACTCGACCTTCGTCAACGTGAAGAGCCTGCGCGACATCGAGGGCGAGCCGCGGGTCGAGATCCATCCCGACGACGCCGCGGCACGCGGCATCGTCGGCGGGGCGGTGGTCGACGTCATCAATCAACGCGGCCGCTACCGCTGCAAGGCCGACGTGACCGGACGTGCGCGGCCCGGCGTGGTCAACGGCCTGGGCATCTGGTGGCGCAAGCTCGGCCTGGAGGGCACCAACGTGAACCAGCTCACGCACCAGCGACTGACCGACATCGGCCGCGCACCGGCCTTCTACGACTGCCTGGTCGAGATCGCGCCGGTGGCGCCGCACGCCTGACGGTGCGCAGGGTCCTGCTCTTGGCATCCCTCGGCGCCATGGGCGCGGCGCTGGTGGTGGCAGGCACGGTGTGCCTGACCAGCGGCTGCAGCACGCTGGGCTACTACGGCCAGGCGGTGGGCGGTCACATGGACCTGCTGCAGCGTTCGCGGCCGGTCACGCAGTGGCTGGCCGACGAGAGCACCTCGCCAGCACTGCGCGAGCGCCTGCGCCTGACGCAGCGCATCCGTGAGTTCGCGGTGACCGAGCTCGGCCTGCCCGACAACGCCAGCTACCGCTCCTTCGCCGACCTGCAGCGGCCGGCGGTGGTGTGGAACGTCGTGGCCGCGCCGGAGCTGTCGCTCAGACTGAAGACCTGGTGCTTCGCCGTGATGGGCTGCGTGGGCTACCGCGGCTACTTCGACCGCGCCGGTGCCGACGCCCTGGCCGCCGAACTGCAGTCCGAGGGCTGGGAGGTCAGCGTCTACCCGGTGCCCGCCTACAGCACGCTGGGCTGGACCAACTGGCTGGGCGGTGACCCCCTTCTCAGCACCTTCATCCAGTGGCCCGAGGGCGAACTGGCGCGGCTCATCTTTCACGAGCTGGCGCACCAGGTGGCCTATGCCCCCGACGACACCACCTTCAACGAGTCCTACGCCACCGCGGTGGAGCGCATCGGCGGAGCGCGCTGGCTGGCCAGCCATGCCAGCGCCGCGGCGCGACAGGAATACGAGCAGCTGCAGTCGCGCCGCCAGACCTTCCGCGAGCTCACGCTGCGGCACCGACTGCGCCTGCAGGCGCTGTACGACAGCCCGCTGGACGACGCGCAGAAGCGCCTGCGCAAGGCAGAGCTCAGGACGATGCTGGACGCCGAGATCGCCACCCTGAAGGCCGGCCCCTGGGCCGGCTTCACCGGTTACGACGCCTGGTTCGCTCGCGCCAACAACGCGGCCTTCGGCGTGCAGGCGGCCTACAACGAACTGGTGCCGGCCTTCGAGCGCCTGTTCGAACGCGAAGGTCGCGACTTTGCCCGCTTCCATGCCGAGGTGCGGCGCCTGGCGGCCTTGCCGAAGGCCGAACGCCGCGCCACACTCGATGCCCTTCGATAGGAGACAACCCCGTGCCCGACATCCGCATCCACCGCGACCATCAGCTCGGCCTGGCCAAGGCGCGCAAAGTCGCCTGGCAGTGGGCCGAGGAGGCCGAGTCCAAGTTCGACATGTCCTGCACGGTGATCGAAGGTGAGACCAGCGACACCATCGAGTTCACCCGATCCGGTGTCAATGGCCGCCTCATCGTGGCGCCCGACCACTTCGATCTCGATGCCAAGCTCGGCTTCCTGCTGGGGGCCTTCAGCAGGACCATCGAGACGCAGATCGAAGAAGCGCTGGACAAGCTGCTGGCCAAGAGCCAGGCCGGCGCGGGTGTCACTGCGGCCGCGCCGCGCAAGTCGGCCGCCAGGACTGCGGGCAAGACCGCCGCCAAGACCGCTCCCAAGAAATAGCATGTCCGCCACTGCTGCGACACCGTCCCCGGCAGCTGCCGGCCCGCTCCCTCTCGACGACGCCTATCGCGCGGAGCTGCACAACGAAGTCCATGCCAGGCCGCCCGAGCGCATCCACCTGCCCGCACTGGTGCTGTACGTGGCGGTGCTCAACGAAGGCGTGACGCGCCAGGCCGAGGCCGATCATCTGCGGCAACTGCCGGGCCAGCAGGGGCTGCAGGCCGACGACCTTCGCGGCAACTTCCTGCGCCTGACGATGGCCGACCACTCGGTGCGCTGGGAGCGGCACAGCGAATTCACCCGCTATTCCATCGTGCAGCCGCTGCCGGCGCAGTGGCAGCCGGGCAGTCACGAGGTCGCGCAGCCCATCGACTGGGCCGTCGATCGCACCTGGCTGAAGACCATCCCCGGCAAGACGGTGGCGGCCGTCGAACTGCTGATGCTGCCGGGCGACGTCGGCGACGTCGAGTCGTTCTTCGACGAGAGCCGGCGCTGGGTGGGTGACGGCGCCATGCTGGCCTCGTCCATCGGTGGCGGCTTTGCAGGTGCCATCACCGATTTCCAGCTGCGCGAGAGCGGCTTCGAGCGCATGCTGGTGGTGGCCGCGCCGCGCACCAACGACGCCCGTGCCGGCCGGTTGAGCCAGACCCTGCTGGAGCTGGAGACCTACCGCCTGATGGCCTTGCGGGGCCTGCCGGTGGCCAAGGCGCTAGGCCCGACGCTGCAGCAGGCCGAGGCCTCTCTGGCCAACATCACGGCCAGCCTGGAGGGCACGGCGGCATCCGACCAGGACCTGCTGGGCACACTGATCGAGCTTGCCGCGCGCGTCGAGCGCGCCACGGCCGAGCACGGCTACCGGTTTTCGGCCACGCAGGCCTACGACGCGCTGGTTCGCCAGCGCATCGTCGAGCTGGACGAGGCCTCCATCGCCGGTTCCCTGACCATCGGTGCCTTCATGCAGCGCCGTCTGTCCCCGGCCATCGCCACCGTGGCGGCCACGGCGTCGCGTCTGGCGTCGCTGTCGCAGCGCATCGAACGCGCCGGCGCCTTGCTGCGCACGCGCGTGGACATCGCCACCGAGACGCAGAACCAGCAGCTGCTGGCCAAGCTCACGCGCGGGCAGCAGCTGCAGCTGCGCCTGCAGAGCACCGTGGAAGGCCTGTCCATCGCCGCCATCTCGTACTACGTGGTGAGCCTGCTGGTCTACGGCGGCAAGGCCGCCAAGTCCGCCGGCCTGCCGGTCGACCCCGAACTCCTGGCCGGCGCCATGATCCCGGTCGTGCTCTGGACCGTCTGGCGCCTCACGCGGCGCATCCACCGCCGCCTCTACGGCGAGGAGTGACCGCTCTCGCCGGCGCGGCGCGCGCCGGCTACTTCAGCGATTCGATGAGGTCGACGTAATCCTGCATCGCTTCATCATTGCTCTTGCCCTTCACCGCGGCCCAGGCGTCGTACTTGGCGCGGCCGACCATGTCGGTGAAGCCGGGGCGCTTGCCTTCGACGTCGCCTTCGGTCGCCTGCTTGTAGAGCGAGTAGATCTTCAGCAGCGTCATGTTGTCGGGCTTCTCGGGCAGGCTCTTGCTCTCGGCAACGGCCTTCTCGAAGGCGGCTTTCAGATTGGCCATGGTGCGTGTCTCCGTGGGTGAAAATCAGTCTTGACGGTGCCGATGTTACCCAGCATCGTCGGTGACAGGCATGAGGCGAACGCCCTGAACTGAGGAGACCCCGATGACCGTCGAACGCATGTCGCGTGTGGACACCGCGTGGCTGCGCATGGACAACGACGTCAACCTGATGATGATCGTGGGGGTCTGGCTGATCACCCCGGCCCTGGCTTATGAGGCGCTGTGCGAGCGCGTGGCCGACAAGCTGCTGAAGTACGACCGCTTCCGCCAGAAGGTGGTGACCGACGCGGTGGGCGCGCAGTGGGTCACCGACCAGGACTTCGACATCCATCGCCACGTGGTGCGCGAGAAGCTGGTGCGCCGCAAGGGCCAGTCCGAGCAGGAAGCGCTGCAGGCGCGCTGTGGCGAACTGGCCACGACGCCGCTGGACCCCGCCCATCCGCTGTGGACCTTCCACCTCATCGAGGTGTACGAAGGCGGCAGCGCCCTCATCGCGCGCATCCACCATTGCATCGGCGACGGCATCGCGTTGATATCGGTGACGCTGTCCATCACGGACGGCGGCAACGACCCGCCCAAGCGGCGCAGGAAGGCCCGGGACGAGGACAACGCCCATGAAGGCGACTGGCTGGCCGACGCCGTGCTGAAGCCGCTGACCGACATCACCGTGAAGGCGCTGGGCATGTACGGCGACGGCGTGGCGCGCAGCGTGGAGGTGCTGTCGCACCCGCAGCAGCTGCTGGGTTCGCTGGAGATGGCGCGTACCGGCTACCAGGTGCTCAGCGACGTCGCGGCGCTGGCCATCATGCCCGACGACTCGCCCACCCAGCTGAAGGGAAAGCCGGTCGGCCGCAAGCGCGTGGCCTGGAATCAGCCGCTGCCGCTGGACGAGGTGAAGACCATCGGCAAGGCGCTGAACTGCTCGATCAACGACGTGCTGCTGGCCTGTGCCGCAGGCGCCATCGGCCAGTACCTGCGCGACCGCGGCGAGGATCCCGCCGGCAAGGAGATCCGCGCCATGGTGCCGGTCAACCTGCGCCCGCTGGAAAAGGCCTGGCAGCTGGGCAACCGCTTCGGCCTGGCGCCGCTGGTGCTGCCCATCGGCATCGCCAACCCCATCGAGCGGGTGTACGCCGTGCGGGCCCGCATGGCCGAGCTCAAGGGCAGCTACCAGCCGCTGCTGGCCTTTGCCGTGCTGTCGGTGGCGGGACTGATGATCAAGCCGGTGCAGGACGCCATCCTGAACCTCTTCGCCAGGAAGGCCACCGCGGTGATGACCAACGTGCCTGGGCCGTCGGTGCCGCTGAAGTTCTGCGGCTCCACCATCCGCCAGACCATGTTCTGGGTGCCGGCCTCGGGCGACATCGGCGTGGGCGTGAGCATCCTCAGCTACGCCGGCGGCGTCCAGTTCGGCCTCATCACCGACGAAGGCCTGTGCCCCGAACCGCAGGAGATCATCGACCGCTTCGGCCCCGAGTTCGAGAAGCTGCTGCTGCTGGGGCTCATGCTGCCGTGGGGAGACGAGGTCGAGACGATCTGAGCGCCCCCGGACGCAAACCCCGATGCGGCACCGCGTTCCGGCGCGTCAGAATCCCGGCTCATTCAAGACCAACCCGCGCAGGAGCGAGACATGGCCGTCAGCGTCGACATCGACCTCGGATACGAATTCGCCGTCAAGGCCCCGTTCAAGGACGTCTTCGACGTGCTGTCGCACGTGCCCACCTCGGCGGGCTTCTTCCCCAAGGTCGACAAGCTGGTCGACATGGGCGACGACACCTACCGCTGGGAGATGGCCAAGGTCGGGACGGCGCAGGTCAACCTGCAGACGGTCTACGCGTCGAAGTACAAGTCCGATGCCAAGAAGGGCTCGGTCGTCTGGACGCCGGTCAAGGGCGTGGGCAACGCGCAGGTCAGCGGCAGCTGGAAGATCACCGACAAGAAGGGCTCCACCGACATCGTGCTGAAGATCAAGGGCACGGTCGACACGCCGCTGCCCGGCCTGATGAAGATGGTGGTGGTGCCGGTGGTCCAGGGTGAATTCGAGAAGCTGGTCGAGAAGTACATCGACAACCTCGTCAAGCGCTTTGGCGGCGAGGCGTGACCACCCCCTACGCGCTTCGCGCGCCATCCCGCGTGCAATCGCGGGATGGCCTTCGCCAGGCGCGCAAGGCCTTCCGGCCTCCCGCGTCCGGGCTCAGCCCGCCTCAAGGGGGCAACGCCAGCGGCCCGGCATAGCCGGTTCCGCGGCGTTCGCTTGAAGGTGATCGAAAGGCCCGAGGGTCAACTCTCGTACTTCGCCACCAGCGCCTGCAGGTGCTCGCGCGAGGCGGCGTCCACGTAGGGCAGCAGCAGGCTCAGCACGTGCATCGCACCGCGCGAGATGGCTGCGGCGGCGGCTTCGGGTTCCAGCGCCTTGCGCGGCTCTCGCACGTATTCGTAGCTCAGCCAGTAGGTCAGCACCACCACCATCGCGGTGCTGATGGGCTGGGCCTCGCGGTAGCCGATCTTCATCGCGCCCTGGCGCGACAGCCCGTCCAGCACCGACTGCACGGCGCGCGCCTTGTTCTTCAGCACGAACTGGAAGTGCGTCTCCAGGCGGCGGTTCTTGCTCAGCAGGTCGTTCAGGTCGCGGTAGAGAAAGCGGTACTGCCAGATCAGCTCGAAGAGCATGTGGAAGAAGAGCCAGGCGTCCTCGACGTTCTCGACGCCGTCGGCGGCCTGCAGAAGTTCGTTCAGGGCACGCTCATAGCGGTCGAACAGGCTGTTGATCAGTTCGTCCTTGGCCGGGTAGTGGTAATACAGGTTGCCGGGGCTGATGCCCAGCTCGGCCGAGATCAGCGTGGTGCTGACGTTGGGCTCGCCGAAACGGTTGAAGAGTTCCAGCGTCACTTCGAGGATGCGCTCGGCGGTGCGGCGGGGCTTCTTCGGCGGCGGCATGGTGGGCAGGATTCTGGCACCGGCAGCTTTCGCGGCGCCTGCCTACAATCCCGCCCCTCATGTCCATCGCTCCTGCCGTCCGTTTCGACCATGTCACCAAGACCTACAGCGGCGCCCGGGGCCAGCTCCGTGCGCTCGACGGCGTCTCCTTCGATATCGAGCCCGGCGAGTTCTTCGGCCTGCTGGGCCCCAACGGCGCCGGCAAGACGACGCTGATCTCGGTGCTGGCCGGACTCACGCGCGCCAGCGGCGGGCACGCCGTGGTGATGGGTCACGACGTGCAGGCCGATCCGGCCGCGGCACGCAAGTCGCTGGGCATCGTGCCGCAGGAACTGGTCTTCGACCCCTTCTTCAACGTGCGCGAAGCGCTGCGCATCCAGAGCGGCTATTTCGGCGTGAAGAACAACGACGCCTGGATCGACGAGCTGCTGGACGCCCTGGGCCTGGCCGACAAGGCCACGTCCAACATGCGCCAGCTCTCCGGCGGCATGAAGCGCCGCGTGCTGGTGGCGCAGGCCTTGGTGCACAAGCCGCCGGTCATCGTGCTCGACGAACCGACGGCCGGCGTCGATGTCGAGCTGCGCCAGACGCTGTGGCAGTTCATCGCTCGGCTGAACAAGCAGGGCTCCACCGTGCTGCTGACCACCCACTACCTCGAAGAGGCCGAAGCCTTGTGCGGCCGCATCGCGATGCTGAAGAAGGGCAGGGTGGTGGCACTGGACCGCACCGCCAACCTGCTGGCCGGCACCGCCAGCACCATGCTGCGCTTCAAGACCGACCAGGCGCTGCCGAGTTCGTTGTCTGCGCAGGCAAGGGTCACCGGCCGCATCGCGCAGCTCAAGGCGCACGACGCCGCCGAGGTCGAACGCTTTCTGACCGTGCTGCGCGAAGCCGGCGTGAAGGTGGAAGACCTCGAGATCGGCCGTGCCGATCTTGAAGACGTGTTCCTGGAGATCATGGGTGAAGCGCAGGGGGTCGTGGCATGACCGGCGCCATCAGTTTCGAGGGCGCCGGCACGCTGCTCTACAAGGAGGTGCTGCGCTTCTGGAAGGTCAGCTTCCAGACGGTGGCCGCGCCCGTGCTCACGGCGGTGCTGTACCTGCTGATCTTCGGCCACGTGCTGGAAGACCACGTGCAGGTCTTCCCGGGCGTGGGCTACACCAGCTTCCTCATTCCGGGGCTGGTGATGATGAGCGTTCTGCAGAACTCCTTTGCCAACAGCAGCTCGTCGCTGATCCAGAGCAAGATCACCGGCAACCTGGTGTTCCTGCTGGTCTCGCCGCTGTCGCACTGGGCCTGGTATGCAGCCTACGTGGGCGCGGCCATGGTGCGCGGTCTGGTGGTGGGCACGGGTGTCTTCCTGGTCACCCTGTGGTTCGCCCCGCTCAGCCTGGCCGAGCCCTGGTGGATCGTGATCTTCGCGGCGCTGGGGGCCGGCATGCTGGGTTCACTGGGTCTGATTGCCGGCCTGTGGGCCGACAAGTTCGACCAGATGGCCGGCTTCCAGAACTTCATCATCATGCCCATGACCTTCCTGTCGGGCGTCTTCTACTCGGTGAAGTCGCTGCCCGGCGTGTGGCAGGCCGTGAGCCACCTGAACCCGTTCTTCTACATGGTCGACGGCTTCCGGCGCGGCTTCTTCGGGGTCAGCGACGTGTCGCCCTGGCTGAGCCTGGGCATCGTCGGCACCAGCTTCCTGGTCATTGCGGCCCTCACGCTCAACCTGCTGCGCATCGGCTACAAGCTCAGGTCCTGATGCGGTGCTGAGATAATCCGCCACATGGCCGAACCGACCCCTGATCAAGTCCGCGAGTTCATCGCCGCCGGGCTGCCCTGCGAGCAGCTCGACGTCGAAGGCGACGGCCGTCACTTCTTCGCCACCATCGTGTCAGCCGAGTTCGAGGGGCTGAGCCGGGTGCGCCGGCACCAGCGCGTGTACGCGGCCCTCGGCGATAGAATGCGCGAGCAGATCCACGCCCTGTCGATGAAGACCCTCACGCCGGCCGAGTTCTCGGCCCAGTCCCACCACCCCTAGGCCCACCTGCGGCGCGCCGCGGGTGGCCTGTCGCGCCGCCGCACCGCCGCGCAGACCTGCCCCCGGCTGCCGCGCGTCACATTCGAGCGCAACCGATGATCACACTGGCTCTTTCCAAAGGGCGCATCTTCGACGACTCGCTGCCGCTGCTGAAGGCCGCCGGCATCGAGGTGCTGGAAGACCCCGAGAAGTCGCGCAAGCTGATCATCGGCACCAGCCGTCCCGACGTGCGAGTGGTGCTGGTGCGTGCCACCGACGTGCCCACGTATGTGCAGTACGGCGGCGCCGACCTCGGCGTGGCCGGCCTCGACGTGCTGCTGGAGCACGAAGGCGCCGGCCTCTACCGCCCGCTCGACCTGCACATCGCGCGCTGCCGCATGAGCGTGGCCACGCACCGGGACTTCGACTACGCCGCCGCCGTCAAGCAGGGCTCGCGCATCCGTGTCGCCACCAAGTACACGCAGACGGCGCGCCAGCACTTCGCTGCCAAGGGCGTGCACGTCGACCTCATCAAGCTCTACGGCTCGATGGAACTGGCGCCGCTCACCGGCCTGGCCGATGCCATCGTCGACCTCGTCTCCACCGGCAGCACGCTGAAGGCCAACCACCTGGTGGAGGTCGAGAAGATCATGGACATCTCCTCGCGACTGGTCGTCAACCAGGCGGCGCTGAAGCTCAAGCGCGAACCGATTCGCGCGCTGATCGACGCCTTCGCCCGCGCGGTCGACGCGGGCCGGGCGACACGGTTCGCGCAGGCGGCGTCATGAAGGTGCAGATCCGCCGCCTGTCGACCGCCGACGCCGGTTTCGACGCCGAGTTCGAGCGCGTTTTGCACTGGTCGGCCGAAACCGACGACGCCATCGAGCAGCGCGTGGCCGGCATCATCGCCGACGTGCAGCAGCGTGGCGACGCGGCGGTGCTGGAGTACACCGGCCGATTCGACCGTGTGAATGCCGGCAGCGTGGCCGAACTGGAGATCCCGGCCAGCGAACTGCGCGCCGCGCTGGACGCCATCACGCCCGCGCAACGCGAGGCGCTGATGGCCGCCGCGGCGCGCGTGCGCTCCTACCACGAGCGCCAGCTCGATGCCTGTGGGCGCAGCTGGAGCTACCGCGACCGCGACGGCAGCCTGCTGGGCCAGCAGGTCACGCCGCTGGACCGCGTGGGCATCTACGTGCCTGGAGGCAAGGCGGCCTACCCGTCCAGCGTCCTGATGAATGCCATCCCGGCGCAGGTGGCCGGCGTGCCCGAGATCGTGATGGTGGTGCCCACACCCGGCGGCGAGCGCAATGCGCTGGTGCTGGCCGCCGCCCACGTGGCCGGGGCGCACCGCGTCTTCGCCATTGGCGGCGCGCAGGCCGTGGCAGCGCTGGCCTTCGGCACGGCCAGCGTGCCGCGTGTCGACAAGATCACCGGCCCGGGCAACGCCTACGTGGCGGCGGCCAAGCGCCGCGTCTTCGGGCAGGTGGGCATCGACATGATCGCCGGCCCCAGCGAGATCCTGGTGCTGGCCGACGGCAGCACGCCGGCCGACTGGGTGGCGATGGACCTCTTCAGCCAGGCCGAGCACGACGAGCTGGCGCAGAGCATCCTGCTGTGCCCCGACGCCGCTTACATCGACGAGGTGCACGCCGCCATCGAGCGCCTGCTGCCGCAGATGCCGCGCCAGCAGGTCATCCGCTCGTCGCTGGTGGGCCGCGGCGCGCTGATCCACACGCGGTCGATGGAAGAAGCCTGCGAGATCAGCAACCGCATCGCGCCCGAGCACCTGGAGGTCAGCGCGCGCGAGCCGCAGCAGTGGCAGGGCAGGCTGCGGCACGCCGGTGCCATCTTCCTGGGGGCCTTCACCAGCGAGAGCCTGGGCGACTACTGCGCCGGCCCCAACCACGTGCTGCCCACCAGCGGCACGGCGCGCTTCTCGTCGCCTCTGGGCGTCTACGATTTCCAGAAGCGCAGCAGCCTGATCGAGGTCAGCGAGGCAGGCGCGCAGGTGCTGGGGCCCATCGCCGCCGAACTGGCCTACGGCGAAGGCCTGCAGGCCCACGCGCGTGCGGCCGAGATGCGCCTGTCGCCATCGCCGGCTGCCGCCGCTGCCGTGCCGGCCGGGGCTTTCAACGTGCGCCCGGTCACCGCCGACAACGCCGAAGCGCTGATGAAGCTGGAAGTCGCCCCGGGCCAGCGCCAGTTCGTGGCCCCGGTGGTGCGTTCGCTGGCCCAGGCGGCTTACGAGCCCGCCGGCCGGCCGCTCGGCCTGTACCTGGGCGACCAGCCGGTGGGCTTCCTGTTGCTCTACGACGCGCGCATGGACAAGGAAGAGCCCGCCGAACAGCTTTACGTCTGGCGCCTGATGGTCGACGCCCGGCACCAGCGCCTGGGCGTGGGCGCCCGGGCCATCCGCTGGATCATCGACGAAGCGCGCCGACTGGGCCTGCCCGAGGTCGGCCTGTCCCACGTGATGGCACCGGGCCACGCCGGGCCGTTCTACGCCGGCCTGGGTTTCGCCTACACCGGCAAGGTCGAAGACGGCGAGCACGAGATGGTGCTGCGCGTCGACGGCGAGGGAGCTGCAGCATGAGCGCGCAGGGCCGCTCCCAAGCGCGAATCCCGGAGTGCGAAGCATGGAGGTAGTCCAGTGAACGTCACCCTGCAAGAGCGCATCCAGCACACGATCCGCCAGGACGTGAAGTCGATGCACGCGTATGCCATCCAGCCCAGCGCCGGCTTCCTGAAGCTCGACGCGATGGAAAACCCGTTCACGCTGCCGCCCGAGCTGCAGAAGGAGCTGGGCGAGCGCCTGGCCCGCGTGGCCCTCAACCGCTATCCCGTGACCGGTCCGGGCGAAGTGGTGAAGGCGCTCTCGCGCTTCGTCGAGCTGCCCGCAGCTTGCAAGCTGATGCTGGGCAACGGCTCCGACGAACTCATCGACATGCTGTCGGTGGCCTGCGACGTGCCGGGCGCCACCGTGCTGGCGCCGCTGCCCGGTTTCGTGATGTACCAGATGTCCGCGCAACTGCGCGGCCTGAACTTCGTCGGGGTGCCGCTGACCGCCGACTTCCAGCTCGACGAAGCCGCGATGCTCGCCGCGATCGAGCAGCACCGTCCGGCGCTGACCTACATCGCCTACCCCAACAACCCCACCGGCAACCTGTTCGACGAGCGGGTCGTCGAACGCATCGTGGCAGCCGTGGGGGCCCAGCGCGGCCTGGTGGTTTTCGACGAGGCCTACCAGCCCTTTGCCTCACGCACCTGGATGCAGCGCCTGGCGGCCGACGAGCACGTGCTGGTGATGCGCACGCTCAGCAAGTTCGGCCTGGCCGGCGTGCGCATGGGTTACCTGTGCGGCGCGGCAGCGCTGATCGACGAGGTCGAGAAAGTGCGCCCGCCCTACAACATCAGCGCGCTGAACGCCGAGGCCACGCTGTTCGCGCTGGACCACGCCGACGAGTACGCGCGCCAGGCCGCGCTGCTGCGCACCGAGCGCTCGCGCCTGCTGGCGGCGCTGGCCGCTATGCCCGGCGCCCACCCCTTCCCCAGCGAAGCGAACATGATCCTGGTGCGCGTGCCCGACTCGCAGCGCAGCTTCGACGGATTGAAGCAGCGCGGCGTGCTGGTCAAGCACATCGCCGGGCTGCACCCGCTGCTGGCCAACTGCCTGCGCCTGACGGTCGGCACGCCGCAGGAGAATGACGCCATGATCTCAGCCCTGAAAGCGAGCCTTTGAGATGACACGCACGGCCGAAGTCCGGCGGGACACGAAGGAAACGAAGATCCGCGTGAAGCTGGATCTGGACGGCAAGGGCGACTCGAAGCTGGCCACCGGCATCGGATTCTTCGACCACATGCTCGACCAGATCGCGCGGCACGGCCTGATCGACCTCGAGATCGAGGCCGACGGCGACCTGCACATCGACGGCCACCACACGGTGGAAGACGTCGGCATCACCCTGGGCATGGCGGTGGCGAAGGCGGTGGGCGACAAGGCCGGCATCACGCGCTACGGCCATTCGTACGTGCCTCTGGACGAGGCGCT
This sequence comes from Rubrivivax sp., assembly GCA_022843905.1. Lineage (GTDB taxonomy): Bacteria > Pseudomonadota > Gammaproteobacteria > Burkholderiales > Burkholderiaceae_C > Rubrivivax. The sequence goes on from JALHMT010000002.1 coordinate 281,036, forward strand.
CTCGCGCGTCGTGATCGACTTTTCCGGCCGTCCGGGCCTGCACATGCGCGTGCCCTTCAAGGCCGGCATGGTGGGTGCGTTCGACACCCAGCTCACCTACGAGTTCTTCCAGGGCTTCGTGAACCACGCGCTGGTGACGCTGCACATCGACAACCTGCACGGCGACAACGCACACCACCAGTGCGAGACGGTGTTCAAGGCCTTTGCGCGAGCACTTCGCATGGCGCTGACGCCCGACCCGCGCTCGGCCGGCGTCATCCCGTCGACCAAGGGCTCGCTGTGAACCTCGGTCGCGCCCACCGGCCGGAGGGCTGAGCCATGGCAACGGTCGCGGTGGTCGACTACGGCATGGGCAACCTGCGCTCGGTCTCGCAGGCCGTGATGCATGTGGCGGCAGGCACGGGGCTGGACGTCATCGTCACCTCGCGCCCCGAAGAGGTGCATGCCGCCGAGCGCGTGGTGCTGCCCGGCCAGGGCGCGATGCGCGACTGCATGCGCGAGCTGCACGACTCCGGCCTGAAGGACGCCGTGCTCGATGCCGCCGCGCGCAAGCCGTTGATGGGCGTGTGCGTGGGCATGCAGATGCTGCTCGAACACAGCGAGGAGCAGGACACCCCGGGCCTGGGCCTGCTGCCCGGCCGCGTGCTGCGTTTTCGCCTGGAAGGGCGCCTGCAGCCCGACGGCAGCCGCTACAAGGTGCCGCAGATGGGCTGGAACCAGGTGCTGCAGAGGCCCCATCCCTTGTGGGCCGGTGTGCCCGACGGCGCCTACTTCTACTTCGTGCACAGCTTTTATGCCGCCCCCGCCGAGCCGCGTCACACGGCCGGCGAAACGGAGTACGGCGGACGCTTTACCTGCGCGCTGGCGCGGGATAACATTTTTGCCACGCAGTTCCACCCCGAGAAGAGTGCCGACCACGGCCTCACGCTGTACCGCAACTTCCTGCACTGGAAGCCCTAGGGTCGCCTTTCTCACCTCCCTCCACCCGACCTCAACGCCCCACCGCGTCATGCTGCTGATTCCGGCCATCGACCTGAAGGACGGCAAGTGCGTCCGCCTCGAACAGGGAGACATGAACGTCTCCACCACCTTCGGCGAGGACCCTGCCGCCATGGCCCAGCGCTGGCTGGACGCCGGCGCGCGCCGCCTGCACCTGGTCGACCTCAACGGCGCCTTCGCCGGCAAGCCGGTGAACGAATCGGCCGTGAAGGCCATCCTGCGCGTGGTGGGCGACCAGATCCCCGTGCAGCTCGGCGGCGGCATCCGTGACCTCGACACCATCGAGCGCTACCTCGACGACGGCTTGAGCTATGTCGTCATCGGCACGGCGGCCGTCAAGAGCCCGGGGTTCCTGAAGGACGCCTGCAGCGCCTTCGGCGGCCACATCATCGTGGGCCTGGACGCCAGGGACGGCAAGGTGGCCACCGACGGCTGGAGCAAGCTCACCGGCCACGAGGTGATCGACCTCGCGCGCAAGTTCCAGGACTACGGCGTCGAAGGGGTGATCTACACCGACATCGGCCGCGACGGCATGCTCACCGGCATCAACGTCCAGGCCACGGTGAAGCTGGCGCAGGCCCTGACCATTCCCGTCATCGCCTCGGGCGGGCTGTCCGGCATGTCAGACATCGAGCAGCTCTGCGCGGTGGAGTCCGAAGGCGTCGAAGGCGTCATCTGCGGGCGTTCGATCTACACCGGGGCGCTCGACTTCACGGCGGCACAGGTGCGTGCCGATGAACTCGGCAACGCCGGCTGATCGGCGCGGCATGCTGGCCAAGCGCATCATCCCCTGCCTGGACGTCACCGGCGGCCGCGTCGTCAAGGGCGTCAACTTCGTCGAGCTGCGCGATGCCGGCGACCCGGTGGAGATTGCCGCGCGCTACAACGAGCAGGGTGCCGACGAACTCACCTTCCTCGACATCACCGCCACCAGCGACGGGCGCGACCTCATCCTGCACATCATCGAGGCCGTCGCATCGCAGGTCTTCATCCCGCTGACGGTGGGCGGCGGCGTGCGCGCCGTCGAAGACGTCCGGCGGCTGCTGAACGCCGGCGCCGACAAGGTCAGCTTCAATTCCGCGGCGGTGGCCGACCCGCAGGTCATCCGTGACGCGTCCGACAAGTACGGCTCGCAGTGCATCGTGGTGGCCATCGACGCCAAGCGAAGGCAGGACGGCGAGCCGGGCTGGGACGTCTACACCCACGGCGGGCGCAGAAACACCGGTCTGGACGCCGTGGCCTGGGCGCGCCAGATGGCCGAGCACGGCGCCGGCGAGATCCTGCTCACCAGCATGGACCGTGACGGCACCAAGGTCGGCTTCGACCTGGCGCTGACACGCGCCGTGTGCGATGCCGTGCCGGTGCCGGTGATCGCCTCGGGCGGCGTCGGGGCGCTGGAGCACCTGTCCGAAGGCATCCGCGTCGGCGGTGCCGACGCCGTGCTGGCCGCCAGCATCTTCCATTACGGCGAGTTCACGGTGGCCCAGGCCAAGGCGCTGATGGCCCGCGACGGCATTCCCGTCCGTCTCTGAGCCGTGCCGCCGTCCCGCAAGCCCGCCCGCCAGCCGCCCGGTGAGGTTCGGCTGATCGGCGGCCTCTGGAAGCGCAGCAAGCTGCCGGTGCCCGACGTTCCAGGCCTGCGGCCCAGTCCCGATCGCGTGCGCGAGACCTTGTTCAACTGGCTCGGACAGGACTTGGGTGGCTGGCGTTGCCTGGACGCCTTCGCCGGCACCGGGGCCCTGGGCCTCGAAGCCGCGTCCCGCGGTGCCGCCGAAGTGCTGCTGCTGGAACGCGACCGCGCGCTGGCGGCGCAGCTCGAATCCACCCGCCTGCGCCTGGGCGGCACCCAGGTCCGTGTGCAGTGCACCGACGCGCTGGCCTGGATGCGCGGCTGCGCCGCCGAGCGATTCGACCTCGTGCTGCTCGACCCGCCGTTCGACGCCGGGCTGTCCGGCCCGGCGCTCGACGCCGCTTCGCGACTGGTGCCCGAGGGCGGTTTTGTGTACCTGGAAGCCGCAAGCCCCGTGGAAGATCCGCCGGCCACACTCGGCCTCTGGCGCCACGGCCGGGCCGGCGCCGTGCACTATCAGCTGCTGCGACGCGGCTACACTGCCGCCGTCCATCCCCCGGGCTGAACCAGGAGCCGCCTGCCGTGACCACCGTGACTCCGCTCACCGCCGTCTATCCCGGCACCTTCGATCCCATGACGCTGGGTCACGAAGACCTGATGCGCCGGGCCTCGCGCCTGTTCGACCGCCTGATCCTGGCAGTCGCCGCCGGCCATCACAAGCGCACCATGTTCACCATCGCCGAGCGGCTGGAGATCGCCCGCGAGATCGCCGCGCCCTACGGCAACGTCGAGGTCACCGCCTTCCGCGGGCTGTTGCGTGACTTCGTCGTGGCCAATGGCGGCAAGGTGGTGGTGCGCGGACTGCGTGCGGTGAGTGACTTCGAGTACGAGTTCCAGATGGCCGGCATGAACCGCCAGCTGATGCCCGACGTCGAGACCGTCTTCATGACGCCCAGCGACCAGTTCCAGTTCGTCAGCGGCACCTTCGTGCGCGAGATTGCCAGTCTTGGCGGTGATGTCTCCAAGTTCGTGGCACCCTCGGTGCTCAACCGGCTCAAGGAGCGGGTGTCGCAGGCCGACACCTGAAGGCGATGGCGCTCTGGATCACCGACGAATGCATCAACTGCGATGTCTGCGAGCCCGAGTGCCCGAACGAGGCGATCTCGATGGGCGAGGAGATCTACCAGATCGATCCGCACCGCTGCACCGAGTGCGTGGGCCACTTCGACGAGCCGCAGTGCGTGCAGGTCTGCCCCGTGGCCTGCATTCCCGTCAACCCTGCCTTTGTCGAGACCCGCGGGCAGTTGATGGAGAAGTACCGCGCGCTTCAAACGCCGGCGGGCGTTTCGGGCCCTTCTTCTTCGCGGCCTGACGCTTCGGCGGCTTGACCCCCGCGGGTCCTGCCCCTGGGCTCACGGGGCCCACGGCGATCAGGCCCGTCCCGCGCAGGGCCCATTCCCGCTCACGCTCGCGTCGCTCCTCGGCCAGGCGCTCGGCAAGCGCACGTTCGCGATCCGCCACGCCTGCCGCTTCCTGGCGCTGCTGCTCGCTGCGGGCGTCGGCCACCTGCAGCGCGCGGCCGCCGGGGCAGGGGCTGTCGGAATAGCTGCGACCGTCGGCGCCGCAACGCCAGACGGTCTGGCTCTGGGCCTGTGCCGATGCCAGGGCGGCCAGGCAGAGCATCGATGCGACCAGGGTCTTCACGACTTCTCTCCCGCAGGCGGGGTCGGCTCCGCCACGGGAGGAGGGCCTGCATCGGGCCTGCGCGGCGGCTTGGGCCGCGGCGGCTGGGCGTGGATCTTCGCCAGCGCCTGCCCCATCGGGCCGCTGAGCAGCAGGTCGCTGGCTTCCAGCGTGCGTTCGATGACCTTCTCGATCGCCTCGCGGTGGTCGGGCGCGGGCTTGCGCAGCACGTAGTCGACCACCTCGGCGCGCACGCCCGGGTGGCCGATGCCCAGGCGCAGCCTCCAGTAGTCTTGCGTGCCCAGCTGCGCCTGGATGTCCTTCAGCCCGTTGTGGCCCGCCGCGCTGCCGCCGAACTTGAGCTTGGCCTGGCCGGGCAGCAGGTCGAGCTCGTCGTGGACCACGAGGATGTTCGCCGGCTCGATCTTGAAGAAGCGCGCCAGCGCCGCCACCGACTGCCCCGAGCGGTTCATGTAGGTCATGGGTTGCAGCAGCCAGACCGGGCCGCCTTCTCGGTTCGCGCGGGCGACCAGGCCGTAGTAGCTGCGCTCGGCCTGCAGCCGGGCCCCGAGCTTGTCGGCCAGCGCGTCCACCCACCAGAACCCCGCGTTGTGCCGCGTGGCCTCGTATTCAGGGCCGGGGTTGCCCAGGCCGACGAAGAGTCGAATCATGGGGAGGATTATCCGGCTGCACCTGGCCCTGCCCATCCCGCGCAGGTCGGAGCGCCGGCACCAAAGAAGAGGGCCCCACTTCGGGGGCCCTGCGGCACAGAGTCGACGCGATGGGCCGGCGCACCGCGCCGGCCGCGAAGCGTCACTTCTTGTTCTGCTTCTCGTCCTTCTTGGGCTTGGCCTTGCCCTTGTCGGCAGCGACCACCGCGACCGGCGCCACTTCTTCCTCGACCTTGGGGATCGACACCGAGGCGATCACGGGGTTCAGCGTGCCACGCTTGACGACCTTGATGCCCTCGGGCAGCTTCAGGTCGCTGGCGTGCAGCGAGACACCCTTGGTCATGGCGCTGAGGTCGATGGTCAGGAACTCGGGCAACTGCGCAGCCAGGCACTCGACCTCGAGTTCGGTGGCAACGTGGTTGACCAGGCACTTGTCGGTCTTCACCGCCGGTGAGTTCTCTTCGCCGCTGAAGTGCAGCGGCACCTTCTTGCGCAGGCGGGTGGTCTCGTCGACGCGCTGGAAGTCGACGTGCATGACGATGGGCTTCCAGGCGTGCATCTGGAAGTCGCGCAGCACGACCTTTTCCGACTTGCCGGCCAGGTCCATCTCGAGAATGGTCGAGTGGAAGGCTTCCTTCTTCAGCGCGAAGAAGGTGGCGTTGTGATCGAGTTCGATCATCCTGGGTTCGCCGGCACCGTAGACGATGCCCGGCACCTTGGCCGCGTGGCGCAGGCGGCGGCTCGCTCCGGTCCCCTGCAGCGTACGCTCGTAAGCTGTGAATTTCATGATGACTCCAAAGGTGAGGTGCCCGCGACCAGGCACCGGATAACGGCAGGCCTGGGCCTGCCGGCGTGGCGCGCCGCTCCCGGCGCCCCATCGTTTCTAGAAATTGTTGTTCTGCTCCGAGAACAGCGAGGTGACCGACTCGCCGTCGCTGATGCGGCGGATCGTCTCGGCGAACAGGAAGGCCACCGACAGCTGGCGGATCTTGCCGCAGGCCTTGGCCGCACTGCTCATCGGGATGGTGTTGGTGATGACGACCTCGTCGATCTTCGACGCTTCGATGCGCTCGATCGCCGGGCCCGAGAACACCGGGTGCGTGCAATAGGCGTAGACGGTGCGCGCGCCGCGTTCCTTCAGCACCTCGGCGGCCTTCACCAGCGTGCCCGCGGTGTCGATCATGTCGTCCATGATCACGCAGTTGCGGCCGTCGATCTCGCCGATGACGTGCATCACTTCCGACACGTTGGCGGTGGGCCGACGCTTGTCGATGATGGCCAGGTCGCAACCCAGCTGCTTGGCCAGCGCCCGTGCCCGCACCACCCCGCCGACGTCGGGCGACACGACCACCAGGTCGCGGTAGTTCTTGCTCTTCAGGTCGGACAGCAGCACCGGGCTGGCGTAGATGTTGTCGACCGGGATGTCGAAGAAGCCCTGGATCTGGTCGGCGTGCAGGTCCATCGTGAGCAGCCGTTCGACGCCCACGGTCTCGAGCATGTTGGCCACCACCTTGGCGCTGATGGGCACGCGCGTCGAACGCGGCCTGCGGTCCTGCCGGGCGTAACCGAAGTACGGAATCACCGCGGTGATGCGGCGAGCGCTGGCGCGCTTCAGGGCATCGACCATGATGAAGAGTTCCATCAGGTTCTCGTTCGTCGGCGAGCAGGTGGGCTGCACGACGAAGACGTCGCGGGCGCGCACGTTCTGCCGGATCTCGACGGTGACTTCCCCGTCGGAGAAGCGCCCCACCATCGCCTGACCGAGCTCGACGTTCAGGTGCGTGGCGATCTCCTGCGCCAGCACCGGGTTGGCGTTGCCGGTGAAGAGCACGGTGTTGAACAGCACGGTGGGATCTCCCGAGGGCGCCCTGGTCGGGGCCTGTCTGGCCGGTGTCGGCATTTTCGAACCAGCCTCAGATGAAGGTTTGGCAGGGGAGGAAGGACTCGAACCCTCGCATGTCGGAATCAAAATCCGATGCCTTGACCAACTTGGCGACTCCCCTACACAGGACACCGCACGCTTGCACGTGCGCCACCCTACAACTCTGCTCAGCGTGCCCAGTCGCCCAAGGGGTGACGAGGCAGACTGCGGCACATCCGGACCACCCATCCCGGTGGCAGACCCTGGTTCAGGTCCACCGCCGGCGTCGCCATGGGCTCGCCGCTTGCACCGACTCTCGAAAAGACCGCGCTACCCGAGCCCGTCATGCGGCTGTTGCCGAAACGCGCTTCAAGCCAGACCAGCGCCTGGGCCACTTCAGCGCATTGCAGGACTGCGGGAGCTTGAAGGTCGTTGCGACCGAACCCCTCCACCCAATCCTGCGGTGCACGCCGTGCCGGCCGCAACGCCCCCCTGTCTTGACCCGTGCTTTGCCCGGTGTCTTGAGCCTCTTCGAAAGAGCCCAAAAGTATAACAGGATCCGTGTCGCGGACCAGGGCCGGGTGCGTGAAGATGTCCTGTGTGGCGATGGCCGCGGCAGGCTTGAGCACCGCATAGGCGGTCTGCGGCCACTCCAGTGGCGTGAGCCTTTCGCCGATTCCTTCGACAAAGGCATTGCTGCCGCCGACGAAGAAGGGCACGTCCGCGCCCAGGCGTGCGGCCACCTCGAGCAGGCGCGCACGCGGCCAGCCGAGCGACCACAGGCGGTTCAGCGCCAGCAGGGTGGTGGCCGCGTCGGAGCTGCCACCGCCCATGCCTGCACCCCAGGGCAGGTGCTTGTGGATGGAGATGTCCACGCCCAGCGCCGTGCCGCTGGCCGCCTGCAGCGCACGTGCAGCGCGCAGGCAGAGGTCATCGTCGGGAAGGCTGGCCTCCAGGTCGTGGCGCTGCAGGCGTCCGTCGTCTCGGCGCTCGAAGTGCAGCCTGTCGGCCCAGTCGATCAGCACGAACGGTGACTGCAGCAGGTGATAGCCGTCGGCCCGGCGGCCGATCACGTGCAGGAAGGCGTTGAGCTTGGCGGGGGCGGGCAGGTCGTAGAGAGCGCGCAGCGTCATGGGCCGGATCCCTGGATGTCGAGGCGGCTCACCGATCGAGCCTGACGCGCACGATGACGGCAGGCGGCTCGTCGCGCACCGCGTCTATCCAGCCCTCGGCAAGCCGCGCCAGCGAGATGCGCCAGCCGAGCTGCGCGAAGCCGTCCGGCAGGGGCTCGCTCGGCGCACCCGACCAGGGGCGGCCAGCCAGCCAGTCGGGCCAGGCCTGCAGTGGCAGGGCCTCTCCCAGCGCCTGGCGCGACAGCTGATCGAGGTCGGCGAAGCTCGCTTCGCCCTCGGGCGTGATCAGGCGGGCCCGGCCGGGTGCCCACTGCGCTTGCGCCACCAGGGTGCCCAGCGGCGAGGTCAGGCGGAGCTCCCCACTGCGGGACGATCCGCGCAGGTCGAAGGCGCTGCTGGCGCTGCGGACAGGTTGCGTTCCCTGCGCGTCGATTCGCACCGACAGGCGACCCGAGGTCCAGGGCATGTCGGCGATGTCGGGCGCGCGCGTTGCGCAGGCGCCCAGCAGCATGGCCGCAGCCCCGGCCGTCAGCAACTGCCGGCACCGCCGCAGGGCACCCAAGGTCAAAGATCGACCTTCAGACGCGCCAGGGTCTCGCGAAGGGCTTCGTTGCCGTCGTCCCGCGCGCGAGCATCACGCCACACCCGGCGCGCTTCGTCGCGCTGGCCCGAGGCCCACAGCACCTCGCCCAGGTGCGCGCCGATCTCGGCGTCGGGACGGGCTGCATAGGCGCGGCGCAACAAGCGCAGCGCCTCGTCGAGGTTGCCCATGCGGTACTCGACCCAGCCCAGGCTGTCGGTGATGAAGGGATCGCCGGGCGCCAGCTCCAGTGCGCGCTGGATGAGCTGTCGTGCCTCGGGCAGTCGCAGGTTGCGGTCGGCCAGCGAGTAGCCCAGCGCATTGAAGGCGTGGGCGTTGTCGGGCTTGAGCTCGATCACCTGGCGCAGCAAGCGCTCGGCATCGTCCATGCGGTCGATCTTCTCGGCCATCATGGCCTGTTCGTAGAGCAGGTCGGCGTCACCGGTGAAGCGCTGACTGGCCGCGGCGAGCACGGCATAGGCTTCGCCCCAGCGCTTGACTTCGCGCAGCATGCCGGCTTCGGCCACCAGCTTGGCGCGTGCGTCCTCGGGGGTTCGTTCGGGCGCCAGACGCAGCGTGTTGCGAGCCTCGTCGAGCCGCCCCTGGCGCGCCAGCAGCGTGGCGCGACGCGCCTGCACTTCCAGCGCCCGGCGCGGATCGTCGATCTTCTTCAGCCAGCCCTCGGCCGCGTTGAAGTCGCCGCGCTGCTCGGCCGAACGCGCCAGCAGCAGCCAGGCTTCGACGACGCCCTGGTCGCTGCGCGGCGTCGTGTCCTCGTCGTCGTCGTCGTCCTGGGCCGGCACGGCTGACGCCGCAGCCGGCTGGGCTGCCGTGGACTGGGCCAGCTCGATGTAGCGCTGCAGCGCGGTCTCGGCCTGCGCGAAATGGCGCATGTCCAGGTGCAGCGCACCCAATGTCAGGTAGGGAGGGGCCAGGTCGGGCTGTTGCCGGGTGACGAGCTCGAGCTGCGTCACCGCGTCCGCAAAACGCTGCGATGCCGTCAACACGCGCACATAGGCCAGCCGTAGCGCAGCTTCGGGCTTGCCCGTCTCCAGATGCTGGGTGACGAAGCGCTCGGCCAGCGGCCGTGTGGCCATCAGTTCCATCGCCAGCAGGGCCGGCCCCGGGGCCGTCGGATCGCGCTTCTGGGCTTGTTCGATCAGGCTGATGGCGCGGTCGGGGTTGCCGGCGGCGAGCCAGCCGCGGCCCGACGCCACCAGGGCGGGCACGGCCAGGGCCGGGTCCCTCAGGTACGGCGCCAGCACCTCGTCGAGCACCTGGGCCGCGCGCTGCTTGTCGGTCGAACGCTGCAGGGCCCGAGGCAGGGCGGCGATGAGCGAGGGGCGCTCGGCCGCGGGTGTCAGGCGGACCAGCGCACCGAGCGGCTCGGCCGCGTCGACCAGCCGGTTCAGCGCCGAGAGAATCTGCACTTCCATGCGGGCGGCGTTCAGGGACTGCGGCAGCGCCTGGCGCCAGGCGCGCGCGGCGCCGAGCGCCTGGTCGCCGGCACGGGCCTGCAGTGCGATGTCGACAGCGCGGCGGAACACCGTCTCGTCGCGCGTGCGACGGGCGGCGTCGAGCAGGATCTCGTAGGCCGTGCCCGCCTGCCCGGACGCAAACTCCATCTCGCCGATGATGAGCTGATAGAACAGCGGGGCGTCGAGGGTCGAGTTGACGACGGGCGCCGGCGCAGGCGTGTCGGTCGAAGCCCAGGCCGACCAGGCCGTGGTGACTGCAGCCACACAGGTGACTGCTCGGCGCCAACGGGGGTACTTGCTCATCGAGGCTCCAGACGCTGAACGTTCATTCTCACATAATGGTTTCATGCCAGAACTCCCCGAAGTCGAGGTCACCCGGCGGGGAATCGACGGCCCGCTGCGCGGCGCGCGAGTGCAGTCTCTCAGTCTCGGAAAGCCCCTGCGCTGGCCGCTGGGCATCGCACCGGCGACGCTGGAGGGGGCGGCCATCGACGGCGTCTCTCGCCGCGGCAAGTACCTGTGGCTGCAGTTCAGTGAAGGTGCCGGCGGCTTGCTGATCCACCTGGGCATGTCGGGGTCCCTGTCCTTGCTGCAAGAGCCGGGTCCGCCCGGTCCGCACGATCATTTTTCGATGGGCACCAGCGCCGGCACCCTGCGACTGACCGACCCGCGGCGTTTCGGCGCCGTCGTGTGGTCCGCGGCGCTGGAGCACGAGCCTGCCGCACGCCTGCTGTCGCGTCTGGGGCTGGAGCCTTCCGACCCGGCGCTCACGCCCGGGCTGTTCCACGCCGCCTTGAAGGGCCGCCGCACGCCGATCAAGTCGCTGCTGCTGTCCGGCGAGGTGGTGGTGGGCGCAGGCAACATCTATGCCTGCGAGGCGCTGCACGCCGCCGGCATCGACCCGCGTCTGCGCAGCGACCGCATCAGCAGGCCGCGTGCCGCCCGGCTGCTGCAGGCCGTGCGCGAGACGCTGGAGCGCGCGCTGGCGCTGGGCGGCTCGACCCTGCGCGACTTTCGCGACGCCCACGGCATGGACGGCGAGTTCCAGTCGGAAGCCCGCGTCTACGGCCGCGAAGGCCAGGACTGTGCGCGCTGTGGCGGCATCGTCAGGCGGCTCGTGCAGGCACAGCGCTCGACCTACTTCTGCGCCGGCTGTCAGCGGCGCTGAAGACAGACACCCCGGCCGCGCCCGGTGTTTTTTCTCGCGCTGTCGCGTCATGGGCGTGTGAGCAAGAGTTACCGGCAGGCAGACCCGGTTGCTCTGAGCTAGCATCATTTTTTGTCGTCCTTGACCCGGGCATGCCCATGCAGAGCAATGTTGTCGCAGGCTTGGAGACTCACGCCCGCTGGCGCGCCGAGCTCGATCGCCAGCTCGGTGCGCTCGCCCGTTTCTTCGCCGACCACGAACTGGACGGCGAAGCCGACATGGCCCGCCTGCGCCAACTTCGCGAGCGCGTGGCCACCGACCGCATCGTCGTGGCCTTCGTGGCGGAGTTCTCGCGCGGCAAGTCCGAGCTGATCAACGCCATCTTCTTCGCCGACGTGGGCCGGCGCATCCTGCCCGCCACGCCGGGCCGCACCACCATGTGTCCGGTGGAACTGCACCACGACGGCAGGCAGGCCCCGCAGCTCAGCCTGCTGCCCATCGAGACACGCACGCAGGGCCTGTCCCTGTCGGAGCTGCGCAAGCGCCCCGAGGCCTGGCAGCAGGTGCCGCTGGACCCTTCGGATGCCGAGGCGCTGGCCCAGGCGCTGCAGGCCGTGACGCGCACGCAGCGCGTCAGCGTCGAACGCGCGGCCGACCTGGGGCTGTGGAACGAAGAGCATCCCGAGGACAACCCGCCGCGTGGTGACGACGGCCTCGTCGACGTGCCGGCGTGGCGTCATGCCGTCATCAACTACCCGCACCCGCTGCTCAAGCGTGGCCTGGTGGTCATCGACACCCCGGGCCTGAACGCCATCGGCGCCGAGCCCGAACTGACGCTGTCGCTGCTGCCCTCGGCGCACGCCACGGTGTTCCTGCTGGCGGCCGACACGGGTGTGACGCGCTCCGACCTCTCGGTGTGGCGCGAGCACCTGTCGGGCTCCTCGCTCGAACGCTTCGTGGTGCTGAACAAGATCGACACCCTGGTCGACCCCCTGGGCTCGCAGGAGCAGCTCGAGCGCCAGATCGCCAGTCAGTGCCAGGAGACGGCCACCACGCTGGGGCTGCCGGGTTCGCGCGTCTTCCCCATCTCGGCACGCGATGCGCTGGCTGCGCGCGTGGCGGGCGATGCGGCGCAACTGCGGCGCAGCCGCCTGCCCGAACTGGAGCAGGCGCTGGCTGCCGAACTGATGCCCCGTCAACGCGAGATGATCGGCCGTCACGTCGACGAGACCGCCGACCTGCTGCGCAGCGCCACGCTGCGCCGCCTGTCCGACCGCCGTCGCCAGTGCGCCGAACAACTGCTGGAGCTGCGCGGCCTGCGCGGCAAGAGCGGCGCGAAGCTGCGCATGCTGCTGCAGCGCGTGGATGCCGATGCGCTGGAATTCGAGGGCTGCACGCGAAAGCTGGCGGCCGTGCGATCGGTGCAGCTTCGCATGCTGGAGTCCTTGCTGGCCGTGCTGTCCGGCGACACGCTGCGCGCCGAGGTGGCCGAACTTCAGCAGGCCCTGGGCAACCGCCCGCTGGCGCTCGGCGCACGCCAGGCCTTCACCGCGCTGTGCTCGCGCCTGCGCAGCCTGGTGGCCAAGGCCGCCGGGCAGATGGACGAGATGCGGCAGATGCTGGAGGCGTCCAGCTCGCGCCTGAACACCGAGTTCGGCTTCGCCTTCAACGTGCCGGCGGCGCCGTCGCTCAGCCGCTTCGTGCAGGAGTTCAACAGCATCGAATCGAGCTACACGCAGTACCTCACGGTCACGCAGGCCTGGCGCATGGCCTTGCCGGGCTTTCGCGAGCAGTTCCGCCGCATGTTGCTGTCGCGACTGCGCATTGCCTTCGAGAGCGCCGCTGCCGAGGTCGAGCTGTGGAGCAAGGCCGTGGCCGGCCCGATGGACGAGCAGCTGCGTGAACGCCGCGCCGGCTTCCTGCGGCGCCGCGAAGCCCTGCAGCGGGTGGAGAGTGCCTCGGGCGAACTCGAGATGCGCATCGCCGAACTCGAGCTGCAGGACCGCCAGCTCGACGCCCAGACGGATCAGCTCGACCGTCTGCTGCTTCAGACCCAGGCGCTGGCCCAGCTGCCTGCCGCGCCCGTGGACGCCGAGCGGGAGCGCACCGCGGCCTGATGTCCCGACGGGTGCCGTCCAGCACGCCGGTGCCGCCGGCAGGTCTTGCCGCCCGCATCGTGGCGTGGCAGCGCGACCACGGCCGGCACGACCTGCCCTGGCAGGGCACGCGCGAGCCCTACCGCGTGTGGCTGTCCGAAGTGATGCTGCAGCAGACGCAGGTGACCACGGTCCGGGACTATTACGCCCGCTTCCTGCTGCGCTTCCCCGACGTGCAGAGCCTGGCTGCAGCATCGCTGGACGAGGTGCTCGGGCTCTGGAGCGGCCTGGGCTACTACAGCCGCGCGCGAAACCTGCACCGCTGCGCGCAGGCCGTGGTGACCGAGCACGGCGGCCGCTTTCCGGGCGACAGCCGCACGCTGGCCACGCTGCCGGGCATCGGGCGCTCGACGGCAGCGGCCATCGCGGCCTTCTGTTTCGGCGAGCGCGCCGCCATCCTCGACGGCAACGTCAAGCGCGTGCTGACGCGCGTGCTCGGTTTCGACGGCGACCTGGCGGAAGCTGCGCAGGAGCGTGCGCTGTGGGCGCTGGCTGAAGCGCTGCTGCCCGACGAGCACGTCGACGTCTACACCCAGGCCCTGATGGACCTGGGCGCCACCGTGTGCCTGACGCGACAGCCGCTGTGCCTGTCGTGTCCCGTGCAGGCCGAGTGCGTGGCGCGCCGCGAAGGCCGACCTGCCGACTTCCCCGTCAAGACGCGCAGGCTCAAGCGTGGCAGCCGCAGCCATGCGCTGCTGTGGTTGCGCTGGCGCGAGCAGGTGCTGCTGGTGCAGCGGCCCGGCAAGGGCGTCTGGGCGGGCCTCTTCAGCCTGCCCGAATGGGACCGGCCCGAAACCTTGCAGGCGGTGTCGGCCGGGTGGCCGGGGAAGGGGGAAGCGCTGCCGGTGGTGGAGCATGCGCTGACGCACTTCGACTGGACGCTTCGGCCGCTGCGCTGGACCCTGCCGGAGAAGACGCCTGCCGCGCAGCTGGCTGTCATCGCATCGGAGGCGGTATCCCCCGGTGGGCCCGGCCGCTGGTTCACGCTCGAGGAAGCGGCTGCGATGGGCCTGCCGGCGCCGGTCAGGAAACTCTTGATGGGCTGACGCACCGGGGTCACGCCTGCACCTTCGGGAGCGGCAAGAACCGGCGCGGACTACACCACCACGCGCTTGTCGCGCAGATAGGCGTCGACCAGCGACAGGCGGATCACCGGATCTTCCAGCTCCATCAGCTTCTGCTTGGCCGCCAGGCCGATCGGCAGCAGCTCGCACCAGCGGTTGGCCACCCAGCCGGCATCGTCCAGACGGAAGGGCTCGGCGAAGGGCAGCACGCCCTGGGCGCGCAGCGAGGCGATGGCGCGCTGCAGCGCCTGAACGGTGTCGAACATCGTTGCTGCGGGGAGTCGCGAGGCGTCGTCGGGGAAGGCCACCGCGTCGCAGACCCAGAGGTCGTCGTCACGCTGACGTGCGGGCCCCTGGCGGCGGAATCGGCTGAGGCCCGTGCAGTTCACGCGCAGGATGCCCGCCTGCTCGGCGTCGACCTGATCCACGCGGGCCAGCACCCCCACCTCTTCCAGCACCACCGGCCCTCCACCGGGGCCGGCCGAGGCGCCGCTCTTCAGGCACAGCACGCCGAAAGGGTCGCCGCTGCGCAGGCAGTGCGACATCAGGTCGAGATAGCGGGCTTCGAAGACCTTCAGCGGCAGCAGGCCGCCCGGGAACAGCACCGTGCGAAGCGGAAACAGGGACAGCGGACGCGGCAGGGCGACCGGGACGGGGGCGTTGTCAGGTGCGGGCATCGAGTTCTCGATGTCGGATGAGGGTGGTCTGTCGGCTCTCGAAGCGGCGCGCCAGCATCTCGACGATGTAGACCGAACGATGCTGGCCGCCGGTGCAGCCGATGGCGACGGTGAGGTAGCTGCGCTGGTCGTCCTCGAAGGCCGGCAGCCAGTGCTGCAGGAACATCTCGATCTGCGACAGCATGGCCATGACCTCGGGCTGGCGTTCGAGGTAGCTGGCCACCGGCGCGTCGCGCCCGCTGAGCGGCCGCAGCTCGCGCAGGTAGTAGGGGTTGGGCAGCACGCGCACGTCGAACACGAAGTCGGCGTCCAGCGGCACGCCGTGCTTGAAGGCGAAAGACTCGAACACCACCGTCAGCGCAGCGTCGCGCGCACCCACCATGCTGCGGATCCAGCCGCGCAGCAGGCTGGGACGCAGCTGGCTGGTGTCGATGACGGTGGAGATCTCGCGCAGGTCGGCCAGCAGGTCGCGCTCGAGTTCGATCGCCTCGACCAGCGCGCGCGCCACGTCGCTGCCGGCCGGCACGGCCGACAGCGGGTGCGGGCGGCGCGTTTCGGAGAAGCGGCGCACCAGGGTGTCGGTGGTGGCGTCCAGAAAGATGGAACGCACGCGGATGCCTTCGCTGCGCAGTTCGTCGATCAGCGGCAGCAGGTGCGGCAGCGAGCCGGCCGTGCGCACGTCCACCGCCACTGCCACGCGGTGCGTGAAGCGCTGGTGTTCCAGGCGGATGAAGTCGCGCAGCAGCTCCGGCGGCAGGTTGTCCACGCAGAAGTAGCCGGCGTCTTCCAGCGCGTGCAGCGCCACCGACTTGCCCGAGCCGGAAATGCCCGTGATGAGGATCACCTCGTCGCGGGCGCTGGCGTCCAGAGGGATCCACTCGCTCATCGCGGGCTCGATCCTTTCTCTTCGTGCGGCGCGTCGAGCAGCGCCTGGGCATGCGCCCGGCTGGTGCCCGCCAGGCGTTCGCCGCCCAGCATGCGGGCGATCTCGGCCACACGGGCCTCGCCGCTGGCGGCGTGGATGTCGCTGAGCGTCTGCCGGCCGTGCAGCGACTTGCTGACCACGAAGTGCTGGTCGGCACAGGCGGCCACCTGTGCCAGGTGCGTCACGGCCATCACCTGCGCGTGGCGGCCGAGCTGCTTCATCAGGCGGCCCACGCTGTCGGCCACGGTGCCGCCGACGCCGGCGTCGATCTCGTCGAAGATCAGCGTGGGCACCTGCGCAGCGGCCCCTGCATCGGCGGCCCCTGCGCGATGCGTGGTGACGGCGATGGCCAGCGCCAGCCGCGACAGCTCGCCGCCCGAAGCCACCTTGGCCAGCGGCCTCGGCGTGCTGCCCGCATGGCCTGCGACACGCAGCTCCACGCTCTCCAGACCCCAGGCGGCGGGCTCGTCCTGCGGCAGCAGGGCCACCTCGAAGCTGCCGCCTGCCATGCCCAGCAGCTGCATGGCCTGGGTCACGGCGGCGGACAGCGGCCTGGTGGCCTTGCTGCGCGCCTTGCTGGCCTTCTGAGCCAGCCCGCGCCAGGCTTGTTCGGCGCTGGCCACGGCGCGTTCCAGGGCATCGAGGTCGGCGGCGGCGTCGAGCGCCTTCAGCGACTCCTTCCAGCCCGACAGCAGGGCCGCCAGCTCGGCCGGTGGGCGCTTGTAGCGGCGTGACAGCGCCACCCAGCTCGACAGGCGGGCATCGAGCTGCGCCAGGCGGTCGGGGTCGGGCTCGCGGTGGCCGAGGTAGCCATTCAGCGTGTGGGCGGCGTCTTCGAGCTGCGCCTGCGCTTCGCGCAGCACGCCGATCACCGAGGCCAGCTCGCCGTCGTAGCGCTGCACGTCGTCCAGCGCGTCGATGGCCCGCGCGCACAGTGCGGCGGCCGAAGGCTCGGCCTCGTCCAGTGCGTCGAGTGCGGCACGCGCACCGTCGAGCAGGGCCTGCCCGTGCGCCAGCCGCTGGTGCTCGGCGTTGAGCGATTCCCACTCGTCGGCACCGGGCGCCAGGCGTTCCACTTCGCCGATCTGCCAGGCCAGGCGCTCGCGTTCCTGTTCCAGCGTGTCGCGCTTCGCGCGCGCTTCGTCCAGTGCTTTCAGCGCCTGCCGCCAGGCCTGCCAGGCGGCTGCCAGGGGGCGCGTGTCCAGCCCGGCCTGGGTGTCGAGCAGGTCCCTCACGGCAGCGGGTCGCGTCAGGCTCTGCCAGGCGTGCTGGCCGTGGATGTCGACCAGGTGTTCGGCGGCCTCGCGCAGCTGTGCCACCGTGGCCGTGCTGCCGTTGATCCACGCGCGGCTCTTGCCTTGCGTGTCGATGCTGCGGCGAAGCAGCAGGCCGTCTGCGACACCACCGCCGCCGAAGCCGGCTTCATCCAGCCAGGGCAACAAGGCGAGCGGCGTGTCGAACTCGGCACTGACCTCGGCACGGGTGGCGCCTTCGCGCACCAGCGCGGCTTCTGCCCGGGCGCCCAGAGCCAGCTGCAGGGCGTCGATGAGGATGGACTTGCCTGCGCCGGTCTCGCCGGTCAGCACGGTGAAGCCGCCGGACAGCTCGAGATCGAGCTCGCGCACGATGGCGACGTCGCGCAAGACGAGGCGGCGCAGCATGTCAGTGGCCGATGGCGCCGGGCTGCCAACCCGACCCAAGTCGCAGAGGGATCAAGCAGACGCCGCGGACGGGCTCCGCCCGGCCGCTGGCGGCGCCCCCTTGAGGGGGCTGAGGCCGGACACGACAGGTCCGGTGGACCTGTCGTGCCTGCCGAAGAGCCGAGCCACTGGCTCGGCGCGGCCTGCAAGGTGCGCCGAAGGCGCTACGGGGGTGGGTCACACGACGCCTTCGTACCAGCGCAGCTTGCGCCGGAGGGTGGCGTAGTAGCTCCAGCCGCGCGGGTGCAGGAAACGCACCTTGAAGGCCGAGCGCCGCACGCGGATCTGGTCGCCGTGCAGCAGGCTGGCCAGGCTCTGCATGTCGAAGTTGGCCGAGGCCTCGCGGCCGGCCACCACGCCGATGCGGATCTCGCCGTGGTCGGGCAGCACGATGGGCCGGTTGGACAGCGTGTGCGAGGCGATGGGCACGATCACCCAGCCGGCGATGCCCGGGTGCAGGATCGGCCCGCCGGCCGACAGCGCATAAGCCGTGCTGCCGGTGGGTGACGCGATGATGAGGCCGTCGGCGCGCAGGTTGGCCACGAAGTCGCCGTCGACGTCGACCCGCAGCTCGACCATGCTGGCCGTGGCGCCGCGGCTGACGACCACGTCGTTCAGCGACAGGCCGTCGAAGATCTTGTGGTCGTCGCGCCAGACGCCGCCTTCCAGCATGGAGCGGTGCTCTTCCTCGTAGTCGCCGGCCAGGATGGGGGCCAGCGCCTCGCGATAGTGCTCCTGCGGGATGTCGGTGATGAAACCCAGGCGGCCCTGGTTGATGCCCACCAGCGGCATGTTGTAGCGCGCCAGTTCGCGGGCGATGCCCAGCATGGTGCCGTCGCCGCCCACCACCACGGCGATGTCGCACTTGCGGCCCAGTTCGGCCGGCGACAGGCTGTCGAAGTCGGCCACGCCCGTGGCATGCGCGGTCTCGCGTTCGAACGAGACCTCCAGCCCCTGGGCCATCAGGAAGTGGGCCAGTTCCTCGAGGGCCGCACGGATGCCGCGGGCTTGGTATTTACCCACGATCGCGGCATGTCGGAAGCGGGTCGGCATGCGGCGCATTACACCATAGGCAAGGTGATTCCCAAGGGGGCGGCGGGACGGCCTTCCCTACAATGGAGCCATGCTCGACGACCGTGCCAAGACCCTTCTGAAGACGCTGGTGGAGCGCTACATCGCCGACGGCCAGCCCGTCGGGTCGCGCACGCTGTCGCGTGCCACCGGCATCGACCTGTCGCCCGCCACCATCCGCAACGTGATGGCCGACCTGGAAGAGCTCGGCCTCATCGTCAGCCCGCACACCAGCGCCGGCCGTGTGCCGACGGCGCGGGGCTACCGCCTGTTCGTCGACACCATGCTGACGAGCAAGCCGATCGACCTGGATCATGCCCCGGCCGACATGGCCGCCGCGCGCGAGCAGTTGCACCCCGACCAGCCGCAGCGCGTCATCGCGCAGGCCGCGCAGCTGCTGTCCAGCCTGTCGAGCTTCGTCGGCGTGGTCACCGCGCCGCGCAAGGCCAGCGTCTTCCACCACATCGAATTCCTGCGCCTGGGCGAACGCCGCGTGCTGGTGATCATGGTGGCGCCCGACGGCGACGTGCAGAACCGCGTCATCATCACGGCGCGCGACCACAACCCGTCGGAACTGCTCGAAGCCACCAACTACCTCAACGCGCACTACGCGGGCCTGACCATCGAAGAGGTGCGCGAACGCCTGCAGCACGAGATCGAGGCCCTGCGCGGCGAGATCGCCGGCCTGATGAAGGCGGCGGTGCAGGTGGGCACGCAGGCGATGGAAGAGAACACCGACAACGTCATCGTCTCCGGCGAGCGCAACCTGCTGGGCGTGCAGGACTTCGGCAACGACATGCGCAGCCTGCGCCGCCTGTTCGACGTCTTCGAGCAGAAGACCGAGCTGATGCGCCTGCTGGACGTCAGCAGCCGGGCCGAAGGCGTGCGCATCTACATCGGTGGCGAGAGCCAGGTCGTGCCGTTCGAGGAACTGTCGGTGGTCACCGCGCCCTACGAGGTCGACGGCCGCATCGTCGGCACGCTGGGCGTGATCGGCCCCACGCGCATGGCCTACGACCGCATGATCCAGATCGTCGACATCACCTCGCGCCTGGTGGGCAACGCGCTCAGCCAGAAGTAGCGCGGCAGGCCGGCCAGCGCAGCCCCGCCGCTACACTGCGAGGCTCGGGCCGTTAGCTCAGTTGGTCAGAGCAGAGGACTCATAATCCTTTGGTCGTTGGTTCAAGTCCAACACGGCCTACCAGTTTTGTTTTGTTGGTGCGTTCTGCGATAGCGAACGTCACAGTAGAACTGCAAAACTCGGTGCCAGTCCGAATAGCCTGACCGCCGGATGTCAGCAAAGCTCAAGCCGTTGAAGCAGCTCGGACGTGGCCTGAACCTCTCCACGAAGAAGACGCGCAAGCGCGAGTTCGTCGACGAGATGGAACGGGTGGTGCCCCGGTCGGCGCCGATGCAGGTGGTGGAGCCCTAGTAGCCCAAGGCCGAGATCGGCCGACCGCCGTTTCGCATCGAGGCCATGCTCCTCATCCACTGCCCGCATCAGTGATTCACGCGGTCTGACCCAGCGATGGAAGAAGCGCTTCACGAGATGCCGGTGTTCCGCAAGGTTGCCAAGCTCGACGACGGCGCTGCGCGCTTGCCCCGGCATTTGGGACTCTGTGGAGCGCGGCCGTCTGTCCTCTGGCAAGGATCCGGCGGGAGGGAGCCGGCTGCTCCCCAGCGGTTGCAGTCCGTCGCGGCTGCTTCCGCTGCGACCGAGCACCGACATCAAGCATTCTTCGACATGTCCAACGGCGGTGACGTCTGAGCCTTTGAGCGCCAGCGTACTGCCATCAAAGACCGTACTTGCGCTTCCGATTCTTGAAGGCAGGCTCGGTGCCTTCGAGAATTTCCACGACGATGGCCTTGACTACCGGCGACTCAATCCCGCCCGAGACGTAGTTGAACGTGTTGGTCGCCTTGTCGCAGGTCGCGCAGATGATTTGCTCTGCATCGCACACCACCGCTAAATTGGGATTGTGCGTCACCATGATGACCTGGCGCCGCAGCTTGGCCGCTTTGATGCACTTGACCAGCACCTTAAAGATGGTCTGGTTGTCTAGGTTCTCCTCGGGCTGGTCGATGATGATCGGAATGTCGTCCTTGTCCACTAACAGGTAGAAGACCAGCAAGAGCAGGCCGCGCTCGCCCGGCGAAAGCTGGCTGATCTCTTGGCCGTCGAACGTGAGCGAATAACGCGGTTCGAGATAGCTCATGCCGTAGAGGTAGTCGAGGATGTCCTGGGGTTCTCCGCCTTTTCGGAGTTGGTCGGCGATCCTGGTCTCGCGGCCGCCGCCGGACTCACGCCGGTCAAAATGCAGCATGTCGTCAATGGTCTCAAGGAAATTCAGCGTCGACTCCACGTCTCCGAAGTTGACCTCTTTGAGCAAACCACGCATGAGCTGGCCGCTTTCGTCAACGCCGGCAAAACTTCCGCGCGCCTGCCGATTGATTCGAGGAAAGAAGTTGTCTTGGAAGTCCGACTCTTCGATCCGCACCGCAAAATCCAGCGGCAAGTGCATGTCCATCTGCGCGGCAGATTTGACGAATTCCTGCACCGGCCCATAGAGGCGGCGGTATTCCTCTACCGTCTTGCCTAGTTGCTCGTGGACCGTCTTGGCCAGTTCCACGCGGCGCACCCGCAGCTCCGCCAGCTTGGCGGGCAGGGCGGCCAGCGACTCGATCTCAGCCTTGAACCAGTCAATGGACTGCGGCTTGTCCTTGCTGCCTGTGAGCTCCGCTTGGGCGCGCTCCCACTTGGCGACCTGATCCTTGAAGAGGATGAACAGGCGCTGCTTCTCGCCGAGCTTGCTCCTGATGTCAGCCATCGCCGCCTCGGCCGCCTCGCGCCGCTTGGACAGGCCTGCGGGCTCTTGATTGGCGAGGGCCGCGTCGATGGACGCGATGGATTCCTTGGTTGTCTTGCCGAGCGCGTCAATCCGCGACGTGTCGATCCTCAGCTCGACCACGTCGGATGCCTTCACGTCCGTGCCAGCTTCGGCGAGCATGGGGGCCAACTCCGCGACGAACTGGTCGTGGGCCTTCTTGTGGTTCGCGATGGCTTGGACGATCCGGCTCAGGACGGCTTGACGCTTCGCCTCGGCGGCCTTCTTGTCGCGGAGAAGCTTCTCTTCATCGCCCAGCTTTTTGAGCTCGTCTTCGAGGGCTTGAATCTTCTCAGTGGCCGCCTTCGACTGCTCCTGGGCCGCTTCCGACGCCGTGGGGTCTTCCACCTGAGCGGGCTTCGATGCCACCAGGGCATTGAACTCAGCGACCTTGGCATCGAGCTGCTCTTGCAGCGACTGCTTGAACTCCGGCGTCAGCCTACGCTCGGTCTGCAGAATCTCCGCATTGGCCTTGGAGATTTCCTTGACGACCTGCTCGCGCGCGCTGTCGATCTCCGCGACCTTGAAGTCGAGCAGCTCGTCCATGGACGTGTAGCCCAGCCGCGCGTCTTCCGGAACATGCGTGTAGATGATCTTGCGCAGCTCGGTGTCGAACGTCGCCGAACCGCCGTCGCCGAGCTCATTGCACAGCGTTTCGAGGTAGCTCTGCGGCAGATACTTCACCCGCTCGACGCTTGTCTCCGACGGGTCTTGGTCTAGCTGGCGCTCGGACTCAGTGCCGTCGTGCCAGCCGAGCGCGCCGAGAAAGTGCTGCGCGAGCTTGTTCCTCGGGTTGCGAAACCGCGTGTCCTTGAGGAATGAAAAGCTCTTGAAGTTCTTGGTGTCGCCGGCTAGCCCGGCGATGTCGGCCATGGCGCTCTTGCCGCTCCCCTTGTTGCCGATGATGGCGACCAAGTCGTGGCTCAGCGGCATGTCCACGTTAAACCAAGGATCGGCCAGCGTGGAGCCGGCCTTACGTTTGATGCGGATGTTGGAGGCATATTTGGTGCGGTTGGCCTCTACTAGGAGCCTCTTGGGCGGCGTGTCGCCGATGAATACGCGGTCCTCGAATTCGGTGATGGCCTGGACGAGGCCATCGAAGGTCGCGTCGGCCTTGATCCAGGTGAAGCAGTTGCCGACGCGGTCCTTATCCCCCGACCCACTCGGCGCGTGCGCGTCGGAGCAGTCGAGCAGCGTGGCTTTGACGTTGGACTCGGAGAGCTTCTTGCGCGCCGCGTGGTATTCCGCGGGGTTCACAGCTGCGGTGAATACCAAATCGGCTTGGTTGATGATGTTGCGCTTCTCGGCGATGGATTGGTCGTCCCACTTGAGGTTGGCCCATTCGGTCTTCCCGACGGCGATCAGGAACTTGCCTGCGAAGTAGGGCTTCTCCAGAGCAGCGACGACCTTCTCCAAGCTCACGCAGAGGTTGTTGAAGCCCTCCCGCAAATGGGGCGCGTAGTCCGCCCTTTTCTCAGGCGGCGCTGAGTCGACGATCATCTTTCCAAGCTCAGCGAGGCTTTCTCGGGTAATCACGGCGTTCCACTTGCCCTCCAAGTCGCTTGAGTCCGGAATCAGTTGGTAGCTCGGAGTCAGCGCGTTGAGGAACTGCTGTTGGATGACCGCCGGGTCCATAGCGTCGAAGATGACGTGCAGGTTGATGCGGTTCCAGCCGGACTGCGAGTAGGTGCCGTCCTTCTCCTTCTTGACTACCCCGGCGAACTTGTCGAGACGCAGTTCAATGACGGGCAGCAGGAGATCGATGTTTTTGAGCCGGCCTTGTTCTAGCTTGGCCATGCGCGCGCGCTCGTAGCCATCGATGAAGATGTAGTCGTTGATGCCTATGGCCTTGAACTCAGGTGGCAAGGCTTCAAGGTCCGTCAGGAATGCTTCCCAGGCTTCGTCTTGGCTGGCGCCGGGGTAGTTGTGGACTAGCGAGGACGGCGTGTGGACATGCAAGTCCCACTTTTTCCAAGTCGAGCCGGCAGGATCATTTGTCATTCGATTCCCTGAATTCTCAGCAGATGCAGGCCGGAGCAACTTCCCGCTGCTGGTGTCTCTCTTAGCTCTGGCCAGCAGTTGCGGCTTTTAGCATCTCCGCTGATAGATCGGTACCCGGCGAAATTCGGGTGACGGTCGAAGCGGCCACTCTGCCCCCGCCTGCGAATGACTCTGACCAGTCTGCTGCGGTCGCGCCAAACATCCACATTTAGATCATGCGAAGTCCAAGTCCTTGGAAGTAGTCAAACGTCTGAGCGTAGTAACCAGGAGTTCGGGTCGCATCCTCGTCATCCCCCGCAGGCACAAAGATCACCATGCCTTGCCGCGCCCGAGTCAGCAGCACTCGGTAGGCGTTCTTCAGATTGCGCTGGTTTTCAGCGCTGTGGATGTTCTTCCACCGGCTACCCGCAAAGTCGTGGTGGCGCCACCCAGCGGAGGTCATGCGCAAGTCCGCATCCCACGCCACACACGCCCAGTCCAGTTCCAGTCCCTGGACCTGGAACTCGGTGGCGCACTCTTCCAGATAGAAGCTGGAGCGCACGTCCTCGCGCTCGGCCAGAAAATAGTGAATGGGGTCCGCCGCCAGTCGCACATCCACCGCGTACGGTTTCAGGCGCATGGCTTTGGATGAACTGAGCAGGCCGTAGCGCTCGTTGGCTCGGGCCTGGCGCTTCACCCACTGCTTCGCGGCATTCAAGTCGCGAGTGATGGCGATGGGATATCGGTCGCTGAAGTGGCTCAACGCGTTCCGCGCGGCGTGTTGGTCCTCATCCAACAGCGCTTTCACAAAGGCCGACACGCTGTTGGCGCGAAACGAGCGCATCGATACCGACAAGTGCAGGTCGGTGTACAGCTCGGTTTGGTTGCCTGCGCGGGCGCGCCCGAGAGGTTCGCCCGCACCGTACTCGGCCTCTGACAGTTGGTCTGACAAGCACAGGCGCCAGTGCGGAAAGCGTTCCCGGCACGCGTCGATCCAAGCGCCTATGCCGGCTTCCCCGGTGTGGATCTCTTGACCGCCACCCACCAGGCACACGATCACGGCCCAGCCTTTGTGCCGGTCCATGGTCTCGATCAGGAACTCAGGCTCTGATCGGTTGAAGTCAGGCTGGTTCTTCTTCTGGCGCATGAACATCGTGGTCTTCTGCAGGTTCCAGGCGCGCTGGGCCTCGTCAAAGATCACGATGCGATCCACCGGCGCGTTTGCGGCGCGCAGCGCTTCATCTCGAAAGTGGTGAACGTTCTGGATGAAGGCCTTGATGGGCTTGGATGCGCTGGCCTTGGTGACCGATTCGCCCGACTCTCGGCGCCGCCGCACATCGTCGCGCGTCAAAGCCTCGCACAACACCGAAACCAACGGTCCGTTGCCGGACAAGAACACCGCGTGCGAGTCGCCGACGTCGCGCCGCGCGGTGGCCAGGTTCAGACCCACCAATGTCTTGCCGGCACCCGGCACGCCGGTGACAAAGCAGATCAGCTTCTCGCCCTGTCGCTGGGCTTGCTTGATCAGTTCTTCGAGTCGGTGCGCGGTGTCGGTCAGGTTGGTGGCACCGGCCTCGGTCCGCACGACATCGGCGACCTCGTGCTGTGCGTACAGGTGCCGGGCCGCTTCGATGATGGTGGGGGTCGGGCGGTATCGCCCACCCTGCCAAGCTTCTGAGTCGATCGGGCTGGCAAACTGCTGGCTGAGCTCGTCCAACAACTCGGGCACCTGCTGCGGCGCGAGCGCGATCGGGTCACGCACCCAGTCACTGGCGTAGCTTGCGGCTGCTGGCTCGCTGACCGCCAACCCGGTGGGAACGAGAACCGGAATGACCGGCAGCCCGTGGCTGGTCTCATGAAAATTCTTGATGTCGAGCGCGTACTGCCACACCTGGTTCAGCGCGCTTTGGCCCACCGTGGAGTCGCCCACCTTGAACTCCAGGATGACAATGCACCCAGCGATCACCAGCACCGCGTCGGCCCGCAAGCCCATGCGCGGAATGTTGAACTCCAGCAGCAGGGTACCGGTGCGTCCCTTCAGCCAGCGCCGCAGCAGGTCAATTTCTGCCAGCCATGCGTCGCGCTGAGCCAAGTCAACCGCGTGATTGCTTTGCTGGGTGAGCCGGCCAACGATCTCATCGTTAGATTGGGCACTGAAGACGTCAAATGATGCAGCGTACCAAGCGCGTTGAAGCAGCCGGATCGGAGTTGTGGGGGCCATGTCGCGCGCCAGGTTATCAGAGCAGCAATAGGGCCCACGAACTGCTGCATTTCCGCTGGTCAGTTGTCGTGTCGGATCTTGGCGCCAGCGGACGTCCAACGCCCACACCCTGACTGACCGCAACCAATCTCAAGGAGCGATTCACCCACTCACGGTCCCGGCATCACTTGCGAGCCCCAGTCAACGCATAAATCCGCGCCGGCCCATTAGCTCCGGTCCGAACCACACGTACCCGAGGGTGCCGTGCGGTCGGTGATGGTTGTAGTCCCCGCGCCAGTTTTCGATGACGTTGCGGTGGATTTCTTTGAGCATGCGGCGGGAGACGCATGCTGACAGCAGCTATTGCGCACGCTTGTAGGCCGGTCTCCCTTCGCGACCTCTATGGTGGCGCTACTGCGAAAGCACACCCTTGACTTCATAGAACGCGGTCTTCGACCCGATTCGAATGCTATTCGCGCGAAGCTCCAGCTTTACTCTGCGACCGCCTTCTTGCATCAGCAGGGTTCCACCAAATCTTCGGTTGTAGCCGTCGTAGCTGCAGCCCTTCAGCGTGATGTCCAGCATCTTGATGACTGGCATCGGTCCAGCGCTGAACAGGCCAAGGCCGGTGCAACCCATGTCAGACCCAGATACCACCACCTTTCCTCTCGGATCGACAGCGAGGGTCAACATTCCGACCGAATGTGCGCTTGGATCTGGCTTGGCATCGACGGTTGCATACCACTGAACCTGACCTCGCCACTCTCCATTGGGGACGTTGGCGTCCTGTGCCCTCGCCGAAACCACGGCTGCCGAGATCAGCAATCCCAGATTGATAGCGCGCAAACCAAACTTCATGTGTCGCATCAATGCGGCAAAGCCGTCACCGCCCCATCAATAGTCAGCGCCGCGCCGCTGACGTAGGCGGCCACGTGCGACGCCAGCATCCCCACCATGCGCGCCACGTCGTCGGCTTGCGCCAGGCGGCCCAGCGGCATGCCCTTGCGCAGCCGCTCCTCCAGCGCATCGACCGTCTCGCCCGTCATGCGCGACTGCGCCTGCAGGCCCTCCTGCATGCGGGTGGTGGCCACCAGGCCCGGGTTGACGACGTTGATGCGCACGCCGCGCGGCGCCCAGGCCAGGGCCAGGCCGGCGCTGGCCAGCATCAGGGCCGCATTGGCCGCGCCGCCGGGCACGTGCGTGGGGCTGGCCACCATGCCGCCGGCACCCACCACGTTGACGATGCTGCCGCGGCCGCGCGCCCCCATGCCGGCCAGCACCGCCTGCATGGCGTGGATGGTGGTGAAGTACTTGGCGTCCATCGCGGCGTGCCAGTGCGCCGCGGTCAGCTCGAAGGGCGGGGTGCGTTGCGCGGCGCCGGCGCTGTTGACCAGCACGTCCACCGGCCCCAGTGCGGCTTCGACGTGGCGCACCATCGCCTCGGCGTCTTCCGCGCGGCGCAGGTCGGCCGCGACGGTGTGCACGGCATGGCCCTGCTGCTGCAGCCAGCACGCGCCGGCCTCCAGGTTCTCGGCCGACCGCGACGCGATGGCGATCCGGGCCCCTTCGAGCGCGAACGCGTGCGCGCAGGCCAGGCCGATGCCCTTGCTGCCCCCGGTGATCAGCACCACCTGTCCTGTGAGTCCCAGATCCATCTGCCGTCTCCGTGTGTCCGTGTCGTGCGCCCTCCAGCGGCTTCGAGCCCCGTGCCGCTGGTACCGTGATCCGCCCGCGGGTGTCACCGCCCGTCGGGCGCTCATGCTCGCACACGCCGGGCCGGCAGGGCCGCCGGCCATGAGGGCATCCTCGGGTCTGCGCTTGCGGCCGCGATGGCGCGCCGAAGCGCCGGAAAGGCCTCCCGCATGGCCATCGACCAGCTGATCGCCATCGACAACCACACCCACCTGGAGGTGTCGTGCCGCAACCCCTTCGACAACCGCGGCGAGGAGTTTGGCCGCGCCCCCCAAGACCCTGCCCCCGGCAGTGAAGCCCCCGCCGCTTTACCGTGCTTCACGGCGGAGCCTTAGGCTCGCGACACTCCCGACGGTTCAATGCTGCCTGTGACCCGACCCTTTCATCTTCGACTCGCCGCCCTCGCGGCGCTGGCCCTCGTGGTGGCGGCGCTGGCCTGGTGGGTGCGTGCCCAGCCCAGCGCGCCGGCCGATGCGCCGCCGTCTGCCGGTCCCTCGGCCCTCGGTGCTCCGCCGGCGCCGGGTGCGGGCGCGC